>JBBQAN010000028.1:0-32151 GCA_038316385.1 Lysobacterales bacterium | reverse complement strand
GGTGATGCCGCGTGCATTCCGCGCATCGGGCGCGCAACCGGATCCGAGCAGGAGCTGGGCCAGACGCTGCCAACCCAGGCGCACCGCAAGATGCAGCGGCGGCGCGCCGGTGGTGGATGCGAACGGATCGGCGCCGCGTTCGAGCATAGTCAGCGCCAGTTGTTCCTGTGCGCGCGAACTCGCATCGTCTTGCGCGCACGCCTGCAAGTAGCGTGCGAGTCCGCCAGCGCCGGTCGGCGGCACCGCGCGATCGAGCAACCGCTGCAATGCGCCAGTCGCGCGAGCACCCTGATCGAGCAGCGCGAACAACGCACAGTCGGCATTGGCAACGCGCGCTTCGGCATCGGCGCCGTGTGCGAGCAGCCAGTCGAACACGTCGAGGTCGGCTTCCAGTGCGAATTCCTGCAATTGCGCGGTGCTCAGCGCCGCCGCATCGCCAAACTTCAGGAGTGCTTCGGCGCGCTCAAACTGGCGCGCAACAAGCGCATCGCGTAACAGTTCGGCGGGGCTGCGTTCGCTCGGGCCGGCGGCGAGGTCTTCGGCAACACTTTCCGGCAGGGGATGATTCGGATCAAGCTCGGCGACCAGTCGCCAGCGACCTGCGGCGAGCGCGTGATCGAATGCGCGGCGGCCATCGTGACTGGCGAGTTGCGGATCCACGCCCATGCCGATCAATGCGCGCACCAGCGACGGCTCGGCGTCTGCCGACGCGCAGGCGATCGCAAGCGCATTGCGACCGTCGTTATCGACCAGCGCCGGCTCAGGCCGGGCTTTCGCCAAACGCGCGAGCACCGATTCGCTGCCCGCACGCGCGGCATGCATCAACGCGGTCATGCCAGCAGCATCGCGCGCATCCACCGCCGCGCCCGCATCCAGCAACACGCCGACAATATCCGGATTGTTCGCGTCGCAGGCCAGCATCAATGCAGTCTGTTCGTCGGTGCCGCGCGCATCGACGCGCGCCTTGTTCTTGAGCAGCAATTGCACGCCGGCCGAGTCGTCGTCGCCCGCTGCGGCGGCGAGCAGGGCAGGCTGGCCATTGACGTGTTCGCTGCGCGCGCCGCGATCGAGCAGGAAGCGCGCAAGCCGCCAGTTGCCGGCCTCGCAGGCCACGCCGAGCGGGCTGAAGCCTTCGCCATTGAGTGCGTCGATCAGCGCATTTGCATCGAGCAATCGCGCAGCGACGCCGGGATCGGAACTGCGCGCAGCATGATGCAGCGGCGTGTTGCCGTCGCCATCGGCAAACCGCGCGTCCGCGCCGTTAGCTAGGAGAATCGTTACCGCTTCGACGCGGCCGTGCCAACTGTCGCGGGTGGCGGCAAGCAGCGGTGTGAGCCCTGCATGCATGAGGTTGAGATCAACGCCGCGCGCGATGAGTTGGCGCAGCAGCGATGCATCGCCGATCACCGCCGCGAGCACCGGCAGGCTGCGTTGGTCGCGGTCGTCCGCATCGGGCAGACGCCTGGGGTCGGCGCCGTGAGCGAGTGCGGCCACCGCTTCGTCGGCGCGTCCTGCGCGTGCGGCGGCATAGATGCGAAGGTTCGGATCGCCGATGTCGTCGAACACGAATTGCGCTGGTGCGATGTCGCTGGTGCTGCGCGCGGATTCTGCTTCCGTATGCGCGACGCGCGGCAGTGTGCGGCCGAGGCGCTGGATCGCCAGATGCATCAACGGCGCGACGACCACCTGCGTGATCAACAGCGCGATGCGCAACTGCGCATCGGCAATCCCGTTCCAGCCCGCACACAGCACAAGCGCCAGCACGCTGGCGACCGCGAGCGCGATCAGCAAGCCGTTGAATGTCGCGACCTCGCCGTCGCCGCTTGCCGCTTCCTGCATCGCGGCCAGGCCGCCGCCTTGGCGCTCGGCGCGCGCGAACACCGGCCAATGCCGCCACAGCACGATCAATACAAGACCCGCGGACGCGCTGGTGCCAAGTGCAGCATTGAGCGTGCCGGTGCGCAGCAGCAGCGGCAATGGCAACAACAATGCGACCACGGCGAGCAACCATGCAGCGCCCCACAGCAGGGCGAGCGCGACAGCATCGGGAAACCAACGACCGGCTTCCTCGCCGGCCGGGCGACTGCCCAGCCACCACGCCGCTGCCAGCGCGAACAACGGCTGCGCGAGCCACGGCCCGAGCCATGCAACCGTCAGGTTCGCCAGCGCCGGCAGCAACGGCAACAACGACAGCGCGATGCCTGCGAGCAACGCCAGTGTCGCGCGCAAGGGCTGACGTGCCGGACGTTCAGGCATCGCCATCGACGTCATCCGGCGGTTGCGATGGAAGCGGTTCGGGTGGGAATTGCATGTGGAATCCGCGCGTCACGAGGTTCGCACGCACCACGGCCGTATCGGCCTGCGCGAGTTTGCGATCGGGCGTCAGCATGAGCTCCAGCACGAAAGCCAACTCACCCAGTGACGCGCGCAACGGCTCGGGAATCAGCCCGAAACCATCGCGTTCACGCAGATAGACGTAGGTGTCGGCTTTGCGCCGGCTTTTGTAAACGTAGGTATGCATGGGCGTGCGTCGCGGCGAAGGCTTTGATTGTGGCGACAAACGACGCGCTGATAAAGCGTTTCGTGTCACGTCGCATGCCTTCCGGCGCTGCGGAGGGCCGCGCGCGCCTGCTAGGCTAGCGCGCTGATCCCCGGGGAAATCCTCGCATGCGCACGCGCTACGCCCTGTTTTTGACGCTGCTGGCCACCACCGGCATTTACGCCCAAGCGCCGGTCGTCGCGGCGTCATCCAGGAGTCCTGTTGCGACGCCCGACCCGATCAGCATCGAACAGGCGATGGCCGACCCGGACTGGATCGGCCCGCCGGTGGAATCGGCATGGTGGTCGTGGGATGGCAAGCGCGCGTATTTCCCGCTCAAGCGCAAAGGCAGTGGGTTGCACGACCTGTACGGCGTGGATGTGTCGGGTGGCGCGCCGATCGCGGTGATCGCCGACAACGAACGTGCGGCGATCGACGCGGCCAATCCGGTGTACGACAGCGCGCACCGCCGCAGCGCCTTCGTGCGCAATGGCGACGTGTTCGTGCGCGACCTGCAATCCGGCCTATTGACCCAGCTCACGCGCGGCAACGAGGCGGCGGCCGATCCGCATTTCACTGCCGGCGACAACGGGGTGATCTGGCACGTCGACGGCACTTGGTATCTCTATCGTTTCGACCAGCGGTTGGCCTCGACAGTCGTCGCGCTCAAGACCGAAAAAGATCCGGCGGCCAAGCCCGACAAAGCCGATGCATTCCGCGACATGCAACTGCGATTGTTCGACACGCTGCGCAAGGACAAACAGGAACGCGACGACCAGCGTGCGCAAAACCAGCGCCTGCGCAATGCCGATCCGACGCGCGCTGCGGCGCCGATTTATCTGGGCGACGATGTCGCGATCCAGGCCACGTCATTGTCGCCGGATGGGCGCTGGTTGATCGCCGTGGTAGCCCCGAAGGAGGGCGATGCCGGTCGCGTCGGCAAGCTGCAGAAGTACGTCACCGAAAGCGGCTACGAAGAGCAGGAAGACGAGCGCTTGCGCGTCGGCCGCAATTCACCGGCTGGGCAGACGGTGAAGCTGGTCGATCTGCGTGATGGCAGTGTTGCGAATCTCTCGGTCGATGCATTGCCTGGCATCGATGTCGATCCATTGGCCGCGATGCGCAAGGCGGCCGGCAAGGACGCGCTGAAGGGCCATCGCCCGATGCGTGTTGGTGGCTTGCAGTGGACGAACGATGGCCGCAACGTGGCAGTCGAACTGCTATCGGTCGACAACAAGGATCGCTGGATCGCGACCGTCGATTTCGCTGCGAAAGCGCTTCGCAGCGCGCACCGCTTGACCGATCCGGCATGGGTTAACGATTTCGCCTTCAACGAATTCGGCTGGCTGCCCGATAGCAAAACGCTGTGGCTGCTCTCGGAGCAATCCGGTTATTCGCATCTGTACACGCTCGTGCCGGGATCCGCGGCGCGTGAGCGGACGCACGGCGATTGGGAGACATCGGCTGTGCAACCATCGGCTGATGGCCGGCGCGCGTGGTTTGTCTGCAATCGCAAATGGTCGGGCGCTTACGAAGTCTGCGAGATCGACCTCGCCAGCGACAGCGTGAAGGAAGTGACCGCGCTCGAAGGCGTCGAGGATTTCACCCTCTCGCCTGACGAACACCAGTTGCTCGTGCGCTATTCGGGCAGTTACCTGCCGCCGCAACTCGCGGTGGTTCCAGCCGATGGCGGCAATGCGGCGATGCTGACCGATACGCGCACCGATGCCTACAAGGCGCGGCATTTCCTGCAGCCGCAATTTGTGCAGGTGCCTTCGACGCATGGCGCGAAGCCAGTCTGGGCGAAGCTCTATCGTCCGACACAACTCGAACCCGGCAAACACTATCCGGTGGTGATGTTCGTGCACGGCGCAGGCTATCTGCAGAACGTCTTCAAGCGCTTCACCTATTACTTCCGCGAGCAGATGTTCAACCAGATGCTGGTGCAGAACGGTTACGTCGTGCTCGACATGGACTATCGCGGCTCGGCCGGCCACGGACGCGACTGGCGTACTGCGATCTATCGGCAGATGGGCCATCCCGAACTCGACGACTATCGCGATGGCGTTGCGTGGATGATCGCTAACCAGCAGGGCGATGCACAGCACGTCGGTGTCTACGGTGGCAGCTACGGCGGTTTCATGAGCCTGATGGCAATGTTCCGCGCACCGGACGTGTTCAGGGCCGGCGCGGCATTGCGCCCCGTCACAGACTGGTCGCAATACGAGAACGACTACACCTCGGCCATCCTCAACACGCCCGATATCGATCCGGAGGCATACAAGACAAGTTCGCCGATCGAGTTCGCCGACGGCCTGCGCGGATCGCTGCTGATCTGCCACGGCATGATGGACGACAACGTTTTCTTCCAGGATTCGGTGCGCCTCGTGCAGCGCCTCATCGAACTCAAGAAGACCGACTGGAGTTTCGAGCCGTATCCGCTGGAACGACACAGCTTTGAACAGCCGGAATCGTGGCTGGACGAGTACCGGAGGATCGATGCCCTATTCGAGCGGGCTTTGAAATGATGCTGATCGGCAGGATCGACGACGGCGTGCTTCACCAGGATTCGTGCGCCTCACCCAGCGCCTGATCGAACTGCACAAGACCGACTGGAGCTTCGCACCGTATCGGCTGGAACGACACGGTTCGAGGATGCGGATGCGTGGCTGGACGAGTATCGGCGGATTGACGCGTTGTTCGAGCGAACGTTGAAGTAATGCGCATCGATTGATCGACGATTGAACGACAAGATTGGTCGGCGCGACTGCATCCGCGCGCCCGAGGGATTTATTCCATCTGCTCGACATCCAGCGGACGCTGATCGCTGCGGCCATGGTCGTCGACCACGCGCACGTCGTAATGGCCAGCATTCACCGGCTGCCAGAACAGCGATATTCCCGGCGCGCTGCTGCCGATATAGGCGTTATTGACGAACCAGTACAAGGCGTGGGCATCGGCGTCCGCGGTGGCGATGAAGGCGATGCGCGCCGGTTCCGGCTGGTTCAACCGCATTGCATAGCTGCTGCCGCGCAACGGCGAGGTGATGCGTGGCGGATCGCCGACCATCTGGCCGGCATGGTCGCAATCAGGATTCGTCGGAGGAGCACGACGCGGCATGCCTGCCTGGGCGAACACCTGTTGCAGGTCGGATGGCCAGAACTCGAAAACTTCCACATGCGTGCGCCCGGGCGCATACGGCGGACACGCAGGCTTGCCGGTCGCATCGTCGATCACCACCGGGCGATGCACATTGCTCACCTTGATCGGCGACTTGCCAGGAATGAACCAGGTCATTCCTTTCTGCGGACACCACTGATTCGGCAACTCGCCGCTGGCGAGGCATATCTCCACGCGCTTGATGTTCTCCGGCATGTCGCGCAGCGGTTCCTGCAAGTGCGGATGTTCCGCGCCGAGCGCATCGATGATCTGGAAAAATAGCGGCGCCGCAGCCTCGAGACCGACAAAGGCCGGATTGCCGGTGTTGTCGAAGTTGCCGACCCATACCACGAGCACGTACGGCCCGAAACTGCCGGCAGTCCACGCATCGCGGAATGCCCACGATGTGCCGGTTTTCCAGTAGACGCGGAACGATGCAGGTTGGGCGCCTGTGCTTTCGTCCGGTCGCACGTTCTGGCGCAGGATGTCCATCACCATGAAGCTCGCTTCGTCGCTGAGCATGCGCGTGCCTGCAACCTGGCGATCGTCGGCACGCAGGCGCAGCGGCTGCAGCACACCGCGATTGGCGAGCATCGCGTAGAGACCGGCGAGTTCCTGCGGAGTCACTTCGCCGCCGCCAAGCACAAGTGCGAGTCCGTAATGTTTTTCGCTCGCCATGCGGCTGATCCCGGCTGCGCGAAGGAAGTCGTACAGGCTGGGTTTTCCGAGTTGCGAAGCGACCCACACCGCAGGAATATTGCGGCTGCGGATCAACGCCTGCGCCGCAGTGACCGGACCGAGGAAATGCCCGTCGAAATTCTCCGGCGTGTACGGGCCGAACGAGGTCGGCACGTCGCGCAGCATGGTCTGCGCATGCAGCACGCCCTCGTCGAAACCCAGCGCATAGATGAAAGGCTTCAGCGTCGAACCTGGCGAGCGCTTCGCGAGCGTGCCGTTGACCTGGCCCTGGATCGACGCATCGAAATAATCGGCCGAACCGACCATCGCCTTGATGCCCATGTCACGCGTATCGACGAGGATCGCCGATGCATTGCGGATGCCGCGCATACGGTTGCGCTGGACGTAATGCGCGATCTGCAGTTCGATGCTGTGCTGCAGGTCGAGGTCGATCGTGGTGACGATCCGCGCGGGATCGCCGCCGCCGCTGATGCGTTGCGCAGCCAGCACTTGTTCGACCGCGTGCGGGGCCTCGAACGGCAACTGCGACAGCGGGCGCAGGTTCAGCGGCAACGCGAACAAGGGTTGCTGCGCCGTGTCGCGCGGATGCATGCGCAGCCATTGCACGTAGAGTGCGTTGCGCGCCGCCGCCAATGCCGGATTGATGATTCCCGCATCGTTCAACCGGTGTCCGGTCCGCAGACGACGCGTTGGATCTTGCGGAATCACCGCGAGTGTCAACGCTTCCGGCAAGGTCAACTCGCTGACAGGCTTTGCGAAATACACCAGGCTCGCCGCGCCGACGCCCTGCACGTTGCGACCGTACGGCGCGACGTTGAGGTAGGCCTCGAGGATCTGCCGCTTCGAATAGAACAGTTCGAGCTGCTCCGCACGCGCGAGCTGTCGCAGCTTGCCCGATGGCGTGCGCGTATCCAGTCGCCATAGCAGGCGCGCGAGTTGCATCGTGATCGTGGAGCCGCCCTGCGGATGACCGTGACGCACATAGGTCACCCACGCTCCGCGCAGCAGTCCATACGGATTGAAGCCCGGATGCCAGTTGTACCAGCGGTCTTCGTGCAACTCCACGCCTGCGATGAGCTGCGGCGAGATGTCCTGCAACGGAGACCACAGGCGATATTGATCGTCGCTCGCCAATGTGAGGCGCAGCAAGCGACCATGGTCGTCATAGAGAGCCGTCGACGTCGGCATCCAGTCGTGCAATGGTGGGTGCGGCCACAGGCGGAATCCGACCAGCACGGCGACGATCAACGCGGCGCCAACCAGCCAGTTCTGCCAGCGATGGAGCCAGCGGGCGAACGCGCGAATCATGGATGGGTGCGGTTTCGATACATGGATGTTTGTGGCGACCACCTTCGTGCGACACATCTCCCCTTCAGGAAGATGCGCCGCAGTGGCGACTCAGGGCGCGCGCACCACCGTGAGCATTCCGCCGCCGGGCGAACGCGCCTGTATCTTGCGGTCGTACATCGATTCGCCATAAGCCGGCGGCACGATGAACTTGCCGGCGTTGGTCGCCTTGATGCGATACACGAACTCGCGCACGTCCGGCGTGGCGGTGCCATAGATCACCACGCGGTCTTCGCGGATGTCCGCATATTCCGGCTGCCATGACGAACTCGATAATCCGATCGGCGAACGCCATGCCACAGGCTGCGCCACGCTATCGGTGCTGTCGCTTGCATCGCTGGCGTTAGTGTTCGGCGCAGTGGTTGGTTCCGGTAGCGGCTCGATCACCGGTTCGAATCCGCCGGGCAACAGATCGACAATCGCGACGTTGCCAATGCCTTGCGTACCGGTCGCACGAATCTTGATGTGCACGTCGATCTCCGTACCGACCGCTATCTGCGTCAACGCTTTACCTGCCGTGTCGGTGTAATCGCGCACGATCTCGATACCGTTCTTGATCGCAACAGCAGGCGCCGCGCGATCGTATCCGCCCTGAGTCGAAACCCGCCATGCGGACAACGTGCCGCGATTCACGAAGCGCAATGTACGCACTGCGGCATCCCACGTGGCGGCTACCAGCAGGTTCCCTTGCGGACTGCCGATTGACCTCATGTTGCCCTTCGCATCCACCACATTGATGCTGAGCTTGTCGAGCTGGCCGATGGTTTGCTTGGCGTAGCTGTCGAGCGCGAGGATCGTCATGGCTGCCGATGTCGTGTTGTATTCGTCGTGCGCGAGCGGCCATGCGATGTTTTCAAACACGCGCGGCGGCAATGCCTTGGCCCGCTCGGGAAAGTGTTTCGCCAGCAGGTAGAGCACGCTCGCGTCGCGGATCAGCGGATCGTAGTAATAGCCGTAGGCGAAGGGTTCATCGGCGAGCTTGCGGGTGAGTTCTTCCTGAGACCCGGCAATCAATGCATCCGCCTGCTTGTCCTGCTTGAGCAACTTGTATGACGCGGCGAGCCACGCGGCAGCCAGGTCGTGCTCCCACACCTTTGGATACGCTTCCTGCAGGCGCTTCTGCACTGCGGCGAGATTGTTGGTGGTGACATTGCCCAGACGGGTCAGCAGGTACACCGCATAGGCGCGCTGGCGCAATTTGTCGAGCGAATCCATGCCGTTGTCGGACGCGAGTTGCAACAGGTATTTGTCGCCAGCATCGAACATGTCCGACGGCACCTTGACGCCACGATCGCGCGCCTCCAGCAGGAAGTTCATCGCATAGGTCGACACGAATGGCTCCGCGTCCGGCGTCGCCGACCACAACCCGAAACCGCCTGCGCTGTTCTGGCGCGAATGCAGCACGTCGAGGAAGTCCAGGACTGCAGTATCGTTGCCGATCGTCCTGTCGCCCACCACCGGTTGCAGTGCCCGCGCAAACACCGGGACTACCGGCCATTTCGCAACGATCAATCGCGGCATCGCTGCACTGATGATCTGTTCGCTGCAATAATTCTGGTAGTTCACCAGATAGCTCGTGATCCCTTGCGCAAGCACCAGCGGCAAGCTCGACATCGCCGTGTCGCGCGAGGCGTAGGCGTCGTACAGCGGACGCAGGTTGGACTGATCCACTTGCCTTCCCGGATCGACGCGTCCGACATCGACTTGGGTACGATAGGCCGAGGCTGGGCGCACCGAGAGATCAACACTTTGCTTCGCCGACTTGCCCGCGTAACCGGCAACGAAGCTGAGGTTGCCCGAGCCGAGCCGGTCGGTCGCCTTGACGCGGAACAGCGCGACGCCTTCGCGCATCGATGCGAGGTTCACGCTTTGCATCGCACTGCCCACGATCTGCAATTGCGGGCCGGTCTTCAAAGTCACGACCACGGGCACGGGTTTCGCGCCGATGTCGGTGAGATTGTTCGCGACGCCGACGCTGATCTCCGCTTCATCGCCCGGCGCGAGCGTGGTCGGCACGTTCGGCGAGAGCACGAAGTCGCCGCGCACTGTCGTCGCGCTCTCGACAGTGCCGATGCGATCCGGCGATACCGCAACTGCCATTACCCGCAGTTTGCCGTTGAAATAATCCGGCACTGTGTAGCTGAAGTCCTTCTCTCCATTGATATCCACGATGCCGGACCAGTACACCACCGGCTTGTCGCGCTTGCGCTTGAACGGATTGAGCTGCCGCCCGATCGCCGCATCCGCATCGCCGCCAGGAGCCGCATTCATCGCCATCAGCCGTTCGAACTCCGGCAGGATCAGGTCGAGGATCTGCGCGGTCTTCACTTCCAGCATCCGCTTGCGGAAGAAGAACTTCAGCGGATCGTAGAGCTTGTAGTGCGCGACCTGCAGGATGCCTTCATCCACCACGAACAGCACCGCCTTCGCGGGCTGCGCGGAATGCAGCTTGAAGGTCGCGGTGTCGCCGGGCTTCACCAGCACCGGCGCGTCCACCGTCAGTACATCACGGCGTGCGTCAAGGTTCACCGAAAACGGCACCACGCCGTAGCTCAGCGGGCTCATGAAGATTTCGTCCGACGACGGATCGCGGATGAACTGCACGTCGATGTAGCCGTTGCCCTCGAAATCCTTCGGCACCACAATGCGCTGCACCGAACTCGTCGTAGTCGCCTTGAACCAGGCGTGCGCATACACCTTGTCGCGCTCGATGGTGATCAGGCCACTGCCCGCGTACGGCGCGTGGATCGCGATCTGCACCGCATCGCCGGGCTTGTAGTCGTGCTTGTCGAGGTTCAATTGCAGTTCGGCGTTGCGGTCGAGCGAACGCGAAACGTTGGCCGCGCCCGCAACCGTGTAGGCAATGCGGTTGACTTCCTTGCCGTCGCTGCCGCGCAGAATCAGCAGTGCATAGTCGCCCGGCTTGTCGGTCGGCAGCACGTAGTCGATTCCCGCCGCCGGGATCATCAGCGGCTTCTCGCTGATCGGGATTTCCTTGAGCTTGGAATCGTATTTATAGACCCCGGAATCCTGCTTGGTGAGCACAGATACGTAGCGGCGCTCGATCAACTGCGCCTTCAATCCAGTCAGTTCGATCGCCTTCGCATGCGGGTCGATCGCGACCAGACGCGCGCTGCGCGCGGCGCCGCGGGTGACATAGCCGAGATCATCAACGGCCTTGTAGCCGACCAGCCAATCGTTGCTCGACACCATCGTCTGTGCGGCGGCGGCAACGCTGCGGCCGCCTTCGGCTTCATGCGCCTTGGCGAGGAAATACAGTTGATACGTCGCTTCGGCATATTTCTTCAGGTGCAGATCGAATTCGGCGTGGCCGTTGGCATCGGTCTTGCCGTCCTGCAAGGTCTCGTCGAAACCTTCCTTCGCGCGACGGATGTCGTAAAAGTGGTAGTCCGGCCAGCTATGGAATGCGGGCCATGCGGGGCGCAAGGTCAGCGTCGCTTCGACGCGGCGGTTTGCCGCCGGCGTGCCGAACAGATTTTGCGCATCGACGAGCCCCTTGAGCGCATCGGGTTTCACCCAGCCTTCGGCGACCTGCTCGGACAGCTTCGCGGCGACCTTCATGCGATCGGGCAGGAACTCCTTCACCTGCACGGCTGTGCTGCCGATCTGGGTGCCAGTCTTGCCGTCGCGCGCGATATACAGGTTCACCGTCCAGGTTCCGGTCGGCGATGTTTCAAGCGTCGAGTAGCTGAGTTCGCTGAAGCCTGATCCATCCATCACCAGCGGCAGTTGTTTCACCGTCATGCCGCGCGGATCGACGATCTCGGCCTGCAACGGAATGCCGGCGACGCTGTGCGTCCAGCTTGCCGCGCGTACGATCAGGCCGATGTGGAACAGATCCCCCGGCCGATAAATACCGCGATCGGAGAACAGGTACGCGGACAGCTGGCCCTGATTCACCGCGCTCGCATCGCCGCCGATGTCGAAACGCGAGTAGTCGAGCTGGCGGTCGCTTCCGCCGATTGGCAAAAAGGACAGGTCATCCGCCTTGGTTACCAGATACATCACCGGTTTCTTTTCGTGGTCGAGTCCCTTGAATGTCGGGAAATGCGCCACGCCATCGGCGCTTGATGTCTGTTTGTACAAGGTCTGGCCGTTGATCGCGAGCACCGACACGGTCGCATCGGCGACCGGCTCGCCGGTGTGGATCGACTGCACGAACACGTCCTGGCTGCCGTCCAGCGATTTCTTGACGAGCATGCCCAGATCGGTGACGACGATCATCCGGTTGTCGGCCGGCGATGCGCTATCGTCGCTCGCTTCGCCATCGCCGTCGTTGCTTTCACCCTCCGATGACGACGATATATCCGCTTCCGCCGAGGGCTGCGCTGTCATCCCGGCATCCGCGTCGGCCTTGGCTTTCGCCGCAGCAACGGCTTTCTTCTTTTCCGCGACCGCGTCGTAACCGGACAGGTGCAGCAGGAACACGCCGCGCTTGCCTTCCTTCAGGTATTGGCCGAGATCGACGCCCTCGTAATGGGCATGGCCCGGATCGTCTTTCGGGAAACTGCGCTGGAGTTCATAGCGTTCGACGATGTGTTCTTCGCTGAAATCGCCGGGCAATTGCGGATGACTGAAATTGCCTTCATTGAGGCTGATCAGGTGCTGCAACTGGTCGGGCAGCACTCGGCCGATCTGCATCTGCATGCCGGGCATGTTGCGCGAGACCACCGAGATCCGCTTGCTGCCGCTCAGCGACAGCAACGAGCCATCGGCGACGAAACGCAGCAGCTTTGGATAGTCGGGCACGGTCACGACTACAGTCTTCGGCTTGCCGAGCAGATAACCGCCAAACGATTTCAATCCCTGATCGATGCGCACATAGATGCGCTGTCCCGGGAGCGCATGGAACTTGAAGCTCTGCAGTGCCTGGTATTCGGTTTCGGTCGGCACAGGTTCCAGTTTCAATGCCTGCGAGCGATGCAGCAGGGTTTCGCTGACTTCGGAATCGCTCCAGTCGTAAGCCGTGTCGTCGTCGGAGGCGTCCTCACCCGGTTTGTGTGCAGGCAGGACCCAAGCGTGCAACAGGCCGGCCAGTTCGCTGTCGCGCACTGCGCCGCCCACGTTGACCACGAGCACCTGCTCGGGTTCGTACTTGTCGTTGTCAATCAAGGTCGGGCTGATGTCGTCGATGGTGAGGCTGTACAGGCCCGGGATGCGCACAGTTGCGCGCAGGGGTTGGTCGCTGCAATCGCCGCCACGCGAACTGCACACGCCCTTGTCGATCTTCACCGATACCAAGCCATCATCGCGCGGCAAGTCCAGTGGCTGCGAATGCACCCACGCATGCAACTTGAACTGATCGTAGATCACGGTGAACAGCAGCGCCGGGCCATCCTTGCCGTTCCTGCCGACGAGCGCCAGTGAGACACTCTTCTCGAAACGCGCCGGATCAACCGGGTAGTTGAAATCGACTTGCTGGATGATCTTCTTGGCAGTCGCTTCCTGCGGATCCTGGTAGAACTCGCCCTTGCCAAGGGTTGCCTTGAATGCAGCCGTCGCGAAGTCGAAATGGTCGTCGGCCATCAGCACATGCGGTGCGAACGCCTTGGCCGCATCGAAGGTCACCGTGTAATGCTGGCCCACCGGCCAATCGATGGCCGGCGTGAAGCGCAGCGTTCGATCGTTCAGCCAGGTCCATTCGCCCTTCACGGACGGTTGCATCGAAATGCCTGAAATCGCCGGTTTGCCGACCAGTTCGATCGGTGCGGCCGATGCAGAGAACGTCATCTGCAGCGCATCGATCGCGATGGGCTGCTTGCTGTAGTCGGTGACCGAAGGTGCGTGGACCTGCCAGGTGATGCGTGTGGGTTCGGGCGGATGCGGCCGGTGCTGGTACCACTGCCAGCCGTACCAGCCGCCAATCGCCACCAGCACCACGGTCAACCCCGCCAGCGCTGCATGTTTCGGCCGTCGCTGCACCACGCGCATCCACTCCGGCGCATACCAGGACAGGTTCATGTCGCCGACAAGCGGACGCAGCAGCCTGGCAGCCAACCGCCCCAGCAGTGACGACAACCATCCGATCACGATCCACAGGGCGCGCAGCAGGCGTACCGGCAACAGCAGCAGAAACCGCAGCAGATCCATGACACTTCCCGATATTGGACCGTCGAACAACGCCAGAGCTCGCCCGAACGCGCATTCGGGTGCGAGCGCGCAGGGACGTGGCGTTTCAAAGTCGGCTACAAATGACTGTTCCCCAAGTGCATTCTGCGCCATAAAACGCGTGCTGCGGAGCGATTTTTCCGAGCACAGCCGTGTGGCGTTCTAATGTAAATGGTTCGGATTGCCTGACAAAAGGGCAGGCGAAGGCGAGGCCCGAAATTTCAGTCGGACACTACGCATGGTTCGACATATTGTCCGCCCGGCGGGCGTGACGAAAGATGACCACGCAAATCTCAATCCGTCGCGAACACACCCTCAAGTTCCACATCGAGCTCACGCCGGCATACGTCGCCCCGCAGGTACAACACGCGCTCACCGGGCAAACCGGATGCGTTGATCACCGCCTGCGCGACCGGCAAATCCACGGCATGTCGCAGGTAAACGCGCAATGCTTCGCAGCCAGCCAACGCGAACACGCGACCGCTGTTTTCGTTACCGACGACAAGCAACGCTTCAAGATTGCGCAGGCTCTCGCGCAACTGCTCGGCCACATCGCCGACATGCTGCGAGATGTGGCCGACGATGCTTGCCGTACCCGATGCGAGCAGCCGCGGCGACGCGCTCTCGACTTCCAGCAATGCGCCGCGCGAGAAGCCCGGCGCGACCGGGCCGTAATCGCGCGGGTAACTCCAGGCCGGAGTCTGACGCGGATTCTCCAACGCGATGGCGGGCTTGTGGCTGCATAGCGCGATGACTTGCAACATGCCCGGGCCATCGTGATGGCCGATCGCGGTAGCAGCCGGTGGAGGATCGTTGAATGTCGCATCGACCGCTGCGGCACGACCGACGCAGAAACGCTTGTAGCGCTCGCCATCGCCGTCGCCCACATTGATGTCGCCGAGATAGTTCCAGATGCGTAGCAGATACGGATGCGACGAGCCGCGCACGCGGGCGATCAGATCGGCATAAGCGCTGCGTGCAGCAGCAGCGATGTCTCCACTGGACTCGGACTGTTCGAGCACCAATGCGCGATAGCCGACGCCTGTTTGCCAGTTTTCCGATGCAAGCGGCCCCTCGAGTCGCTCGCAATGCACGCGCACGGCCGCATCGGCAGGATCGGTGAACGCGAAACGCAACGTTGCATCCATCGACGTGTTGAAACTCACCCGCAGTTGCAGCGTCGAGGAGTCCGCAAGACGTGGTGCGGCGGCGGCGGATGCATCGGTCGAGTGATTCACGATGGTTGCGATTATAGCCGGCGCATCCGCACGAGCCGCGCACGGCTATCATGCTGGCTCAGCGATACGCCCTGCGCATCCATGAGCCAGCCATCATGTCAGTAGCCCCCGATATCGACGCCGTCCACACCTATTTGCGCGAGTTGCAGCAGCGCATCTGCACGGCCCTGGAAATCGCCGACGGCAGCGGACGCTTTGGTAACGATCTTTGGGAGCGCGCAGAAGGCGGCGGTGGCAATTCTCGCGTGCTGCGCCAAGGCGCAGTGTTCGAGCAGGCCGGTGTTGGCTTCTCCGACGTGCGCGGCGCGACCTTGCCGCCAGCGGCGACCGCCCATCGTCCAGAACTCGCAGGTGCGCCATGGCGCGCGCTGGGGTTGTCGCTGGTTGTGCATCCGCGCAATCCCTATCTGCCGACTGCGCATGCGAACGTGCGCTACTTTGCTGCGCACCCGAAGAACGCCGAGCGCGTCTGGTGGTTTGGCGGCGGATTCGACCTCACCCCGTTCTATCCGTTCGATGAAGACGTACTGCATTGGCATCGCACCGCGCGCGATGCATGCGCGCCATACGGCGCCAAGTTGTATCCGCGCTTCAAGCGCTGGTGCGACGAGTATTTTTTTCTCAGGCATCGCAATGAGACGCGCGGCGTTGGCGGATTGTTCTTCGATGATTTTCGGGATGGCGGCTTCGAGCGTGGATTCGGACTGATGCGCGCGGTCGGCGACGGATTCCTTGATGCTTACCTGCCAATCGTCGAACGCCGCCGGGACACGCCATACGGCGAACGCGAACGCGAGTTCCAGCTCTACCGGCGCGGACGCTACGTCGAGTTCAACCTGGTATGGGATCGCGGAACCTTGTTCGGGCTGCAGTCGGGTGGTCGCACCGAATCAATCCTGATGAGCATGCCACCGCGCGTGCGTTGGGAAGTTGGATACGCGCCGGAGGCGGGCAGCGATGAGGCACGTCTCGCGGACTATTTGCGGCCCCGTGAATGGCTGGAAGAGCTATCGCCCGACGGTTTTTCGCCAACAAGCGTCCACAATAAAAACCCCGCGAACCAGGGGTAGGTTCGCGGGGTTACTGGTGGAAGCTCCCTTGGGGAGAGGAAGGCTTCCAGGATGCACTCAGGGGAGAGAGACATCCGACAACGGACGTTGCATCCGTTGCGAAGTAGTTGACCACTACCGACCTTTAGAGTTCGTGAAGAAACGCGCGTTTTCTAATGCGATTCAGGATGCATTCATGCCGAAAAATTTGTACGACATTGCGAAGCGTGACTTCTGGCATAGGTGTCCGTTAGAACATCGTTACTGCGCTATCAGTGCGCTTC
The DNA here is from genome assembly GCA_038316385.1 of Lysobacterales bacterium. Lineage (GTDB taxonomy): Bacteria > Pseudomonadota > Gammaproteobacteria > Xanthomonadales > Xanthomonadaceae > SZAS-103. The sequence goes on along the minus strand of JBBQAN010000028.1, from coordinate 15,707 downwards.
ATCCCAATCGTCGCCGATACCGGTATCGACAACCAAGGGCACGCGGAGTTCGGCGGCGTTCTGCATCCGTGCGACGATTTCAGGACGCAGTGTTTCAACTAAATCTGCATCCACCTCAAACACCAGTTCATCGTGGACTTGCATGATCATCAATGCGCGCGCGGCGTGGGGTTGCATCCATGCATCCACTGAACTCATTGCCCGTTTGATGATATCGGCCGCCGTGCCCTGCATTGGCGCATTGATCGCAGCGCGCTCGGCGCCGGCGCGCAAGCCCTGGTTGCGCGCATGGATGTCCGGCAGATAGAGTCGGCGCCCGAACACTGTCTCGACATAACCCTGATCCTTCGCCTGCGCACGTGTGCGATCCATGTACGCGCGCACGCCCGGATATCGCGCGAAATACAGGGCGATATAGTTCTGCGCTTCGCCGCGAGCGATTCCGAGCGCGCGCGCGAGGCCGAACGCGCTCATCCCGTACATCAGGCCGAAGTTGATCGCCTTGGCGGCGCGGCGCTGGTCTGGGGTGACTTCCGCAGGCGATGTCGCCCCGAACACCTCCGCTGCCGTCGCGCGATGCACGTCCTCTCCGCTTTCGAACGCACGTAGCAGGCCCGCGTCCTCGGACAGATGCGCCATGATCCGCAACTCGATCTGCGAATAATCGCAGGCCATGATTTTCCGGCCCGGCGGCGCGATGAAGGCCTTGCGGATGCGGCGACCATCCTCGGTGCGGATCGGGATGTTCTGCAGGTTCGGATCGGACGAGGCGAGCCTCCCGGTCGCGGCGCCGGCCTGGTGGTAACTCGTATGCACGCGGCCGGTATCGGGATTGATCGCCCCCGGCAACTTCTCGGTGTAGGTGCTGCGCAACTTCGCGAGACCGCGATAGTCGAGGATCAGTCGCGGCAATGCGTGATCCTCCGCGATTGCTTCAAGCGCTTCCTCGTTCGTCGATGGCTGGCCGCCCGGCGTTTTCAGCACCGCGTTGAGCTTCAGTTCGTCGAACAGGATCGCCTGCAACTGCTTGGTCGATTCCAGGTTGAACGGATGCCCGGCGATTTCGTGCGCCTGCAATTGGATCGTGTGCATGCGCTTGCCGAGGTCTGCGCTCTGCCGTTGCAGTTCCACCGCATCGATCAGCACACCGTTCGCTTCGATGCGTTCAAGCACCGGCACCAGCGGCATCTCGATCTCGCGATAAACACGCTCCAGCGCAGGCTCGGTCGCGAGTCTTGCCTTTAACGCGAGATGCAGGCGCAACGTCACGTCGGCATCTTCGGCCGCGTAACGCGTCGCATCCTCGAGCGCGACCTGCGAGAACAGGATCTGCTTTGCGCCCTTGCCGGCGACCTCTGCGTACTTGACCGTCGTGTAACCGAGATAGCGCAGCGCCAGCGAGTCCATGTCGTGGCGCGTCGCGGTCGCGTTCCAGACGAAGGATTCGAGCATCGTGTCCTGCGCGTAACCGCGTACGGCAACGCCGTGCCGACGTAATACATGCAGGTCGTACTTGCCGTGCTGGCCGACGACGAGCTTGCTGGCGTCCTCCAGGATCGGTCGCAAAGTATCAAGCACTTCGGCGCGATCGAGTTGCTCGGGCGCGCCCGGATAGATGTGCGCCAGCGGGATGTAGCAGGCGCGTCCGACTTCGACCGCGAAACTCATCCCGACCAGGTTCGCGCGCATTGGGTCGAGCGCGTCGGTTTCGGTATCGAATGCAATCAATTCGGCGGCCCGCAATCGGTCGATCCACGCATCGAGTTGCTCGCGCGAGATGATGCATTCGTACTCGCCCGCGACCGCCATTGCGGGGTCGAGGATCTCGTCGGCAGCACTGGAACGCGCATGTCCCGCCGCAGTACTGCTCAACTCTCCGCCGGTTTTCGTACGCGGCTCCAGCGCAACACCGTCGAGTTCGCGCAGCGCCGCGTTGAATCCGTAGCGCGCATACGACTCGCGCAAGTTATCGACGTGGCGTTCGCGCAACTTCAGCGCGGCGTGCGGAAGCTCGAGTGCGACATCGGTCTTGATCGTCGCAAGTCGATAGCTCAACGGCAACTTCGGCAACGCCGCGCGCAGATTCTCGCCGATTTTCCCGGTGACCTTTGCAGCATTCGCGATCACGCCATCGAGCGATCCGTATGCGGCCAGCCATTTGGCAGCTGTCTTCGGCCCGCATTTTTCGACGCCCGGGATGTTGTCCACGCTGTCGCCCATCAGCGCGAGCAGATCGACGACCTGGTCCGCGCGCACGCCGAACTTCGCGATCACCGCCGCGTCGTTGTCGAGCACGCTGCCGCTCATCGTGTTGATCAAGGCGATGCCGGGTCGTACGAGTTGCGCGAAATCCTTGTCGCCTGTCGAAATTGTCACGTCCACACCATCGGCTTGCGCATGCACGGCCAGAGTTCCGATCACGTCGTCGGCCTCCACGCCATCCACGCGCAGGATCGGAAAGCCCAGCGCTTCGACGATCCGCATCATCGGCTCGACTTGGGCGCGCAATTCTTCAGGCATCGGCGGACGATTCGCCTTGTAGTCCGGGTACAGGTCGTCGCGAAAGGTTTTCCCCGGGGCATCGACCACAAACGCCGCGCAATCGGGTTTCTCCTTGAGCGTCGCGCGCAGCATGTTGACCACGCCGAACAGCGCTCCGGTCGGCTCGCCCTGCGCATTGCTCAGCGGCGGCAACGCGTGGAACGCACGGTACAGATACGAAGAACCATCGATCAGAACCAGACGGGACATGCGGGCACTCGCGTTATGAAGGGGCACTGGATTGCTAGATGAGTTGAGTTCATCCGACTGCACGCCGCGTCGTCGAGGTGACCGAGGGCGACCGTCGGATCAATGGTGGACGACCATTGTAGGCGCGTGTACTACGCCTCCTCATGATTGCGGGCGATCCTGAACGATCAGCACCGCGGCGCTTTCCACGCAGCGGTCATGGTGGGAAGATCGTAGCCCCGGATAGGAGAACGGTCATGCGCATGCGCTGCAATGGATTGCTGATCGGATTGTTGCTGGCCACCGCCGCAACCCCCGCATTCGCCGCCGATCCGGCGCCTGCAACCGCGCCGCCGCCGCCGGACATGAGCGACCCGGGCCAGCCCGCGACCGCCGAGTCGATCAAACCCGACGACCCGCGCCTGGCGCCACTGCCTGCGGAATCGGCTCCGACTGAATCCGTCGAGAAGCCGGCTAGCAACGATCACGCGAAATCCGACGGCGATCCGAGCAATCTGCCGACGTTGCCGACCGACGACGCCTTTCATCCGCCACCGAAGCAAGCCAGCGAAACAACCACCGCTGACGGCTACAGCGTGCGCAAGCACACCGCCGCCAATGGCGACCGCATCGAGGAATACCGCCACGGCGGCCAGATCACCAAGGTCAAGGTTCAGCCATTGCACGGCAAGGCATTTGAATTGCGTGACAGCAACGGCGATGGCCGCATCAACCGCAACGACGCCACCAGCAACCAGACCGTGCCGGTGCAGTGGAGCCTGTTCGAGTGGCATTGAACACCTTGCGTTGAATTGCGTCGCCGCCGGCCTCTGCGGTTGCGGGCATTCGCAAAAGCCGCCGTTCTGCGTTGGTAACAACCGCTAGTGGGCGTGAACGCGACTGGGCACATTCCCAGCGGATCGCCGAAACCGGACTGAAGACACACTATGGAGCCGGTGCGGGTATAGGCTGTGGACGATTGCCTCGATTGCATTAAATCCTAACCCGCACTCCGACGACATGGGGTTCAGCATGTTCGCGAAGGAAGACCCAAGCAGTATCGTCACAGCTACGTCCGCCGCCGCATGTTGGCGGGTGTTGCTGGTTGACGACGAACCCGATGTGCACACGATCACCAGGCTTGCGCTGTCGCGTTTCGAGCTCGACGGACGCGGTCTGGAATTCCTGCATGCCTATAGCGGCGCCGAGGCGCGCGTTTTCCTGCAAAGCGAACCCGACATCGCGCTGGCGATCGTCGATGTGGTGATGGAGAACGAGACCGCCGGCCTCGAGCTCGCGCGCTGGATGCGTCAGGATCTGAACAACCACTTCACCCGAATCGTGTTGCGCACCGGTCAGCCGGGACAGGCGCCAGAAGAGAAGGTGATCGTCGAATACGACATCAACGACTACAAGGAAAAGACCGAGCTCGACCGCAAGAAACTCTTCACGACGGTATTTTCCGCATTGCGCGCGTACCGCGACATCATGCAGATCGACGAACAGCGCCGCGAACAGGAACGCTTCCGGATCGGTCTGGAAACCGTCATCGGCGCGTCGGCGCGCATGCTCGAACAACGCTCGATGTACGATTTCGCCAGTGGTCTGTTGCAACAGGTGGCATCGCTGCTGCACCTGGAGGATCGCGGCGTGCTGGTACGGCTCAGCGCGCTGCACGAGAAATCGCGTTACGAAGTGCTGGCGAGTGTCGGCGATTGTGTGGACGAATATGGCGAAATCGTGCCCGATATCGTCCGCGCGTTACAGCGCGCCGAACATGGCCGCCAGCACGTCGTGCTCGACGGGTGTTTTGTCGGCTATTTCCCGTCGCAGCATGGCACCGCGACCCTGCTGTATCTCAACGGCGTATCGGCTGTCGACGACCTCGACATGCGCCTGATCAACATCTTCTCGACCCACGTCGCGCTCGCGTTCGAGAACCTGCTGCTCAACAAGGATATCTACGATACTCAAGCCGAACTGATCCACAAACTCGGCGACGTCGTCGAGTCGCGCTCGCAGGAAGCCGGCAATCATGTGCGCCGGATGTCCGAAGTGAGTTATCTGCTGTGCCGTGCGTTGGGATTCGACGAAGCCGAATCGGAACTCGTGCGGCGTGCGGCGCCGATGCACGACATCGGAAAGATCGCGATCCCCGACGAAATCCTGCTCAAGCCAGACAAGCTCGATGCCGCGCAGTGGCAGATCATGCGCCAGCACCCGACCATCGGCTACGACATCCTCAAGGGTTCGAAACGGCCGATCCTGGAAGCGGCAGCGATCATCGCCCATCAGCATCACGAGAAGTATGATGGCACCGGTTATCCGCAAGGCCTGAGCGGGGACAAGATCCATCCGCATGCGCGTATCGTTGCGGTCGCCGATGTATTCGACGCGTTGACCCATGCGCGTTGTTACAAGGAAGCGTGGCCGCTCGAGGAAGTTGCCGACTACATGCGTCAAGGTGCCGGGTCGCATCTGGATCCGGAGATCGTCGACCTGCTGTTTGCCAACATCGATTCCGTGCTTGCGGTAAACGCGCGTTTCCCAGAGTGAATCGCGACAGTTCCGATCAGCGCAGATGCATAGGCAACTGGATGCGGTAGTGCAACCCCAGTCCCGGTGCGCTGTCGACGGCGATGCTGCCGCCGAGCTTGGCCGTCACCAGGTTGTAGATGATGTTCGCGCCGAGGCCGCTGCCGCCCTGGCCTCGCTTGGTCGTGTAGAACGGGTCGAAAAGGTGCTTGATCGCGTCGGTCGGCATGCCCATTCCGTCGTCCTGGTAATCGATGCCAAGCATCGCATTGTCGCTGCGCACGTCAATCCGGATGTGGCCTTCGTCGATGTGCTCGAAACCGTGCATGATCGAATTGATCACCAGATTGGTGAGTATCTGCGACAGCGCGCCCGGCACGCTGCGTACGCGCAGCTGCGAATCGCAATTGACGGTGATGGTGTGCTGCGTGCCCTTGAGCTTCGGGCGCAATGACTTGAGTGTTTCCTCGATGTAGTCGGCGAGTGCGATCTCGCGAACGTCGTCGGTCGATTGATCTACGGCGACCTGCTTGAAACTGCGGATCAAACCGCTTGCACGCTGCGTATTGCTGGTCAGGATGCGCAGGATTTCCTCGGACGCTGCGAAATATGTCTGAAGGTCGCGTTCGGTAAGTTGTTTCTCCAACAAACGCGTGCGCACCTGTAGCGTTTCCTCGGCGAGATGACTCACGGCGGTAACGCAAATGCCCAGCGGCGTATTGACTTCGTGGGCGATGCCGGCGACCAGCGCACCGAGCGACGCAAGTTTTTCCTGGCGCATCAATTCGCTTTGCGCCATGCCGAGGTCTTCGAGCGTTTTTTCGAGTTCGCTGTTCTTCGCCTGCAAGGCCGCGCTGCCGGACTCCAGTCGCGCATGCGCGGCGCGCAGCGCATCGTCGGACTGCTTGCGCGACAACGCCGCACCGATGTGATCGGCAACAAAGGTCAGCAACTCGAGGTCTTCATCGTCGTAACCGATGGTCGGGTCGTAACTTTGCAGGATGATCGCGCCGAGCACGCGATCCTGATAAATCATCGGCGCTCCGATCCAGACATTGAAGTCGGAGCTACCCATTGAATGATGGATCTTGCCGGCCTTGACCAGTTCCCTATAGCGCTGCTGGTCGATGCGTTGCGGCTGTCGCATGCGCAACACGAAGCCGGTCGAGCCGTGTCCGGCCGGACGCCGATAATCGGCCGGCATGGCAGGATCCTTTTCATCGACTTCGTACGGAAACCGGACAAGATCGCCGTCTTCCTCGTCGTACAGCACGATGACGAAATTCCTGGCGTACATCAGTTCACCGAGAATCCGGTGCAGTTCGGTGTAGAACGTGTCGAGGTCGATGTCTTTTACCGATTGCGTGGAGATTTGGTACAGCGTGCGTTGCAGTTGCTCGGCATGCCTGCGCTCGGCGATCTCACGTTCGAGGCTACGGGTGCGCTCGGCGATCGCCTGTTCGAGGTGCGCGGCTGATTGCACCTGTTCGACCGCATCGGCGACATATCCGGACATCAACCCAAACAACGCAATGTCCTCCTCGGTGTAGCGAAAACCGGGGATGTAACTCTGGATCACGATCGCGCCGAAGATGATCCCGTCCTGGCCGACCAGTGGCATCCCGACCCAGTGCTCGGCGGGCGATCCCGAACCCCAAGTCGCGCCTTGGGCCATACGCGCGGCGATCTGTTCGAGGGTGATGACGAGCGGCTCGCCGCAGCGAATCACCCAGGCGGTCGGCGACTCGTAACTCGGCAACAATGGGAACAGCGTATCGGGTTCGGGAGCCGCGTCCTTTTCGTCGCTGTGATGGACATAGCGGATGCCATCGGCCTGCGGGTCGTAGAGCGCAATGTAGAAGTTGGACGCGGACATGATCGTGCCGATCGCTTCATGCACCGCATGAAAAAACCCGCGCAGATCCTGCCGATGCGCGGAGCGTCGGCTGATGTCGAGCACTACCGACTGCACCGCTTCAAGTCGAGCGAGTCGCTGCGCCATCTGGGCTTCGGACATGGCGGCGTTCATGACGATCCCTGCGGCCTGTGGTCATATGAATGCTACGCGATCCGAATCAGCGCGCGCATCGGGCGTATCGCAAACCCCACGTGATGCGGCGGACGACTAGAATGAGGGGGCGAATTCCCCGGAGATGGCAGATGCCTGCGAACACACCCAGATCCATTTCACTGATCGGCGCGCCCACCGATGTCGGCGCCGGCGATCGCGGCGCATCGATGGGGCCCGAAGCCCTGCGCGTTGCTGGACTCGTCGAGGCATTGCGTGGGCGCGGACTGAACGTCATCGATCGCGGCAACCTCGTCGGCCCGTCGAATCCGTGGCAGCCGCCGACCGATGGTTATCGCCATCTCGATGAAGTTCTCGCTTGGAACCGGTTGGTGATGGGCGCGATGTACGACGAACTCGAGAGTGGGCATCTGCCGATCCTGCTCGGCGGCGACCATTGTCTGGGTCTGGGCTCGATCACTGCAGTCGCGCGCTGGTGCCGCGAGCGCGACAAGAGTTTGCGCGTGTTGTGGCTGGATGCGCACGCCGATTTCAACACCGACGAGGTGACGCCGTCAGGAAACATCCATGGCATGCCGGTCGCCTGTCTGTGCGGCATCGGCCCGCATGCGTTGACCCATCTTGGCGGAAGCTCGCCCGCAATCACCCCCGACGTGTTGCGGCAGATCGGCATCCGCTCGGTGGACGTCGGCGAGAAACGCCTCGTGCAGCAGTACAACATCGACATCTACGACATGCGCTATATCGACGAGATCGGCATGAAACGGGTAATGGAAGAGGCGCTGGAAGGCATGGATGCCGACACGCACCTGCACGTGAGCTTCGATGTCGATTTTCTCGATCCGTCGATTGCGCCTGCGGTCGGCACCACCGTGCCCGGCGGCCCGAACTACCGCGAGGCGCAGCTGGTGATGGAGATGATCGCCGATACCGGCCGCATGGGTTCGCTCGACATCATGGAACTCAATCCCGCATTCGACGACCACAACCGCACCGCGAAACTTGCCGTGGATCTGGTCGAAAGCCTGTTCGGAAAATCCACGTTGATGCGCGCCTGACTTCGGCGCGAGCCGCGCCGACGGAATATAAATCGATTCTCCACAAAGGAGTTGCCCATGAAGCGTTCAATCGCATTGACGATGTTGTGCGTGTTTGCCGCGCTGCTGCTGGCCGGCTGCAACAGACTCCACAACGGTCGCGACATGAAACCGGTCAGCAGCGCGACTGCAGTCGCGGAGTGCACGGGACAATGCCCTGCTTGAATCCTGCGGTTCCTGAAAGCCCGCAAAAAAACGGGCCGGTTTGATCCGGCCCGTTCTTCCAGGCGTATGCGCGTGCGCCGACTCACCATGAAGGATCGGCCACGAAGCCGGTCGGAAACGCTTGCGGCGCGTCGTCGCGTGGAGTGCGATAGGCATACCAGCGCGGCATGATTCCGCGCGCGACCAATTGCTGCGGGGTGTCGTAGAACAATTGCGCGACCTGCTGCGGCGACGAACTCAGGCGCACAAAATCGGTTTGCGAGGTCGGTGAATATTCGCGGTCGCCGTGGCCTGTGCCGATTTCCTGGGCGACGCTGTCGGTCGCCTGCGCGCGACTCATATTGCCGCTCGCCTTTGCGGTGGCGTACCCGGACCCAGCAGCCTGCGCGGCACTTGCCGCCGGCGGCGCGGGCGCATCGGCGCGTCCTTCGTAGCGGCGGTCGTACGAACCGCCTTCGTCTTTGTCTTGGCGCTCCGCAACGGGTGGCGCGTAGATCGGCCGCCCGTACACCGGTTCCGGTGCGCGTTCGCGGAACACCGCCATGCCGATCACGCCGACATTGTCCGGACGCCCGGTACGTGCCGCATAACTGTCGTCGATCGCGGTGAAGACGAACTGCGCGATATCGCTGTAGCTCTTGCGCCAGCCGGCGATCTCGGTGGTCTGCCACGGATCGAGCACGTAGCCGGGCTGGCTGGTGCCGGCGGTCTGACCGGTGACGGCGTTGACCCCATCGACACTCAGCACCACCATCACGCGCTGGTCGGTGTGGTTGTACAGGCGCAGCGCATAACGATGACCGGGCTCGCCGGGGACGTAACTGCGGCCATGCTGCGAATAGGTTTGCAAGGTCGCGCCGGTATCGCGATCGACCACCGACAGATCGACCAGCGGCCGCGCGCAGGCGGTCGCGGACAACGCGCACATCGAAGCCAGCATCATGTTCATCAGCGTTTTCATGGGACACCTCGTGGTTGGTAGTCCATGCAACGCGCTCCCTGCCGGAACGGGGTTAGCCGACCGCTTCATTAGTCGACGGGATACAATTTGCGCCGACCTTGCAAGCACGAATCCCATGCCCCGCATCCTCACCGGCATCACAACGTCCGGCACGCCGCATCTCGGCAATTACGTCGGCGCGATCCGCCCGGCGATTGCCGCGAGCCATGCGCCCGGTGTCGAAAGTTTTTATTTTCTCGCCGATTACCACGCACTGATTAAGGTGACCGATCCAGCGCGCGTGCAACGCTCAACGCTGGAAATCGCCGCCGCGTGGCTTGCCTGCGGACTCGATCCTGACAAGGTCTGGTTCTATCGCCAATCCGACATTCCCGAGATTCCGGAACTCACCTGGTTGCTGACCTGCGTCGCCGCAAAAGGCCTGCTCAATCGCGCGCATGCCTACAAGGCGGCGGTAGATCGCAACGTTGGCGAAGGCGACGATCCGGATGCCGGCATCACCGCTGGCCTTTTCATGTATCCGGTGCTGATGGCCGCAGACATCCTTTTGTTCAACGCCAACAAGGTACCGGTTGGTCGTGATCAGGTGCAACACATCGAGATGGCGCGCGATATCGGCGCGCGCTTCAACCATCTCTACGGCGAACATTTCGTACTACCGCAAGCGCAGATCGAGGAACACGTCGCCACCTTGCCCGGCCTCGATGGTCGCAAGATGAGCAAGAGTTACGACAACACGATCCCGCTGTTCTGCAGCCGCAGCGAGTTGAAGAAGTTGATTGCGGGAATCGTTACCGATTCGAAAATGCCTGGTGAGCCGAAGGATGCCGATACGTCGAATGTGTTCGATCTGTATCGCGCGTTCGCTAGTACCGAGGAAACCGCTGCGATGCGCAAGACATTCGCGGATGGCATTGGCTGGGGCAATGCGAAGCAGAAACTATTTGAACGGATCGATGCGGAGATCGCGCCTTTGCGCGAACGCTACGAAACCTTGATCGCGCAGCCAGCGCACATCGAACAACAGTTGCGCCACGGCGCAGAAAAGGCGCGTGCGATTGCGGCGCCGTTGTTGAGGAAGCTTCGCGAATCAATCGGCTTGCGAGACCTCTCTGCAACCGCGTCAACGAACGCACGCGAGAAATCGAAGTCCGCATTGCCGCTGTTCAAGCAATACCGAGAGAACGACGGCAAGTTCTATTTCAAATTGCTTGCTGGCGACGGTCGCGTGTTGCTGCAAAGCATTGGCTTCGCATCACCAAAAGAAGCTGGATCGATCATCGCCAGCATCAAATCGGGGGCGATCGATCTCGACTCGTTAGGCGACAGCATCGTTCGTGTTGCCGATGCGGATGACGCATCGGTCACAGCAGCATTGCTGCAGTTGCAAGAGGCTGGTTGAGGCGATGCCTTATCTCACACTCATCCTGTTCGCGCCGTGGTTCGTGATCCTCGGCGCATTGTTCTGGATCTATCCACGCACGCCACGTACATCGATGCGCGCGTTGTTCGATACGACCGCGCTCTTGCTCGCTGGCATCGGCAGTTTCCTGGGCATGCGCTGGGGCTATCTCAATGCCACGCTGGAAGCTGGCCCATTGTGGAAGCAAGTGCTGGCGACGCTGGTCGCATATGGCGTGTTCCTCGGCGTAATGACGCTTGCATTGATGACGCGACCGCGCATGCTGCGTTCGACCGAGCCGGATAGTTCGAAATAGCCGAATTAATTCAACCGTTTGCGAAGGCGAAAAGCGCCTTGGCTGTCCCGAGCTACTTGCTACAGCGGTTGAATTCGCTTTCGGGCAGCAGCTCCCTCTTGCCGTGCTGACGTTCCATCACGAGATATTTCTTGTCGTCGGCTGCATAAAACCCATCGTGTTGGCGATCGTAACGTTCGGTCAATCGCCGATTGAACCGAAAAGTGTCGCGCAGTGAATAAACCACATCCGGATCGTAGGAATGACAGTCTGGCCCCATGGGCTCGGAAACCATAGCTCCCACGATGTCTGTCTTGCCGTCGTGATCGATGTCTCCAAACTCTTCCAGGTCCATTTCATGGCTCAGAACCACTTTGGCGCCCGCCTTCGACAGACGGATCACCGTGAGCTTCTGGGGATCGCTCGCATAGAGGTAGCCAATCATCATCAACAGGTAGTCACCTTCGACAGCCTTGGCCAGGATCAGCTTGTTCGAGTGCATCAGGTTTGCAACAGAACGACGAGGCGATGACCCGAGATCATTGCGGTGGATTGGTATCCAGAGACCGTCATCCTCAAACGTAAAGTGCTTTCCGGAAGCCGTCAGCGAAAGCGCAATCCGATTGAAGTCTCCCGGCTCATTGGGCTCCGTCGTCAAGGACAGAGTCACCGAATCGGGCTTCCCATCGCCATCGATGTCCTGATGGATCGTCTCGACGACAAGCCCCTTCGCTGTCGCACAACCAAAAGCAAGAAGAGCCGCTGCCAGTAGCGCCGCTCGTATCACCTATTGATTCCTGTTGCATCGGCGGAAATACATTGGCGGCTCAATCCCAAGCGTTGAGATGCGGCCCGAATGCGTCGCGCTGCTTCTGCACGACGCAGAAACGATGCCCGGTCGGCGCTTCCATTACCCACCAGCGGTAACGCACGAAGGCGATGCGCTTCGCGCCCAGTGATTCGAGGCGCGCGGCTTCGGCTTCGAGGTCGTCGGTTTCCATGTCGAGATGGACGCGCGCTTCGTGTCCAACTTTCTGCAGCAGGATGATCGGTTCGTCGGGATCGGTTTTCAGCTCGGCATACTTGCCATCGCCGTCCTGATCGACGGTGACGATCGGCTTGCCAAGCGCATTGCTCCAGAAGGTTGCCGCGTCGCGCAGGTCGTCGACGCGGCAATCCAGAACCAGAGTACCGAGGCGGCTGTGATGCATCGTTGCCTCAGTGCGGCTGCGCCAAGTCGTCGAGCAACGCTTTGAGGAAGCGTGCCGCTTCGCCGCCGGTGCAGGCGCGGTGATCGAACGTTAGCGAGATCGGCATGCGCCGATGCACTTCGATACCGCCCATCACCGCGACCACATCGTGGCAGAGCTTGCCGGCGCCGATAATCGCGACGGTCGGCGGCACGACGACGGGTGTCGCGTAGCGGCCGGCGAACATGCCGAAGTTCGACAGCGAGATCGTGTGGCCCGACAGTTCAGACGCGGGAATGCTGCGGTCCTCGACCTGCATGCGCAGGCGCTTGATCGCGGTGCGGACACTGGCGGCATCGAGCATGTCGGCATTGCGCAACGCCGGTACGAACAGGCCATCGTCGGTATCCACGGCGATGCCGATGTCGACATGCGGATGCATCGTACGGACCAGCTTCTCGCCATCGAACCATGCGTTGAGCGCTGGCACTGTCTTGCATGCGGCGACGATCGAGCGGATCAGGCGCGCGGTGATGTCCTGTTTGCCGATCCATGCGTGCAGGTCGGCGTCGTCCACCAGCGTGGTCGGAACGACATGCGCATGCGCGGCGGCCATCACCCGCGCCATGTTGCGCCGCACGCCCTTGAGTTGCTCGGGTTGGCCGGATGCGGCGATGCCGGGCGGCTGCGTGCGCATCGGTTTGCCGGCGGCGGACAGTGGCGTACGTGCAACTTCCGCGCGTGGCATATCGGTCGAGGTATGGATGGAAGCCGCATGCGTCGAAGCAGGCGTGGCTCCGGCAACAGCGCTACCGTTCGCGGCGGCGTCCTTCACATCCTTTAACGTAATTACGCCGTCAGCACCGGATGGCTTGACGCGCGAAAGATCAATCTTCATCTTCTTCGCCAACGCACGCACGGCCGGGACGGCCTTGACGCCGCCGATCGCGAGCGCGGTTTCACTGCGTACCGCATCCGAACTCTGCATCGCACCGACCACGGTGCCGGCATCCGCTTCACGTTTGGGCGCATCGCCGACGGAAGCCTTGCTGGCGGTACGATTGGTTTCGTCGATCTCGCCGCCTTCATCCGATGCGATCACCTTGTCGCTGTCGTTGGGCAGATGCGTCCCCGCCCCTTTGGCTGGGCCATGGTGATGGCCGGTATCCTGCGCTTCGGCGCGCTGCGGCAGGCTTGGGTCGAGTTCGACTTCGGCCAACATCGCGCCGGTGATCACGATGTCTCCGCCCGCACCCGCGAGCTTGACGACCTTGCCGGAGTAGGGCGACGGCACTTCGACGACCGCTTTCGCGGTTTCCATCGAAACCAGCGGTTCGTCGAGCTTGATGATGTCGCCGATTTTCACGAACCATTCGACGATAGTCGCATCCGGCAAGCCTTCGCCGAGATCAGGGAGGATGAATGTTTTTTTCGCGCTCATAAAGTTCCTTTGCCTTGTCGCGTCCAGATTGCGAGCCACGGGGATTTGGGAAACGTGTAATCGATAAATGCCTGACGCACCACTTGCAACACCGACGCTGCCGCAGCATTGCTTGATCCGATCCAGTAGCGGCTGCTGCCACCGAATGGTTCCCATACATTGAAACGCTGGCCTTTCAATTCGAACTCGCAAAATACCTCTTCGCGAACTCCGGCAAGCAGGCGAGGGCGGCGGAGGATGCGCACGCCTGCGATGGCCGCAACGACACGCGCGGCGCGACGTCTGCCCAGCGCAGCGTTGACCTCGAACGCGACCAGGCCTTTGTTTCCGGGAGTGATGTCGAAAACACGCATCACCTGTGACTCAACTCACCGCCAAAGTGCGCTTCACCGCAGCGACGATCTTTTCGACGCTCGGCAGATATTTCATCTCCAACCGAAACAGCGGAATGTGGGTGTCGTAACCGGTGACGCGCTGCACGGGTGCGAGCAACTCGAACAGACATTCCTCGGCGACGCGTGCGGCGATCTCGGCACCGAACCCGGCGGTGCGCGGCGCCTCATGCACGATCACGCAGCGGCCAGTCTTCTGCACGGATTCGCGGATGGTGTCGAAGTCGAGCGGTGTCAGCGTGGCGACGTCGATGACTTCGGCGCTGATGCCTTCCTTCGCGAGTGCGTCGGCCGACTCCAGCGTTTCCTTGACCTGCGAGCCCCACGTCACCAACGTTACATCACTGCCATCGCGCAGCACGAAGCACACGTCGAGCGGCAATGCCTCGCCGTCATCCGGCACCTCCTCCTTGTACTGACGGTAGATGCGCTTGGGCTCCATGAAGATCACCGGGTCCGGATCGCGGATCGCCGCGAGCAGCAATCCATACGCGCGTTGCGGCGACGATGGCAGCACCACGCGCAGGCCGGGCACATTGGTGAAGATCGCTTCGTTCGCTTCGGAATGATGTTCCGGCGCACGAATACCGCCGCCCCACGGCACGCGCAACACCATCGGGCAGGTGAGACGGCCGCGCGTGCGATAGCGCATGCGAGCGGCGTGGCAAACAATGAAATCCACCATCGGATACATGAAGCCGTCGAATTGCGCTTCGGCCACCGGACGCATGCCTTGTGATGCCATGCCGACGGTGAGACCGGCGATCGTGGTTTCATCCAGCGGCGTATCGATCACGCGCTCGGGACCAAAGCTTTGCGAAAGGCCAGCCGTAGCGCGGAACACGCCGCCATTGATGCCGACATCTTCGCCCAGCACGACGACGGAATCGTCATGCTTGAGTTCGTAGGCAAGCGCTTGGGTGATCGCTTCAATCAGGGTAATCGCGGCCATCAGCGCTTCTCCCAGCCGATGGCATCGTCGCGTTGCGCGACGAGATCCGCCGGCAGCTCCGCATACAGAAAATCGAACATGACTTCGACCGGTTGTGTCTTGGTGTTGAGGTAGGCGTCGATTTCGATGTCGACCTTGTTGCCGCATTCCTCGGCCCAGGCCTTTTCTTTCTTCTCGTCCCACAACTTTTCGTTGGTGAGCCAAGTGCGCAGACGCGTCATTGGTTCGCGCGTCCAGCCGTCCTTCACTTCCTGCTCGCCGCGATAACGGCGCGCATCATCGGCGGTGGTGTGATCGTGCAGGCGATAGGTCATGAACTCGATCACGCTGGCGCCTTCCCCGTTGCGCGCACGTTCGGTAGCGCGACGCATCGCTTCGAGCACCGCGATCAAATCGTTGCCATCAATTTGCAAGCAATGCAATCCGCCGGCGATACCTTTCTGCGCGAGTGTTTCAGCGCCGGTCTGCGCGCTGCGCGGCACCGAGATCGCCCAACCGTTGTTGATCACGCACAACAC
>JBBQAN010000008.1:0-137958 GCA_038316385.1 Lysobacterales bacterium | reverse complement strand
CAACCGCATCGAGAAGGTCAAGCTGGCCTCCGAAGCGCGCAACGAAGGCACCGTCACCTCGGTGTCCGACGGCATCGTGCGCATCCACGGCCTCGCCGACGCGATGCAGGGCGAGATGATCGAACTGCCGAACAACACCTTCGCGCTCGCGCTGAACCTCGAGCGCGACTCGGTCGGCGCAGTGGTGCTCGGTGATTATCAGCACCTGCGCGAAGGCGACAACGCCAAGACCACCGGCCGCATCCTCGAAGTGCCGATCGGCCCGGAACTGCTCGGCCGTGTCGTCAACGGGCTTGGCGAGCCGATCGACGGCAAGGGTGCGATCGACGCCAAACTTTCCGCCCCGGTCGAGAAGGTTGCGCCTGGTGTGATCTGGCGCAAGTCGGTTTCCCAACCCGTTCAGACCGGTTACAAATCGGTCGACGCGATGATTCCCGTCGGCCGCGGCCAGCGCGAGTTGATCATCGGTGACCGCCAGACCGGCAAGACCGCGATGGCGATCGACGCGATCATCAACCAGAAAGGCACCGGCGTTAAGTGCGTGTACGTGGCTATCGGGCAGAAGAACAGCTCGATCTCCAACGTCGTGCGCAAGCTCGAAGAGAACGGCGCGATGGCGCACACGATCGTGGTCGCCGCCGGCGCCTCGGATTCGGCCGCGATGCAGTACGTCTCGGCGTATTCGGGTTGCACGATGGGCGAGTACTGGCGCGATCGCGGCGAAGACGCGCTGATCATTTATGACGATTTGTCGAAGCAGGCTGTCGCCTATCGTCAGATTTCGTTGCTGTTGCGCCGCCCGCCGGGCCGTGAAGCATATCCGGGCGACGTGTTTTATCTCCATTCCCGTCTTCTCGAGCGCGCCGCGCGCGTCAACGAGGAATACGTCGAGAAGTTCACCGAAGGCGCTGTCAAGGGCAAGACCGGTTCGCTCACCGCGCTGCCGATCATTGAAACCCAGGCCGGCGACGTGTCGGCATTCGTTCCGACCAACGTGATCTCGATCACCGACGGTCAGATCTTCCTCGAAACCGACTTGTTCAACGCCGGCATCCGCCCGGCCGTGAACGCCGGTATCTCGGTCTCGCGCGTCGGTGGCGCTGCGCAGACCAAGATCATGAAGAAGCTCTCGGGCGGCATCCGTATTTCGCTCGCGCAGTACCGCGAACTCGCAGCTTTTGCACAGTTCGCGTCCGACCTCGACGAAGCGACCCGCAAGCAGCTTGAGCGCGGCCAGCGCGTCACCGAATTGATGAAGCAGAAGCAGTACGCACCGATGTCGACCGCGCAGATGGCGCTGTCGATCTACGCCGTCGACAAAGGCTTCATGGACGATGTGCCGATGAACAAGATTCTCCCGTTCGAAGACGGCCTGCACGCGCATTTCGCCAATACCCAGGGCGCGCTGATGAGCCGCATCGTCGCCACTGGCGACTGGGATGACGAGATCGAAGGCACGTTCAAGAAGGGCATCGCCGAGTTCAAGGCGACTGGCAGCTACTGATTTCCACGCAAGACCACGCACGACTGATATTACCGGGAAGACGCAATGGCTGGCGGCCGCGAAATCAAAACCAAGATCAAGAGCGTGCAGAACACCCGCAAGGTGACGCGCGCGCTCGAAATGGTCTCGGCATCGAAGATCCGCAAGGCGCAGGAGCGCATGAAAGCGTCGCGTCCGTATGCGCGGCTGATGAAGCAGATGATCGGCCACATCGCGCAGGCGAACACCGAGTACAAGCATCCTTTTTTAATCGAGCGTTCGCAGACCAAGCGCGTCGGTTACATCGTGGTTTCAACCGATCGCGGCCTTGCCGGTGCGTTGAACTCCACCTTGTTCCGCAAGCTGCTGGTCGAGATTCGCGCGTGGAATGAGAAGGGTGTTGAAGTCGATGTCGTTTGCATCGGTCAGAAAGCGACTGCGTTCTTCCGTCGGCTCAAGGTCAACATGGTGGGCTCGGTAACCCACCTCGGCGAGAAGCCGCAGGTCGCGCAACTGATCGGCGTCATCAAGGTGATGCTCGACGCCTACAGCGAAGGTCGCATCGATCGGGTCGATCTTTGCTACAGCGACTTCGTCAACACGATGACGCAGAAGCCGACGATCGAGCCGCTGCTGCCTTTGCCCGCATCCGAAGCGCTGCAGACGCGTCACGACTGGGATTACATCTACGAACCCGAAGCCGACGTCGTCCTCAATCAGGTCATGACGCGTTACGTGGAGTCGCTGGTGTATCAGGCGGTGCTGGAAAACCTCGCGTCGGAACACGCCGCGCGCATGGTCGCGATGAAGTCCGCGTCCGACAACGCCAGCAAGCTGATCGATACCTTGAACCTGATCTACAACAAAGCGCGCCAGGCAGCGATTACGCAGGAAATCAGCGAGATCGTCGGCGGCGCTGCGGCGGTCTGAGGCTGGAACCAGAATGCGAACCGTCATCGCCTTAGCCTTTTCGCTCGCCGCAATCGCGGTGCCGGCGCATGCGGGCGATTTGACCGCCGAATCGGCCCGTGCGGTTGTTCAGACTAGTGAAGACGGATGGAAGCGCATGGACTTCGACACGTCGCAAGCGCTTCATTCCAACGATTGCATGATTACGGACAGTTCACCCGACGCGGACGGCAAGCTCGTCACGACCACGATGAAATGCAGCGGGATGTTCGACACCGGACGAAAGTCCCTGGCCCAAATCAAGGCAAGTGGCGGTCAGATCCATTACAACTCCACCATCAACGCTACCAGGATGCAGGGCGACAAGGCTGTCGTCAGTCTCCATGAGGTCGTCACGATGAGCATGAACGGCAAGGCTATGCGGATGGAATCGGATCAGGAAGAAACCGTGCAGTCGCGTGGCGGCAAATTGCTGATCACCGCGAGCGAAAGCAAGACGACCCGAGAGATCGTCGATGGAAAACGCATTTACTGATTTCGCCGCACACCCACATTCAAGTATTGAGAGCAGAGGATCCATCATGAGCATCGGCAAAATCGTACAGATCATCGGCGCCGTCGTCGACGTCGAATTCGCGCGCGAGAGCGTGCCGAAAATTTACGACGCGTTGCTGGTCGAAGGCACCGAGATCACCCTCGAAGTGCAGCAGCAGTTGGGCGACGGCATCGTGCGCACGATCGCGCTCGGCTCGACTGACGGCCTGCGCCGCAACCTGATCGCCAACAACACCGGCAAGGCGATTTCGGTTCCGGTCGGCGTCGGCACGCTCGGCCGCATCATGGACGTACTCGGTCGCCCGATCGACGAAGTGGGCCCGATCGATTCCGACGTGCGCTGGGAAATCCATCGTGACGCGCCGCTCTACGCGGAGCAGGCATCGACGAACGATCTGCTCGAAACCGGCATCAAGGTCATCGACCTGATGTGCCCGTTCGCCAAGGGCGGCAAGGTCGGTCTGTTCGGCGGCGCCGGCGTCGGCAAGACGGTAAACATGCTCGAACTGATCAACAACATCGCCACCCAGCACGCTGGTTTGTCGGTGTTTGCAGGCGTCGGCGAGCGCACCCGCGAAGGCAACGATTTCTATCACGAGATGGCCGAAGCCGGCGTCATCAAGCTCGACAACATGAAAGAGTCGAAGGTCGCGATGGTGTACGGCCAGATGAACGAGCCGCCGGGCAACCGCCTGCGCGTCGCGCTGACTGGCCTGACCATGGCCGAATACTTCCGCGACGAGAAGGATGCGTCGGGCAAGGGCCGCGACGTGCTGTTCTTCGTCGACAACATTTACCGTTACACGCTGGCCGGTACCGAAGTGTCGGCGCTGCTCGGCCGCATGCCGTCCGCGGTCGGATACCAGCCCACGCTGGCCGCCGAAATGGGCGCGCTGCAGGAACGCATCACCTCCACCAAGACCGGCTCGATCACCTCGATCCAGGCCGTGTACGTGCCCGCCGATGACTTGACCGATCCGTCGCCGGCAACGACCTTCGCGCATCTGGATGCGACCGTCGTGCTCTCGCGCAACATCGCATCGCTGGGTATCTATCCGGCGGTCGATCCGCTCGATTCCACCAGCCGACAGCTTGATCCCAATGTGATCGGCAACGAGCATTACGACACCGCGCGCCGCGTCCAGCAGACCTTGCAGAAGTACAAGGAACTGAAAGACATCATCGCGATCCTCGGCATGGACGAGTTGAGCGAAGAAGACAAGCAGGCTGTGTCGCGCGCCCGCAAGATCGAGCGCTTCTTCTCGCAGCCGTTCCACGTCGCCGAAGTGTTTACCGGTTCGCCGGGCAAGTACGTGTCGCTGAAGGATACCATCCGCGGCTTCAAGATGATCTGCGATGGCGAATGCGACCACCTGCCGGAGCAGGCGTTCTACATGGTCGGCGGCATCGAGGAAGCGCAGGAAAAAGCCAAGAAGCTGGCTGAGAAGGCGTAAGCATCATGGCAGCCACGATCCGTTGCGATATCGTCAGCGCCGAGGAAGCGATCTTCCACGGCGTGGTGACGATGGTGATTGCCTCCGGCGAGATGGGCGAGCTCGGCATTGCGCCCCGCCACGCGCCGCTGATCACGCGGCTCAAGCCCGGCCAGGTCCGCGTCATTCTCGAAAGCGGCGAAGAGCAATTCTTCTACGTTTCCGGCGGCATCCTCGAAGTGCAGCCGCAGGTCGTCACCGTGCTGGCCGACACCGCGATCCGCGCCAAGGATCTCGACGAAGCCTCGGCACGCAAGGCCAAGGAAGAAGCCGAGCGCGCCATTGCCAACCGCGGCGACGCGATGGAAATCGCCGAAGCACAGCAGCAACTCATGCAGGCGACGGCGCAGTTGCAAGCGCTGGAGCGCTTGCGGAAGAACCTCAAGCATTGAATTCCAACCGGCGTCAGCCGCGTGGTAAGGCCATTCATCGGTCTGATTCAATTCGGAAACGACGCCGGCCCCGCGCCGGCGTTGTCGTTTGCGGAGCACTCACCACGCAAATTGAGGCGTGATCGCATTGTGTGTGCGATGTCCGACTGGAACCCGCAGCACTTGATATAGGATTGCCCACGGCGGCGCCGATTTCGGCGCGCTTCCCTGGAACCTCGCGCATGAGCAAGCCGCTGCACGTCGTCATCCTCGCTGCCGGTGAAGGCAAGCGCATGAAATCGGCGTTGCCGAAGGTGCTGCAACCAATCGCCGGACGGCCGATGCTTGCGCATGCGATTGCTGTCGCGCGCGCGCTCGGCGCGGCGGGCATCCACGTGGTGTACGGACACGGCGGAGTACAAGTGCGTGCGGCGTTCGCCGACCAAGCCGATCTGGCTTGGGCAGAACAAGCGCAACAACTCGGCACCGGCCATGCGGTGCAGCAGGCGATGCCTGATGTACCCGATACCGCGCGCGTACTTGTGCTGTACGCCGACGTGCCGCTGATCGCTGCCGACACGTTGCGTGCGTTGCTGGCGACGGATGGTGCGCTCGGCGTGCTGGTTGCGGAACTCGCCGATCCGAGCGGTTATGGACGCGTGCTGCGCGATGTCGATGGCCGCGTCGCCGCGATTGTCGAACACAAGGATGCCGATGCAGCGCAACGCGCGGTGCGAACAATCAATTCCGGGATCATCGTCGCCGATGCCGCGCATCTCCGGCGTTGGCTACAATCGTTGCGCAACGACAATGCGCAGGGCGAGTTCTATCTCACCGACGTGTTCGCGATGGCAGCAGCGGAAAAGATGCCGGCGGCAATCGCGACATGCAGCGACCCGATCGAAGTCGAAGGCGCGAACGATCTCTGGCAACTGGCACGACTCGAACGCGCGTTCCAGTTGCGTGCGGCGAAGACACTCGCGCTCGCCGGCGTGCGTTTCGCAGACCCATCGCGTTTCGAGCAGCGCGGAACGGTATTCACAGGTCTGGGTGTTTCGATCGATGTCGATGTCATCCTCGAAGGCGAGGTCGTACTCGGCGACGGTGTGCAGATCGGTCCGTTCTGTAAATTGCGTAACGTGAGCGTGGGTGACAACACCGAAATACGCGCGCATTGCGACATCGACGGCGCCCAGATCGGCCATCACTGCATGATCGGCCCATACGCACGCCTGCGGCCGGGCACCGAACTCGCGGAAGGTGCGCACATCGGCAATTTCGTTGAAACCAAGATGGCAAGGCTCGGCAAGGATTCAAAGGCCAATCACCTGACCTATCTCGGGGATGCGCAGATCGGCGACCGCGTGAACATCGGCGCCGGCACGATTAGCTGCAACTACGATGGAGTCAACAAACACCTCACCTGTATCGAGAACGATGCCTTCATCGGTTCGAATGCATCCTTGGTCGCGCCGGTGACCATCGGCGAAGGCGCAACGGTCGGCGCAGGTTCAACCATCACGCATGATGTCCCGAGCGGCGACCTTGCTCTCGCGCGCAGCAGACAGACTGCGGTTCCGGGTTGGAGGCGTCCGAAAAAACAGACGTAGTGCGCGTCGTGCGTACGGCGCAATACCGCATCAGCGCATCTGCAGGGCAACCCCGCGAGCGCGCTGAATGCGACACCGGCTAGAATCACATCCTTGCCGCAACCTTCGGTTCGGCACCGTATTTTCAAGGAACCACATCATGTGCGGGATCGTTGGAATCAGCGCGCGGCGCGACATTGTCGATCACCTGATCACTGGCCTGAAGGCGCTCGAATACCGCGGCTACGATTCGGCCGGCATCGCGGTGTTGACTGCCCACGGCGTGCAGCGTCTGCGTGCGAAGGGCAAGGTGCATGAACTTGAATCATTGCAACATGCGCATCCTATTGCCGGGCATTCCGGTATCGCGCATACGCGCTGGGCGACGCACGGCGTGCCGAATACCGACAACGCGCATCCGCACGTGTCGGGCGACGTGTCGGTCGTGCACAACGGGATTATTGAAAATCACGCAGCATTGCGCACCGAATTGCTCGCACAGGGTTATGCGTTTTCTTCGCAGACCGATACCGAAGTTGTAGCGCACTTGATCGAACACCAGCAACGTCTGGGACTCGATCTGCTCGCCGCGTTGCGCGTCGTGCTGCCGCGTCTGCACGGGGCCTATGCGCTGGCAGTGCTATCGGCGCGTGAGCCGGGCCGGCTGCTTGGCGCGCGACTGGGATCGCCTTTGGTCGCGGGCATCGGAGAAGGGGAGAACTATCTCGCTTCCGACATCCACGCGTTGCTGCCGCTCACGCACAAGTTTGTCTATCTCGAAGAAGGCGACATCGCCGAAATCACCGAAACCGGGTTGCGTGTGTTCGATTTGCACGGCAGGCAGATTGAACGGCCGATCAAGGAGTCGCACTTCATTTCCGGCGCGATCGAAAAAGGCCAGTACCGTCATTTCATGCTCAAGGAAATCCACGAGCAACCGCAGGCCCTCGCCGACACGCTGGAAGGACGCATTGCCGGAGGTCGCATACTCACCCAGATTTTCGGCGTCGATGCCGCCGAACTGCTGGAAAAAACCCAGGCCGTGCACATCATCGCCTGCGGCACGAGTTATCACGCGGGTCTGGTCGCGCGTTACTGGATTGAATCGTTGGCCGGCGTTCCCTGTACCGCTGAAATCGCCAGCGAATATCGTTACCGCAATCCAGTCGTACAGGACGGAACATTGTTTCTGACCATCTCGCAATCCGGTGAAACCGCAGATACGCTCGCCGCGTTGAAGATGGCGCGCCAGCGCAATTACCTCGCACGGATGGCGGTGTGCAATGTGCCGGAATCCTCCATCGTGCGCGCGTCCGAACTCGTGCTGATGACGCGCGCTGGTCCGGAGATCGGCGTCGCTTCGACCAAGGCATTCACCACACAATTGGTCGCGCTCGCATTGTTTTCGCTCGAGCTCGCACGCGCGAAAGGCCTCGACGATGCGCGCTATCTCGATGGCGTACGCCAGCTTGAACAACTGCCGGGACTGGTCGCCGAAACGCTCAAGCTCGATTCGCAGATCAAGCAGATTGCCGAGCATTTCGTCGGCAAGCAGCACGCACTATTCCTCGGTCGCGGCACGCATTGGCCGGTGGCGATGGAAGGCGCGCTCAAGCTCAAGGAAATTTCCTACATCCACGCCGAGGCTTACGCGGCCGGCGAGCTCAAGCACGGCCCGCTCGCTCTTGTGGACTCGGACATGCCGGTGATCGCGGTCGCGCCGAACGACCATCTCGTCGACAAATTGATGTCGAACATGGAAGAAGTGCGTGCGCGCGGCGGTGAGTTGTACCTGTTCGTCGATGCGGGCGTGAAAGTCCACGCCGACCTCGGCCACGTCCTTGTGCTGCCCGAATGTGGAGAAATCGCTGCGCCGGTGGTGTCAACAATCCCCCTGCAATTATTGTCGTACCACGTTGCGGTCGAGCGCGGGACGGATGTGGACCAGCCGAGGAATCTGGCGAAATCGGTGACGGTGGAGTAGGTCGCAGAATGCGCATTTGCGTTTACGCCGCCTCTAGCCAGCACTGCAATTCGCAATACCACGATGCTGCGCGCCACCTCGGGAATTTACTCGCCGAAGCGGGCCACACGCTCGTCTATGGCGGCGGAGCAGTCGGTTCGATGGGCGCGCTTGCCGATGGTGCATTGGTTGCGGGCGGCGAAGTGATCGGGGTCATTCCGCGCTTCATGGTGGAATTGGAGTGGGCGCATACGAAGATCAGCAAACTCGAACTTGTCGAGAGCATGCGCGAGCGCAAGCATCGCCTGCTCGCCGATGCTGATGCGGTGGTCGCATTGCCGGGGGGCTGCGGCACGCTGGAGGAATTGTTCGAGGCGATCACGCTCAAGCGACTCGGCTTGTACGCCAATCCGATCGTGCTGCTCAACACGCGCGATTACTGGACGCCGCTGGTCGCGTTCCTGAAAGATCAAGTCATCGACGAAGGTTTCATGAATCCGGAACACGCCGGTGCATGGTCGATCGCGCAGCGGCCCGAGGATGTGTTGGCGTCGATTGCGGATGCGCCGAGGTGGAACGGACAGGCATGCGACTATTCGATGGTGCGTCCGCGCTGAGATTCGATGGGCGGGCATTCCCGTTCGACAGACTCACCACGAGAGTCAATCGCGCTAATCCTCGTCGCGATGCTCATTATGCGGATCATCGCCGGGGACGCGCGGGTCTTCGTCGGACCAGATCATGCGCACTGGTTCGGCTGGCGGCATTGCCTTGCCACGTGCCGGTGGCAAGCCGACGCTCGCGACTTCGGCCTCTAGCACCAATGCTTCGCGGCGGCCTTCAGACAAATCGCGCCAGTGACAGTCGTTGATCGCGCCTTCGAGTGCATACAGCAAATTCAATCCTGGCCGAAAGCCTGCCCGCTTGATCTTGATGAAGGCACCGATCGCGCCTGCATCGACGAGTTGCTCGCGGGTGCGAATGCCAATCTGGCGCAGCCAGGCGGAAGATTTCGGGCCGATGTTGATCAGCTTGAGTGGTGGTTCAATCATGCGCTCGCCTCCAGCCACGTTTGCGCGATTGCTTCAAGACCTTTTTGATCGTCTTCATCGAAGCGATCGGTTTCCGGGCTGTCGAGGTCGAATACGCCTATCAATTCATTGTCTCGACAGAGCGGCACTACGAGCTCCGAACGCGACGCGCCATCGCAGGGAATATGGCCTTCGAAGACGTTCACGTCGGCGACGCGTTGGGTCGTGCGTGTTTGCGCGGCGGTGCCGCAGACGCCGCGACCGATCGCGATGCGCACGCAGGCGGGCCGCCCCTGAAATGGCCCGACCACGAGCTCGTTCCCATCGAAGAAATAGAAGCCGACCCAGTTCAAGGAGGGCAGCGCGTGATAGACGAGTGCGCAAAGATTCGCCGCATTGGCGATGCGGTCGCGCTCGCCTGACAGCAGGCCACGCGCCTGTTGCAATAGCTGCGCGTACTGCGCGGGCTTGCTTCCGGTAAGCTGATCGGCGTCGAACATGATCGCTCCAGTTTGCCTTTATTCTAGCAGTGCGGCCCTTCCGCTATGCACAGGATCTGACGCGTGAGCGAGACCAGCGAAAAAAAGTCGATTTTCTCCGCAGTATTGCCCGAGCGTGGCGACAAGACCACGCGACTGGAAGCCTTCGTCGATGCGGCGTTCGCGTTCGCCGTAACGCTGCTGGTGATCTCCGGCGACCACTTGCCGCATAGCGTCGACGACCTGATCCTCGCGCTGAAAAACGTGCCGACATTTGCCTTGAGCTTCTGGCTGATCCTGGTGTTCTGGACATCGCACGCCGACTGGAGCCGACGTTATGGGCTGGACGATACCGTCGCACGGCGGTTGAGCTTGCTATTGGTATTTCTGGTGCTGATCTTCGTTTATCCATTGCGTATGGTGTTCTCGTCCATGTTCGATCTGATCACCAATCATTGGTTGCCTGCAAACTTCACGATCGGCTCGTGGCGCGATATCTCGGCGATGTTCATTACTTACGGCGTCGCGTACGGCGCTCTTTGCGCGGTGATGTGGCTGTTGTTTCGGCATGCATGGAATTGCCGCGTCGCGTTGGAGCTGTCGCGCGAGGAATGCATTGCCACGCGCATGACCCAGTTCACATGGGCGTTGCTGGTGCTGATCGCGATCGCATCGGTGCTGGCGGCTGTGCTAGTGATGATCGTCGGCTCGGAAAGTTGGGGTTGGAAGTTGGGGCTTCCCGGATTCATGTATTGGGCAACCGCGCTGTCGAAACCGTTGTCGCGGCGCTACGAACGGCGATTGCGTGCGGAGGATGCATTCGCGTGAGCCCGATGCGCGGCATCTACATCACCGGCACCGATACCGGCATCGGCAAGACCACCGCAAGTTGCGCGCTACTGCATGCGCTGCGCGCGCGCGGCTTGCGCGCGGTCGGCATGAAACCCGTCGCAAGCGGTTGCGAACGCACGCCTGCCGGCTGGCGCAACGACGATGCATTGCGATTGATCGCCGCCAGCGATCCGCAGCCGGACTATGCACTGGTGAATCCGTATGCGTTTCCCGATCCGACCGCACCGGAACTCGCAGCAGCCGATGTCGGCGTTGAAGTGGAGCTTCAACCATTCCGGGCCGCATTCGATGCGCTCGTCGCGCAGGCCGATATCGTCGTGGTTGAAGGCGTTGGTGGTTGGGCCGCGCCGTTGTCTGCACAACTCGATCAATCCGAACTCGCCCGTGCATTGGACTTGCCAGTGTTGCTGGTGGTGGGATTGCGCTTGGGCTGCATCAACCATGCGCGACTGAGCGCGCGTGCGATCCGCGATGATGGCCTGCGCCTGCTCGGCTGGATTGGCAATGCTGTCGATCCGGAATTTCATCGCTGCGAAGAAACCGTCACTATTCTTGATCGCGTTATCCCTGCACCCCGGCTTGGTCTGTTGTCGTATCGAACTGATGCGGGGGATGCAACGGTGCATTCCATTGACTGGGCAGACGCGTCGCGTCGCGCTGACTTTTGGCATGATGCCGATCCAGATCGATAAGCTAGACTTGCAGATAAGCAAGACTAGCCAGTGCAGTAATGCGTCGCGACCGTCGCGAAAGGCGCCCATTCGATGTCGGGCGATTGTTTCGGCTGATTCTGCCATCACCTCATCGAGATCGCACATGCGCCGAATCGCCTTCGCTCCCTTGCTGATTCTTTCCACGGCGATTGTTATCGGCATGGCTGGCTGCAAGGGATCGGCTCCCAGCGGTCGCGGCGGAATGGCCGACGGCATGCCACCGCCTGACGTGGGTGTGATCACCGCCAAGGCGACCATCGTGTCGTTGCAGCAGGATCTGGTCGGACGGTTGTCGGCGATCCGCAGCGCTGACGTGCGTGCGAGAGTTCCAGGCGTGCTGGAAAAGCGCGTGTATGTCGAAGGCAGCGACGTGCACGAGGGTCAGGTTTTGTTTCGCATCGATGCGGCAAGCTTGCAGGCCACGTTGGAACAAGGACAGGCCAGCCTTGCGGCGGCGCAGGCGACTTATGCCAATGCGCATGCAGCGGCCGATCGCGCGCGCCAACTGATCGCACAAAAATACATTTCAAAATCCGATTATGACAATGCACTCGCCGCCGAACGCAGTTCCGCCGCTGCCGTGCAGCAGGGAAAGGCAATCGCCGATAGCGCACGTATCAATCTGGGTTACGCAACGGTGCGTTCGCCGATTGCCGGACGCGCCGGAAAGCAGCAAGTGACCGAAGGCGCGTTGGTTGGGCAGGGCGAGGCGACCTTGCTGACCACGGTAGACCAGATCGATTCGATGTATGTCAATTTCACGATGAGCATCAACGATCAGGAACAATTGCAGCGTCTGCGCGGCGGTGCTGCCAGCCAGGATGATGTCCAAATATTGCTACCCGACGGCACGCCGTACGAGCACAAGGGGACGCTCGATTTCTCCGGCAATACGGTCGATCCGGCCACCGGAGCGGTGGCGATGCGCGCCGTAATCCCTAATCCCGACCGTCGCCTGCTGCCGGGCATGTATGTGACGCTGAAATTGACGATGGGTGATGAGAAGGGCGCATTTCTGATACCGCAAGCGGCCATCCAGCGCGATCAGGCCAGCGCCTACGCGCTGGTGGTTGGTAGTGGCGGCAACGTGGTGCGCAAGGACGTGGATGCCAATCGCAGCCAGGGTTCTGACTGGATCATCACCAAAGGGCTCGAATCCGGCGATCAAGTGATCGTGTCGGGCTTGCAGAAGGCACAAGCTGGCAAGCCAGCGAAACCCTCCCCGTGGCAGCCCGATGGCGATGCTGCACCTGCGGCGTCGGCATCGAAGGGCTAATCGGTCATGTCGCGGTTTTTCATCGATCATCCGGTGTTCGCGTGGGTCATCGCGATCCTGATCGCGCTCGGCGGTATGCTCGCCATTTTCAATCTTGGCGTGGAGTCGTATCCGAACATCGCACCGGTGCAGGTCAACATCGGTGCCAGTTATCCGGGCGCGAGCGCGGATACGACCGAGCGCGCGGTGACGCAGGTGATCGAGCAGCAACTCACCGGCATCGACCATCTGGATTACTTCAACTCCTCGTCGAGCGCGAACGGTGGTGCGTCGATCAGCCTCACCTTTGCACCGGGCACCGATCCTGATATCGCTCAAGTGCAGGTGCAGAACAAGGTGGCGCTAGCGACCCCACGGCTGCCTTCGGAAGTGATCCAGCAGGGTGTCGTGGTTGCCAAGTCCAACGCCGGCTTCCTGATGGTCGTCGCACTGCGTTCGTCGAATCCGGCGATCGACAAGGATGCGCTGGCCGATCTGGTCAGTTCGCGCGTGCTCGACCAGATCTCGCGCATACCCGGCGTCGGCAGCACGCGGGTGTTCGGTGGCGAATACTCGATGAACATCTGGCTGAACCCGGACAAGCTGCGCGCGTACGGCATGTCGGCGAGCCAAGTGCTGGCCGCTGTGCGTGGGCAGAACGTACAGTTCGCGGCTGGTTCGGTCGGTGCGTCGCCATCGCCGCAAGGGCAGGCGTTCACCGCCACGGTTTCTGCGGAAGGTCGCTACAGCACGCCGGAACAATTCGGCAGCATCATCCTGCGCGCCAGTCCTGATGGCACCACGGTGCAACTGAAAGATGTCGCGCGCATCGAGATTGGCTCGTCCAATGCCGCGTTCGAGCTGCGCTGGAAAGGCATTCCTGCGTCCGGCTTCGCGGTGCAACTCGCGCCGGGCGCCAATGCGCTGGGTGTAACCGAAGCGGTGCGCAAACGCATGGACGAATTGCAGCCGAGCTTCCCGTCCGGAGTGACGTGGTTCACGCCGTACGACAGTTCTTCGTTCGTGAAAGTCTCGATCGAGGAAGTCGCCAAGACCCTCGCCGAAGCCTTCGTGCTGGTGTTTCTGGTGATGCTGATCTTCCTGCAAAACCTTCGCGCCACGCTGATCCCGACGCTGGTGATTCCGATTGCGCTGCTCGGCACGTTCCTCGGTATGTACCTGATCGGCTTCACCATCAACCAGCTCACCTTGTTCGGGATGGTGCTGGCGATCGGCATCGTGGTGGACGATGCGATCGTGGTGATCGAAAACGTCGAACGGATCATGACCGAGGAAGGCCTCGCGCCGCGTGAAGCGACGATCAAGGCGATGAGCCAGATCAGCGGCGCGGTGGTGGCAATCACGGTTGTACTGGCGGCGGTATTTGTGCCAAGCGCCTTGCAGGCAGGCAGCGCCGGTGTGATCTACAAACAGTTTGCGATTACCATCGCGATGGCGATGGGTTTTTCGGCATTCCTCGCGCTCGGTTTCACACCGGCGCTGTGTGCCAGCCTGCTCAAGCCGAGCGAGCACCACGACAGCCGCAATCCGATCTTCCGTGGCTTCAACAAGATCTACGCCAAAGTCAGTAACACTTACATCGGCCATATCGGCAGCGCGGTCACGCATGCGCCGCGCTGGATGATGGTGTTTGCGATGCTCGCGCTGGCTTGCGGTTTCCTGTTTTTGCGGATGCCCGGCAGCTTTTTGCCGGAAGAAGATCAGGGTTACGCACTGGCGATCGTGCAGTTGCCGCCCGGAGCAACGATCGAGCGCACCAAGAAAGTATTCGAGCAAGTGCGCGCACGCGTCGAGCCCATCGAAGGCTACGAAGGGATGATGCAGGTGGCCGGCTTCAGCTTTGTCGGTCAAGGCGAAAACGTCGGCATGGCCTTCATCAAGCTCAAGCCGTGGGGCGATCGCAAGACCGACGCGAGCGCCTTCATCCAGAAGGCCAACATGGCGTTGGGCGGCGTCAGGGACGCGCAGATTTTCGTGATCAACCTGCCAACGGTAAGCGGGCTGGGTCAGTTCGGCGGCTTCGACATGTATTTGCAAGATCGCGGCGGCGAAGGCCGTGCAGCACTTGTGCAAAACATGGGTCGCGTGCTGGGCGAGGCGGGCAAGAATCCAGCGCTCGTTGGGGTGCGCCCGAACGGTTTGCCGGATGCGCCGCAACTCAAGCTCGATGTGGATCGTGTTCAGGCGCAAGCGATGGGGTTGTCGCTCAATGATATTTACAGCGCAATCCAGCTGATGCTGGCGCCGGTGTACGTCAACGATTTCGTCAACAACGGCCGCATCAAGCGGGTGACGATGCAGGCCGACGCGCCGTTCCGCACCGGGCCGGATTCCCTGAATCACTTCTTCACGCCGAGCCCGAACGCGACCGCCACGACGGCCGGCGACAGCGCGACGATGATTCCGTTATCGAGCGTGGTGAAGTCGCACTGGATCGTCGGGCCGCCTTCGCTGACCCGCTACAACGGCTATTCGTCGGTCGAAATCGTCGGTTCGCAAGCGCCCGGCCACAGTTCAGGCGAGGCGATGGCGGCGATGCAGAAAATTGTGGACGGCTTGCCTAAAGGTTTTGGCAACGACTGGACGGGTCAGTCGTATCAGGAAATTCTTTCCGGCAGCCAATCGACCAAGCTGATGGTGCTGTCGATTCTGGTGGTGTTTCTGTGCCTTGCTGCGCTGTACGAAAGCTGGTCGGTTCCGGTCGCGGTGCTGCTGGTGGTGCCGCTCGGCGTGCTCGGCGCGGTGAGTTTTTCGCTGCTGCGCGGATTGCCGGACGACATTTATTTCAAGATCGGCCTGATCACCGTCATCGGTTTGGCGGCGAAGAACGCGATCCTGATCATTGAGTTCGCTGTGGCCGAACGCCTCGCTGGCAAGCCATTGCGCGGTGCGGTGATTGATGCGGCCAAGCTCCGCTTCCGCCCGATTCTGATGACTTCGTTCGCCTTCATCATGGGCGTCACCCCGCTGGCGATTTCCAGCGGCGCCGGCGCGAACGCCCGCCATGCGATCGGCACCGGCGTGATCGGCGGCATGATGTTCGCCACGTTCCTCGGTCTCTTGCTGATTCCAGTGTTCTACGTGGTGGTGCGACGTGTGTTGGGAGACAAGCTGGAAGGCTGACGGCACGCTGTTGGTTCTCTTCGCGGCAGACCTTATTGCTGAGGCGCCGCGGGCGAGCGAAGCCACGAAGGCCCGTTGCAGCGGATGTGGAATCGTTTCTTCATCGATCTATCGGGAATTCTCCGCCTTGCACTCGCCGGCGGGAGAATGATTTCGCTTGATATCCAATAGCGTTCG
This sequence comes from Lysobacterales bacterium, assembly GCA_038316385.1. Classification (GTDB taxonomy): domain Bacteria; phylum Pseudomonadota; class Gammaproteobacteria; order Xanthomonadales; family Xanthomonadaceae; genus SZAS-103. Next base: position 121,944 of record JBBQAN010000008.1, on the reverse strand, counting down.
GATAGCGCCTCAACCCCACCCAGTTGCCACGTTGGTGTTGAGCCATGTGTTCGCGAAACATTCATCCACTGGTTCGTTTGTTGGGACGAACACCAAGCGGCATTTGTCGATTCGCCCAAAAGAAAAGCCGGCGCAAGCGCCGGCTTTGAAATTGCGCGCCGGCAGGGGAACCGGCCGCGCAAACCACACACACGTTGGACGTTGAAACTTACTTGCGGGCAGCGGCCTTCACGACCTTGTCCACGTTCTTGGTCGCGATGTCGGCGGCCTGGGTCGCGACGTTGCGGATTTCGTCATTGGCGGCTTCGACCTGACCCTTGACCAGTTCGGCGATCGCTTGGTTGGTCTTGACCTGCGCGGCGATCATTTCCTGGCCGACGGCGGCGAAACGCTCGGCGGTTTCCTTCGCCAACTCCATGCCCTTCGGCATGATCGTCTTGAGGTCTTCGATATCACGGGCCTCGGAAGCCTGGCCGAAGAACGCGACGTTCGCATTCAGGCGCTCTTCGAGCGTCTTGAACTGCAGACCGATCAGATTCTGCGCGTTCTGCAGCGCAAGGGTGTTGGCCTGCAGCGCGGCGTTGGCGAACTGCTTGCTCATGTTCATCATCTGGCTCTGGATTTGCTCGTACATGGACCTGCTCCTCAAAAGGGCGGGATGCCCAGTAATGGGAAGCATGCTAACAGAAGTTTTGTTGCATTGCAACATATCCCGTGAAAATAATTTTTAGTCTGCCTGTAAAGCATTGATCCTTAGACGAATCAGTCAGCAATAGTTGATTGTCGCGCCGCGTCATTACGAGCCGTGATAGCGACAACCAGAGGTGCAGGTCTCGTGGACAACCACCTCGCTCAGCAGCGGCAGGGCCGGTTTCAACTGTTCCCAGATCCACATTGCCAAACGCTCGCTGGTTGGATTTTCCAAGCCTTCAATCTCGTTGAGATAGTGGTGATCGAGCCGATCGTAGATCGGTGCAAACGCCTTTTTGATCTCCGAGAAATCCATCACCCAGCCGGTGTGCGCATTGGGCTCCCCAGCCACATGCAATTCCACCGCGAACGAATGCCCATGCAAGTTTGCGCACTTGTGCCCATCGGGCACGTTCGGCAAGCGGTGCGCGGCCTCGATGCGGAAGATCTTGAAGATGTCCATGTCAGTGCGTTCTCTTGTCTATTTACGGTGTTGGCGGATTGCCATTGACCCCGAAAGCCGTCGCCGATGTCAAGGAGTGCCCGCATCGCGGAGTGCTCAATTGAAGTCATTCCAGGCGGGAAGGAATAGCCGAGACCACACGTTGAGGCGGCTCATCAACAGCCATGGTCTTCCGCGTGCGCCGCTGCATTCGAAAGTGACGAGGCAAGCAGGCGTCCCTCCACGTCACGGCCTGCTACGATCGATCCCGCCGCCAACGCCCCTACAGGAATCGTCATGCCAACGCCGTCAGCGCGGCAACTCGGATTCTGGATGTGCGTGGCGCTCGTCGTCGGCAACATCATCGGCTCGGGCATCTTTCTGCTGCCGGCATCGCTCGCGCCGTATGGCCTGAACAGCCTGTGGGCGTGGCTGCTCACGAGTGCGGGTGCGGTCGCGCTAGCAACGGTGTTCGGTGGCTTGAGCCGTGCGTTTCCCGAAGCCGGCGGGCCGTACGCTTACACACGATTGGCATTCGGCGAGTTGCCGGCTTTCGTCGTCGTCTGGACGTACTGGATCTCGTTATGGATCGGCAACGCCGCCATCGCCACCGGCGGCGTCAGTTACCTGAGCAACCTGTTGCCGTGGATCGCCGAACGGCGCGGCGCATCGGCAATCATTACCATTGCGATGGTGTGGCTGCTGACGGCGGTGAACATCATCGGCACGCGCGCAGCTGGCAAGGTGCAGATCGTCACCACGATTCTGAAACTGATTCCGCTACTGGGAATCGTCGGTCTGGGCGTGGCGCTGGCATTGTCGGGAAGCGCTCGCTTGAATGTTGCGCAGGTGACTTCATCGCACTTCAACCTGAGTGCAGTCACCGCCGCCGCAACTTTGGTGCTGTTCGCGCTGTGCGGTGTGGAATCGGCGGCGGTGGCGGCCGACAAGGTGAAGGATCCGGCGCGCACCATTGCCCGCGCGAGCCTCGTTGGCACGGTGCTGGCCGCGACCGTTTACATCATCGCCAGTACCACCGTGATGTTGCTGATTCCGAGCGAACAACTTGCGCATTCGAACGCACCATTCGCCGATGTCGCAAGCCTGTTCTGGGGCCCGTCGGTCGCGCACTGGTTCGCCCTGTTCGCCGCGATCAGTTGTTTCGGCGCGCTCAACGGCTGGCTGCTGCTGAGCGCTGAGATTCCCGTTCAATTCGGCAAGAGCGGCTTGTTTCCAAAAATCTTCGCCCAGCAATCATCGCGGCAGACACCCACGTTTTCGTTATGCGTCACCGGTGTGCTGGTCACCGTGCTGGTGCTGATGAACTACGGTAAATCGATGGTCGAGGTGTTCACCTTCATGGTGTTGCTGTCCACCACCGCGACGCTGGCCATGTACCTGTTGTGCGCACTGGCCTTGCTGGAATTGATGCGCAGCGGCGCGATGACAGCGAGCAGGCCTGGGATATTGCTGGTTGCTGCTGGGGTGATGGCCACCTTGTTCTCGTTGTGGGCGATCGTTGGTGCCGGCCTCAGTATCGATGCCAAGACTTGTAGCGGGGCATTGGTTTGCTGGACGCCGTGGCAGGCCAATCCGGTCTATATGGGCTTTGCGCTGCTGGCGTTTGGCGTGCCGGTGTACTACATGATGCGCACACGGCGCGCGAGCCTTGAACACTCAAGGTGATGCGGAGATGGCGTTCCTGCAGACATTGCCCGCACCATCGAAATTGATCCGAATCGGCTGCGCGGGTTGGTCGTTGCGTTCAACGCAACGGGACCTGTTCGGCGACGGCGATAGCCATCTTGCCCGCTATGCCACGCGTTTCGATACCGTGGAAATCAATTCCTCCTTCTATCGTCCGCACCAGACGCGCACTTATGAACGCTGGGCTGCCAGCGTCCCCGACGACTTTCGCTTTTCGGTCAAGTTGCCAAAAGCAATCACCCATCAAGCCCGACTGGTGGAAGCCGACGGACTGATCGATCAATTCGCGGGCGAGGTCGTCGGTCTTGGAGAAAAGCTGGGTGGCGTACTCGTGCAGTTGCCGCCGAGCCTGGCCTGCGATATCGCTATCGCGACCAGGTTTTTCTCCGCGCTTCGCAAGCTCCTGAGCGCGCCGATCGCTTGCGAACCGCGCCATGCGAGCTGGTTTCTACCGGAAGCGAGAGCACTCTGGCAAAGCCTTGGCATCGCGCGCGTCGCTGCAGATCCGCCGCGCGTGGCAGAAGGCGCGCATCCCGATGGAGAAGGGGCTTGGCGCTATTGGCGATGGCACGGCTCGCCGCGTGTCTATTACAGCCCTTATGCGGATGCGGATCTTCAGAGACTGGCCGTGGCGATGCGCGCGACGGTACGCAGCGGTCGAACCGCATGGTGCATTTTCGACAACACGGCTTTGGGCCATGCAACAACCGACGCGATCCGACTGCTGGAGCTTTGCGCAGAACCTGCGAAGCCTTCCGTTCGTGAATGATTGCTTGGCCTGCTTGATGTGCAGTCGCGAAATATTGGCGATGCTTCCCGCTGAGCGGGCAATCGGTCTGCGGCTGCACCCCGAACTCATTATGTCTTGATTCGGTCAACGCTTCGGTGAAATATGCCTAATCCGGGGCAATAATCTGCGATGCCACCGATTCAATCCGGCGACGTGAGGTCGAGCGTTCTGAGCCGAGGACGCTGCTACGTGTATGTATTGCCATGCGCTTACGAGGACATTCTCAAGCTCGGCTTTTCGCGCGATCCGGTCGGCCGTCTGCAGTCCTTGCATCGGCGCTACTTTGAATTCTTCGACCTTGACAGGGCATTCCTGATCGAGACCGAAACCGTCCGCGATGCGCGCCGACTCGAACTCATGCTGGGCCATGAATTCGCCCCGCACAACGCTCCCTCTCCGCTGATGATCCGCCGCGCCGCCGCCGGCCACACCGAGTGGTACCGGGGCGCGTACGAACCATTGCAGCAAGCGGCTGCTGCCTTGTCCGCCGCCGGCTTCGTTCTTCATCGGGCCTTGCGGCCTTGGCTGCAGTTGCAACTGATCGCGCGTAGTGATCCTTTGTATATGTGGTCGCATCGCACGTTCGACGCCATGCAGGCGGTTTCGCATGACGAGGTCAGCATGTCTGCGTTGCGTCAGGCTCTGCTGGATACGCTGGATGTCTATCGCTGCGTGGGCATCGAACTCGAACCGCTGCTGGCGCCGTCGGTCTGGCGCTGGTACCGATCCATCCAGCAGGAAATTTTCTGAATCGTGCCTCCTGCCGGAAACTTCATGAGTAGAGTTTCTGGCAGTGATCGCAGAAGAAAGCCCTGCGCTGCGTCTTGCCCAGATGCGCCCGGTACTGCAGACGGTTGCCGCAACGCGGGCATTGGGTCTTGGTATGCACCTGATAATGTTTCCTGAGCACGTAGGCTTTTTTCCACGCGAGAAAATCGAAGCTGTAGTCGCGCGCCTGCCGGATCAGTTCGCCCAGCTTGCGGGGTGGCAGTGAGCCGATCCTGCTCTCGGGTTGCACGCCGATCCGGAACAGCACTTCGTTCTTGATGATGTTGCCGACACCGGCGAACACGTCCTGATCGAGCAGCGCGTCACAGGCGAGTAGATCCGGACGTGCCTTGAGTTTGCGGCGCGCGGCGGCCGGACTCCAGACATCGGACATCACATCCGCCGACCAGTCGTAGACATCATCCAGATCGCCCTCGATATACCTGACCGAGCATGCATACAGATTGATCTCGCCCTTGCTGAATCCCAGACTCAGGCGCGGAGGGCTTTGCTTGCGCTCATCGATCCGATAACTGCCGAACAACAGGAAGTGCACACGCAAGGTGAGTTCGGGACAGCACACCAGGAAGTGTTTTCCCCAACTCCTGAACGCAACGACCTTGCGACCGACGAGCCGCTGTTGATCGATCTTGCTGTTGCCTTCCACGCGTACGATCTTGCGACCGGTGAATGGCGAGACCAGTTCCTTGAGGATGACAATGGATGGACCTTCGGGCATTGCTTGCCTTCAATGGGTTCAGGTGGCTCTTGCCGGTGCGGCCTTCAGACGCTGGTTCCATGCGTACATGCATTACCCAGCAAAGCCGTAAGCAGGATCGCACCGTTGCAAGACGAAAACCCGGTTGTAGAACAAACAGCAATAAACAAGAAAGCCCATGCGGGCAGGCATCTGTCCATGGGATGCTCCTGATGCTGGCTCACGTGGCCAGCGTTTTGCGGATGGACGCCAACTCGCGCCGGCGTTTCGATGTTGTTTTGGGGTAGACCATATCAAGTCCATCGAATGCGTTGAGGACGATCTTCGAAACGATCAGTCGCGCGTTTTTCTTGTCGTCGGCGGGCACGACGTGCCACGGCGCATGGTGGGTGCTGGTGGCGGTCAGACAGACATCGTAAGCCTCCATGTACTGATCCCAGAACGTGCGCTCGTGGATATCGCCGGTGTTGAATTTCCAGTTCTTGTCAGGCTCGTCGATACGTTCAAGAAAGCGTTTGCGTTGTTCGTCCTTCGACAGGTGCAGGAAGATCTTCACGATCTGCGTGCCATTGCGGTGCAGATGCTCTTCCAGATCGACGATGGAACGATAACGCTGCTGCCAAATGTCGTCGTCGCTGTGCAGGCTCTGCGGCAACTCCTGCGCGAGGAGTAGCTCCGGGTGGACGCGAACGATCAGGACTTCCTCGTAGTAAGAGCGATTGAAAACTCCGATACGTCCGCGCTCGGGCAACCGACACGTCGTGCGCCACAGGAAATCGCGCTTGAGTTCCTCGGCGCTGGGTTGCTTGAAACTGAAGACCTCGCAGCCTTGTGGATTAACCCCGGACATGACATGCCGGATCACCCCGTCCTTGCCTGCGGCGTCCATGCCCTGAATGACCAGCAACATGGCGTAGCGCCCGGAGGCGTAGTGAAGGCGTTGCACAGCCGACAGTGCCTTGACGTGTTCTTTCAGGAGTTTCTTGTAGTGTTTTTTCGACTTGCAGATTGGATCTACTGCGGTCGGCATGTCGGCGAGCTTGACGCTTTCTCCTGGCGTTACCCGGAACTGTTTTACATCGATGCTGTTTGTCATCGTCTTGGCCATATGTGGGGATTGGCGACGCGTCTATTCCGACGCTGGATTTTCCGGTGACACCGCTTGCGTCTTCTCAGATTCCCTCTGGGCGGCGTCCGAACGTGATTCAACTTTGGATTCAAGCTTCGTGCCCTCCTTTTTGACAGGATCGAAAATCCGATAGGCCAGCAGCTTGATCCGATCGTTCAAGAGGAACCACGCCAGCGCGTAGCCCCACACGAACAGTGCCCAGCCCCAGCCGAGCGGCGTCATGAAGAATCCGTAGACCGCGATCAACGTCGCCAGGATCTGCGTGCCGACTACGGCGATCCAGAGGATGCGTGCGGGACGGATCGACCAGAACGGGCCCCGTGTACGTGTCAGGAAAATCGTCAGATGTCCCGCTACGGACATCTTCAAGTACATCAGCGTCTGGATGTGCGGCCGGTCGAGATGAAAGACGCGCTCGCCCAGATAGAACAAGCCGAATGCGGACACCACGCCGATCACGCCGAGCGCCGTGGAAACGCCGAGCACCAGCCGCATATTCCACGCCTCCGGCTGCGACTTGTAATGCACGTTGTCATAGGCGATCGACAGAATCGCGCCATCGTTGAGCAATGCCAGCATCACGATCATCACCGCCGTGAGCGGATAGAAGTTGAAGATCAGAATGGCCGCGGTCATGAACAGCAGCACGCGCAATGTCTCGGCGATGCGGTAGATCGCGTAGCTGTTCATGCGCTGGAAAATGCGTCGACTTTCCTTGATCGCCTCGATGATTACGTCCAGCCCGGACGTACTCAACACGATCGATGCCGCGGCGCGCGCCGCGTCCGTCGCGCCAGAAACGGCGATGCCGCAGTCGGCCTTTTTCAGCGCGGGCGCATCGTTCACGCCGTCGCCAGTCATGCCGACGATGTGGCCGCGCTTCTGCAGCACGTCGACGATATGAAACTTGTGCTCGGGGAAGACCTGAGCGAATCCGTCGGCCTGCTCGATGGATGCGGCGGTCGCTGCGCTCTCCTCTTTCTTCGAATCGCCGAGGCTGCTGGCGTCGAGGATGTTGGTCCCCATGCCCAGCTTCTTCGCGGTTTCGATGGCAATCGCGAGTGCATCGCCGGTCACCATCTTGATCTTCACGCCCATCGCGAGCGCGGTTGCGATGGTGGCCTTGGCGTCATTGCGCGGTGGATCGAACAGCGGCAGCACGCCGACCAGCCGCCACGCACCATCGGCATCGGCGCGCGCCACACCCAGCGAACGGAATCCGCGTGCGGCGAAGTCGTTCACCGCCTTCTCCATCGCCGCCTTCACCTGCTCAGCATTGGCCGCCAGCTCCAGGATCACTTGCGGCGCACCCTTACTCACCTTGAACGTCTTGCCATCCTTGTCCTTGACGCTGGCCTCGGTGCGCTTGTGCACTGGATCGAACGGCATGAAGTGGACGACTTCGTAGTTCTTTAAGGTCTCGGCATCCTTGACGCCGCCCAGTACCGCCAGGTCGATGATGTCGCCGTTGTCGGCATGCGATGCGAGTGCGCCATCCAGAATCACTTGTTCGGCCGTGCTGCCTTCCACGCAGAACGGATCGCCCAAGGTCAGCTTGTTCTGCGTCAGCGTGCCGGTCTTGTCCGCGCACAGCACGTCGACGCCGGCGAGTTCCTCGATCGCAACCAGCCGACTGACGATCGCTTTTCTCTTCGACAGCAGGCGCGCGCCGACGGCCATCGTCACCGACAGCACGGTCGGCATCGCCACCGGAATCGCCGCCACGGTCAGCACCAGCGCGAACTGCAACGTGGTGAGGAAGGGGTCGCCGCGGAATGTCGCGATGCCAATGATCACCGCCACCAGCACCACCGCCAGGATGATCAAGTAGTTGCCGATCTTCAGCACCGCCTTCTGAAAATGGCTGACGGTCTGCGCCTGTTCGACCAGTTGTGCGGTCTTGCCGAAGTAGGTTTTTGAACCGGTCGCATAGACCAGCGCGCTGCTCTGGCCGCGGCGGACGATCGAACCGGAGAACACGGCATCGCCGGGATTGCGACTCGCAGGTAGCGATTCGCCGGTCAACGCCGATTGATCGACCGACATCGGATCGCCATCGAGCAGGCGCGCATCGGCCGGCACGATATCGCCCAGCCGCAACTGGATGAGATCGCCGGGTACCAGCTCACGCGCCGGTGGAGTCGCCCATTTCCCATCGCGTTTGACCCGGGTCGTGGTCGCGAGCTTGGCTTTCAGGGCGGCGATCGCATTGCCCGCCGAATGCTCTTCCCAGAACCCAACCACGGCATTGGTGATCAACAACAGCAGGATGATGAAAAAATCCGGCCAGTGTCCAACCACACCCGACAAGATCACCGCGACCTCGATCATCCACGGGATCGGGCCCCAGAAGTAGGTCAGGAACTTCAGGAACGGATTGGTCTTCTTTTCTTCAATCTCGTTCGGGCCGTACTGCGTGATGCGCTTCTGCACTTCGGCCTGGGTCAGGCCGTCGGGCGAATAGCCCAGCTGTTTCTCCACCTCCGCCAGCGGCAGCGTTTTCAGATCGTCTTTCGGGTCGAGCTTCGATCCGAGCTTGGCATCGGACGCATCGGATCGTTTGGAAACCGCGTGCATGACCCTTCCTGATGTCGTTGCTGTGCAAAGCCAGCGGGCGCCGACTCAGGCGTGCGCTGTCCATTTCCAATCGAGGATTTCCGGCATGTCTTCGCCGTGTTCGTCGATGTACTGCTTGTGTTGGATCAACTTGTCGCGCATCTGCTGCTTCAGGTAGGCGCCCGGCGAGCCGAGGTGCGGCAGTCGGTCGATGACGTCCTGCACCAGGTGGTAGCGATCGAGATCGTTTTGCACGCGCATGTCGAACGGCGTCGTGATCGTGCCCTCTTCCTTGTAGCCGCGAACGTGCAGGTTCTGGTTGGTTCGCCGATAGGTGAGTCGGTGGATCAGCCACGGATAGCCGTGGAAGCCGAAGATGATGTGTTTGTCGGTGGTGAACAACGAGTCGTAGTCCTGCTCGTTCAATCCGTGCGGATGCTCGGAGCTCGATTGCAGTTTCATCAGGTCGACGACGTTGACGACGCGAATCTTCAATTCGGGCAGGTGTTCGCGCAGGATCGAAACCGCAGCCAGGATTTCCAGCGTCGGCGTGTCGCCGCAGCAAGCCATCACCACGTCGGGTTCGGCGTGCTGATCGTTGCTCGCCCATTGCCAGATGCCGATGCCTTGCGTGCAGTGCAACACCGCGGCGTCCATGCTCAGCCATTGCGGCAATGCGTGTTTCCCGGCCACCACGACGTTGACGTAGTTGCGGCTGCGCAGGCAGTGATCGAACGTCGACAGCAGGCAGTTGGCATCCGGCGGCAGGTAGACGCGAACGATGTCGGCCTTCTTGTTGATGACGTGGTCTAGAAAGCCCGGATCCTGATGGGTGAAACCGTTGTGGTCCTGCTGCCAGACGTGCGAGGCGAGCAGGTAATTGAGCGAGGCAATCGGCCGGCGCCACGGCAACTCCTTGGTCACCTTCAGCCATTTGGCGTGCTGGCTGAACATTGAATCGACGATGCGGATGAAGGCTTCGTAGCTGTTGAACAAGCCGTGCCTGCCGGTGAGCAGATAGCCTTCCAGCCAGCCTTCGCACTGGTGTTCGCTGAGCATTGAATCGAGCACGCGCCCGGCCGGCGCGAGAAATTCATCGTTGTCTTGTTCGATCGCGTCCCATTGGCGGTTAGTGACCTCGAATACGGCCCCGAGAAGATTGGAGAGTGTTTCGTCGGGACCGAACACGCGAAAATTGCGATGGTCCTGGTTGGCCACCACGATATCGCGCAGGAACTTGCCCAGCACCAGCGTGTCCTGCGCATCGACGGCGCCGGGCGACACCACATCGACCGCGTGCACGCGGAAATCCGGCATGTGCAGATCGCGCAACAGCAGGCCGCCATTGGTATGCGGATTGGCACCCATTCGGCGATCGCCCTTGGGCGCCAGCTCGGCCAATTCCGGCATCAGCTTGCCGGCCTCGTCGAACAGTTCTTCGGGCTTGTAGCTCTTCATCCAGCTTTCAAGCTGCCCCACATGATCGGGATGCGCGGCATTGACGAGTAACGGAACCTGATGCGATCGAAATGTGCCTTCGTTCTTCAGGCCGTCAACCATTTTCGGTCCGGTCCAGCCCTTGGGCGAGCGGAGGATGATCATCGGCCAACGCGGTCGTGCCGCGTCGCTCTGGTCGCGCGCGTTCTTCTGAATCGTACGGATGTCTTCGATGGCTGCGTCCAGCGTGCTGGCCATGAGTTCATGCATGGTGTCCGGATCGTCGCCTTCCACGAAGTAAGGCGTCCAACCGCAGCCACGGAAGTATTGGTCGAGCTGCTCGTGCCCGATGCGGGCCAGGAGCGTGGGGTTGCTGATCTTGTAGCCATTCAGATGCAGGATCGGCAACACGGCGCCATCGGTGGAGGGGTCGAGCATCCGCGTGGATTGCCATGCCGTGGCGAGCGGCGCGGTTTCCGCTTCGCCATCGCCGACGACGCAAGCGACGATCAGGTCAGGATTGTCGAACGCGGCACCGAACGCGTGGCTGAGCGAATAGCCCAACTCGCCGCCTTCATGGATCGAACCCGGTGTGGTCGGCGCGACATGGCTGGAGATTCCACCGGGAAACGAGAATTGCTTGAAGAATTTCTTCAGCCCGGCTTCGTCCTCGGTGATGTCCGGATAGACCTCGCTCCATGTGCCTTCGAGATAGACATTGCCGACGATCGCCGGCCCACCGTGGCCAGGACCTGCGACATAGAACATGTCGAGATCGTATTTTTTGATCACACGGTTCAGATGCACGTAAATGAAGTTCTGTCCGGGCGTGGTCCCCCAGTGGCCGACCACCAGCGGCTTGACGTGCGCGAGCTTCAGCGGTTTTTTCAGCAACGGATTGTCGTAAAGATAAATCTGTCCGACCGACAAATAATTTGCAGCGCGCCAGTAGGCGTCGATCTTGTGCAGCAGATCCGGAGTGAGTGTGCGGCTTGTCATGACGAGCGATCTCCGTGTAGTTCGGTCTCGAGGACGCGAATAACGGACTTCGCGATCATGAATTGCTCGTCCGTGCGAATGACGCGGACGGCAATCCTGCTTGCTGTGGCTGAGATGACGCTTTCGTTTGCCGCGTTCTTTTCTTCGACTAGTTCAATGCCGAGAAATCCAAGTCCTGCGCAAATACGAGCCCTGACAACCGGCGAGTTCTCACCGATGCCGCCGGCGAACACCAGCGTGTCGACGCCGCCCAACGCCGCCGCGAACGCGCCGATCCATTTCTTTACCTGATAGCAGAACAGCGCCACCGCCTCGGCCGCCCGCACGTCGTGCGTCTCGCATGCCAGCAGGTCGCGCATGTCGGAACTGGTTTCGGAGATGCCGAGCAATCCCGACTGCGTAGTGACCATGTCGTTGAATTGCTGCTCGCTCATGTTTTCGGTGCGCGCCAGATAGTCGACCAGGCCGGGATCCAGATCGCCCGAACGCGTACTCATCGGGATTCCAGACGTCGGCGTGAAACCCATGCTGGTGTCGATGGAATTGCCATCGCGCACTGCAGCAAGGCTCGCGCCGCTGCCGAGGTGGACGAGGATCACCCGGCCCGCACTGGCAGCGGGATCGCCAAGACGCGCAAGTTCTTTCATCAAAAACGCATACGACAATCCGTGGAAACCATAACGACGCACGCCCATCGCTTCATAGCGGCGCGGGATCGGCAGCAATCTGGCAACGCGCGGCAGATCGCGATGGAATTCGGTGTCGAAGCACGCAATCTGCGGCAGCTCCGGGAAGCGACGCTGGAACGCCTCGATCAGCCCGATCTCCTCGGGCAAATGTTCGGGATCGAATGCCGTCAGTCGCCGCAACTCGGCAAGCATTTCCGAAGTGACGCGTTGCGGTTCGCAATAATCAGGGCCGCCGTGCACGACGCGATGACCGATGGCCGTCAGCACACCACACGCGGAGCTGCTTTCAATCCAGTCGGTTAGCACGCCGACCGCTGCTGTGTGATTCGACGCACTCACTGTGCGCGAAACCGCGTTCTCCGGATTTTCGTTGGTGACCTGAAACGTGGCATCAGGCAGTCCGATCCGTTCGATTGCGCCCGACAAGATTTGTCGCAACGCGCCGTCTGCCTCAAACAGCGCGAACTTGATGCTCGACGAACCGCCGTTGATCGTCAGGATGCGCGCGGCAACAGGCATTACGGTGCGTACTTTCGCGACATGCGTTGGTCATCTCCGCTGTGCATCAATTGAATCTCTTGCTTGCCGCATCGGGATTTCCCGGCTGGAAATCCAAAGGGCAAGTGCGACCAGCGACGTAAATTGCGCCTGTCATGGTTGGTGCCTGGTATCGGTACTGCACGCAGCGGATCAAGATACTCGCGGTGCAAACGACATTCCGTTCGGTAGCGAACAGTGGCTGGGCCAATCAGGTGGAAGTCCATCCTTGCCGGACGCGGAAGGTCCGACTGGCACACGAAGCATCCACACGGCATACGCGTGCAGCTACGACGGTGGCAGCTACGATAGCCCGCTGCCCTTGGTGCCAATGTTCGCTGCGAGTGCGTCGAATCGCACCCTCTACATCGGCACGCCATCGCTTCGGCCAAAACAGACGTGATGATTGTCGAAGGTTTCAGGCGACTTGACGCACAGCCTCATCCATGAGGATTCGATGCTCGGTTCGGGCGAATGGTTTCGGAACGGACGTCGACGTCCGGGCAGCGACAGTCACCTTCGCTCTTCGTCAACGGTCTTTCCATCCTGATCACGCGCTCGTTGGGTTGTTCACCGCGCGACTCTGCCATTCGCGATCGCGCGCTGGTACGCAGGGCGCGCGTGAATGCGTATGAGCCAATGGACGAGCCTGCGTCGATGCGCTCCAGGTCCAAAATGCGCCACGATCGCCTCGACCGGAAAGCTCATCTGGATATCCGCCGCGCTGAATGCAGCGCCTGCGAACCACTGGGATTTGTCGAGTGCCGCTTCCATGAAATCCAGATGGACCGCAATCTGCGGTCGTATCCGCGTGCGATACATCGACCGCGCAACCCTGGCCGCGATCGGCCGCATGAAGAAGGGCATCGATGTTTCCGGAAGCCGCGCAAATGCCTGGCCCAGCAATAGTGGAGTCATGGCCGATCCCTCGGCGTAATGCAACCAGTAGGTGTAGCGGAGACGGTCGGGCGAACCTTCGGGCGGGCGCAGTCCCGAGTCCTTGCCGAATTTCCCGACAAGGTATTCGATGATCGCTCCCGATTCGGCGACGGTCGTTTCGCCATCCACGATGACCGGCGCCTTGCCCAACGAATGGGCTTCCCGTAGCGCGGCCGGCGCCTGTTGAGTTGCCGGATCGCGCAGGTAGGGGGCGATCTCGTAGTCCAGTCCCAGCTCTTCGAGTAGCCACAAGACGCGCTGCGAGCGCGACTGCGCGAGATGGTGGACGGTGATCAAGGAGGATTCTCGCCCGGGCTTTCGACGATCCTACAGCGTACCGGCAAGCAACGGCAGTTGTCGTAGATCGTGGCAATCGATTGCGCGGCGCACCTGACCCGGCAGACCGTAAATCGGCCATCGTCAGGAAGTGGGGCACTTTTGATCAGGAGTGCAATGCGCCGGATTCGCTGCGGCGCACGGCGCTGAAGACGCGTTCGATCAGACTGCGGATGGTGAGGCCCTGAACCAGGATCGAGAACACGACCACACCGTAGGTCAGTGCGAGGACGAGATCACGCACCGGTCCGTACGGCAAGGACAGCGCCAGCGCAACAGATATCCCCCCGCGCAAGCCCCCCCAGGTCAGCACCTGCCACGATCCGGTAGGCAGCTTGAACCACCGGCGCAGCGCCGCTACCGGCGCTCCCACCGTCAGCGTTCTCGCAATCAGGGTCACGACAACGGCGCCGACTGCGGCGAGAAACACCGACGGGCTGAATGGAACCACCACAATCTCCAGCCCGAGCAGCACGAACAGCACGGCATTCAAGATCTGATCGAGCAGTTTCCAGAACAGGTCCACGTGGTGCCGCGTCGTATCGGACATCGCCAGTGCGCGGCCGTGGTTGCCGATGATCAATCCGGTGACGACCATCGCGAGCGGGCCCGACACATGCACGCCTTGAGCGAGCTCATACCCGCCAAGCACTGCAGCCAGAGTCAGCATGACTTCGACCTCGTAGCTGTTGATGCTGCGCAGCAGCGCGAATAGCACGACGCCCACCGCGCCGCCAAGCGCAAGACCGCCGGCGCCCTCGCGCAGCAGCAACATGAAGGCGTCATGCCATTGCGGCGACCCGCTTCCGGTCGCCACGCCCAGCAGCACAGAGAAAAGCACGACGCCTATACCGTCGTTGAACAGCGACTCCCCGGCGACAACGACGCCGACGTTGTCGGGCGCGGCAGCTGACTTGAGGATGCCGATGACCGCGATCGGATCGGTCGGCGAGATCAGCGCGCCGAAGACCAGGCACCACGTCAGCGGCAGTCCGATCCCGAGCAGCGGCAACAGGTACCACACGCCGAATCCGACGATCGCGGTTGACAATGCCGTCCCCACCACAGCCAGCACCGCCACCTGCCATCGGTAGTCTCGCAACTGGCTCAGATCGACGTGCAGAGCCCCGGCGAACAGCAGCACCGACAACATTCCCTGCATCAGCACTTGCGAAAAATCGATCGAATCGAGCAGGCGTTTCTCGTAGTCGTGCAGCGATCCGAACCCGAAGTGATCCAGCCCGATCAAAGCCAGCGACAGCAACAAGGCGATCGCCATCACCCCGACGGTGGTTGGCAGACCAATGAAACGGTGGTTCACATAAGCCAGCAGCGCTGTGATGACCACGCAGGCGATCGCGATCTGGAACATTCGTTTCTCCACCGCTGGCGAATCGCTGCATTCTAGGCTGCGCCGTCTCGCCTACGGGAGTGTCGGTTCCGGATCGCTTGATGTCGCGCGTGCGGGCAAGCCACGCATGGGCCAGAATGCAGCAGGACGCTGATCGACGACTTCATGAACTTTCTGCGAAAAATCTGGTTGCGCGCGCTGCACTGGCGCCGAACGGCCGTCGAAAGCTGCGACCGCGCAGCCGTGCTCGAGCACGTCGCATCGGAGAGCGCGCTCGCGCCGCGCTACGCGTTCATGACGGTGCTGTCCAGCGGCATCGCCACGCTCGGGCTGCTGCAGAATTCGGTCGCGGTGATTATCGGCGCGATGCTGATCTCGCCGCTGATGGGTCCGATTGTCGAGCTCGGCATGGGCCTGGCGACGTTTGCCTCGGGCACGGTGCGGCGTGCACTCGGTTCGCTGGGTGTCGGGATCGGGCTGGCAGCGCTGACAGCGGTGGCAATCGTTTGGTTTTCGCCGCTCAAGGACGCCACTTCCGAGATCATCGCGCGCACCGATCCAACCCTGTTCGACCTGCTGATCGCGGTCTTTTCTGGCCTGGCAGGTGCCTACGCGACGATCACGCGCAAGGGCGAGACCATCGTCGGTGTGGCCATTGCAACCGCCCTGATGCCGCCGCTGGCGGTGGCCGGGTATGGGCTGGCGCTGCAGAACCCGCACATTGCCGGTGGTGCATTCTTCCTGTTCATGACCAATCTGCTCGCGATCGCGCTGTCGGTGACGATCGTGGCCAGGATTTATGGTTTCAAGGGCACGGATTCGCCGAAACAATCGGTATTACAGGCGATCCTCGTCATCGGAATCTTCGTCGTGCTCTCGGTTCCTCTGGGGCTGGCCTTGCGCAAGATCGTGGTGCGTACTCAGGTCGAGCGCACCGTCCGGGCGGTTCTTGAGGACAATGCAAGCCACGTCGGCGGACGTGTCACCACGCTGCGCGTGGATTCATCCATCAACCCGTTGCTTGTCGATGCGGTCTTCATGACGCCGAGGTTCGTTCCTGAACTCGACAGCAAGATACAGTCGGATCTGCAAACACAACTGCGCCGCGACACCCATGTGGAGCTGCGCGAAGTCGTCACTACCAACGATGACACCGACGCCCTGCGGCGGTCCACGCTTGCCGACCTGCAAAAAAGCGTTGAGGATCTTCAGAGCGCGGCCACAGCAGAGCGCGATGCGCGGCGCAAGGTCGAATCCCGCGATCAGCGATTTCGCGACGCAATGCTCGCGCAACTGGGCACATTGCAGTCACTGGATGATGGAACCATTCCACGCATGCGATTGCGTGCCGGCTCCGGGATCGATCTGGCCGGCGCCCGAGCGATGGAAAAGAATGTCGGCGGGGCCAATGCAGAAACCCGGTTCCAGGTCATCCCTCCGCTGCAGCCGCTGCTGCGCGTTCTCTTCGATCATGGCCAGTCCGATCTCACAGGCGACGGACTGCAGGCCGCTGAAGTCGATGCGTGGGCGCTCAAGCGCTGGAACGCGACATCGGTCACCGTCACCGGCCATGCGCCCGACTGGAACAAGGTCGTCGCAACCAAACGCGCCCAGGCCGTTGCGAAGCTGCTTGAACAACGCGGGATTGTCGTCGATTTGATCAACGCTGAAACAACATCCAGGCGGAAAGCGTCGCAGGCTCCCTCGCCCGATCGCGTGGATATCGAGGTGTCTTCGCAGCATTGATCAAAGATCATCACGCCGGGTCATTGATGCGTGAGGAATGAAAAAGCTGGATAAAGTACTGGCACCCATGAACGCGTAAAATCCAGATTCAGGCCGCGCTTCGCAGACTGCTCGTCAAGCTTCCGTCCATCCTTCGACAGTAGTTCATCCTAATCGTGAGCCCACCGGGCCAGGTTCTGTGCGATCGCATCGATACCGGCCCATGGATCGCTACGGCGCCGTTTCAGGCGTCCGGGCACATCGAGCATCGTGTAGGCGTTGGCGTGCTTGAGGGCGCTCAGTTCCCTCCACGCCAGCGGCATGGCGACTGGTGCCCCTTCCCGCGCACGCAATGAATAGGAGGCGACGCTCGTGGCGCCACGGCCATTGCGCAGATAATCGATAAAGATGTTACCGGGCCGCAATTTCAGGCTGGACACCGACACGAAACGATCGGGTTCGGACGTAGCCAATGCGTCTGCAAAACCGTGTGCGAAGCGCTTGACCAGATCCCACTGGCAACCTGGATTCAACGGCACAACCACATGCAGACCCTTGCCGCCCGACGTGCGCAAGAACGACTGCAATTCGAGCTTCTTAAGCAGGTCGCGTATATGCACTGCGGCCTGTTTGACTCGCTTGAAAGGCACGCCGATTCCAGGGTCCAGATCGAAGACGACGCGAGTGGCTACATCGGGTTGTTCGGCGGTCGATCCCCACGGGTGAAATTCAATCGCGTTGAACTGCACCAACTCGAGCACGCCAACCGCATCGCGGACGACGAGATAGTTGGCATTGTTACCGGTCTCTTCCTTAAGACGCACCAGATCAATGCGCTTCAACCCGGGCGTATGGTGCTTCTGAAAGAAGCACGCCGTGCCGGCACCGCTCGGACAGCGGATCACTGAGAGTGGCCGATCGATGATCTCGGGAAGCAGGTAGTCCATTACAGCGGTGTAGTAATCGAACACCTGCTGCTTGGTGTAACCCTTGTCTGGAAAGATGATCTTGGTGGGGCTGCTCAGGCGCACGGGTTCGGCGGTCGCAGCCTTCGGCTTGCCTTTTGGAGAGGTCGCCTTTTTTGTCGCAGCATTGATGGTCGATCCGGACTTGAGCGTAGCACTGGCCGGGTGGTCGGAATCGCCGAGGTCGGCCACTTTCTTGTCCAGTCGAATTGCCTTGAGAGAGGGTTGACGAAGCAGACCCGACGAGCCGGTACCGCGCATGAAGACCTCCGCTACAAACATGGGTGGAAACCACAGCGCATCGCGCAAATCTTTGGCAACGTCGGGCGACACGGTCGCGGTAGGTTTCGAGGTGCCTGCGTTGCCGATGCGTGCGGTCAGATCGCGCAACTGCATGTCGTTGAATCCCGAACCGACGCGGCCGACATAGCGCCATCCCCCACGATCAGGCCGAGCCAGCAGCAGCGATCCGAATCCGGTACGGCTACCTTTCGGATGGGTGTAGCCGACGACAGCGAATTCGTTGGAATCGAGCTTCTTGGTTTTCCGCCAGTCGTCATTGCGTCCCGCGTGATAGGCCGCATCGGCGCGTTTCGAAATGATGCCTTCGAACGCGCCATCGCTTGCCAACTGGTAGGCGGCGGATCCGTCGCCAGTAATGTGCGAACTCAAGGCCAGCCGTGGCACTGGCTTGGCGAGGATCTGCGCGAGCAGCGCTTTGCGTTCATGCAGCGGCGCCCGATCGATCGCGTATCCAGCCAGGTGCAGCAGATCGAACAGCACATACGTCAGCGCGCCTTGTTGTTCGCCCGAGAGCGTCGCCTGTAGCAGGTTGAAGTCCGTCTGGGTGCCGCGTCCTGCGATCAGCTCGCCGTCGAGCGCGGCGTCGGCAAGGCCGAGTTGTTCGATCGCGGCGCGAATTTCCGGAACCTTGTCGGTCCACTCGATCGCATTGCGCGACCAGATGCGCACGCTGCCTTTGACAATCGTCACGACCAGCCGATAGCCGTCCCATTTGATCTCGTGCAACCATTGCGAACCATCGGGCGGCTTTACGCCTAGCTTGGCCAGCTGTGGCGCGAACGCTTCGTTGCGGAGCGACGTCTTGCGTGCGTTGGAGAGGGCAGACGCTTTTTTCGCCCAATCCACGCGGCGCGCGGAGCGTGGCCGCGCGACCGCACTCCCGCCTATCTTGTCGGCTTTTCCACGACCGGCGCGTTTAGCATCGGCTTCCGGAGGCGGCGTGATGTCGCCGAGCAGATCGTCGGCTTCCAGCGTACCGGCGTAGCCGTCTTTGTCCTTGAAAAGGAGCCACTGTGGTTGCCTGGCCGGTTTGCCGGAACGAACCAGATGCCAGCCGCCGCGCAATTTGTTTCCAAACAGCTCGAAACGCAGATGACCTTTGACCAATTGCTCTTCGGCATTGCCCTGCGTTGACCACACGCCTTCATCAAACAGTGCGACGTGTCCACCGCCGTATTCGCCCTTCGGTATGTCGCCTTCAAAGGTCGCGTAGGCGATCGGGTGGTCTTCGACCTCGACCGCCATGCGTTTGATGCTCGGATCGTAGCTGGGCCCTTTCGGCACCGCCCACGACTTCAGCGTATCGCCGACCTGCAACCGGAAGTCGTAATGACGGCGGCTGGCGTGGTGCAGTTGCACCACAAAGATCGCGCGCTTGCCCGGCGGCAAGGCCTGGCCCGGCGCGGGCTCGGTGGTCTTGCCAAAACGTCGTTTGCGACGGTATTCCGTCAGACTCATCGTCTTGGATGCCTGTCAGTTCAACCCGATGGAGTGCCGTCCCCGGAGCGATGGTTTAACTTTAGTGGCTGGATGCCAGTGACTGATCGAGCGCCTTTGCCATCGCATCGTGGTGACGGATTGTGGGCAGCGCTTTTTTTGCTGTGGCGCGCACTGATGCACTGAACTGGCTGTCGCTTGCGGTTGCGACGAGTTTGGCGACAGTCGCATCATGATCGCCGACCATCTTGTCCCTGTAGGCCTTGTCGAAATCGGCACCGCTCATCGCAGCCAGATCGGCATCGGGCGCATCAGGCGATGCAGGCGCAGGAACCGATCCATCGTTGAGCTTGGACATGGCTTCACTGAGATTGGTATGGTCGCGCACCATCGTGTGAGCAAACGCCTTGACCTTCGGCGAGCTGGCTTGACGAACGGCTGCGTTGGAGATATCGATCTCCTTCTGGTTGGAGGCCGTGACATCTTTGAGGAAGGTGCGATCGGTCGAATTCAATGCAGGCGCAGCAAGAGCAGGGGCCGATGCCGCAACTGCGGCGAAAACGGCGAGCGACAAGAGTGTGCGGTGTTTCAAAGCGGTCATGATCCATCTCCGAAAAAATCTCCGGCGTCCTGCCAGTCGGCGTGCGTACGCAATGGCGTGCGATGGCCCATTTTGCACCGTACCCGGGCGTGTGGATGAATCGCGCCTGAGCTATGCGCGTTCGTATGTCTTTCCTCGTCGCCCTACCGGCTCAGTGGCATGGCAAGAGCGCTGCACCGAGCCGCTCACAGCTTGTACGTTTGGTAGTTGGCCGCAAGTATTGGCTTCGTCATCTGCGGCTGGTTCATGCACGTGATGAGCCCCATCGTAAAACGCCCGCTAAATCCGGCACTGGCCGCGCGGCGAGAATGTCTTGCGGCCTGGTTCTCGCCCCATGTATGGTGAACCCCGGGCGGAAGGAGTGCGCACATGGACTGGCAGAAAGGTCGGCAAAGCTCGAACGTTGAAGAGGGCGGCGGGGGCGGCGGTGGCGGTGGCATGCGCTTCGGCGGGGTGCACCTCGGCATCGGTGCCACCATCATTCTGGCGATCATTGCTTTGATCGTTCCGCAGACCAGACCGCTAATCATGGGCCTGCTGGGCGGTGGACAGCCCGCCGACAGCGTCCCGACGCAGGGGCAACCGGCGAATCTTGCCGATCCCCAAGAAAAATTCGTCAGTCACGTGCTTGGTAGCACCGAGGATGTCTGGGGCGCGTATTTCCAGTCAAAGGGCGCGCAGTACGAACAACCCAAGCTTGAGCTTTACCATGGTCAGATTGTTTCCGGCTGCGGTGCGGCGCAAGCATCGATGGGTCCGTTTTACTGTCCCAATGATCACCGCGTCTATCTCGATCTCGACTTCTTCCAGCAGATGGACACGCGTTTTCATGCGACCGGGGACTTCGCTCGCGCGTATGTGATTGCGCACGAAGTCGGCCATCACGTGCAGAACCTGCTCGGTATCATGAAAAAGGAAGACGAGCTGCGCCGGCGCGGCATGCCGATGGACGGCCCGAGCGGCCTCTCGGTGCGCATCGAACTGCAGGCGGATTGCTTCGCTGGTGTATGGGGCAATCGCTCGCAGCAGCAATTGCAATGGCTGCAGGCCGGCGACATCCAGGCTGCCCTCAATGCCGCCTCGCAGGTCGGCGACGACACGTTGCAGAAAGCCGCGCAAGGGTATGTCGTGCCGGATTCATTCACGCATGGCACTGCTGCCCAGCGCACACACTGGTTCAAGGCCGGTTTCGACTCCGGCGACATCGGCAGTTGCGACACGTTGGGCGCAGCCAGTCTTTGACGCACGATTGTGTGCAAGCGCTTAACGCACATCATGAGCCAAGCCAATCGTTGAGGACCGGAAGCGATCATCTCTAGGTCAAGAGTTCGCTAGATGCCTGGTAAGTGAACACCAGCGGCGCTCACCTGCGTGTCAGGAGCGGAAACCAGCCGCGTTGTCCGACGCAGTGGAAGAGCGCAAGAATGCAAGATCAGAGCGCGAGTCGCCTGAGCTGGTGATTTCCACGGAATTTCTGGTGCGCTGAATTTGCGGCGGGGATTGGGGCGATCGCACGATTGCCTTCGACGCACGCCTGATCGATGAGCAGGTACAACCCAGGTGTTTCCCAAGATGTGAGTAAGACGCGATAGGCACCTGATTGCGTTAGATCATTTAGCCGCGCGTCTCCTTGCCGGAGAATGCAGCGGTCGTCAGGAATTTGGCTTCTCTGCCAGTTTGTCCAGCTTTGCGCGCATTTCGGTGGGTGACACATAGCCGCCGATTTGCGTGCCGTCGGCGGCATAGACCGAGGGCGTGCCATCGACGCCCGCTTTCCTGCCCAAGGTGTAGTCCTGAGCGACCGGATTCGTGCAATGAGCATTGGCCACGGGGAGGCCTTTCTTGGCATCGGTGAAGGCCTTCGGCCGGTCGGTCGCGCACCAGACTGAAACTGCTTTTTCATAAGACTCGCTGCCGATACCTTCGCGCGGGTAGAACAGGTAGTCCACAGCAATGCCTTCCTTGTTGTAGTCAGCGATCTGCGAATGCATCTTGCGGCAGAAGCCGCAGTCGAGGTCGGTAAATACCGAGACGGTGTATTTCGGGTGACTGGGCGCAAACACAATCATCTGCGAAGCGCTGATGCCCCTGAGCAGCGTGTGACGCTGGACAGCGCGCGAGGCCTCGGTGAGATCTCGGTGGGTGGCAGTGTCGATGATCTTGCCGGTCAGCAGGTACTTACCGTCGCTGGACACATAGATGAGGTCGTTGGGCACATCGACTTCCATCAGTCCGGCGACTGGCGTTGGCCGGATGGCGTCGATCCTTGTTCCGGGGGACATCGCGCCCATCGCCTTGCGGATCGCGGCCTCACCAAGTGGGTAGCCGGTAGGCTGCTCCACCGCCGTGTTCATTGCATCGACAATTCGCGGCTTGGCGTCCGCGTTGACCAAGGTTGAGGCGAGCACGGTGAATGGAACGGTGAATAAAATCGTGAGGGTCAAAAGGCGCATGGGAAACCTCCGCAGAAGATCAGAATGGCAACAAGGGTGAGCCGCAGACGCGTTCGCTCGGCAAAAATTTCGCAGCAGAACAGCAATCCTCTGATCGCGGTCGCTGGAAGAATCGATTCGCAATCGAGCGAGCCATGCGATACGGCGAACCCTCCCGATTCATGGCGTTAGGTGATTCCCTCGGCAAAACCGGGGGAATCACTTGGGGTCAAATTACCGAGCAGAACCCGCATCGGTGCAATGCGGCCCGTTGTCATCTGGCCAGACGTCGTTGCATTTGTTGTGGTCCGGGCTGGCTTCGCTGCCCCGGAAATTGGTCCACATCAACTGCGTCCACGCATCATCGTTGCAGTTGTGCCCGTAGGTACTTGAGATGAGGTATCCCGTATTACACGAGTGCCAGGTATGGTCGCTGGAATTGCCAGTGAGAGTATTACGTTGCGGTGCATACGCCCAGACACTGTGGAAATTTCCCGAAAACTGACAGCGATAAGTCATGTCAGAGTTGTACGGATAACTGCCGTGATTTCCGAAACCCTGATAACCCTGCAACGTATAACTTGACGGGCTGGACCAGGTGTATCGCCGCACGTAGGTTCCGGAATGCTCTCCAACGGGCGCCGCAACCGGATGGGTATATTCCTGGAAGTTCGTGGACTTGTTGTAGGTCGGCGACCAAGTGCCTCCTGCCATGGGATGCGCTCCGCCATGGGCCAGGCGATCACGCTCTGCGGCGTCCTTGGCCTCATCTGTTTGCGGAATCAGGTTGTCGCGTAACTCGCTGGCCATATGCTCGAATGACCGGATCTCGTGTGCTGAAAGCAGACCGCCGCCTTGCGACCGAGTTTTCGCCAACGTGTGTGCCGCCAGCGCAGCGCCGCCCAATTTTTGCAGGTGCGTGCTGACGTCGTCCGATGCGAAGGTTGCCGCGGTATCGCTGCCGCTGGTCCATTGGCTGGGTGCCGAGTCGCCGCCAAGTTCCTCCGCCAACGCTTGACCGTCGGGACTCAGCAAGCGCGCATAGGTCTCGATGCGGCCCAGCTTGCCCTCTTCGTTCTGCTCGCCGGGAAACGATAGTTGCGCGGCCTGCATGTGGGTGCCACGGAATGTCGCGTCGAAATCGCCCTGCTTGTCGAGCGACACGTGCAAGTCACCCAAGGTTCGCCGGTAGTAGTCGTCGCGTGCCGATGCGGGAGTAGATGCGGAAACCGAATTAGGCAGGTTCTCAACCAGCACTTTTCGACTTAGATCTGCACTGGCCATATCATCGGACAGGCTGATCAGCGCAGAACGCTCTGCGTTGAAAACCGGATCGGACAACGCGATGTTGAGTTCGTTTCCAAGCGAGCGCGCCAGCTTCTGGCTCGCCGCCACCGAATGCGCGTCGAAATATTCTGCTTTGTGCCACTTTGCATCCATGCTATGGCCTGCGGTGGCGATGGTGCGACCGTTTGCGTCAAGCAGGCGCACGCTCAACGAGCTTGCACCGTTTTTCGTCTGCGCCGAACGCGCATCGAAGTAAATCGTGTCGTGGCCATTGGAGTAGCTTCCGACGACGCCAAGATCCGGGTCGGTTAGAAACAACGTGAGTTTGCCGTTGGTAACTCCTGGGCTGGTCCATCCATTGCCGATACCGACCGTCTGCGCGGCCATGAGGTTTCCACTGAGCGCCAGCACAGCGCACGATACTGCGATGACAAGTCGATGTTGCTTCATGATTTGCCCCAATTGATTGAGTAGGTGAGTTAGTTCTCATGACACGACGCCCCCCCTGAGGGCACCTAATGCTCTCATCGCAGACTCGACACCAGGCGGCCAAAGTCGCAACCATCAGTTGCAGAATTCGCATCCACGGCTCAGTGCACACGTGGTGCTGTGCGGACGAGATTGATCTGGCTGAAATGCGTACTTCAGGAGGACCCGGCAGGACGCCCTCATGACTTGGGAGCTGGTGCGATCGAAAGTTCAACCAGCTTTGGTAGGAGTTGCGGGACGGTCATGCAGACGCAACCGTCGATGGCAGCGAGTTGGCTGTCGGACACTTCGATAGCCCGAATGGACCGTTGCTGATCAGCGCGCGTTCAGCGCCACCTGGTCGTGGTAGTACTGTTCCAGCGGCGACGAGAAAGCGAATTCATCGATTTGCTTCACTACGGCCATTGCCGCTTCCAGTAATGCGGCCACCTTCTTCGATCGCGGGCCTTGGCGACGCAATGTTGCAGCGATCACGATCGGGCGAAATCGCCACTGCGGAAGCACGACTTCCAACTCGCCAATTTTTGCGGCCTTGGCGATGTAACCGAGCGGCAAGCGGCCGATCCCGGCACCGCAGCGAAGTGCGGAGTAGATGACGCGATCCTCGTCGCTCAGGAACATCGCTCCGGCCGGTGGCACAACAACAGTTTGTCCATCCACGCCAGTCAATGACCAATCGGCCGGACGACCGCGGCTCGATACTGCGCGAACCGTGCGGTGGCACAGTAGATCGTCTGGGCAGGTCGGACGCCCCATGCGATTGAGATACTCCGGGGCTGCGGCCAACGACGTCGGGTGTTGCGCGAGAATGATGTCGCCGGGATGCCGATCAGGAGCATCCGTGAGATAGATTGCAACGTCGAAGCCCCGCCCGATCACATCGACGGGCCGATCCGACACACGCATCTCGATGCACAAGTTGGTGTGCTGGCGGAACAGGTCGACGAACCTCGCAATGTTGCCTGTAGAGACAGAGGTGGAGGGAACGCAGATTCGCAACGTGCCGCTAAATTCGGCCGATTGGGTGCGTAACGCCATTTCGGATTCCCGAACCAGTTTCAGGATCGACTGGGCGCGCCCGAAAAATTCGCGACCGTGTTCGGTGAGCACCGACAACCGGCTGCTGCGATCGACCAAGCGCACCCCTAGCGACCGTTCCAGCGATGCCAGCCGCTGCGACACCAGCGGTTTCGCCAAGTCTAGCGACACTGCGGCTGCGGTCAGTGATCCGCGCTCGACGATGCGAACGAAGATCTCGATATCCTGGATACGATCGATGTTGTGATGGGCGGATTTCAAGATAGTTCTCCCGAGCCGTCATCGCGCAGGACTCGGAAACCCCAAATTCCCCGATTTCTCACGAGCTGATTGCCGGCAACGATCGAACGTAACCTGCCGGAATAGCGGAAGCAACAATGCAGGCATCGCGACCAGGGTGGATTTGCCCTTTCTGAATTATCGAATAGGTTGAGTGAGGAGCAGGGCAGGATCAGTGCGTCGGGGTACATCTTCTTCAGGCGCCGGTTCTCGTCCTGTAGCTCCTTGAGCTGGGACATCAGTGATGCATCCATGCCGCCGAACTTGCTGCGCCACTTGTAGAACGTGGCCGAGCTGATGCCATGCGTGCGGCACAGCTCGGGGAACCGCGTGCCGGCCGAGGCCTGCCTGAGCACGGCAATGATCTGACTATCAGTGATTCGGAACTCTTTCATGGAACGACCTTGGGAAAGCGTACGAGAAAATTCCACTTTTGACGTCAGCTGACCTGAGGGGGCATTACCGCGGCGTTATCAACACATCCGATAGCTGTATCGGCGCAACCTGTCACCCTGACCTCACGATGTATTCGCTCTTAAGGTTGAGAAAAGCATAATTAAATTGAAGTTGTTTACGTTTAATGCTATTTAATTGCGTATGGCAAAGCGCACGCCCCCAATCTATCCGGCCGCTCAGCGCCAAATCCAGGCGTTAGGCCGGCGTTTGCGCGCGGCGCGCTTGCGCCGCGGTATGAGCCAAGCGATTCTTGCTGAACGCGTCGGAGTGACCATCCAGACTGTGGGCAAGCTGGAAGCCGGCAACGCCACCACCAGTGTCGCCACGCTGATGCGGATGCTGCATGTGCTGGGCTTGGGCCAGGACATCGATCTGCTCGCCGCAGACGACGAACAAGGCCACGCGATTCAGGACAGTCAATTGAAGCGCGCTCCCTTTAAACGGACAACCTCGTGAACACGCTGGAAGTCTGGCTCGCCGATGCGACGCTCGCGCCGAGCGAAGTCAGGGTTGGCGTGTTATCCCGCACCTCGGGCAAAAGCGGCGAAGTGGTCCGCTTTGCCTATGACTCGGCTTGGCTCGATGGCACAGCCGCGCCAGCAGCCTTTTCTCTGGATCCGGACCTGCCTCTGTTCCGCGGCGACTTCCACCCGGATCAGGGAATGGTATTGCAGGGAACCTTCCTGGATATGTCTCCCGATCGCTGGGGCCGTGTCCTCATGGAGCGTCGCGAAGCAATGGAAGCCAAGGACGAGGGGCGCCCACCGCGCGGCCTGCGGGACTGGGACTTTCTGACCGGCGTCAACGATGCGACCCGCATGGGTGGGCTGCGGCTCAGGGATCCGGAAACACAGGCTTGGGTCGACGACCACGAACTCGGCGCACCACCTCTCGCCCGACTGCGCGAATTGGAGGGCGTCGTCGCTCGACTCGAACAGGACGACGCTGAACAGTTGCCGGAATACCGGCAATGGTTGGGCATGCTGGTTCTGCCGGGTACGAGTCTGGGTGGTGCCAGACCGAAAGCATCGTTTACTGATGAAGACGGCTCGATGTGGATTGCCAAGTTTCCTGCGAGCGATGATCGCCGGGACGTAGGTTTGCTCGAGTTTCTGGTCGGCGAACTTGCGCGCCGCGCCGGCATCAACGTCCCGCCCATGCGGCGTTACCGCTTTTCGACCCGCGGCCACACCTTCGCTGTCCAGCGATTCGATCGCATCCACGCGACACGCCGGGTCTACGCATCGGCCATGACCCTCCTGCAACGTCGCGACGGCGAAGGTGGCAGCTATCTCGAATTTGCCGAATTGATCGAAACGGCCGGCGACCCGGCCACCATCCGCGCCGATCTTGAGCAGCTTTATCGCCGCATCCTGTTCTCGATCCTCGTCGGCAACCGCGACGACCATCTACGCAATCATGGATTCCTTCGGGCGCCGGGTGGCTGGCGCCTGTCACCGGCATTCGACATCAATCCGAACGCCGACAAGAACACCCACGCGTTGGCGATCGATGCAGACGATCCACGTCCGATCTCAGCCCATCTGCGCGCAACTTCCGATTACTACCGCCTCAAGCGCGCTCGCGTGCAGGCGATCGAGGAAGAGGTTCGCGGCATCGTCCACACCTGGATGCAACTTGCCACCGAGCTCAGAGTCAACGCCACGGACTTGGCGTTGCTCGATATCGCGATCGATTCCACGCGATAGAGGCTAGGGGTCAACGAGGTGTCATGACACGTGACATCAATAGTGAAATACTGATTTCGTAGCTTCGGCTGACCGACGTCGGTTACTGACCGATCACTGAGGTGGGATCCTCCATTTTAGCCGCACAGGTCCCAAAGGCAGTTGCTGCCAACCTGTCAAACTCCACGGGTAGTCGGTCTCCGCAACCCAGACACGATCGTCGTGACGGAATTTTCTCCGAGCAAGCGAGGTTTATTACTCGACTACTCATGTCCGCCGGTAGTGGGTTCCATGGCTACCTATTCACGATTCGTCGTGGCGGCATTTCTCCTGAGCCAGTGCGGTTCCAGCTCGCCTGCTGATGCAAGCCGGTATTGGGTGCTATCGGACTTTGCAGCCGCCGATGACCCCCAATCAAATTCGTGCTCGGATTCTGGGAACAAAAAAACCCACTTCGAGGGCGGGCTTGAGATTGCAGATTATTGATTTTCAATACTAAATTGGTGGCTATAGGTGGACTCGAACCACCGACCTCGGCATTATGAGTGCCACGCTCTAACCAGCTGAGCTACATAGCCAAATTTTCGGAACTATACCGCTTGACTCCGGCATGCTGAGCGCCGGGTTGCACCGTCCGCACCGCCTGCGCTTGCCGTAGCGTCCAATGCCCGACACCTTCGATTTTCCACCGGGCTTACCGTACTGCGTTTGGCATGGGTTTGCGCACTGCCGGGAGCCGCGCATTGTCCATGTCATGGCGCCGCACGTCAATTCGGCTGCGCTTTGGCTTGTGGCGCATCGGCCGGCTGTGGCAGAGTCGGGTCATTGATATTTCGGAGTCCGTGCCGTGATCGATCCGGACGGTTACCGGCCCAACGTCGGCATCGTGCTGATGCGCGAGGATGGGCAGGTGTTTTGGGCCAGACGCGTGCATCGCGATGGTTGGCAATTCCCGCAGGGCGGGATGAACACCGACGAGACTCCGCTCGAGGCGATGTTTCGCGAGTTGCGCGAGGAAACAGGTTTGTTGCCCGAGCACGTCGAGGTGCTGGGTGCGACGCCAGGCTGGCTACGCTATCGATTGCCGTACCGCAGTACGCGTCGCGACGAGCGTCCGCAATGCATCGGCCAGAAACAGGTGTGGTTTCTGCTGCGCCTGCTTGCCAACGACAACGACGTGAGGCTCGACCTGACCGAGAAGC
The DNA here is from genome assembly GCA_038316385.1 of Lysobacterales bacterium. GTDB lineage: Bacteria > Pseudomonadota > Gammaproteobacteria > Xanthomonadales > Xanthomonadaceae > SZAS-103. Next base: position 92,954 of record JBBQAN010000008.1, on the reverse strand, counting down.
CCGAGTTCGATACATGGCGCTGGGTCGATTTCTGGTATCCGGTGGAACATGTGGTGACTTTCAAGCGGGGCGTCTATGCGCGGGCGCTGGTGCATCTGGCGCCGCAGGCTCAGGCAATGGCCGCAGGCGTCACGATCCTCGGCCTGCAACCGGCTGTCCAGTTCGAGCGAGACGAACACCCGCCGCGCAAAGTCGTCGGACGCTGAAGCAGTCACGCAGCACCGCTAATACAGCAGCGTCCGCAGTTCGGCCTCGGCGCGGTGGAACTCACGACTAAGGGTTGCGACGACGCCGATCGCATCGGCGAGGGTACGATCGCGTGCGCCGTGTTCGATGCGTTTGGCGATCGCGGACACCTCCATCGCGCCGAGATTGGCGCTGGAGGACTTGAGTGCGTGGGCGGGATCGGCCATGGCGGCAATGTCGCCGATTACCGCGGCGGCTTCGAGTTTGGTCAGATGGCCGGGCGCGTCGTCGAGGAACACATGCACCAGTTGCTTGAACTGGTCGCCCATCGCGCTCCACAGTTCCTCGATGATCTCCGAATCCAGTGCCGGTGCGTTCGATGGCAATGGTGCCAAGACGTGAGCCGTTGCATCGGCAGTCGATGCTGCGAATGCTGCGGCCAAAGTGGCCGGCGTGAAGGGTGCGGGGGGCTTGGCAACGACCGCTGCGACCGGTGCTTGTGAAGTCAAACCGGCAGCGATCGCCGCCGCTGCGAAGCGCCCAGTTTCCGCATCCGCGATTGTCGTTGCGGCACGCTGCTCAGTCGCAGGCTCGGCCAGCCTTGCTGCGGTCATTGGTTCAGCAGGCTGGTCGGACATGCGCCGCAGTCGCGAGGGCGCGGCGAGCCAGCGACGCAGGGTGTTCTCCAGATGCTCGCGCGAGACCGGTTTGGACAGGTAATCGTCCATGCCTGCGTCGAGGCATTTCTGGCGGTCGCCGGCCATCGCATTGGCGGTCATCGCCACGATCGGCAATGGTTGCAACTGATGGTTCTCCTCGTGCTTGCGCCAGTTGCGGGTCGCGGTGTAGCCATCCATGACCGGCATCTGGCAGTCCATCAGCACGATGTCGTAATGAACGCGGCCCAGTTTTTCCAACGCCTGCTCGCCATTCTCGGCGGTATCGCACTGCATGCCGCTCAAGGTGATCAACCGTTGCGCGACCAGCAGGTTGACCGGATTGTCCTCGACCAGCAGCAGCTTGCCCTTGATCGGAATCGCCGCGAGTGGCGCGCCCGTTGCATCGGTTTGTGGCGCGCGCCGATCTTGCGCAGGCGCGATATTGACCGCTGCAAGCGAATCGCGGCTGGACGCGCTGATCGCCTCGCCGGCAAGCATTTCGGAGAACTTGCGCCGCAAATCCATTTCCGCAATCGTGCGCGGAACGACCACCGAGTTCGGCAGTCCGCGTACATCGTCGGATGCGGAGTCGGCGCCTTCCAGAAACAGGATGCGTAGCCGCTCGACGCCGTCCATGTTCAACAAATTGCGTTGCAGTGCGACCACGGTGTGCTTGATCGATGCCAGATCGACGATCAGCAGGTCGAAACCACGGGTCGGCGCGCCGGCCGAAGTGCGCAATTGGGATAGCGCGTCCTGGGTGGTTTCGACGAAGACCGGGTGCATGCCGACTTGCGCCAGACTCGACGCGAGGCGGCGATGCACCGTGGAATCGGACGTCAGTGCCAATGCGCGCGCGTCCTGCACACCGGTACGCGGCCCCTCGATTTCGCTCGCGGCTTTGAGCATCGGAATTTCAAACCAGAACGCCGAGCCGCGCCCGAGTTCGGATTCCACCCCGATCCGGCCGCCCATCAGGTCAACGATGCGCTTGCAGATCGCCAACCCCAGCCCGGTTCCGCCATACACGCGTGTGGTCGAGGCGTCGGCTTGCGAGAACGCGTTGAACAGTTTGCTTGCCGCTTCCTGGGAAATGCCGATGCCGGTATCGCTGACCTCGAAACGCAACTGGTGGTGCGTGCGGGTCTCGCTCAGCCGGCTGACATGCATCGTGATCGAGCCGCGTTCGGTGAATTTCAGTGCGTTGCTGATCAGGTTGCTGATGATTTGCCGCAGCCGCAGCGGATCGCCGCGGAATGCGACGCGTACACCCGGATCAACATGCAACGACAACCGCAGTCCTTTTGCCTGCGCCTGCCGTTCGAGCAGACGGATCACCGAGTCGAGCAGCTCGCGCAGGTTGAGGCTGACGTTCTCGAGTTGCAGGGCATTGGCTTCGAGCTTGGAATAATCAAGGATGTCGTCAACGATCCGCAACAACTGGCGCGCGGATTGCAGTGCGGTGTTGAGCATCTCGCGCTGGTCGAGGGCGAGCTTGGACGATTGCAGCAGATCGAGCATCGGGATGATGCCGTTGAGCGGCGTACGCACTTCGTGGCTCATCGTCGCGAGGAATTCGCTCTTGGCAAGGGTTGCCTGTTCGGCGACCTGCTTGGCTGCCGTCAGCTCAGTCTGCAGCCTGCGGTGTTCTTCCAGTTCGTTGCGCAGGGCGTCGAATTCGGCTTCGTGTTCACCGGTACGGCTGATGACGGTGGCTTTGGCATCACTAAGCGCCTTGTGCGCGACAATGGATGTCGTCTCAAGCTGGCTGTGCAGCAAATGCAGCACGCCGAAAAAGCAGGAAAGCGCTACCGTGGCCAGGACGAGCGCGACCGCGCGCCACGGTCCGTGTACGCCGGCCAGATCAAGGCCGATCGCGAGCAGAATGCCAACGATGGCCGCAGCCGTCGCCCAGCGCAGTGTGTTGAGCAGCTGCGGCGATTCGGCCACAGGCTGATCAGAGAACTGCGACGTTGAAGTCGAAGTCGAGCGCGCCGGCAGCGGTCTGCACCAGGTTGCCCTGGATGAAATCGATCCCGCTCATCCACAGCGTCGCCGCCGATTGCGCATCCTCGACGCGATGCCCGATCACCTGGATGCCGAGCCGATGCGCGTGATCGATCATCATCCGCAGATCGTCGCGCAACTCCTGCGGAACATTGCCGGCGACGTATTTTGCCGCGAGCTTGATGAAGCCGAGCGGGATCTGTTCGAGCAGCCGGTTCGCGTCGGCGGTTTGTTCGAACTGGCCCAAGCCCAGTTGCACGCCATCGTCGCGCATTGCGATCGCGAACGAGACCAGAGCGGGCGGATTCAGCAGCGCATCTTCGAGCCGGCACTCGAGCACCAGCGCCGAACCTTCCAGTTCTTGCGCGGCCAGTTCGCCTTTCAGCCAGCCGGCCTGATCGCCCGCAGAGAATGTGGTCATCGCCTGCGGCACGAACAGCCGCACCATGCGTCCGCTGTCGCGTTGCTGGCGAATCACGCTCAGCGCGCGCGTGAGCACCCAGCGATCGATGTCGATCATGAGTTTGGCGCGTTCGGCCAGCGGCAGCAGCTCTGCCGCTGAGCGCAGCCGTCCGTTCGCGTCGCGCATCCGCAACAAGGTCTGATATTGCGCGTGCTGACCGCCTTGGACGGCGACGATGGGCTGGTAGATCAGCCCGAAACCGTCGTTATGGATCGCTTCGCGCAACTGCTCGACCAAGGAGGTTTCCTGATCGAGTTCGGATGCCTTGAGCGGCTCGAAACGTTTCACGCCCTGATCGCTGATGCGCGCTTCGCGGCAGACGCGTTCGGTGGTGTTGAGCAGAGTACTGGCATCGCCGAAGCCGAAGCGCAGCGGACACACCCCGACCGATGCGCGCAGCCGCATGCCCTTGCCGCCGGCCTCGAATGCGTGCTGCATCAGATGATCGCGCAGCCGTTTGGCCAGCGCGTCGAGTGCGTTGTCGTCAAGATTGAGTGCAAGGATCAGGAAAGCGCCATCGTTGATGCGCGCTGCCGTGTATTCATCGCCGATCGCATCGGCGAGTACGCGCCCGGCCGCTACCAGCAGTTGTTCGAGCGCGCCAAGCCCGAGCCGGTCGCGCAACGCTGCCGCTCCATCGATCTCCAGAAACAAGGTGCCACCACCGATGCTGTGCCGATCCGTATTGGCACCGAGCGCATCGTTGACCCGATCGAGCACGAACGCGCGCCGATGCAGCCCGGTCGCCTCGTCGCGTGCGCCGAGCGAAGGACTTTGTTGCTGCATGCTGCGCGTACGTCGCACGCGGTTCTGTACGGCGGCAATGAGGTGCTTGGGCCGGATCGGCTTGCCGAGGAAATCGTCGCCGCCGGCATTGATCGCCTCGAATCGTGCGTCCGGATCGTTTTCGCCGGAAAGGAAAACGATCGGGGTCTGTTTGAATGCAGAATGTTCGCGGATCAGCGCAGTCAGTTCCACACCGTTGGCATGCGGCATGTGCAGGTCCATCAGCACCAGATCAGGATGCAGCGATTCCAGCGCATCGAGCACGAGCAACGGATCCTGTTCGACCTGCGCCTGCATGCCCGCATTGCTCAGCACGCTTTGCGCGAACAATGCCTGCGCGCGGTCGTCCTCGACGATCAGGATGCGCAGTTTTTCCTCGGCAGCCGGGGTCAGCAGATCCTGCAGCTGGCGTACTACCTCGGCCGCATTGAAGGGCGGCAGCAGCAGCACATCGACGCCGGCGCGTCGCGCGTCGAGCCGCGATTGCAAATTGTCCTCCGCAGCCAGCGCAACTAACTGGATGCGCTGATTCTGCGAGCGTAGTTGGACGTCGCGGCGGGTCACCCCGACGTTGGCCAGATCGGCCATGTGCGAATTGCCCACCAGCACCATCTGCGGGGACAGGCTCAACAACAGCTCGGCCAATTCCTGGACGTTCTCGACCGGTTCGACTTCGTAACCGTCGGCTTCAAGGCGCTGGCTGATTTCGAAAGCGAGCGGATTGCCGTCGCTCAAGTGATAAATGCGGCGCGGCGTCGTGCTCGCGGATGCTTCCGGCCGGGGAGCTCTGACCGCAGCAGTCGCGGTGGCATCATCCACTGCAGTCGGCGCTGGCATCGAACCGGGTTCGGGCGCGTCGGCAACCCAGCGCCGCCAGTAATGATCGGGCGCGATTTCGCTGTGCGCCACTTGCTGTTGTGTGGCGGGCCGCCCGGCCAACGATGCGGAAATCGCTGCAGTCAACGACAACATGCGTTCGCTCTGCTGCGCATCGGGCAGACTCTTGCGTGCAAGATGTTCGCCGAGCATCTGTTCGAGCGTGAGCAGATGCTGGCTGGGTTCGAGCAGGTCGTAACGACCGCTGGCGCCGGCCAATCGTTGCACGTCGTCGTTGAGCAACGACATGCCTTCGGTTTCCCAACCCTCGCGTTTGTAGCGATGGATGCGCTGTTCGACCGCCTCGATGCGCTTGGGCAGATGGCGCAGGAACGCCAGGCGATATTCTTCCTGCTGGGACGCAATAGTATTGGTCTTGCTCATGTCACGGTTCCCCCTGCCGCATTATGCGCTGTCCGTTCCTTTCGCGGCCACGTCAGAACGGTTTGACGACGACCAGACAGACGATACCGACCAGCAGCAGCGCTGGAATTTCGTTGAACCAGCGCAGCCACCGCGACGATGGCGTCGGGCGGTCATGTCGAAAATCGCCGGCCAGTTTCATGCACCAGCAGTGATAGGCAAGCACCGCCACCACCAGCCCAAGTTTTGCGTGCATCCAGCCCTGCTGCATGAATCCGGGCATCTGCAACACCAGCGCGATGCCGAAACCCAGCGCCAGCGCGGCACCGATATGGGTGATTGCAAGCAGGCGATGTTCCATGGTCACGAAGCGCGCGCGCGACACCGTGTCGGTCGCGTCGTGGTGGTAGATGAACAAGCGCGGCAGGTAGAACAACCCGGCGAACCAGGCCACCACGAACACGATATGGAATGCCTTGATCCACAGCATCAGGCGACTGCCTGCGTGCGTCGACCCGAGATCCGCCGCAACACCGCGCGGAAGATCCACAACACCACCAGCCCGGCCAGCAGCAGTGCTCCGACCGACAGACCGAGCGCAAGCCAGGGATGCGCCATCAGCAAAACCAGCGCGGTCAGCGACACCGTGTCCTCGCCCAGCGACGCGCTCCAGTTGGTGAGCGGCTCGGGCGATGTGTTGATCAGCGCACGGGTGCCGGTCTTGATGCCGTGGCTGGTCAGCGCCAGCGCAGCTCCGGCGACCAATGCGCCCGCATGCAAGGCGCCATCGTGCGACATCGCCGCCGCCGCAAGAAATGCACCGGCTGGAATGCGCAACAGGGTGTGCAGCAGATCCCAACCGGTGTCCACGCCGGGAATCTTGTCGGCGAAGAATTCGACCAAGGCGAGCGCGCCGCAAACTCCGATGACCCACGGCGACGAAGTGACGTGCAATGCCGGTGGCAGCTCCATCCAGCCCAGCGCGCCAGCCAGGCCGATGCCGAACACGGTCAGGTAAACGCGTACGCCGGCCAGCCACGCAAGGGTCAGGCCGAGGGCAAAGACGGATGGGTTGCCGATTGCGGAACCAAACATTGCCGTCGATCGCCAGTCCAGGAATCCCGAGTATAACGGCCACGCAGCTTGACGGTGGCGCGTTGCGGCGGCTATACGAGCGCATGGACGTTTTCACCCTCGTGCGCTATCTCCGCCTGCCGCCGCTTAGCCGCGGCAAGCGCTGGTTGCTGATCCTGATCGTGATGCTGTGGGTCGGCAGCGTTGCGCTGACCTGGTGGTTGGCCGCGCGCTGGGCCGCACCGCACATGTTCCGCCTGGCCGCTGAGAACACGCAACTGCATGTTCAGGCCCGCCAGCTCGACGACCTGCAACAACGCGTCACCACGCTCAAGCGCTCCGACGACGTCAGCCGCGCCGCAAATCAGGAATTGCAGTCCAGTTTGTCCGAACGCGACGAGGAGGTCTCCGCGTTGCGCGCGGATGTTTCCTTTTACGAACGACTGGTCGGCACCAGCGGCCAGCGTCGCGGGCTGTCGGTGCATAGCGTGAAGATGGATCGAAACGCCAACGGAACGTGGCACTTTTCGACCACGCTGACCCAGAACCTCAATCGCGGCAAGATCAGTCAGGGCGATTTGAGCTTGCAGATCGAGGGTGCCGTTGGCGGCAAGTTGCAGACCCTGCAATGGACCGATCTGATGCAGAAGCCCGACGCCGCTGCGCTACCGTTCCAGTTCCGCTATTTCGAAAAAGTCGAGGGCAGCGTGATGCTGCCGGCGGGTTTCACCCCGCACCGCGTGCGCGTGAATCTGCGTTCGGAAGGCACCACGATCCAGCAGGCATTTCCGTGGGCCGATGCGTTGAGTGGCGAACCCGCTGCGCCCGGCGGTGGCAAGAGTGGCGAATAGTGTGCATTGCGCTGTTTAGAGTTCGCGATTGCGCATGCAGCGCACGCCAGGGCTTGCGACGGCTTGAACAATCACTTGCCACCCCCCATGCTGAGGGCATGTCCAACGCGCTTCCCATGCATCCGGCATCCATGCCGTCGGCGTCCGCCCCGCAGAACTACCAGCAGCTCGACGCACCGCTGGTGTTCACCAGCGCGGCCGCGAGCAAGGTCGCCGAGTTGATTCGCGAAGAGGGCAATGCAGGGCTCAAGCTGCGCGTCTATATCAGCGGCGGCGGCTGCTCGGGTTTCCAGTACGGTTTCAGCTTCGATGAGGAACAGGCCGAGGACGATCTCGCCGTGCAGAAGGACGGCGTGACCTTGCTGGTCGATCCGCTGAGCCTGCAGTACCTCATGGGTGCGGAAGTGGACTACAGCGAAAGCCTGCATGGCGCGCAGTTCTCGATCCGCAACCCGAACGCGAAAACCACCTGCGGCTGCGGCAGTTCGTTTTCGGCGTAATCGGCAGAGTCTTGAGCGCCGCGCCACCACCGATCGGCGCCACTTGTGCATCCATGCACATCGCGTTCACCGGTTGCCAGCTCGATCGCGCCGAACACTTGCGCAACGATCGCGAACGACTCGCCGTATTGTGGCCGACGGCGCGCGTACTGACCCTCGATAGCAACTCCGATGTTGAGTTGAATATCGGGCGTGATGCGCTCGCACTGAAACGCGGCAATCATTTTTCGGAAGGCGCCTTCGACGAGGCATTGTTCCTCGGCATTGATGCCGATGGCGCGTGGTTCGCGCATCGCACCGATACGCTTGCGAACGCGCTTGATCTGCGGAGCGCGGCCTCGCAGCTGTCGGCATTTGAAGCCGGCCTGTTCGCTTATGCGCGCGCATTGCTGCTCTGGCGGCAACGCACCCGTTTCTGCGTCCACTGCGGCGCGCGGTTGCGATCTTCCCACAGCGGCCATGTCGCGCGCTGCGACGGATGTGCAAGCGATCATTACCCACGCATCGATGCGGCGGTGATCATGTTGGTCAGCGATGGCGAGCGCCTGCTGCTCGGTCGGCAAGCGAACTGGCCGCGTGGACGTTATTCGCTGCTCGCCGGTTTCGTCGAACCTGGCGAACGGCTTGAGGACACCGTCGCGCGCGAGGTGATGGAAGAGACCGGCGTACGCGTGCTGCGTGCGGACTACATCGCGTCGCAGCCATGGCCGTTCCCATCCGGGTTGATGCTCGGATTTTCCGCACTCGCCGAACCCGACGAGCCGCGCTGCAACGACGAACTCGAGGACGCGCGCTGGTTCGGTCGCGACGAATTGCTTGCCGAAGTCGCCGGCGGAACGCTGGGCTTGTCGCGCTCCGAATCAATCTCGCGCTGGCTGATCGATGGTTGCCTGGCCGGCGGGTTTAGAATCGAGCGCATGCACTTCGAGCGCCCTCCATGTCCGCAACCCTGATCGCCGTCGTCATCGTCCTGATCGCAGGACATGCGCTGCAGTCGCTGACTGCGTTGCGGCGTATCGACTGGCTGGTGGATTGGCGGCGCTACATCGACGGATTGTCGGCGGATACCGAAAGTGCCTTGAACGGACGTACCGGATTGCTGCTGATCGTCGGCCTGCCGGTGCTGTTGATCGGCCTGCTGCAACTCGCGCTGCAGCATTCCTTGTGGGGCATTCCGGAGTTCGTGTTCGCGGTGCTGCTGCTGTTCTATTGCTGGGGGCCGCGCGATCTGGATCTGGATGTCGATGCGATCGTCGATGCGCCGGACACCGAACGCAAGCGCGCTGCCGCCGCGAGCCTGTTGCCGGCTAATGCGCCCTCGTTCGACGGGCATGCATTGATCGAAGGTGTGTTCGCCGCTGCCTTGCGGCGCTGGTTCGGGCCGTTGTTCTGGTTTCTGCTGCTCGGGCCGGCCGGCGTATTGCTGTACCGCATCGGCGCATTGCTGGGCAGCGATCCTGCGCACGCCGACATGCCGTCGGCGCAACGCGAGGCCGCACGCTGGTTGCTGTTGGTGCTGGAATGGCCGGTCGCGCAACTGATGACGCTGGCGCTCGCGCTTGCCGCGAATTTCGATGCGGTATTCAGCGCGTGGCGCGAATGGCACGCTGGCGGAGCGCGTCTCGATACCGGATTCCTCGGCGCCGCCGCGCGCGCGAGCGTTGATATCGAAATCGCCGACGATGACACCGATGTGTCCGACGGCAACGCGATGGCCGCGACGCCTGCGCTGCTCGAACTACGCGACGCGATGAGCCTGATCTGGCGCATGCTGTTGTTGTGGCTGGCGGTGCTTGCGCTGTTCGTGATCGCCCGGCTTCTGGGCTAACCGCATCAAAGCGGAACCCAGGACGGCTCTGCTACGCTGCATCTCCGCGCAATGCGCGCACTTTCGCTTCGAGCATTTCCGCATTGGCGTCCGCGCCAGGAATAGGTAAGCCGACGATCAACTCGACATGCGCGCGTATCCGTCGCGGCATTCTCAATTGCCGCAAGCGGCTGCTGCGCTTGCTCCACATACTCGCCCACATGCCGCGCAACGCCAACGGCACAACTGGCACTGCACGCATTGCGAGGACGCGTTCGATGCCAGACTTGAACGCAGCGATCTCGCCGTCTTTGGTCAACGCGCCTTCGGGAAAGATGCAGACCAGTTCGCCCGCCGCCAGCGCCGCATCGATCTGCGCGAACGCGCGTTCCATCATAGCTGCGTCCTCGCGCACACCCGCAATCGGGATCGCGCGCGCTGCCTTGAAAACCCAGCCGGCGCCCGGGGTGTTGAAGATTCTGTAATACATCACGAAGCGCGCCGGTCGCGGCACCGCGCCGCCGATCAGCAACGCATCCAGATAACTCACGTGATTGCACACCAGTAGCGCAGCGCCTTCGTCTGGAATGTTTTCGACGCCATGCACGCGCAGCCGGTACATGGCTTTCATCAACAGCCATGCAAGAAACCGCATCAGGAATTCAGGAACCAGTGTGAAGATGTAGATCGCGACGACCGCGTTGAGCAATGCAATCGCGAGAAAAAAATGTGGAATGCTCCAGTGCAGTACCGAATTGGAAATGATTCCGCATGCCGCCGCCGCGACGATGAATACGGCGTTGAGGATGTTGTTGCCGGCGATCACGCGCGAGAGTTCACTGCGCGACGTGCGGCTTTGCACCAGCGCAAACAATGGAACGAGGAAGAAGCCGCCGAACACGCCGATCAGCATCAAGTCGGCAAGGATGTGCAGACTTCCGGTCGCATGCAGGAAGCCCGTAACATCCAGACCGGTTTGCGGCGCAACGCCCGGGCGTGCGAAATACAAATCCAGCATGAACGCGCTCAAGCCAAACGCGCCAAGCGGCACCAGACCGATTTCGACCGTGCGCCCGGATAGTTTTTCGCATAACAGCGAGCCAATTCCGGTGCCGACCGAAAACACGCCAAGCGCGAGCAGATACAACGCGCTGCCGCCGCCGAGTTGGGTTTCCGCATAGACCGGCAATTGTGCAGTGAGCGCAGTGCCGAAAAACCAGAACCATGAAATGCCAAGCACCGAGTTGAACACCGCGCGCTGCTTGGTGCACAGCTTGAATGTGCGCCAGCTTTCGGTGAACGGATTGAAATTGATCTGGAGATCCGGCGCAGTCGGCGGAGCAGGCGGAATCGAACGCGACGCTACATAACCGATCAACGCGATGCCTATGACCGCAAGCGATGCCAGAGTCGATCCATGACCCGGCACGAGCATCAAGCTGCCGCCCAGCATCATCCCGAACAGGATCGCGAGTGCAGTGCCGGTTTCGACCAATCCATTGCCGCCGACGAGTTCCTGTGGATGCAGCGCCTGCGGCAGGATCGAATACTTGATCGGCCCGAATACCGTGGAATGCAAACCCATCAGGAACAGCACGATCATCAGCAGGCTCGCGTGGTGTGCGTAAAAACCATACGCCGCGATCGACATTGCCACGATCTCGAACACCTTCACCGCGCGGATGATCAGCGTCTTCTCGTACTTGTCAGCAAGTTGTCCAGCGCTCGCCGAAAAGAAGAAGAACGGCAGGATGAACAACGCGGGCGCAAGATTCGTGTACAGCGATTGCTGCGCGATACTCAGTCCGAGTTGCGATGTGATCAACACCAACGTCGCATTGCGGAACACGTTGTCGTTGAACGCGCCAAGCAATTGCGTCACGAAGAACGGAGCGAAACGGCGCTTGCCGAGCAGCGCGAACTGGTTGTGGCCGGACATGCGCGCTCCCCGCAGCGTTGCTGCGAGCCTAGCAGGTGAATGCGGTCTTATGCAGGCGAGGTTATTTTCATTCGCGCGCGATCGCGCGCCAGCCGATATCGGTGCGATGGACTTCGCCGTCCCACGATATCTTCGCAACGGCATCGTAAGCCGCGCGTTGCGCAGCGGCCACGCTAGCGCCGAGTGAGCACACGCAGAGCACGCGACCGCCGCTGGTGACGACGTTGCCATCAGTGTCGAGCTTCGTTCCAGCCTGGAATACTTTCGTGCCGACTGGTTGCGGCGCATGCAACCCATGGATGACATCGCCGGTCTTCGGCGTGTCCGGATAATTCGCTGCCGCCATCACCACTCCCAACGCACAGTGTGGAGTCCACGTCGCTTCGACTTCATGCAAACGCGCATCGATCGCCGCTTCGACCAGATCGAGCAAGTCGCTTTGCAAGCGCAACATCACCGGCTGCGTTTCCGGATCGCCAAAGCGCACGTTGAACTCGATCACCTTCGGCAAACCGGCATTGTCGATCATCAGTCCCGCGTAAAGAAATCCGGTGAATGGGATGCCATCGGCGATCATGCCGAGCACGGTCGGCTCGACGATCTCGCGCATCACCCGCGCATGCACTTCGGGCGTGACTACCGGCGCCGGCGAATACGCGCCCATTCCGCCGGTATTCGGGCCGGTGTCGTCATCAAACACGCGCTTGTGATCCTGCGATGTGGCCATCGGCAACGCGAATTTTCCATCGACGATGGAGATAAAACTCGCTTCTTCGCCATCGAGGAATTCCTCAATGACCACGCGTGATCCGGCTGCACCAAAAGCATTGCCTGCGAGCATGTCGCGCACCGCAGCCTCGGCTTCGTCGAGAGTCATCGCGACGATCACCCCTTTGCCAGCGGCGAGGCCATCGGCTTTCACCACAATCGGCGCGCCTACTTGTCGCAAGTACGCGAGCGCGGCTTCGAGTGCGTTGAATACCGCGTAGTGCGCAGTCGGGATTTTGTGGCGCGCAAGAAAATCCTTTGCAAAAGCCTTGCTGCCTTCTAGCTGCGCGGCCGCCGCAGTTGGCCCGAAAATACGCAGGTCTTCAGCACGAAAACGATCAACGAGACCGGCGACCAGTGGGCCTTCGGGGCCGACGACCGTGACTTCAACGCCTTCGGATTTCACCAGCGCAAGCAGACCGTCGATGTCGTTCGCTGCCACCGCGACATTGTGGCACTTCGTTTCGGTTGCAGTGCCGGCATTGCCGGGCGCGACGAGCACTTCGCTGATGCGTGGCGACTGAGCGAGCTTCCACGCGAGTGCGTGTTCGCGACCTCCAGAACCAATGACGAGGATTTTCATGATTTGCGGCTCAATGCCGGAAATGACGGCGCGCGGTGAACACCATCGCGATGTCGTGCTCGTCGGCTGCGGCGATGACTTCGTTGTCGCGCATCGAGCCGCCGGGCTGGATCACGGCGCGGATGCCGGCTGCTCCGGCGGCGTCGAGGCCATCGCGGAACGGGAAAAAGGCATCGCTCGCCATTACCGAACCGGGCACAGCAAGAGCTGCTTCGTCGGCCTTGAGCGCGGCGATCTTCGCGCTGACCACGCGGCTCATTTGACCGGCGCCGATACCAATGGTGCGTTGATCTTTCGCGTAGACGATCGCGTTGGATTTGACATGCATCGCGACCTTCCATGCGAACAGGAGGTCGGCGATTTCTGTTTCGCTGGGTGCGCGTTTGCTGACGATCTCGAGGTCGCTCGCGATCAACGCATCGCTATCCGCATCCTGCACGAGCAGGCCACCGGCGATGCGCTTGAAATCGTATTGTGTCGGCCATGCTTCGGCAGGCTCACCAAGAACGGATTGAATTAACGCGCCGCAAGCGAGCACGCGCACGTTCGGTTTCTTCGCAAACGCAACGAGTGCGTCAGCGGAAACTTCCGGCGCGATCACGACTTCGACGAACTGGCGCTTGACGATTTCTTTCGCGGTCGCCGTATCGAGTGGGCGATTGAACGCGATGATGCCACCGAATGCCGAGGTCGGATCGGTAGAGTAGGCCTTGTCGTAGGCATCGAAGATGTTCGTAGCGACTGCAACGCCGCAAGGATTGGAGTGCTTGACGATCACGCAAGCCGCCGCGTCGAACGCTTTCACGCATTCGAGCGCGGCATCGGCGTCGGCGAGGTTGTTGTAGCTCAGTTCCTTGCCTTGCAGGAAGCGCGCGGTGGCGACGATGCCATTCGCGGCTGCGTTCTTTTCGAGATACAGCGCGCCAGACTGGTGTGGATTTTCGCCGTAACGCAGCGCGCTCGCCAGGTTGAGCGAGAGATGCATTGTCGCCGGCCACGCTTCTGGCTGAGCCGGATCGTTTGCTCGCGTTGCCAGCCACTGCGCGATTCGGCCGTCGTAGTGCGCGGAATGGGCGTAGGCTTTCGCGGCGAGCGTGCGGCGTTGCGCCTCGGCAGTGCCGCCTTGCGCGATCGCTTCGACGAGTTCGCCATAGTCGGCCGGATCGACGACGACTGCGACGCGCGTATGGTTCTTCGCCGCCGCGCGCAGCATTGCCGGACCACCGATGTCGATGTTTTCGACCGCTACTTCGTAGCTGCAATCTGGCGTCGCGACGGTGGCTTCGAACGGATAAAGATTCACAACCAGCAAATCGATCGACGCGATGCCATGCTCGGCCATCACCCTATCGTCAATGCCTTCGCGCCCGAGCAAGCCGCCGTGAATCGCCGGATGCAGGGTCTTGACGCGGCCATCCATGATCTCTGGGAAACCGGTGACGTCGCTGACCTCGCGCACCACAATGCCCGCGTCGCGCAAGGCTTTCGCGGTGCCGCCGGTGGACAGCAGTTCGACGCCGTGTGCTTGCAATGCGCGGGCGAGGTCGATCACGCCGGTCTTGTCGGAAACCGAAAGCAGCGCGCGACGCACACTGTGTCGCATCGCGGCAGGACGCGGAGAAGAGGAATCGGAAGCAGGCATCGACAACCCCGGAAGCGAAGCGCGAATTATAGCGGCTCGTCCTAGTTCAGGTCGTACTCTTTGAGCTTCTTGCGCAAGGTGCTGCGGTCGATGCCGAGCGCGGCGGCGGCGCGGCTCTGGTTGCCGTCGCAGTGACGCAGCACCTCGACGAACAACGGTGCTTCGACTTCACGCAGCACCAGCGCGTGCAGGTCTTCGGCAGGATGGTCGCCGAGATCCTTCAAGTAGCGCCGCACGGCGCGGGTGACGCATTCGCGCAATGACGGCTGGGCCGTGGCGGAAGCGGCAGAACCGCTTTCGCGCAATGCTTGGACGGCGTTCACGTGGGACAGCACTCCGAAATTCTGTCAGCTTTCATGCTGATCCCGTCGTCGGGGGACGATGCGTTGCGTGCGACGGGGTATCAAGTTTACTCCTGTTCGCTGTTCTCCACGCAAGCAATTTCATGCGCTGCGCGCCTGGCTTCGCAAAAATGAGGAGTCAGCGAAAATCGAAGTTGTATGCGACCGCTTCGCGGCCCGGATTGACGACTTCCAGCGTGGCGCTTGCCGATTGATCGGCTCGGATCAACGGCGTTTTCGGCGCACCGCCGAGATATTCCTGCGGCTCGAACCGACGCAGGCCAAGCAGGCGTCCGTTGACGTCGGAGAAGGTCAGCTCCAGCATCGGCCATGCCTGCGCGAATGCGGCCTTGTTGTGAAAGGTGACGGTAATCAGCAGCGCACCCTTCACCGACGGATGCGGGCCGACTTCACGCGCGGTCACTTCGAACGCAGACATCTCGCCCCAAGGCGGCAACGTGCAACCGAGCGTGTTGCAGGCTTTCTGCAAGGTCGGACGCCAGTTTGCATCGCGTGCGAGTACGTTGCGGTTGGCGATCGGATAGATCGCGAGCAGCAGGATCAGTAGCGTCAAGCTCGCGATCCACCAGCGCCACTGCGGAGCTTGCGCAATGCGGATGCGTTCGCGCGCGAAACGCGGCGCGGATGCAGGACGCGGACGTGCGAACAGTTCACCTTGGTCGATCGGCGGCGGTTGCACTTTCGCAAACGCCTCGGTCGCATCATTGCCGGTAGTAGCGTCTGCGTCGAATACTGCTGCGACGGGATCGGGCGGCAACGCGTCGGTCAGATGCGCGTAGGCGTCGAAGCTTGCGCCGCAACTCGCGCACACAAAAGTCGCGACCTCATCCTTGGGACGATCGGCTTCCAGCGGAGCGATGGTTTGGCATTGCGGGCAACGGGTTTGCATGCGGAAGAGGGGTCAGAGTGGATTTCGTGTGCCGCGTCCGCTGCATTATTGCCTGATACGTGCTGCGAAACTTTGTGATCGCCCTTTTTTTGTCAAATGCGTCGTACCCCGTCGATGCGCAGCCAGTCTTCGCGCTTCGTCACCCGAAGATCGTCGAACCATTCTGCATAACGCGCGAGCAATTCATCGTGCTGTCCGTCAAGGATGCCTGACAGCGCGAGCAAGCCGCCAAGCTTTACGCGCGCAGCGATGCTGTCGGCGAGCGCGTCCAGCGCCGAGGCAAGGATGTTCGCGACCACCACGTCGTACTGCGTGTTCGGTGCGTCGTCTGGCATGAACACCGACAGATGCTCAACCACACCATTGCGCTCGGCATTGTCGCGGCACGCGATCAGCGCCTGCGGATCGTTGTCGATGCCGACCGAGCGCGCTGCGCCGAGCTTCAATGCGGCAATCGCAAGGATCCCCGAGCCGCAGCCGACATCGAGCACCGATTTGCCAGTCAGGTCCAGCGATTCCAGCCATTCCAGGCACAACGCCGTTGTCGCGTGCGTACCCGAGCCGAACGCGAGGCCCGGGTCGAGCCGCACGATCGTTGCACCGCGCTGCTTGCCGTCACCCAGAGCATCGCCAGGGGCTTGGTGGGACGCCTCATCAGGAATTTCGCAATTCCATGGCACGATCCACAGCGACGCGCCGAAGCGCAGCGGCGGATAGTCGTCCATCCACACGCGCACCCAGTCCTGATCGGCGACTTCGCAGAACGTTGCCGCAGCCAGATCGGCAGCCGGTGTGAACCCCTCAAGCGCTTGCCGCAACACATCGCGATTCGCGTACGCGTCGAACAGAGCCGTCAAGGTCAGGGTCGTCCACAACGGCATCGCGCCGACGCCGGGTTCGAGAATCGCGTGCTCGTCGGGCGTCGCCGCATCGGCGTCCATCAACGTGACCGACATGGCGCCGAGTTCGTTGAGCGCGGCTTCGATGCGTAGGTGATCGGATTGAGTGCAGCGCAGGGTCAGCTCGAGGAAAGGCATCAGCGCATCAGAGTTTCGGAATGCGGATGGTCTTGCTGATCATCAGCGAGCCGGACAGTGCGAACAGCAGCACCAGGGGGTGCAACTGCCAAGCGCCGAGTTGCCAGTGGCCAAACCAGATCGCGTCACCGATGTGTCCGCGCCACGCGGCGAGAGCCAGCACTGCGACCAGCAGGACGCTGCTCGGAATCGGCGTGCCTTCAAAGTATTTGACCTTGCCCGACACATCGGCGGCCAGTGCTTCAGCGGTGATGTTGTAACGCGCGAGGCGGCTCACGCCGCAGGCGACGAAATACACCAGCACGAGGCAATCCCAGAAACCGCTCAGCCCCGCGCCGAATCCGATTGCGGCCGGTGCGACGCCGAACGAGATCGCATCGGCTAGCGAATCAAGCTCCCGCCCGAGCGCGGACTGCGTCTGCCGCCAGCGCGCGATCCGACCGTCGAACACGTCGAACACGAACGCTGCGGGAACCAACGCCGCCGCCCAGAGTAGACCGTGCGGCTGCGCGCCGGTCAGAAACGCCATCACCGCCAGCACCGCGCCCATCCCGCAGAACGCGTTCGCGATTGTGAACCAGTCCGCGAGATGGAAGTCGCGGATCATCGAGAAGTGCGGAGGCTTGGTCATGATTTCTTCCTTGTCGCGTCGTGCAATCTAACCGAGTCCGATCGCCTTGTCCTTTCGCTCCGCGAGTTGCTTCTCAAGATAATGGATGTTCTGACCGCCGGTACGAAAATTCGCATCGGCCAGTATCCGCTGCTGCAGTGGAACATTGGTCTTGATGCCATCCACCACCATCTCGGAAAGAGCCACGCGCATGCGGCAGATCGCAGTGTCGCGGTCGTTGCCGTGGACGATGAGCTTGCCGATCATCGAGTCGTAGTTCGACGGCACGCGGTAGCCTTCGTAGATATGGCTGTCCACGCGTACGCCGGGACCGCCAGGGGCGTGGAAGTGCTGGATCAGGCCGGGACAGGGAATGAAAGTGTCGGGGTCTTCGGCGTTAATGCGGCATTCGATCGCATGGCCGCGAATGACGATGTCTTCCTGCTTCAGTGATAGCGGACGGCCTGCGGCGATCATGAGTTGCTCGCGCACGAGATCGACGCCGGTGATCATTTCAGTTACCGGATGCTCGACCTGGATGCGAGTGTTCATTTCGATGAAGTAAAAACGGCCGTCCTCGTACAGGAACTCGAAGGTGCCGGCGCCGCGATAGCCGATGCGGATGCATGCTTCGACGCAGACGGCACCGATCTCCGCGCGCTGCGCTGCAGTGATGCCGGGCGCGGGCGCTTCCTCGACGACTTTCTGGTGGCGGCGCTGCATCGAGCAATCGCGTTCGCCAAGATGGATCGCGTTGCCCTGGCCATCAGCGAGCACTTGTATCTCGATGTGGCGCGGGTTTTCGAGGAACTTCTCCATGTAGACCTGCGGGTTGCCGAACGCGGCTTTGGCCTCGGCTTGCGTGGTCGCGATGGAGTTCAGCAGTGCAGCCTCGGTGTGCACCACGCGCATGCCGCGTCCGCCACCGCCGCCGGCCGCTTTCACAATGATCGGATAGCCGATGCGCTTGGCGATTGCCATGGCTTCGGCGGGATCCTCCGGCACCGGGCCGTCGGAGCCGGGCACGCACGGCACGCCCGCCGCCTTCATGGCCTTGATCGCCTCGACCTTATCGCCCATCAAGCGAATGGTTTCGGCGCGTGGGCCAATGAAGATGAAGCCGGATTGTTCGACACGTTCGGCGAAGTCGGCGTTCTCCGACAAAAATCCGTAGCCGGGATGGATTGCTTGCGCGTCGGTGACTTCGGCGGCGGCGATCAGAGCGGGGATGTTGAGGTAACTCTCGGACGATGGCGGCGGCCCGATGCACACCGATTCATCGGCCATCGCGAC
This sequence comes from Lysobacterales bacterium, assembly GCA_038316385.1. Lineage (GTDB taxonomy): Bacteria > Pseudomonadota > Gammaproteobacteria > Xanthomonadales > Xanthomonadaceae > SZAS-103. The sequence goes on along the minus strand of JBBQAN010000008.1, from coordinate 74,259 downwards.
GTGCTTGAGGTTGCGGTCCACGGTGGAATGCACCGCGACCGTACGGATGCCGAGCGTGTGGCAGGCACGCAGGATGCGCAGCGCGATTTCGCCGCGATTGGCGATGACGACCTTGTCGAGCATCGGCATGCCGCTCAACTGATCACGAACAGGGGTTCGTCGAACTCGATCGGCTGGCCGCTGCTGGCGAGCACGGCGGTGACGGTGCCGGACACGTCGGCCTCGATCGGATTGAACATTTTCATCGCTTCGATGATCGCCAATGTTTCGCCGGCTTTCACAGTCTGGCCGACTTTCACGAACGGCGGCGATTCCGGGTTCGGCGAGGCGTAGAACGTACCGACCATTGGCGAACGCAGCACATGACCATCGGGTAATTCGCGACCGCCCTTGCCGATATGGGAGGTGTCGGCGTGCGGCGCGGCATGGGTCGCGGGACGTGGCGTTTCGACAGGCGCGGACGTCTGGATCGGCGCTGCTGCGTAGGCCATCTGCTGTGGATAGGACATTGATGACTGCATATTTTGCGGCATACGCGAGAGGCGGACGCTTTCTTCGCCCTCCTTGATCTCAATTTCCGCCAGATTGGATTCGTCGAGCAGGTCGATGAGTTTCTTGATCTTGCGAAGATCCATGCGGGTTACCTTCGAATGTTGCGAGGTGGAGTCAGAGCCGCGCGAGCGCGGCGTCGAGTGCATAACGGTAACTGTCCGCGCCGAAGCCGCAGACCACGCCGGCGGCGAGGTCGCTGAAATAGGACTGCTTGCGGAACGGCTCGCGCGCGTGCGGGTTCGAGAGGTGCACCTCGATGAACGGGATGCGCACCGCCGCGAGCGCGTCTCGAATCGCGACCGACGTATGGGTGAAGGCGGCGGGATTGATCAGGATGAATGCGGTGCTGTCGTGGCGCGCGGCCTGTATACGCTCAACCAGTATGTGCTCGGCATTGGATTGCATCGCTTCGAGCGCGTGTCCGGCTGACTGGGCACGTTCCTGCAGGGCGCCATCGATTTCGGGCAGAGTTGTCGCCCCATAGATCGCCGGCTCGCGTTCGCCGAGCAGGTTGAGGTTGGGGCCATGCAGGACGAGGATCTTGGGCATTAGGCTCATATTGACGGTCACGAAACCGCCATATTGGAGGTGCGCAGTGTCGCGTGATGCCGGTAGCATGTCCAGTAAATACGACCCGTATCGGCGACGTTTACGGAAATTGAACAATGTTGACGGCCGGCTAGAGCTTCTACTCAACTGAGTAGCTCGTGCTGTGCTTAATCGTTCCGCCGCAATTCCCGTGTGGAAAGCGCGCTACGGCGCGGAAACCCAAGCTGCCAGTGCGTCCGCGTTATCAAAAGGCCCGTACTTGCGGCGCAGCAAGCGACCGTCCGCGCCGATCAAGACGCTATATGGCAACACACCGGCCGAATCTCCCAAGTGGACCCCTGCGCGGCCCTGCGCATCATCGAGCAAAATCGGATAATTGACCGGAGTTCGCAGAAGATAGGCGCGAACAAGCACCAAATCATCCTGCGCAATACCGACGACAGTGATGCCATTCGCGCCCTGCGCCTTGGCGAACCCCGACAGCAGCGGCATCTCGTCGCGGCAGGGGCCGCACCAGCTTGCCCAGAGATTGACTACCATACGATGACCGCGTGTTGCAGGAAGTTGTTGCGGATGACCGTCGAGATCGATCAAGGCGAGCGCACCGATCCGGTCGCCTGCGCTGGCTGCGCGCGTTCCAGCCGGAAGCCGTGATGGTGCGACGTGTTCGACCATCCAACGTCCAAGGGCGGTGCCCAGCAATGGGCCGGGGCCGTTGATACGTATCGACAGAACCAATCCAAGCATGCCGGCCAGCAGCGCAGCGCCGACCACGGCCAGCATCCCCGGTTTCATGAGCCGCCTGATTGCATCTCAGTGCCAATCATTTCGATGCGCGCAGCAAGGCATCGTCCACGATGGACTGGGTCAGGATGTTCGGCAGCACTTCGCCCTCGCCGCCGCCGCGCGGATACATCACATAGAGCGGAATCCCGACTGCTTGATGTTCGCTGAGGAAATCGGTGATCGGCTGATCGACGTCGGTGTAATCGCCGACCATATAGACAGCGCCGGCTTTGCGCATCGCATCGACGAATGCGGGCCGCGACAGCACCGCGCGCTCGTTCGCCTTGCAGGTGATGCACCAGTCGGCAGTGATGTCAACGAACACGATCTCACCTTTTGAGCGCAATTCGGCGAGTTTAGCGGCTGAATAAGCGACGTTACCTTGTTCCGGCGCGCGCGCGGCCAATGTCGGCAGGCGCTCGATCGCGACCAGCGGCAGCGCTGCGACCAGCAACGCGAGCACCGCGACCGCACGTACCGTGTGCTGCCGCGTACTGTAGCGCCCGCGTTCCCACAGCCAGACACCGAGTGCCAGCGCGACCGCGCCCGTGAGCACATACAACACCGCGTCGGAGCCGCGCTGCGCAGCGAGGATCGACACCATCCACGCGGCGGTGAGATACATCGGGAAGGCGAGAACTTGCTTGAGCGTTTCCATCCACGCGCCCGGCTTCGGCAGGCGTGAAGCCAGCGCGGGCACGAAGCCGATCAACAAGAACGGCAATGCAAGGCCCAATCCGAGCGCGAGAAACACCGCGATCGCCATCGCGGTCGATGCGGCGAACGCATACGCCAGCGCCGGGCCCATGAATGGTGCGGTACACGGACTCGCGACCACGACCGCGAGAACCCCGGTGAAGAAGTCGCCCGCAGGCCCCGAATGTTCGGTGAGCTTTTGCCCGACGCCGGCAACTCCGGCGCCAAATTGATAGACGCCCGAAAGCGCGAGCCCGACCGCGAGCATCAGGTACGCGAGCGTCGCGATCACCAATGGCTGCTGCAACTGGAAGCCCCAACCCAGCGCGAGACCGGCCTGGCGCAAACCGATGGCGATTCCGCCGAGCGCCGCGAAGCTGACCATCACACCGGCGCTGTACCAGAGCGCATGCTTGCGCGCCTTGCTGCGGGTTTCGCCCGATTGCACCAACGAGAGTGCTTTCAGCGACAGCACCGGCAAGACGCAAGGCATCAGGTTGAGGATCAGCCCGCCGACGATCGCCAGCAATAGTGCTGCGAGGAGGCTGATGCGCGACGCTGAATCATTGATGGGAGTCGATGGCGCGATTGCCGTGGTTGAATCGGCTGCCGGCAAATCAAGCGCGACGCTGCGCCGCATCGGCGGATAACAAATGCCATCAATCTGGCAACCCTGCATGACCACATTCAAGGTGATGCGTTGCGCGCCTGCGCCCTGACGGAGCAGCGGCAGCGGCACTTCGACCAGATCCGTATAGACTGCGACATCCCCGAAATGCTCGTCGTGGCGTTGTTGCGCGGGCGGCCATTGCGGCCTGCCAGGCTGGACCGTCGCCTCGGAGCCATCGATCGCAAACGAGGTCTTGTCGCGATAGAGGTAGTAACCCTTGGCTGGTGTGAAGCGCAGCAATAAGCTGTTCGGCGTATCGACGATTGCCTCAAAGCCGAAGGCCTGTTCCGACGGCAGCGGCAATGTATCGACGCCGGCCAGTTTGGCGGTGTTGTGGCCCGTGAGCGCGGCCAGCGGACTGGTGATCGCGGGCGGGTTCGCGACCGTATTGCCTGCGCCAGGAGCCGTCGCGCCCTGCGCCGGAAGTATCAGATGCAGCGTGCGTTTCTGCGGCGGATAGCACACGCCGGCATCCGCACAGCCTTGGTATTTCACGATGAAGTTCGCCGCGCCGACGGTGTTTGCAGCGATACCGGTCAGCGTTGCGGTGACGTGGTCGTGGTAGATCTGCACATTGCCGAAAAACGGATCGTGTTTGTGGATGCCTTCGGGCAAGTGCACGGGATCGGCCTTGAACGCAGCGTCGACAGGCATCGCGCCCATGCGCTCGCGATAGAGGTAATAACCCTTTGCAATCGTCCAGTCGAACGCGATCGTATTGCGATCGATCACCTTCGCGTTCAGCGCGAACGCCTGATCCACCGGCAGCAGGTCGGATTCGTCCACGGCGCGCGCGCAGGGTGCGGCCAGGATCAGTAAAAAAAGTGCGATTGCAGTCGAAAACGCGACCGTTGCGCGTGCGGTTTTCAAGGTCGCACCGTGCAAGCCGTTCACACCGCCGACCCGGGCTGCGTGGTTTCGGCGCGCACCCAGTCGAGGTAGCGATCCAGCCCGGCGATAACGTTAAGCGCCAGCACTTCCGGCACTGCATGGGGATGCGCCATCACGATGGATTCCTTCAAGGCGTCGAACCGATCGGAAGTGGTCTTAATCAGCAGCAACGTTTCTTCTGCGCGCTCGATCCGGTCTTGCCAGCGATACACCGACTTCATTCCGGACAAGACGTTGACGCATGCAGCCAAACGTTGCTGCACCAAAGCGGTGGCCAGCGCGTCGGCAGCGACAGGATCAGGATGCGAACAAACAACCAGCAACACAGACATCGGCATATGTACAAGAAATGGTTGCACAGCCTAGCCGGCGCGCCCCTTGCTGTCATGTGAAGGCGGATGCTCGGGCGCCGCCTTGGTCCGTTTTTGTTACTGAGCGAGCGCGCACAACAATCCCGTTTGGGCCGGCGGAACGCTTCCGGACTCAGCGATCCCTATGTTGTCGAGCTGCAATCGGGACGCTGTCAATGGCGTTTTAACAGGAAATTTTCACCCCGGAGCCATTCGTGCAGGCCTTGTTGGCTTTCGCTCCGGTCTTGGGAGTGGCGACGCCATTCAACTGGCTGATGACATTGCTGGCGCCGTTGCTACCGCTGCCGTGACTGGTGCCCATGCCCCCGACGCCGCCTACCCGCGTTTGACTGGCAAGGCTGAGGCTGATCGCGGTATTCATTGAAACGCCGCTTCCATGCGAGATCGTGCCATTGGCATTGCGCTGAAGTGGCCCCGTGGGCGAGGGCATGCCGCCGCCATGAGTTCCCGCTACGCTTGTGGCTTGTTGGGAGCTGTGCGCGCCGGAACTGTGGATAACCGTGGTTGCGTTGCCGGCCCTCGTCGGTGCTGCTGGCATGCCCCAGATTCCCGGGGTTGCCCGGACACTGCCCTTGGCGGTACCCGCGCCGGGCGCTGCACGGCCAATGGAAGGACGACCAAGCCAGGCTCCGCGGGCCTGAGCACCGGTGGGAAACTCAGCAACGATGAGGGCGATGCCGAGGATTGAAAGCGCGAACTTGTTCATGGGTGATCCTGCCAAGCGATAGTCAAGTATGCCTTCGGGTGTGTTAACCGCGCGCTGCGGTCACGGAATGCTTGTCAAGTGCGAATTTTTTCGCAGTCCTGCCGCCCTGACACGATTCAACTCTTGAAATGGCGAGGTCAGCCACCATCTTGCTTGAGTCGCGACTTCCCTGCGTCATCATTCGCGCGTAAACTTGGCACTCGATGGTGTCGAGTGCTAACAACTCCACCCAATTGGTTTCGTTTCAATCACATACGTTCAACCACTAGAGAGGTTCCCATATGAAACTGCAACCGCTGTTCGACCGCGTCGTCATCAAGCGTATGGAAGAAGAGAAGCTGTCTGCTGGCGGCATCGTCATCCCTGACTCGGCCACCGAAAAGCCGATCAAGGGCGAAGTCATCGCCGTCGGCCCGGGCAAGGCCCTGGACAACGGCAGCCATCGCGCCCCGGGCGTGAAGGTCGGCGACAAGGTTTTGTTCGGCAAGTACTCCGGCACCGAGGTCAAGCTCGATGGCACCGAGTATCTGGTCGTGAAAGAAGACGACATTTTCGCGATTCTCGGCTGATCGAAGTCGGGGCTCACCTCACGAAAACAATTCCAGGTCGATGCGCGTCACCCGTGTTGTCGACCATCAAGACACTCATTAGAGGATTCATCCAATGGCAGCCAAAGAAGTTCGTTTCGGTGAAGACGCGCGTGCGCGCATGGTCAAGGGCGTCAACGTTCTTGCCAACGCAGTGAAAGTCACCCTCGGCCCGAAGGGCCGCAATGTCGTGCTCGAGAAGAGCTACGGCGCCCCCACGATCACCAAGGACGGCGTGTCCGTCGCCAAGGAGATCGAGCTGGCCGACAAGTTCGAGAACATGGGCGCGCAGATGGTCAAGGAAGTCGCTTCCAAGACCTCCGACGCCGCCGGCGACGGCACCACCACCGCCACCGTGCTGGCACAGGCGATGATCCGCGAGGGCATGAAGGCGGTCGCCGCCGGCATGAACCCGATGGACCTCAAGCGCGGCATCGACAAGGCCGTGATCGGCGCGGTCGCCCAGCTCAAGGCGATCTCCAAGCCGTGCAGCACCTCCAAGGAAATCGCTCAGGTCGGTTCGATCTCGGCCAACTCCGACGAGAACATTGGCGAGCTGATCGCCAAGGCGATGGACAAGGTCGGCAAGGAAGGCGTCATCACGGTTGAAGAAGGCTCCGGCCTGGACAATGAACTTGACGTCGTCGAGGGCATGCAGTTCGACCGCGGCTACCTGTCGCCGTACTTCATCAACAACCAGCAGTCGATGTCGTCCGAGTTGGAAGACCCGTACATCCTCCTGCACGACAAGAAGATCTCGAACGTGCGCGAGTTGCTGCCGCTACTCGAAGGCGTCGCCAAGTCGGGCAAGCCGCTGCTGATCGTCGCCGAGGAAGTCGAGGGCGAGGCCCTGGCCACGCTCGTGGTCAACACCATCCGCGGCATCGTCAAGGTCTGCGCGGTCAAGGCGCCGGGCTTCGGCGATCGTCGCAAGGCGATGCTGGAAGACATGGCGATCCTGACCGGCGGAACGGTGATCTCCGAGGAAGTGGGCCTGCAGCTCGAAAAGGCCACGATCAAGGATCTCGGCCGCGCGAAGAAGATCCAGGTCACCAAGGAAAACACCACGATCATCGACGGCGCGGGCCAGGCCGACGGCATCCAGTCGCGCATCAAGCAGATCAAGGCGCAGATCGAAGAAACCTCTTCGGACTACGACAAGGAGAAGCTGCAGGAGCGCGTGGCCAAGCTGGCCGGCGGCGTTGCGGTGATCAAGGTCGGCGCCAGCACCGAGATCGAGATGAAGGAAAAGAAGGCGCGCGTTGAAGACGCACTGCACGCAACCCGTGCGGCCGTCGAAGAAGGCGTGGTCCCGGGCGGCGGCGTTGCGCTGATCCGCGCGGTGAAGGCGCTGGGCGAGCTCAAGGGCATCAACGAAGACCAGAACCACGGCATCCTGATCGCCAAGCGCGCGATGGAAGCGCCGTTGCGCGAGATCGTCACCAACTGCGGTGAAGAGCCGAGCGTGGTGTTGAACCAGATCGTCGGCGGCACCGGCAGCTACGGCTACAACGCCGCGACCGGCGAATTCGGCGACATGCTCGCGATGGGCATCCTGGATCCGACCAAGGTGACGCGTTCGGCACTGCAGAATGCCGCATCGATCGCCGGCCTGATGATCACCACCGAAGCAATGGTGGCCGAGTCGCCGAAGAAGGAAGAGTCGCACGGCGGCGGTGGCGGCGGCGGCGGTGGAATGGGCGGCATGGGCGGTATGGATTTCTGATCCAGCCCTTTCACATTTGCAAATTGCAAAACAAAAGCCCCGCTTTGGCGGGGCTTTTTGCTGCCTCGACTAGCATTGGTAGGGTCTCTAGGGTCTCTTGAGCCGCTGCCGCATGAATTCCGGTGCGACTGGTTTACGGACTGCCGGTAGGCCCACCGACAGCTTGCACAAAATTTGCTTGCAGGTACGTCGCCACGAGTGCAGTAACGCGTTCAAGCATGCCCTTGTCGGCTGCGCCGAATGTCCACGCCCCGGCCATACCAGCTGCCTGTTGATAAAACTCTGGCTCTGCAATGAGCGCACCTGTCGCCTTATCGCTTATACGCACTTTGAGCAGCACCCTGGACGTTCCGGAGAAGGCGCCACCCCACAATCGCGCACCGGTACCGATGAACCGGATTTTTTGCACGCGGGGTTCAATCAACAGCACGCGCGGCGGACCATTTTTAGCCGGTGCTGCGTTCTTCTCGGCAATCCATGCCGGGATTCGCTTATCCATGTCCGCCTGCAAATCCACAAGTGCCCTGTCATTGGATGCTTGTCCGGCATAGGGACTTCCCATTGTCACTCTTGCTAGCTCGAATCGATCGAAGGCGGAGAACGCTTCGACGGGCGCCGGATTAACAACCGAACTCGCCGCAATGGTTTCGCCGGCAATTGCGGGTGTTGCCCCGATCATCAAAAAGAGGCCTAGAAAAGACCAGCCAAGTAACGCATGAAATCGCATCTGATCTCTCCGAGTGGTGTGCAATGCGGGCTGTTCCAGGCCAGAGTGGGCCAGCCCCTACGCGATCGACGTGGATGTTGGACAATAGCGCGTCGACAAGCAAACTTGGGCCTTGACAGATAATTTTTCGTGGACACTTTCGACAATGAATTCTGCGTTCGCTGTCAGAAATTGGTCGGCTTTTGCTTCAGGCCTGACAGTTAAGGAGCAATGGACGGCATGGGCTGAATTTGCATTTTTGCCAATTGGGGAAGCGAAACCAGTATTGTCAGAAATGCTGCCAATGCAGCGCCGCCGTGTCGATCGGCTCGGACGCATGGCATTGCAGGTTGCGTGGTGGTGCCAGCAAGGCGAGGCCGATGGCGTTCCGCTGGTGTTTGCGTCCCGTCACGGTGATCTTGCGCGAACATGCGGCATGCTGGGTTCGCTCGTGCGAGACGAACCGCTATCCCCGACGCAGTTCGGGTTGTCCACACACAACGCAATCGCCGCCCAATACAGCATCGCCCGCAACCTCGGCGGAAATTACCTTTGCGTTTCGGGCGGAGCCGCCAGCGCCGAGGCGGCGTTGGTCGAGGGTATTGGATTGCTGGCCGACGGTGTCGATGAAGTGCTGGTCGTGGTTTACGACTGTCCGCTGCCCGAGGCGTATGCGAGTTATGGCGACGAGCCTGAAGCTGCCTTTGCGTGGGCAATGCGCCTTGGGAGACCGTGCTCGGAAGGTGTCAGCTACAGCTTGCGCGTCGATGGCGAACCGGCACATCCCCAACATGGACCACTTGGACACATCCGTCCCGAGGATTCTCCTGCAGGCTTGTTGCCGCACGGGCTTGAAGTGCTGCGTTTCCTGATCGGCGACCAACCCTCGCTCGATTTCCGCGACGCGGGTCGCACATGGCGATGGCAACGGCATGCGTGATCGCCTCAACTATTTCTGGCGGATCATTGCGACCGGCCTGAGCTTCCTAGCCTTTGGCCTCGGCGGGATGTTGCAGTGGCTGCTGGTGTTTCCATGCCTGAATCTGCTGGTGAGCGATCCCGCACGCCGCAGCCGGATCGCACGCGGCATCATCCATCGCAGTTTTGCCGCGCATATCGAGTTGATGCGCCTGCTCGGCGTGCTCACCTACGACATCCGCGGCGCCGAGCGCCTGCAACGCCACGGCCTGCTGATCCTCGCCAACCATCCGACCCTGATCGACGTGGTGTTCCTGATTTCGCTGATTCCCGACGCCGATTGCGTGGTCAAATCCCGGCTGGCCCGCAACCCGTTCACACGCGGCCCGGTGCAGGCAACCGGCTATATCTGCAACGACAGCGGCACAGGCTTGGTCGACGATTGCATCGCCTCGGTCAAATCGGGCAAGAATCTGGTCATCTTCCCCGAAGGAACCCGCACGCCGCGCGAGGGCGAGCGTCACCTGCAGCGCGGCGCGGCCCATATCGCCGTGCGCGGCGCGCTGAATGTGACGCCTGTCGTGATTCGCTGCAGCCCCCCTACCTTGTCCAAAGGGGTGCCGTGGTATCGTATTCCGTCACGCCGTTTTCACGTCACTGTCGAGGTCGGGGCGGATCTTCATGTGGCGCCGTTTCTTGCCGGAACGAACGCGGCGATTGCCGCGCGTCGGCTCACCGATCATCTGATCGCCTATTTCGATACGGAGTGCGCACGTGCTGGTTCTTGAAAAAGAGCTGGAGCATGAAATCAAGGTGCTGATCACCAGCACGCTGTCGCTGGAAGACATCGTGCCGGACGACATCGATTCCACCGCTCCGCTGTTCAATGAAGGGCTGGGCTTGGACTCGATCGATGCGCTCGAGTTGGGCCTCGCATTGCAGAAGCGCTACGGGCTGACCTTGTCGGCGGACTCGGAAGAGACCCGCAGGCATTTCGCCAGCGTGCGAGCGCTCGGCGCATTCGTGGCTGCCTACCGCAAGTCCTGATCGATCATCAACAGGAAGGAAACGGACTTCCCGGCACTTGGAACAACGCACCTGGAACAACGCATTCGGAACAACCAGTGAACAAAGAAGACCTCTACCAACGCGTTGCCGGCATCCTGCAAGAAACCTTCGACATCGATGCGGCATTGATCAACCCGCAAGCGCGGCTTCGCGACGATCTGGATATCGACAGCATCGACGCCATCGAGTTGATCGTGCAGCTCAAGCCCTTGCTGGGCGGCAATCTCAAGCCCGAAGCTTTCAAGATGGTGCGCACCGTGTCCGATGTCGTCAACGCGCTGCACGACATGCTGCAAGCGACCGCCGACGCACCTGCCGGCGTTTGACGTGCGGCTGCGCGCTGGCATGGTGTGGCTGGCCACTCTGTTGTATCCACTGGTCATCTACCTCGGTCTGGGCCGGTTCGAGCCGCGCTGGATGGCGATGTTCTTGATGGCGATCGCCTTGGCGCGCGCGCTGATCAGTCGTGATCCTGTGTGGCTGGCTGCGGCCGGCGGTGCACTGCTGCTGGTTGCGGTCAGCGTGCTTGGCAACCAGAGCCTGCCGTTGAAGTTGTATCCGGTATTGGTAAATGTGGTCATGCTGGCTGTGTTCGGTTTGAGCCTGCGCCATCCACCGAGCGCGATCGAACGCATCGCTCGAATGCAACATCCGGATCTGCCGCTGGAAGCGGTTGCGTACACGCGCAAGGTCACTATCGTCTGGTGTTTCTTTTTCATCGGCAACGGCGGCATCGCGCTGGCGACCGCGCTTTGGGCACCGGACCGCATCTGGGCGCTTTACAACGGACTGATTGCCTACATGCTGATGGGACTGTTGTTCGCCGCGGAATGGCTGGTGCGGCGACGTGTGCGTGGTAAGAACGAGCATGGCTGAAGTCTTGCCGCTGACGGCGTTGATTCGAGGCATACAGGATCGCGCGGAGCGACCGTTGGCATGGCGCGCCGGAAGCCCCGCATCGAGTATCTATTTTGTACGCCGCGCGTGCGCGTGGCGGACCGTGTTTGCCGCCGCGCCTGGATCGCGTTACGCACTCCATCACGACGACAGTTTCGAGTTTGCCGCAGCCATGTTTGGCGCGTGGGATGCCGGCAAGACCATCTATCTGCCCGCTGACAAGCTCGATGCAACGTTGCAATCGCTCGCGGCGCAAGTCGATGGATTTGCCGGCGGGTTTCCGAACGCCTTGCAAGCCGATCCAATTGCGTCGGCAGCGATCTCATCATCATCCGAGACAACATGGAATGATCTCGATCCGGAAACGATCCGGCTGGTCCTCTACACGTCAGGTTCCAGCGGCGATCCGGTGGCGATCGCGAAAAATCTGCGCCAACTCGATAGCGAAATTGCAACACTGGAGTCCCGGTTCGGTTCATTTGTTGGCGACACAGTCGTCCATGGAACGGTCTCACATCAGCATATCTACGGTCTGCTGTTCCGAGTTCTGTGGCCGCTTGCTGCGAGCCGCACCTTCGCGACGCATCGGCTGGAATATCCCGAACAGATCGCTGCGCTCGATCCATTGCAGCCGGCGGTGCTGATCGCCAGCCCTGCGCTGCTGAAGCGCTTGCCCGAATCCATCGATTGGTCGAACGCCAGCGCAGCCTTGCGCGTGGTATTCAGTTCGGGCGGCCCATTGCCTGCACAGGCACGTGCAGCGGCGGATCGTCTGTGGATGCAGTCCGTCATCGAAGTGTTCGGCAGCACCGAGACCGGCGGAATTGCGACGCGCTCGGGCAGCGATGGCCCTTGGCGACCACTGCCGGGCGTGGAATGCCGGGTGGAGGAGTCGACCCTTTACGTACGTTCCCAGCATCTCGCCGAAGCAGGCTGGTTTCAGACAGGCGATCGCGCCTGTTTGCGCGAGGGCGGTTTCGAGTTGCTCGGGCGCAGCGATCGCCTGGTCAAGCTCGAAGAGCGGCGCGTTTCCCTCGACGCCATCGAAGCGGCATTGAACGCCGATGAAAGGATCGATGAAGCCCGCGTACTCGTTCTCGCCGGCCAACGCGAGCGCATCGGCGCTGTGCTCGTGCTGTCTGGCACCGGGCATGAAATGCTGTCGTCGGCCGCCAGGAAAATCCTCATCGATCGCTTGCGCGATGGGTTGCGTCCGCAGATCGAAGCGATCGCGATTCCCCGCTACTGGCGTTTCGTCGATGCGATGCCGGCCAATGCGCAAGGCAAGACGACCCACAGGCAGCTCGCCGACTTGTTTGCCGGCCGGCCGCTGCCGCGCTGGCAGGAATGCAGTGCCGATGCCGCGCGACTGCTGATCAACGTGACCAGCGACCTCGCCGTGTTCGACGGTCACTTTCCCGACATCGCCATCCTGCCGGGCGTCGCGATGATCGACTGGGTGATCCACTGGGGACGCGATGCATTCGCCATCTCGCAACCGTTCCTGCGCATGGAAGCGCTGAAGTTCCAGCAACTCGTCCGCCCCGATGCACAGCTGCAACTGAACATGTCTTGGCGGGCTGAGACCGAGATCCTGCAATTCAGTTTCCGCTCGGCGCATGGCGCGCATGCCAGCGGCCGGATCGTGTTTGCACGCGTGGACGAGCCGGCATGAACGCGCCTGCCGACAGCGGCCCCATTCCGGAGTTTTCGCCGGTGGTGGTGATTCCCGTCTACAACCACGGCGCCGTGATCGGCACGATGGTCGATGGCATCCGCAAGCATGGCGTCCACTGCCTGCTGGTCGACGACGGATCCGATGCGGATTGCGCGCGCGTGCTCGATGCCGTGGCGGCGAGTCATCCGCACGAGGTGTCGCTGCTCCGACTGCCGACGAATCAGGGCAAGGGCGGGGCAGTGATGACGGGATTGCGGGAGGCCTGGCGTCGCGGTCATAGCCACGCGCTACAGATCGATGCCGACGGCCAGCACGATCTTGCCGACATCCTAGGCTTCGTCGCCGAAGCGCGAGCGCATCCCGAAGCGGTGATATGCGGCTGCCCGGTGTTCGACGCCTCTGTGCCCAAGTCGAGATTCTACGGCCGTTACGCCACCCACGTCTGGGTCTGGATCAACACATTGTCTTTCGACATCCGCGATGCCATGTGCGGCTATCGCGTCTATCCACTGGCGGCGACGATGGCCCTGATTGAGAGCGTCGCGTTGGGAATGCGGATGGATTTCGACGTCGATATCTTGGTGCGCCTGTATTGGCGTGGCGTCGAAGTACGCAACCGCCAGACGCGGGTGACCTATCCGCTCGACGGCGTTTCGCATTTCGATGTCTGGCGCGACAACTTGCGCATCTCGCGGATGCACACGATGTTGTTTTTTGGGATGTTGGTGCGGGCGCCGATGTTGATCTTGCGCAAGTGGCGGCGTTCATGAGCAACGAGCACTGGGCGAACATCGGCGAGACGACCTTCACTGCCGGCATCGGATTCCTCGGCGGCGTCCATCGCTGGTTCGGGCGCGTGCCATTCCTGATCTGCTTGTATCCGGTGGTGCTGTTCTACTGGCTGACCAGTGCCACCGCGCGTCGCGCTTCACTCGATTACCTGCGGCGCATGCAGGCCGCGCACCACGTGTTTGCGCGCGCGCCTGGCCGATGGACCAGCCTGCGTCATTTCATCCGGTTTGCGGAAACCCTGCTCGACAAGACGCTGGCGATAAGCGGGCGTTACCCAGAGGATCGCCTGGTGTTTGGCGGCGCCGAATCGATCGTCGCTCACACCGAAGCCGGCGAAGGCGGCCTCTTCATCACCGCTCATATGGGATGCCTCGAATTGCTGCAGGCATCAGTGAACTGGCGGCCGGGCCTGAAGATCAACATCCTCGTGCACACCGCGCACGCGCAACGCTTCAACCGGATCCTGGCGCAGCTCAATCCCGCTGCGCAGGTACAGCTGCTACAGGTGACCGCGTTCAATGCGCCCACCGCGATGCTGCTCGCCGACCGCATTGCCGCCGGCGAATGGATCGCGATCGCCGGCGACCGCATTCCGGTCTCCGGCGATCGCATCCTGGAAGTCCCGTTCCTCGGCGAGTCGGCGCCATTTCCGGCCGGCCCCTACCTGCTGGCCTCCCTACTGCAATGCCCGGTCTATCTGTTGGCTTGCGTACACGATGGCCCCGGTTATCGTGCATCCGTGCATCGACTGGCCGAGCGCATCATGCTGCCGCGAGCGCAGCGCCAGCAGGCCATGACCGGTTACGCTGCCGGTTTCGTGCAGTGGATCGAGCAGCGCTTGTGCGAATCGCCGCTGGACTGGTTCAATTTCTATCCTTTCTGGGATCAACCGCGCCATGTCGCCAGTCGCCCCAATTGAGCCACGAACGATCGTCATCGGCGACGGTCGCCTGCGGTTGGACGATGTCGTCGCCATCGCATCGCGTTCGGCACGCGCGGCGTTGCTGGACGATGCGGATTTTCGCGCACGCATCACCCGCGGCGCCGATTTCGTTGATCGCCTGATCGCCGAGGATGGCGTCGTGTACGGCGTCACCACCGGCTACGGCGACTCCTGCACGGTGACGATTCCGCCGGCGCTGGTCGCGGAATTGCCGCAACACCTCTACACCTACCATGGCTGCGGCCTCGGGCGCTTCCTCGATCCAGATGAAGCCCGCGCGGTGCTGGCGACGCGACTGGTGTCGCTGGCGCAGGGGGTGTCGGGCGTCAGTTACGCATTGCTTGAACAGATCACTGCGTTGTTGCATCACGACATCCTGCCGCTGATTCCGGCCGAAGGTTCGGTGGGCGCGAGCGGCGATCTCACCCCGTTGTCGTATGTTGCCGCCGTGCTCTGCGGCGAGCGCGACGTGTGCAGCGACGGAAACATTCTTCCTGCCGCCGAAGCACTTGCGCAGCATCAACTCAAGCCGCTGCGGCTGCGTCCGAAGGAAGGCTTGGCAATCATGAATGGCACCGCGGTGATGACCGCGCTCGCCTGCCTCGCTTGGCGGCGCGCTGATTACCTGTCGCGGCTATGCACGCGCATCACCGCGTACAACGTGCTGGCGAGCAACGGCAACGCCCACCACTTCGACGAAACCTTGTTCGCGGTCAAGCCGCACGCCGGCCAGCAGCGCGTGGCCGCGCGCCTGCGCGCGGATCTCGCCTCCGACCGCCCGCCGCGCAACGAAAAGCGTTTGCAGGATCGTTACTCGCTGCGCTGTGCACCGCATGTGATCGGCGTGCTCGAAGATGCGATGCCGTGGTTTCGCGACACCATCGAAAACGAACTCAACAGCGCCAACGACAATCCGATCATCGATGCCGAGCAGGAAATGGTGCTGCATGGCGGCCATTTTTATGGCGGCCATATCGCGTTTGCGATGGACGCGATGAAGACCGCCGTCGCCAACCTAGCCGACCTGATGGATCGGCAGATGGCCTTGCTGGTTGATGCCCGCTACAACCACGGATTGCCGGCGAACTTGTCGGCGGCATC
This sequence comes from Lysobacterales bacterium, assembly GCA_038316385.1. GTDB lineage: Bacteria > Pseudomonadota > Gammaproteobacteria > Xanthomonadales > Xanthomonadaceae > SZAS-103. Next base: position 58,622 of record JBBQAN010000008.1, on the reverse strand, counting down.
CGGCGAGCGTGCGCCGCTGAATCACGGCTTGAAGGCATTGCAGATCAGCGTCTCCGCGTGGACTGCCGAAGCGTTGAAGTTGACCATGCCGGCATCGGTGTTCTCGCGTTCGACCGAATGCCACAACCAGGACAAGGTCAGCATGGGCACGATCGCCGCGCGCGATTGCCTGCGCGTGCTTGAACTCACTGAGCAAGTCGCGGCGAGCCTGCTGGTGTCGGCGCGGCAGGGCATTGCCTTGCGCCGCCGCGTGCAGGCCGACCTGGCGATGACGCCCGCGCTGGAAGGCATGTATGCCGACCTCGAATTGCGGATTCCGTTGATCGAGGAAGACCGCGCGCTCGATCGCGACCTGCTGGCGCTGATCGGCGCCATCCGCGACGAAGCCTGGGATCTGTATGCACCCTGATTTTGCCCAAGAGATCGAGTTGACGCCGGCCTTCCACGATCTCGACCCGATGGCCGTGGTCTGGCATGGCCACTACATCAAGTATTTTGAAATCGCGCGCTGCGCGCTGTTGCAGAAATTCGACTACGAATATCCGCAGATGGACGCATCGGGTTTCCACTGGCCCGTGGTCGACCTGCGTGCGAAATACGTGCGCCCGGCGCGCATTGGCCAGAGGCTCAAGGTGCGAGCCGAAATCGTCGAATGGGAAAACCGCCTGAAGATCGACTACGAGATTCGTGATGCGGCGAGTGGCGATGTGCTGACGCGGGCACACACGATCCAGGTCGCCGTCGCCATCGCGACAGGCGAGATGTGTTTCGTTTCGCCGCCCGTGTTGTTGCAGCGATTGGGATTGTCTGCATGATCCGCGCGTTGTTCCTCGTCTGCGCAGTGCTGCTGTCGATGCCGAGCCTCGCGGGCGATGGCGATGGCGTGCGCTCGCGTCTGGCGAAACCTGCCGTATTGCGTGGCACCTTCGAACAGAGCCGGCATCTGCAAGGCTTCCATAACCCCTTGGTTTCGCAGGGTGACTTCGTGGTCGCGCGTGACCGCGGCGTGCTCTGGGAAACGCGCAAACCATTCCCATCAACCACTGTGATCGGCAGGGATCGCGTGCTGACCCGCCATGCCGACGGCAGCAGTGAAGTCGTCGTCGACAACGCGCACGCGCCCGCCGCGAGCGTGGTCAATGCGCTGATGCTGGCGATGCTTGGGGGCGACGTCGACGCGCTGTCGAAGTCCTTCGCCTTGAAGGAAACCGACTTTCCAGCCGGCGCGTGGCGACTGGAACTGGTGCCGCGCGGATCCGGGCTTGCGCACGTCTTCACGCGGATCATCCTGCAAGGCGATCGCTACGTGCGCAGCGTGCACCTCGACGAGAAGGGCGGCGATACCACCGACATCGAGTTCCAGTCACTCAGCGAGACCCCGGCGCAACTTGATGCCTCCGAGGCGAAACAGTTTGAGTAAGTCGGAAGCGCCGCGGTCGTGGAATTGGCCGGCTTGGCTGTGGTCCGCGCTGGTGATTGCATTGCTGTGCCAGCAGATCGCGTTCTGGCGACAGTCGCGGCTCGACAGCGACGTGATGGCGCTGCTTCCCGGCGAGAAGCACGACGCCTTGCTGACCCTGGCGAATCAGCGGATCGCTGAAAGTGCAACGCAACGGGTCGTTGTGTTGATCGGCAGCCATGATTTCGAACACGCGAAGGCAGCTTCCGGCGCATTCCTGAAAGCCATTCCATCCGCGCTGTTGAAGCCGGCCGCGCCCGATGAAGCGAGCAATGCCGCGCTCGATTTGTATCGACCGCGTCGCGGTTCGCTACTCACGGCCGCGCAACGTGGACGACTCGCCCATGCCGACATCGATGCGCTGGGCAATGCCGCGCTGGCGCGGTTGTATGGTCCGGGCCTCGCAGGCGGCCTGACCGACTGGCGAACTGATCCGCTCGCGCTGTGGCCCGAGTGGTGGCAGGCGCGACTCGGGCAGGGTTTCCAGAGTCGCGACGGCTGGATCAGCGTCAGCCGCGATGGCGTCGACTGGATCGTGCTGCGCTTCGCCACCAACGCAGCCACGTTCCACCTTGATGGCCAAAGCGGCGTGCAGGATGCGCTCGCGTCAGCTGGCTCGCGTGCGCGTGCCGCAGCAGCGGACGTGAAGATCCTTAATGCCGGCGTTCCGCTGCATGCGGAGGCTGCCGCAGTGCGCGCGAGTTGGGAAATCAATACGATCGGCTTCGGATCGTTGATCGCCGTGATCGGACTCGTGTGGCTGGCGTTCCGCAGCCTGCGGCCGGTCGTGCTGGTCAGCCTCTCGCTGTTGGTCGGTACCGCGGCGGGCGTCGCCTGCACCGCACTCGTGTTCGGCAAGGTGCATGTATTGACGCTGGTCTTCGGCGCCAGCCTGGTCGGGGTGGCGGAGGATTTCGGCATCCATTATTTCGCCAGTCGGCAGGGCCATCCGGAATCGCCGCCGCATGCGCTGCTGCGTCACCTGATGCCGGGGATGCTGTTGGCGCTGATCACCAGCGTGCTCGCCTATCTGGCGCTGGGTTTCGCGCCGCTGCCGGGACTGCGGCAGATGGCGGTCTTTTCGGCCGGCGGATTGATCGCGGCTTTCCTCACCGTGACCTGCTGGTTTCCGGCGCTCGATCGCACCGCGCCACGCAACGGCGCATTCGCGTTGGCCATTGCCGGCTCGCTGTCGCGCTGGCCGCGTTTGCGACTGGCGGGATGGAAGGGCGTCGCGTTGTGGGCGGTCGTGCTCGGGTTGATTGCCGGCGGAATTTTCCGATTGCGCGTGCACGATGATTTACGCAGTTTGCAGAACTCGCCGCAGCAGCTGCTGAAACAGGAAATGGAAGTCGGTCGCTTGCTGGGATTGCCGAGCCCCGCGCAGTTCTATCTGGTGAGCGGAAGCGATGCCGAGACGGTGCTGCGTCGCGAAGAACAACTCACGCAACGACTCGACGCCGTGGTCGCAGATCGCGGCATCTCCGGCTATCGTGCGCTGTCCGACTGGGTGCCTTCGGAGTCGCGCCAGCGTACGGATGCGCAGCTTAGCGGGCGCGTGGAATCGGCGGTGCTGAAGCGTGTTTCAACGACATTGGGCGAACCGCTCGCAGCCACAGTCGCACCGACGATTCCACTTTCCATCGACGCATGGTTGCAATCGCCCGCGTCCGCGCCATTGCGCGGACTGTGGCTCGGAACGGCCGATGGCCAAACCGGAAGCCTGGTGATGGTGCAGGGATTGGGCGCGCATTCGGATTTGCGGCGGATGCAGGCGCTGACCTCGGGATTGTCCGGCGTGCGCTGGATCGATCGCAGCCAAGACATTTCCAGCCTGCTCGGCCGCTATCGCGAAATGATGAGCCTGATGCTCGTCGCCGGCTATCTGCTGGTGGCGATTGCTCTGGCGTGGCGATTCCGCGGCCAAGCATGGCGCGCGTTGTTGCCAACGCTGCTGTCGGGTGCGCTCAGCCTTGCGTTGCTCGGATGGCTTGGCGAGCCGCTGCAACTGTTCACCGTGCTGGCGCAATTCCTGTTGCTCGGCATGGGCGTGGACTACGGCATCTTCCTGGTCGAGCACCACGACGATCCGGCCAGTTGGCTGGCGGTGACACTCGGCGCTGCCAGCACGGTGCTCTCGTTCGGCTTGCTCGCGTTGTCCGCAACGCCCGCCTTGCATACCTTTGGCCTAAGCATGTTGTTCGGCCTCGGCTTCGCGTGGCTGCTGTCTCCCTGTTTTCGCCCGGCCATGCGCCAGAATGACAGATGATGCCAATTCCCGTTGATCGAGAGATCGCGCATGCGGACTGAACACACCGAGATCCTGATCATCGGCGCGGGTCCTGCTGGTGCGGTCGCGGCCGGTCTGTTGCGCAAGCAGGGGCGTGAGGTGCTGATCGTGGAGAAGGAGCAATTCCCGCGCTTCTCGATCGGCGAAAGCCTGTTGCCGCAAAGCATGGAATACATCGAGGCCGCGGGCATGCTGCAGTCCGTCGTCGAGGCCGGCTTCCAGTACAAGAACGGCGCCGCCTTCGCCTGCGGCGACGCGCGCACGCAATTCGATTTCCGCCACAAATTCTCGAAAGGCTGGAGCACCACCTACCAGGTGCAGCGCGCCGACTTCGACAAGGTTCTGGCCGATTGTGCCGAGGCCGCCGGTGCGACGGTGCGTTATCGACATGCGGTGACGGCGGTGGATGTCAGTGCTGGGAACCCCGTGGTCGATGTGCGCGGGCTAGATGGCGAGGAGTATCGCGTCGAGGCGCGTTTCCTGCTCGATGCAAGCGGTTTCGGTCGGGTGCTACCGCGCTTATTGCAACTGGAGACGCCATCGAATTTTCCGGTTCGCGGCGCATTGTTCACGCATGTCCGTGATGGCATTGCGCCCGGCGGGAGCTTCGACCGCAACAAGATCCTGATCACCGTTCATCCACGGCACCACGATGTCTGGTACTGGACGATCCCGTTCTCAAACGGCCGCTGCTCGCTCGGCGTAGTGGCGTGCAGCGAATTCCTCGAACAGTACGAAGGTGACGACAGCGATCGCCTTCGAGCCATCGTCGCCGAGGATCCCGGCCTATCGACCTTGCTGGAAAACGCGACTTGGGATACGCCGGCGCGCAAGATCGTTGGCTATGCCGCCAACGTCAAATCGCTCCACGGCAACGGCTTCGCGCTGCTCGGTAATGCCGGCGAGTTCCTCGATCCGGTGTTTTCCTCGGGCGTGACGATTGCGTTCAAGTCCGCCAGCCTGGCGAGCGCCTGCATCGCGAGGCAATTCGCCGGCGAGACGGTCGATTGGGAAGCGGACTACAGCGTCGTCTTGCGCAAGGGTATCGACACGTTTCGCTGCTACGTCGATGCCTGGTACGACGGCGGCTTCCAGAAGATCATCTTCCATCCCAATGCATCGACGGGTATCCGCGAGATGATTTGCTCGATCCTCGCCGGCTATGCCTGGGATACCAGCAACCCGTACGTGGCCGAACCGCAACGGCGGTTGCGGGCGCTCGTCGAAATCTGTTCGCAAGCGTGACCGGGACACCATGAATACTGACGTTGTGAATACTGCCGTCGCGACCAATCCCTCATCCAACTACGTGGCGGAAACCCGCTTCGGTTTCTGGTTCCTGCAAAGCCACGTCTGGCAACACCATGTGTTGCGGGTGGCGATTGCCGACCTGCAAAGGCTGGTCGATCCGCCGCTGCCGGACGGCTGCACCCTGCTCGATGCCGGTTGCGGCCAGGGACGTTCGTTCCGGATGCTGCGTGGTGCCTTCGCGCCAGCCAAGATCATCGGCATGGACGCCGATCCGCACAGCCTCGAGTGTTCGCGTGGCGAAGCCGGAAAGATGCGTTTCAAGGTCGAGCTCATCGCCAGCGACTGTGCCGCCATTCAGTTGCCGGACGCGAGCGTCGATGTCGTGTTCTGCCACCAGACCTTCCACCACCTCGTAGACCAGGAAAAGGCGCTGGCCGAATTCTGGCGCGTGCTCAAGCCGGGTGGCTGGCTGCTGTTTGCCGAATCGACCAAGGCCTATATCGACACCTGGGTGATCCGCTGGCTGTTCCGCCACCCGATGGAAGTGCAGAAGAGCGCCGAGCAATACCTGCAGATGCTGCGCGACCAGGGCTTCGAATTCGGCGAGCGCAACGTATCGTATCCCTACCTGTGGTGGAGCCGCGCCAGGGACTTCGGCTTGCTGGAGCGTTTCAAGCTGCGCAAGCCGAAGCCTTTCGGCCAGCGCGAGGAAACCCTGGTCAACGTCGCTGCGCGCAAGACGCTGTGAAAGCGATGCGACTCGCGATCTTGATAGCTTGCGCAAGCCTGCTGCTCGCAGATTGCGCCGGTCATGCGCAGCGCGGCGAGCACTCGACTTTGGACCTGCGGCTCTCACCGGCCAGCCTCGGACATCCGTTGGCGTTGCAGCAGCAGTTGAGTTTTCATTTCGGCTCGGAACAACGCACGCTCGATGGGTTGCTGGAAGTTGATGCGGGCGAGGTCAGGCTGGAGATCCAGTCGATGGGGCAGTCCGCGTTGCGCCTGCGCTGGGATGGAAAGCATCTGGAGCAACATCGCGCAGCATGGTTGCCGAAAGCGCTGCGCGGCGAGGAAGTGCTGAGCGACCTGCAACTCGCGCAATGGCCGGCGCAGGCGATACGCGCCGCATTGCCCGCGGGTTGGAATCTGATTGAAAGCGGCAATTCGCGCCAGCTTCGCCACGGAGACACGTCGGTCGAAACCGTGCGCTTCCCCGCGCCGGATCGCGTCGAGATCGAGCACGCGCATTTTCGCCTCGACATCGTGTCGGTGCAACTGCAACAGGCCACGCCATGAGCGCGATTTTCCTCAACGAGTTGGGCATCGTCTGCGCGCTCGGAGCGGGGAAGAAGGCCGTGCGTGCGGCGATGTTCGCCAGCGATGCGCCGCGCGGCGTGGCGATGTCGGAACGTTGGACGCCGGGCCGGCTGCTGGCCCTTGGCGCGTACAACCAGTCGCTGCCTGCGCTTGATAAGGTGCCCGTCGGGATGCGCAGCCGCAACAACGCCTTGCTACGAGTGGCGTTGGACGAAATCCGTCCCGCCGTCGATCGCGCGATCGAACGCCATGGGCCAGCGCGGGTCGCCATCGTGATCGGCACCAGCACGTCGGGCATCGCCGAAGGCGAGCAGGCGCAGCGCTTCCTGCTCGAACACGGACATTGGCCGAAAGGTTTCCATTACGCCCAGCAGGAGATGGTGTCGCCCGCCGCTTTTCTCGCCCGCGAAGTCGGCAGCTGCGGGCCGGCGCATGTGATTTCCACCGCGTGTTCTTCCAGTGCGAAGGCGATTGCGTCGGCTGCGCGCCTGCTCAATGCGGGACTGGCCGATGCGGTGATCGCGGGCGGCGCCGATTCGTTGTGCGCGTTCACCATCGCTGGCTTCAAGTCGCTGGAAGCGGTGTCTGTGTCGCGCTGCAATCCATTCTCGGCCAATCGTTGCGGCATCAACATCGGTGAAGGCGCGGCGCTGTTCCTGATGACGCGCGAGCAGGGTGCAGTGCGCCTCGAAGGTTACGGGGAGAGCGCCGATGCGCACCATATGTCGGCGCCGGATCCGACCGGCGCCGGCGCGCACAGGGCGATCTCGCAGTCGCTGGATCGGGCCGGCCTAAACGCCAGCGACATCGACTACATCAACCTGCACGGCACCGCGACACAACAGAACGACGCGATGGAAAGTTTAGTCGTTGTTAGTTTGTTCGGTGCGGAAACGCCATGCAGTTCCACCAAGCCGCTGACGGGGCACGCGCTCGGCGCCGCCGGTGCGATCGAGGCGGCGCTGTGCTGGCTGACGCTGGTCGACAATCCGCGACACCATGTTCCGCCGCACTGGTGGGACGGCAACGCCGACCCGGCGCTGCCGCCCCTGCATCTGACGCGCCCGGCAGAAATCGCCGCGCGACCGTTGCGCCATCTGCTCAGCCAGTCGTTCGCTTTCGGCGGAAGCAATGCCGCCCTCGTGCTGGGGGCGGGTTGATATGGAGCCGGCTGAAATGGAAACCGTGGACATCCCGGCGGAAGGCATCGGCATTGAGGCCGTCGTTCCGCATCGTGGGCGAATGTTGCTGCTCGATCGTCTGTTCGCAGGTGACGGGGATGGTGTGATCGTTGGAGCCGTTGTCGCTGCCGACAACCTGTTTGCCGACGATGATGGTGTGCCGGCATGGGTCGGCATCGAATACATGGCGCAGGCCATTTCCGCGTGGGCTGGTTGTCGCGCACTGGCGCGCGGCGAGCCGATACGGATCGGTTTCCTGCTCGGTACGCGGCGCTACGAATGCAGCGCAGCGCATTTTGCCTTCGGAACGTCGCTGCGGATCGAGGTGCGGCGCGAGTTGTTCGGCGACAATGGCATGGGCATGTTTTCCTGTCGCATCGTGGCCGGCGAGGCGGAACTTGCGCGCGCGCAGGTGGCCGTGTTCGAGCCACCCGATCCAACGGCTTTCCTCGAGGGAATCAACGCATGAGCAGGCACACCGTTCTCGTCACCGGCGCCAGCCGCGGCATTGGCCGCGCGATTGCCTTGCGACTGGCGAGCGATGGCTTTGACCTGGTCGTGCATTGCCGCAGCCGCCGCGATGATGCCGAAGCCGTGGCGACGCAGTGCCGGCAGCTTGGCGCGGCGGCACGAGTGCTGTGCTTCGACATCGCCGATCGCTCTGCATGCGCCGTCGTGCTCGCAGCCGACGTGGAAGCGCATGGCGCGTACTACGGTGTCGTCTGCAATGCCGGCATCGCCGCTGACAACGCCTTCCCGGCGATGAGCGGCGAGGAGTGGGATAGCGTGATCCGCACCAATCTCGACGGTTTCTATAACGTGCTGCAGCCGCTGGTCATGCCAATGGTGCGGCGTCGCCAGCTGGGTCGCATCGTCACCCTATCGTCCGTGTCGGGGCTGGTCGGCAATCGAGGTCAGACCAACTACAGTGCTGCCAAGGCAGGCATCATCGGTGCGACAAAAGCGCTGGCGTTGGAGCTGGCCAAGCGTGCGATCACCGTGAATTGTGTGGCACCGGGATTGATTGAGACCGAGATGGTCGATGCCGAAATGCTGGAGGAAGCAATGAAGATGATCCCAATGCGCAGGATCGGCCAGCCCGAAGAGGTCGCCGCAGCGGTCGCATTCCTGATGTCGGAGGCAGCCGGTTACATCACCCGGCAGGTGATTTCGGTCAATGGAGGCCTTGTTTGATGCATCGTGTGGTCATCACCGGCGCGGGCAACATCAGCTCGCTGGGCCACGATTGGCCGACGGTCGAGGCGCGTTTGCGCGCGTGCCGCAATGGCGTGCAGCGCATCGATGCGTGGTCGGAATACACAGGACTCAACACACGGCTCGGCGTGCCAGCGGCGCCGTTCGATCTGCCCGCGCATTACAACCGCAAGGCGACGCGCAGCATGGGTCGGGTGGCATTGATGGCGACCCGCGCGAGCGAACTGGCGCTGATAGACGCGGGCCTCCTCGACGACCCGATCGTGAAGAGCGGCAAGCTCGGAATCTCCTACGGTTCGTCGTCCGGTACGCCGGCGTCGATGGGCGATTTCGGGCGGATGATGGTTGAAAAGAATACCCAGTCGATCACCTCGTCGTCCTATATCAAGATGATGAGCCACTCCGCGCCGGTCAACATGGGCGTGTTCTTCGGCATCACCGGCCGCATCATTCCGACCGCCAGTGCATGTACGTCCGGCAGCCAGGGCATCGGTTACGGCTACGAGACGATCAGGGCCGGCTATCAAACGGTGATGCTCGCCGGTGGTGCCGAAGAGCTCGATGTCGCCACCGCCGCAGTGTTCGACACTCTGTTCGCCACCAGCACGCAAAACGATGCGCCGGAATCGACGCCGCGTCCATTTGATCGCGACCGCGATGGCCTCGTCATCGGCGAAGGCGCCAGCACGCTGGTGCTGGAGAACCTCGATTATGCACAAGCGCGCGGTGCACACATCCTTGCCGAGGTTGTCGGCTTCGGCACCAACAGCGACGGCAAGCACGTCACCCAGCCGACGGCAGCGACGATGGCCGAAGCGATGCGCATTGCGCTCGCCGATGCCGGGCTGTCTGCGAAAGCGGTGGGTTACGTCAATGCCCACGGTACCGCCACCGAACACGGTGACATCGCCGAAACTATCGCGACCCATGCCGTGTTCGGTGAGCGCATGCCGATCAGTTCGCTGAAAAGTTATACCGGGCATACCCTCGGCGCTTGCGGTGCGCTCGAGGCTTGGACGAGCATCGAGATGATGCGCGCCGGCTGGTTTGCGCCGACGATCAATCTGCGCAACGTCGATCCGCGTTGCGGCACGCTCGATTACATCACCGGCAGCGGGCGTAACCTGCAAACAGATGTAGTCATGAGCAACAATTTCGCCTTCGGTGGCATCAACACGTCGCTGATATTCCGCCGCTGGCACGGGTGAACTGCGCTTCCATCCATTGGGAATCGACCATGAAAAACCTGTTCTTCGCCTTGGTATTCGCGGTATCGATGCTGTTGTCGCTCAATGGGCAGGCGCGGCCATCGCAGCCGTTGCAAGCGTCGCAGCACGTCGATCTGGTTGCTTCGGGTAGCGGCGCTGCCGCCGTGCAGAAAGTGCACGACAGCATCGTCGCCGCCGGCGCCAGCCGTGGCTGGCATCCGACTGCCGACCAGCCCGGCAAGATGACGCTGAGCAACACCATCCGCGGCAAGTTCGTGGTCGTGATCGATGTTTCCTACGACGCCAAGGGCCTGACTGCGACCTACGTGTCCAGCGAGAACCTCAACTACGCAATGCGCGACGGTGTGGCGTACATCCATCCCAAATACAACGCATGGGTGGCCACGCTGCTGCAGGACATCGCCAGGAACGTGGCGCCTTGACGCCAATCGTCGACCTGCTCGTCGTCGATGTTTCAACGGTATTGGCACAGGCGGGGGCGCAGCCAGAATCGTGGCTGGGCGAAGAAGAATCGAAGCGACTTGCAGCAATGGGCTCGCAGAAGCGGCGTCGGCAATTCATCGCGGGCCATTGGCTGGCGCGCAGCTTGGCAGCAGAGCGAACGACTACAAAAGCGGGCGAATGGATCCTGGTTGCAGCGTCGACTGGCGCACCTGCGATGGTGTTGCGGGATGGACGCAAGGAACACGGCCTGCATGTATCGATCAGCCATAGTGGCGAGTCGGTCGCAGTTGCAGTCGCCGCTGTTCCGATCGGCATCGACTTGGAGTTCGCAGTCAGGCCGCGCAACTGGCTCGCGCTCGCCAGTCAGGTTTTTTCGTTCGAGGAAAACAAACAGTTGCGGCTGGCTTCGGCTGAAGAGCAACAGGCCGTGTTTCTCAGGTGCTGGGCGCTGAAGGAAGCAAGCGGCAAGCGCGATGGCACCGGATTGCAACTGCAGGTAGCGAGAAAGCACTGCGCCCTCGCCTGCGATGAAAAAGCTGCAACAGCGATCACGTGGCAATTCGATGGAGGATGCGTCGCACTCGCCGGCGTCCGCGAAATGCACGTCAAAGCGCGCGGGATTCCCGAAGCGGCCAAGCGACTGTTCTGGACGTTCGATGCGTCGGCTTCAATACGCAGATATGAACGACGCAAGTCGAATGCGTCTTTTCAGCATGAACCGTAATTGCAACGGATCAAGGTCACCTGCTCCAAGTAGAGATCCGTTTCAGGATTGTGCTTTAAGGCTGACGCGCTGATCGCTTCGGGGCTGCGCGACGCGGCTCTGCCGGTGCACAATTGGGCAACTTTCGCATTGTCGAATGATCCCATGGCGGTTGCAGTCGCGTTTTTCCTGGCATACGGATTGGCCTTTGTTCTGACGACGGCTTTCTATCCGGCGCTGCAGATGGGGCCTCGACTCAGGCTCGGCGTGATCGTGCTGCTGGGAATTGCGATCGTCGCAACGCCATTGCTGATCCCTGTCGATGCAGCGCCGGCGCGATTCGTGGTCGCCTGTCTTGCCCCCTGTTTCGTGCTGAAAATGGTGGATCTGCATATCGGTGCGCTGCATGGTCGCAGGCCGGACTTGCGTACATTCCTGGCTTTTCTCGGCAATCCTCTGCAACTGGTGGAGCGTCGCACCGGCACCGAACCCCAGCCTTCCAGAGCGCAGAACGCGCGTGATTATCTGCTCAGTTTGTGCGGGATGTTGCTGGCATTCGGCGCGTTTCGTTGGGCCGGCGTAATCGACTGGTCGCAGCGGGCTTTCCTGTGGGAACACATAGCGCGTGCAGGTACATTCTTCGTGTTCGTGCTGTTTCTGTTTCGTAACATGACTGCGGTATTGCGTGCAGTCGGCGTGTATTCGGTCGACCCGGTGCGGCATCCGCTGCGGGCGCGCACGCCGGCTGAATTCTGGCGACACTACAACCGCTGGATGGGCCAGTTTCTGCAGGAAGACGTCTTCAAACCCCTCAATGGCCGCAGATACCCGCGACGGGCGACGATGATGGTATTCGCGGTATCCGGCTTGCTGCACGAATACGTCTTCCTGATTGCGACGGGGCGCGTACAGGGTTATCAAATGTTGTTTTTCTTGATCCAGGGCGCGGCGGTCACATTGACCTTGCGGGCAAAGCCGGTAGGCGCCACAGGCATGGCGTGGACCGGCGCGACTCTGGTCTTCAATCTGCTCAGTGCGATGTTGTTCTTCGCCAGTTGGCAAGGGTTGGGCCGCTTCTACCCCACTGGATTGCCGCCGTGGCTTCCACAACGCTAGCGGGCGATTGCGTGATCGACAATTGCAAATAGTTCCGTGTGACGATGGACCGATGCCATTGAGCGCATGGCCTGTGCTCGATTTGCAATGCAATCACGTATGCATGCTGACTGCGATGACCTGCGGAAATCATCGGCGAATCGCATGAAGCTGAATGGATTTCATGAACGAGCGTGCTGAGAAATGAATGGTTTTTTCGCTGTTCGAAATACTAATCATCCATTCAGTCCGACACGCTCAGCATGCGTCTCGCAAGCCAATCTCCTATCAACGAGGAATCTTCCATGTCGTACACCAAGCTAGGTCTGGTCAAAGTGACTGCACTGGCTGCTCTCTGCGCCGCTGGTTTGGGCATGCCGCATTCGGCGAACGCGGGCGGCTTCTTCGGCTTTAGCGGCCATGACGGCCACAATCGCTACAACGTGTCGATTGGTCTGGGCGGCCCCTACTACGGTGGCGGCTACTATCGGCCGAGGGCGTATTACTACGCACCACGACGTTATTACAGCTACGCATACGTGCCTTCCTACTACGACTATTCGTATGCGCCTGCGTACTACCCCGCTTATGACCCGTACTACAACAACGGCTATTACGGTGGTGGCTATTATGGTGGCGGCGTGTCGTACGGTATCAGCTACGGTGGCAGCTATGGTCGTGGCTGGGATCGTGATGACAGACGCGGGCGTGATGGCGATCACGACCGCGATGATCGACGCCCGGGCGGCTGGGATCGCGACCATTATCGCTACGACAGCACCGCTCCTCGCAGCGATGACAACAATGACAACGGACGCACCCAGCGCCCTGCTCACCACTAAGCAATTGAACGCATCGATGATCTGAAGACGAGCGCTCCCTGAGCGCTCGTTTCTTTTTGGGGAAGGGCAGGGCCGAAGCGCCGCTGGATTGCGTTGCGATAAACTGCGTCGTGCGCTCACGATCCTTTTCACTACAGCATGCACCGGGAGCATTGCGATGCGGCCGCACGCCGAACACGATCTGCGCGAACTCGATAGCCGCAGCGTCGCCGCGCAGTTGCGTGGCGACAGCGATGCGGAGATCGCCGACGCGCTGCACCAGTTGCCGCCGGAGCAGGCGCACAAGGTGCTGGAGCGCTTCGACCTGGCACGACGCGAGGCGATCGAGCGCGCCGATGTCGGCCAGGATTTGCTGCTCGGTTACGACTATCCGGAGGACACCGTCGGCCGATTGCTGGAATCGGCGCCAGCAATTTTCGCGCCGGACATGACTGTGGGCGCAGCGATCGAGGCGCTGCGTGAAGTCATCAAGCAACGCATGGTGATCTACGTGTTCGTCGCCGACGCGACCGGCATCTTGCGTGGCGTGGTCGCGTTCCGCGAGCTCGTCTTCGGCGAACGTGATCAAGTTCTCGCCGAGGTAATGGTGCGCGATCCGTTTTATCTCGTACCGACGATGTCGCTTGTCAATGCGATGCATGAAGTCGTCACCCGCCACTATCCGATCTATCCGGTATGCGAAGCGGATGGCAAGTTGATCGGCTTGGTGAAAGGCGCGGCATTGTTCGAGCAACAGGCGTTCGCGATTTCCGCGCAGGCAGGCGCAATGGTCGGCGTCGAAAAGGAAGAACGCCTCGCGACGCCGTGGCTGCGCAGTTTTCGTTTCCGGCATCCGTGGCTGTTGGTGAATCTGTTCACCGTTGCGGTGTCGGCCTCGGTTGTCGGCATCTTCCAGGATTCGATCAATCGCGTCGTCGTGCTCGCGATTTTTTTGCCGGTGATGTCAGGGCAATGCGGCAACCTCGGGTCGCAATCGTTGGCGGTCGTGCTGCGCGGGGTGACGCTCGGCGAGTTGCACAACGATGGCGTGCGCTCGATGGTGTTGAAGGAAGGATGGCTCGGATTCCTCAACGGATTTGCCTCCGGCGCGCTCGCGGGTGTAGCCATGTACCTGATCGCGCATGGCCGGCACGAACCTGCGGCGTTGCGCCTTGCTGGCGCGATCGTGGTCGCGATGACGGTGAGTTGCACGCTTGCGGGCATGGCCGGCGCGTCGATTCCGTTGATGCTGCGTCGCTTCGGCGCAGACCCGGCAACTGCGGCAGGTATTTTTCTCAGCACCGTCACCGACGTACTGAGCATGGGTTTGTTTCTCGGATTGGCGACACTGCTGATTTGATCAGTGCGATCAGCCGGAGCGATGCAGGGTCAGATTGAAATTGATTCTATTGAACGATTCGATCGCCACGCTCAGTGCTCTGTTGCAATGCAGCGCGCTTTCCTCCACCACCTTTGCTTATGATGTTCGTAAATTCGGATAGCTCGCAGGTTCAACCTTCGATTGAAAGTAAAGGTGGGGAGAGGATCCAGACCCGCAACGACAAATGCCGTTGCGGGTCTGTTTTTTTATGTCCAAGCCTGAACATGCTCGTTCATCTCAGACCTTGCCACCATCCACGGCAGTCGGATGCGCAAGAGCTGCGAATGCGGCGTTTCGATCAACATCATGCGATGTGCGCATGAAAGAATGCACGCATGCATGACGCGCTGCCCGCCCCACTGGCCCGATTGCTGACGCAGCGTTTCCAGATGCTCGCGCCGCAACTCGCGCGCATGCCGATGTTGCCGCGCGATGCGCTCGAACGGTTGTTGCTTGCCAGCGATTTTGCGTTCGGCGTCATGCGCGACCAACCAGACGCCTTGGCCGCATGCGATGGCTCGGCGCCTGCTGCGCCAACGCTCGATCCTGCAACTCCATCGGCGTGGCAAGGATTGTTGCGACGCTGGCGTGCGCGTGCGTCGCTGCGATTGATCTGGCGCGATGTCGCCGGGTTCGACACGGTGGACGACACGCTCGCTGGCGTCAGTGCGCTTGCCGATGCTGCGATCGAGGTTGCGCTCGGCGCAGTCGAAACACAGGTTGCGCAAAGCCACGGCGTCATCCGCGATGGTGATGGCAACGTGCAACGCATGGTTGTGTTCGGGCTTGGCAAACTCGGCGGGGGCGAACTCAATTTTTCCTCCGACGTGGATCTGATTTTCGCGTACGCAGCAGGCGGCAGCAGTGATGGCGCGCGACCACTCGATGCCGAGGCGTATTACGCACGCATCGGCCAGCGCCTGATCCAGTTGCTGGATGAAGTCACGTCCGATGGATTCTGTTATCGCGTGGATATGCGGCTGCGGCCGTTTGGTGGCGTCGGCCGGCTTGCGTTGTCGTTTGCGGCGATGGAACAGTATTACCAGAGTGAAGGTCGCGACTGGGAGCGTTATGCGTGGATCAAGGCGCGACCGGTCGCGGGTGATGTCGCGGGCGGCGAACGCCTGTTGAAGACGTTGCGGCCGTTTATCTATCGCCGTTATCTCGACTACACCGCGCTCGACGGTTTGCGCGAGATGAAAGCAGCGATTGCCGCCGATGAGCGACGCGAACTGTCGGATCACCTCAAGCTTGGCCCGGGAGGAATCCGCGAAATCGAATTCCTCGTGCAGGCCCTGCAATTGATTCGTGGCGGACGCGAGCCTGCGTTGCGCACGTCATCGTTGTTGTCCGCCCTGACTGCACTCGCTGCGGCAGGACATCTGCCTGAAGACATTGCGGCCAAGCTTGCACATGCATACCGATTCCTGCGCCAGCTGGAAAACCGCGTGCAGATGCTCGCCGACCAGCAGGTGCATGCGTTGCCTGATGACGTGCTTGCGCGACAGCGCATCGCATTCGGACTTGGCCATGCGGATGTTGCTTCGCTACGAGCCGAGCTCGACGCGCAACGCACGCTGGTATCGGCAGAATTCGAACGATTGCTTGCAGCGCGCAAGCGCGATGGCGATGCCCCGACCTCGCTCGATGATTACTGGCTCGCATTGCCGGATGGCGGCGATATGCAGGCTCTTGTCGTGGCAGGCTTCGTGAAGGCGGATGTGCAAGACGCGGCGTTGCGTGATTTCGCGCGCTCGCCGGCAGTGCGTGCTTTATCGGGTCGCATGCGCGCCAGACTCGATCGCGTCGTGCCGCGCATCCTGGGTGCCGTAACCGACAGCGGAGCCACCGGCAGCGGCCTTGCTGATCTGGCATTGCCACGACTGCTCGCGCTACTGCAGGCGATCGCGCGGCGCGGAAGTTATCTCGCGTTGCTCGACGAGCAACCGGTCGCATTGCAGCGGCTCGTTGAAGTCGGCGCGCGCAGCGCCTTGCTTGCCGAACGAGTCGCCGCGCATCCTCTGCTGCTCGATGAATTGCTCGATGCGCGCGCAGCCGGTGTCGCGCCCACACGCGAAAGCCTCACCGCCGAATGCACGCGCATGCTCGATGCTGCATCGCATGACGATATCGAGGCGCTGTTGCACGCGCTCGTCGAATTCCGGCAAGGCGTAAGTTTCCGGATCGGACTGGCCTTGCTCAAGCGTCGTACCGATGCGTTGGATGCAGCGCGACAACTTGCGTGGGTAGCCGAAACTGTCTTGAACGCTGCGCTCGCACTGGCGCGGCGCGCCGTCGGGCGTGACGATGACGACGATGGATTCGCGGTCATCGGTTACGGCAGCATCGGTGCGGAAGAGCTCGGCTTCATGTCCGATCTCGACTTGGTATTCCTGCATGCCGGCACGCATGATCCGGAAGCGATGCGCAGACACGCCCGACTCGCGCAGAAGCTGGTCAGCCTGCTTGGCGCGGCGACGCCGGCTGGCCGTTTGTACGAAGTCGATGTGCGGCTGCGTCCCGACGGCGCGAAAGGTCTGTTGGTTGCAAGCGCCGACGGCTTCGCCGACTACCAGCGCGACCGTGCATGGACGTGGGAACGGCAGGCGTTGGCGCGAGCGCGCGGCATCGCCGGGTCGTCTGCAACACGCGTGCGCTTCGATGCAATCCGCGCCGAAGTCCTCGGGCAACCGCGCGATGCGGCTGCATTGCGCGACGATGTGTTCGCAATGCGCGCCAAGATGCGTGGCGAACTCGATCGCAGTCGCGGCGACCGCTTCGACCTCAAGCAAGGCGAAAGCGGATTGGTCGATCTGGAATTTCTGTTGCAATATCTCGTACTCGTGCACGCACATGCGATCCCGGAACTGCTGATTCCGCGTGCGAGCGGCGACGTCATCGTGTCGCTCGGGCGCAGCGGGATACTTTCCGACGCGCAACGCGATGCCCTCGTCGGTGCGCATGCGGCATTGCTGCAACGATCGCTGGATTGCACCCTCGACCGTCGTCCGCGCGTGGTCGTGGTGGATGCGATAATCGACCACGCTCGCGCCGCAATCCGCGATGCATGCCGCGCGTATGGACTGGATTTTACCGCCGCTCTCTAGAGATGCAGTAATGCACGCATTGCGGCAACAACGCGCGGCAATTCGACAAGTGGTGTGGTGCCGGCTTCAATATTTTCCAACAGCAGCGGCATCGCGTGTCCGCGTTCGATCAATACGCGCAGAAACTGCGCATGTCGTCCACGCGCAATCTCGGGTGATGCCACGCAGACAGACGCGGATGTCGCAACAGCCTCCGACAACATATTCACCGAGTCTGGCGAAACGACGATGCGCTCGGCCCAGCACAGCAATCCCGCATAGGGATTCTCGCCATCGTTCGCATCGAACCAGCGCTTACCTGGCAAGTCGGGCAGCTCGTTGCGTGCGGCTGCGACTAGCCATGCCGGCGTGCGGCGCGATGCGCAGATGGACAGACTTCCGCCGTCCCGCTGATGGCGTGCACGCAGGATTTCGGCGGTGCGGTTCCACCACGGCGCATCGAGCGGCACGTTCGCGATCGGGCCGCCAAGCAACAGCAGTGTGCGCGGCGACGTCAATGCCCCGAATTGCGGAAATCGCGCGCGCGCCTGCGCGAGCCAGTCCGCATCGACGTCGTGCAGGCTGCCGAGCGCGGTGACGACGTTCGCGCCTCGTAGCGCATCGTGTTCCGGCACGATCACGGCGTTCCAATGGCGCGCATCGATATGCGGGTCGAGGATCTGCACGCTCTGCGCACCGGCTTCGCGCAACAGACGTGTTGCGAGCGCTGCTTGGCGGCCGCAGCCGATCGCGAGCTGCGGCGGTGCGTGCAGTGCGCGCTGGAATTCCTCGCCGAATGCGTGTTCACTGCCTGGCAAACGTCGCGGCGCGAGCCAGCGCCACGGCGCGCGCGCCTGCAGCCGCCAGATATGCGGTTCTGCAGATGAAAGTGCGTGCGCCAGCGCCAGCGCCTGACGCTCGTTGCCGTTGCTGCCATCGGTGAGCACCCAAACGGTCGGTGCAGACATCATGCGGAGGTCGTTCCAGTCGCGAGAAGGATTGTTGTAGCGCGAGGGGTGTCACGGGAGTGATGTTAGCCGGAAAATGCAACACTACACACAGCCCACGCCATCGCCTCCAAACTGGAATCCCATGTCCCAGCCGATCCTTGCCGACGCTGCGCTCGACCAACTCTTTCGCACCGCGCGCACCCAGAATGCGTGGCAGGACAAGCCGGTCAGCGAGGCACAGCTGCATGCGTTGTACGAACTGATGAAATGGGGCCCGACCAGCGCGAATTGTTCGCCCGCACGGATCGTATTCGTGAAATCCGACGAAGCCAAACACAAGCTCGAACCGGCGTTGAGCGACGGCAATCGCGCCAAGACCATGAAAGCGCCGGTCACCGCGATCATCGGAACCGATTTCGCATTCTATGAAAAGCTGCCATACCTGTTTCCGCACACCGATGCGAAGGCGTGGTTCGTCGGCAATCAAGCGTTGATCGAAACCACCGGTTTCCGCAACGCGACCTTGCAGGGCGGCTATTTCATTCTTGCTGCGCGCTCGATCGGCCTGGATTGCGGGCCGATGTCGGGCTTCGACAATGCGAAGGTTGATGAAGCGTTCTTCGCCGGCACCACGATCAAATCCAATTTCCTCGTCGCGCTCGGCTATGGCGATCCTGATCCGGCGGTGTTGTTTCCGCGCTCGCCGCGCCTTGCATTCGACGAAGCCTGCCGCATCGAATGACCGACGCGGATCGAATTTCCGTTCGCACCCGCAACGAAATCAAGGAGCAACCCGTGCACATCCCGCAATCCTCCATCAACCGCAGCATGTTCGTCGCGGCGCTCGCGCTGGCTTCATCCGCTGCATTCGCGGCCGATCCGTACACGATCGACCCGAATCACACCCAGGTGGAGTTCACCTACTCGCACTTCGGCTATTCGCATATCACCGGGCATTTCGACAAGGTCGAGGGCGATTTCCTGTTCGATCCGAAAGACCCGACCAAGTCGAGCGTGCAGGTGAACATTCCGATGGACGGCATCAGCGTCGGCGTGCCGGCTCTCGATACCGAACTGCGCTCGGACATGTTTTTTGATCCGGCCAAGTTTCCGCTCGCGACCTTCCAGAGCACGTCGGTGACCAGCACCGGGCCGAACAAGCTCGCGGTCGCCGGCGACCTGACCATTCATGGCGTGACCAAACCGGTGACGCTGGATGTGACCATCAACAAGATTGGCATGCATCCGATGCGCCAGGTCGCAGCGGTCGGATTCGACGCGACAGCGACGATCAAGCGCAGCGATTTCGGCGTCGACAAGTATGTGCCCAACGTTAGCGACGACGTGACGCTGCACATCACCATGGAAGCGTTCGCACCCAAGTCGCAGAAGTGAGCCGGCGCGATGATCCTGCTTCGACGGGCGGCTGAGCGCGGCCACGCCAATCACGGTTGGCTGGACAGTCGGCATACGTTCTCGTTCGCCGGTTATCACGATCCGGCCTGGACTGGGTTCGGGCCGTTGCGCGTGATCAACGAAGATCGCGTCGCCGCCGGCGGTGGATTCGCGCCGCATCGTCACGCCAACATGGAAATCATTTCGTACGTGATCGAGGGCGCGTTGCAGCATCGCGACAGCATCGGCACTGGTTCAACGATCCGCCCCGGCGACGTGCAGTGCATGAGTGCCGGCAGCGGAATCGAACACAGCGAGTTCAACGCGTCGCAGGACGAATCCGTGCATTTCCTGCAGGTGTGGATCCAGCCAGACCGGATCAACGCGACCCCGCGCTACGCGCAACAGCATTTCCCGATCGAGGAACGACGCGGCATATTGCGCCTTGTTGCATCGCCCGATGGCGCCGACGGTTCGCTCCCGATCCGCCAGGACGCACGTGTTTACGCGACGGTGCTCGCGCCAGGCGAATCCGTCGGACTTACTCTCGGCGCTGGACGCAGGGCTTGGGTGCAAGTCGTGCGCGGTCTGCTGCGAATCGACGATAAAACGCTGCTTGATATCGGCGATGCTGCGGGCATTACCGAGCAGGCCGAGCTGCGCTTGTGCGCCGAAGCGGAAACCGAGGCGTTGGTGTTCGATGTGCCGTAATTTTATTGTGCCTTGACTGGTCCGGTTTGTTCCATCACGTGGACGGCGTAATCGAACGGGCGCAAGACAATGCCCAGAAGAATCAGGCGTCCGGCTGCTGCACGGTTACAATGGTGCATACCGCCGCCGAACGCTCAAGATCATGACGACCTCAGCCCAATCGTTACCGACCGCGCAGGCCAACGCCGAAAACCGCTATGAGGTCGTGCGCGCGGACCTGCCGCTGTGTTGTCCGATGCCGTCGATGGCGTTGTGGAATTCGCATCCGCGTGTGTACCTGCCGATCGAGGAAGAAGGGCCTTGCAAGTGTCCTTATTGCGGCGCGCTGTACGTGCTGATCGATTGAGTTGGATCGGGCCGTCTTTTAGGCTGTGACGCGTTCGCTGACCGTCGTGCAATTGCTGCCGACGCTGGATGCAGGCGGCGTAGAACGCTCGACATTGGAGATCGCTGCAGCGCTGCTCGATGCGGGCCATCGCGCAATCGTGGTATCGGCCGGTGGCCGTCTGCTGCCGGCGCTGCACGCGATCGGTGCGGAGCATATCGCCTTGCCGATCGGTCGCAAGTCGCCATTGGCATTGCGGCACATCCCGACATTGAGAGCCATGTTTCGCGACTCGTCCGCCGACATCGTGCACGCGCGTTCGCGCTTGCCTGCCTGGCTCGGTGTTGCCGCGCTGCGCGGAATGAAAGCACCGCCGCATTTCGTCACGACGATGCACGGGCTGAATTCGCCGGGCCGCTACAGCGGTGTGATGCTGCGCGGCGAGCGCGTGATCTGCGTTTCCGAAACCGTGCGCGCGTATGCGTTGCAGCATTATCCCGAGGTCGATCCGACACGACTGGTAGTGATTCCGCGCGGCGTCGATCCGACCCACATGGATGTGGGGAGTGCCGACAGGCGCACGGAGCGCCTGCGGCCGTGCGATGCGGCGCTCGATGCAACGTGGCGCGCGCAGTTTATTGCGGAACATCCGCAACTCGAGGGTGGCCGTCTGCTGTTGCTGCCCGCGCGCGGCACGCGTCTCAAAGGCCACACGCACGCGCTGAATCTGCTCGCGCGATTGCGTGCAGACGGCATCGATGCGCGGTTGTTGCTGGCTGGCGTCGATCAGGCCGGACGCGAGCGCTATCTGGCCGAGTTGCGCGCGCAAGCCGATGCGCTGGGCCTGCGCGATGCCGTCGCATTCACTGCGCCGCTCGCGCAGATGCGCGAGTTGTACGCGATGTCCGATCTGGTGCTGCAACTGTCGGAGAAACCCGAGGCGTTCGGCCGCACAGTGATCGAGGCCTTGTGTAGACGTCGCGCCGTGCTCGGATGGAATCTCGGCGGCGTCGGCGACTTGCTGCGTGAGCTGTTTCCGGATGGCGCGATCGCGCCTGGCGATGCGAACGCACTTGCCACACGCGCAAAATGTTTGCTGGATGCGCCGCGACCGGCGATTAAGCTGCCGGATCGTTATACCCTTGCGCGCATGCAAACCGACACGCTCGCGCTGTATGCAAACCTCGTCGATACCGCTCGCTGACGCCGCGCCGCGCGCGCGCTGGGCACCGTGGCTGGTGCTCGCATGCGTCGCGGTGTGGCCGTGGGCCGCCTTGGCCAACAGCGCGGTATCGCTGGGTGCGATCGTCACGATAGTCTGGCTAGGCGCGCGCCGTTTCCGTGGTGGCGATGACTTGCTGAGCCGCGAGTCCTGGGCGCTGACCTCCGTGCTGTTCTTCAGTTATTGGTTGCCGGAACTGCTGTCGTGCACCGATGCGATCGATCCATTGCACAGTCTGTACCGGGTCGTGGTGGATCTGCGGTACCTGCCGTTCCTGTGGCTGGCCGCGATCGCGGTGCATCGCGAAGCGGATCGTCGCGTTGTCTATGTCGGAATCGCCGTCATCGTGCTGGTCTGGACGCTCGACGGACTGCTGCAGGCTGCGACCGGCTGGAGTCTAGGCGGTGCGCCGGGGTCGGACCGCATCACCGGCGCCGTCCGCATCAGTGGCGTATTCAGTGCCAAGCATCCGCATCTGGGCCAGGTGCTCGCGAGCTTGGGTGCGTTCCCGCTAGGCATCGCGGCGCGGCGCGCGGGCGTGGTCGGCTGGCTGGTCGCTGCGATGTTGATCGGCTCAGTCATCTTGCTGTCCGGCTCGCGCGCGGCATGGGTGAGCTTCGGCGTGCTATTGCTGTTTTCCGGCTGGCGCCTGCTCGGCTGGAAGCGCATGTTGGCTGTGTTCGCCATCGGCGCGATCAGCCTGGTGGTGCTTGCAGCGATCTTTCCGCGCGATCTGCACGAGCGCATCACGCGCACCGAGGCAGTATTTTCGGGCGATGCGGTCGGACTCGATCAAGCACTTTCGGGGCGCTTGCGAATCTGGGACGCCGCCGTGTGCATGTTCTGCGAACATCCGCTCAATGGCGTCGGCGTGCGCGGTTATCGCGATGCGTATGCGGTGTGCGCACCGCAGAACATAGGCGCGCCGGCTTGGGGTCAAGGCGATGCGTTGCACGCGCACCAGATCGTGCTGGAAATCCTCAGCGAAACCGGCGCGCTCGGTTTGCTGCTGTGGCTGGTCGGCGCGGCGCTGGCGATACGCGCATGGCGCTGGGCCGCCCCAACGGCGCGCGCACGCGCAGCGATTCCGGCGGTTGCACTTGCGGTGACGGTGTTTCCGCTGAATACGCATCTGGCGTTCTATTCGAGTTTCTGGGGCGGACTGACCTTGTTGCTGGTGGGCTCGTATGCGGGAGCCTTGTTTGGAATTGACGCATTCGAACTTGCCGAAGCCAAACCCTTGGTCGCCATCGCCGATGGACGCGAGCCAGAACTCACATGATCGGTTTCGAACGCATCCTGGCCGCAGCAAAACGCGACCGGGTGTTTGAGGCCGGGCGCCAGGACGATCGCTAGGTGCGCTGCTGGGGCATGGCGCCGCTGGTGCTGGCCGCACGGGGCATTGCGCGGCTTCCGCAAGGCGTCCTGTTGCAGCTGGCCGCCGTTCTTTCGCTGCTGTTGTGGCCGCTAACGGTGAGTAGACGCCGGATCGCCGCAATCAACATTTCGCTGTGTTTTCCAGAACTCTCCGCGATCGAGCGGCGGCGTTTGCTGAGAGCGAACCACCGTGCCTCCGTGATGGGCTTACTGGAATTGCTTCGGGCCTGGTATGCACCTTCCTCGGCGCTGGTTGGGCTCGCGCGCGTCGAGGGTTTGCCATTGCTGCGGGCTGCGCTGGCCGAGGGTCGCGGCGTCTTGTTGTTCACTGGCCACTTTACTCATACCGAGCTTGCTGTGCGGTTATTGTCCGAAGCGCTGGATCGACCGCTGGGTGCGGTCGTGCGCCGGAACAATTCGGCTTGCGTAGAAGCGACGATCAACGCGGCGCGTTCGCGCGTGTCCGGAGTGCTGATCGCGAAGAAAGATGTACGCGGCATGCTGCGCACGCTGAAGGCGGGCGAGCCGCTGGTGTATTCGGCCGATCAGAACTTCACATACCAGAATGCCTTCGTCCCGTTCTTCGGCATCAATGCGGCGACATTGACCACGACCCCGAACCTGGTACGTCGCAGCAATGCGCGGATGCTGCCGTTCTGGTTCCATCGCGAACCCGATGGTCGATATTGCCTGTCCATCGAGGCTGCGTGGCCGGGATGGATCGACGGCTCTCCCGAACAGGCTGCGCAAATCTACATGCGCGAACTGGAGTTCGTCGTACGTAGGCACCCGGAGCAATATCTATGGGTGCATCGTCGTTTCAAGACGCGACCCCCGGGCGAGCCCGCAGTTTATTGAGATTGATAGGGTGAAGTGCCGGCGGGCTGGGTCTTGAAGCGCTTGTGGATCCACAGGTATTGCGCCGGAGCGCGACGGATCAGGGTTTCCATCTGCGCCATCACGCGCGCAGTATCAACGCTGGCATCGTTGCCTGGAAAAACGCTCAGCGCTGCGCCGATTTCAATGCGATAACTGCCATCGTCGAGACGCTCGTGGAACAGGGGCAGCACACGCGCGCCGCTCAAGCGCGCCAACTGGTGGGTCGAGGTCAGGCTCCATGCCGGGCGACCGAAGAACGGCACGAACACGCTGTCGCCGCGTCGGCTTTCCTGATCCGGCGCAAGCCACAGGATTCCGCCAGCCTTGAGGTATCGGATCGCCGGCCGCAGCGCGTCGCGCGTGAACATCGCCGCCGCGTGCCGCATACGGCCGCGCCTGACCGCCCACTCCAGCGCCGGTGAGGCATGCGGACGATACATGCCGGCTATGGGTGCATATCGGCAAAGCAGGCGCAGGCTGATCTCGAGCGTCGTGAAATGCGGCGAGATCAACAGCACCCCGCGACCTTCGGCGCGCGCATGCTCAATGTGCTGCAGCCCCTCGACCGTCAAGCCGGAATCCAATGGTCGCAGCGGCCCCCACCAGGCTCGCATGAATTCGAACACCGCCATGCCCAGCGCTGCGAAGTGCGCGCGCAAAAGTAGCTCACGCTGGTTTGCGCTTAGTTTCGGAAAACATATCGACAAATTGCGTGTGGCAACCCGCCGACGCGAAACCATACACTGGCGTAACGCCCATCCGAGCACTGGCGCAACGCGTCGCAGCAGCCACCACGGCAACCGCGCCAGCGCCCAGCCAAGCGCGATGCCCAGCCAGGCAGGCCAGTTCGGCATCGACAGTGGGGGAGCGGCAGTGGATTCGGTCACGCACGGATTCTAACGGCGTCCGGTATCCTTCGCCGATGCATCTGACGCCATGGCAACGCCTGCTGCGCGGAGCGTATGCCTGTGTGATGTACGCACTGGTGCCGGTGATGCTGTATCACCTGGTCTGGCGCGGGCTGCGCGACCGCAACTATTTTGGTCGCTGGAGCGAGCGCTTCGGCTGGTATGGAGCTGCGCCGCTGGATGGATCGCTGTGGGTGCATGCGGTGTCGGTCGGCGAGGTCAACGCGGCTGCGCCGCTGGTCGATGCATTGCGCGCACGTTATACGGGCTTGCAACTGGTTGTCACCACGACCACACCGACCGGAGCCGCGCGCGTGCAATCGCTCTGGAATGGCGATGTGCGTCATCTGTATTTCCCGTACGACCTGCCGGGAGTGGTGCGGCGTTTCCTCGCGCACATCCGGCCGCAGCTGACCGTGGTGATGGAAACCGAGATCTGGCCGAATCTGTACGTCGCGATCGGCCGCAGCGGGATTCCGCTGCTGATGGTCAATGCGCGGCTCTCGCTGCGATCCTGGCGCGGTTATCAACCGGTGTTGCCGTTGATACGGCTCACCCTGGGTCAGGTCACGTTGATCGCAGCGCAATCGGAAAACGACGCGCAGCGCTTGCGCAGCGTCGGCGGCCCGCACGAGCGTGTGCGTGTGGTCGGCAATCTCAAGTACGACCTGCGCGTGCCGGAAGGACTCACCGCACAGGCGCGGCTGCGTCGCGCGGCATGGGGTAGCGCGCGTCCGGTATGGATCGCGGCAAGCACGCACGAAGACGAAGAGGCGCACGTCCTCGATGTGCATGCGCGACTGCGCGAGCGGTTTCCCGACGTGTTGCTGTTATGGGCGCCGCGCCACCCAACGCGGTTCGCGCATGTCGCGGAAGCCTGCATGCGCCGTGGCTTGCGGACGCGCAGACGCAGCAAGGACGAGATGGCCGATACGGCCACCGAATGCTTGGTGATCGACAGCATGGGCGATTTGATGGGTTTCTACGCGGCGGCCGATGTCGCCTTCGTCGGCGGCAGCCTGCAGGCCATCGGCGGCCATAACGTGCTCGAGCCGGCCGCGCTCGCGGTACCGTCAATAGTCGGCCCGCACACCTTCAATTTTGCCGACGCGACAGCGCTGTTGCGCGCTGGAGGCGCGCTATTGCAGGTCGTCGACGCCGACGGCCTAGGCAATGCATTGGCCGAACTGCTTGCCGATGCGCCCCGCCGTATCGCGATGGGCGCGGCAGGTCGGCTGATCGTGGAGCGCGAACGCGGCGCGCTGGCACGGACGCTGGAATTGATCGCGCAGTGTTTGCCGATCGCGACTTAATTGTTTGGAGGAATCGTGATCGGTGCGTCGGTGTTTGGTGCGCTCTGTTGTGCGCGTTTCTTCTTCTTGTGTTTCTTCATCGGCGCAGCGGTGCTGTCGACGTCGCTGGATTTGTCCGCTTCGCCGGCTTTCGCAGGCGGGCTCGGCAAGCCCGGCATCGCGGTATCGCTGGCGTTGTCGGATTGATCGAGTGCCGACTCGGCGTCGGTCACCAACAGTGAGTTCACCGCCGTCAGGTCGGATGGATGGATGTCGCCGGAGGACTGTTTCAACAGCAGGCCGTTAACCACGAAATTATTGCGCGCGCGCGCGTAGTCGCGCTGTGCCGAGAACAACGTCTGCTCGCTGATCAAGACATCGACGATCGTGCGTGTACCAACTTCCAGACCGGTCTTCGTGGCTTCCAGCGCGGTTTGCGCGGACAACAGCGCCTGTTTGCGCGCCTCGATTTCGATGAGGCCGCCCAATGTTGCGTGATAGGCATTGCGCACCTGACGGATGATCGCGCGGCGTGTTTGTTCCAGCGTATCGGCCGCCGCGTCGCGTATCGCCAATGCCTGGCGTACGCGATCGGAAACCGCGAAGCCCGAGAAGATCGGCACGTTCAGCGTCAGCGCATAAGTTGGGCCGTTGCTGGTGCTGGTCGCGGGGAAGTCGAATCCGTTTGATGAAAACGAGCCCCACTGCGCACGGTCGCCATAGCTAGCGGAGAACCCGAGCGTCGGCAGATGGCCGGCGCGCGCAGTATCGACGTCGTGGTTCGCAGCATCCAGTGCAAGCTGCTGCGCGCGAATCTGCGGGTTCTCGTCGACCGCTTTCTTCACCCAGGCGTCGACATCTTCCGGCGACGGCGCGGTCGGCGCGAAATCCGGGGCGAGTCCCTTGAAATGCTCTATCGGCTGGCCGGTGATTTCGGTCAGCGCTTCGCGCGCATCGGACAACGTGGTTTCAAAATTGATCGTCTGCGCGCGCGCGATGTCGTACTGCGCCTTTGCTTCCTGCGCGTCGGTGATCGGCGCAAGGCCGACTTGCAGGCGGACATTGGCCTGGTCGAGCTGGCGCTTGAGCGCGCGTTCCTGTGCACGCGACGACGCCAGATCCTGGATAGCGCTGAGCACGTTGAAATACGACTGCGCGACGCGGGTGATGAGCATATCGGCGGCGCTATCGTAGAGCGCATCGTACTGGCCGGCGCGACTGCGGCTGGCCTTCAGTCGGGTGTAATTCGAATGATCGTAGATGCTCTGCTGCAGGTTAACGGTGTAGCTGCGGTTCTTGATGTCGGTGTTGCCGTTGGACGGACCGAACTTGACGCCGCCTTTGCCGTCCGGCGTCGTGCTGATCGAACTGCTGCTGCCCGTTGTCTTGCTGATCTCGGCAATGCCGTTGATCTGCGGCAGCAGCGCCGAACGCGAGATGCCGATGCCTTCTTCCTGCGCGCGCTTGTTGGCATCGGAACCGGCCAGTTGCGGGTCGCTCTGCCGGGCCAGGTCGTAGGCCTGCACGAGATCGCCGGCTTGCGCCGATGCGCAGCCGAATGCGAGCAGCAGGGCGATGTGGATGGGGCGTAGGCGGAAGGTCATGCGATTCTCTCGGGATGCGGTCGCGGCTGTCGCAGCCGTATTGGTCGGGACAGACGCGTTCACAGTGCGAAACGTTGCACTGGCGCCGCGCCACGCAGATAAGGAATGTCCGTCTCGAACAGGCTTTCGGTATGCCAGCCTTCGCCGCGACGGATCATGCGCACGGCTTCCTGCGCTGGCGCGTTGCCGTGAACGACGAACAGCCGGCCGCCCGGCTTCACCCAATCAAACACGCGCGGCGGAATCTCGGCAACCGCACCGCCGACGCAGACCGCGTCGAACTGGCAGCCTGCGCTCCATCTCAGCGCATCGGCGACGTCGAGGCGGACGTTGTGCATGCCCGCAGCGGCAAGGCGTGCGCGCGCGACTTCGATGAAATCGGCATGGATATCGATGCTGGTCACCGCATGCGCGAGTTGTGCCAGGCATGCGGTGACGAAACCGCTGCCGGTTCCGATTTCCAGCACGTCATCGGACGCATTCAGATCCAGTGATTGCAACAGTCGGCCTTCGACGACTGGCTTGAGCATCGATTCGCCGTGCTCCAGCGGCAATGCGGTATCGGCGAATGCGAGCGTGCGGTACGCGACCGGCACGAAATCCTCTCGGCGCACGCGGCCCAGCGCATCCAGCACGCGTGGGTCGAGCACTTCCCACGGGCGGATCTGTTGCTCGATCATGGTGGCGCGGGCGGAATCAAAATTCATTGCTATGGTCATCGCTGTGTCGTGCAGCAGAGGGAGGTGGACCTAACGTCGCAGTTTAAGCGCCGGTGCTGGGGCAGGGAAGCAGCATCGCCTGCCGACCCATCGCCGCCGCAGTGCCGGAAGTCACCGGGACTTCCTGACAGGCGTCAACAGCCCCGCACTTCCCGCAGGCGCATACGCGCGCAGGAACAGATCGACGGTGGCTTTAATGTGCTTCGCGACTTCGCGTTCACCAAAGTCGCCGGGACATCCGCAGAGCAGCCGCGCATGCAATTCGCCCTTGAGCAGACAGAAAAATTGCGACGAGGCGCGCTCGACATCCGCAATCTCCAACTGTCCGGCCGCAATCCGCGCGCGCAGGAAGTCGGCGAAAGCGTCGTGCACGCGTTGCGGGCCGGCTGTCCAGAACATCTGCGGCAAGGGGCTGTCGGTGTCCATCACCGAGCTCATCACGCGCTGCATGCCGATCGCTTCGGCACTGGTGATCAGCGCGAAAAAGGCGCGCGCGATGCTGGTGAGCTGATGGCGGATGGACCCTCGCATGCCGACCCGAAACATTGTCGGCGGCAGCATCTCTTCGCATTTCGCGCGGATGGTTGCGATGAACAGCGCATTCTTGTCGCCGTAGTGGCTGTATACGGTGAGCTTGGACACGCCGGCCTCGGCCGCGATCGCGTCCATGCTGACGCCGTCGAAACCAAATTGCGGAAACAACCGTTTCGCAGCATCAAGCACGGCTTGGCGCTTTTCGGGATCCTTCGGCCGCCCCGGGCCGGGCTTGGCATGGACTGACGTTTTATTGGGTTGCGGCATTGCGCTCAAATATCGGATTGACCACTCATGATCATTATTATACCCCGCAGTTCAGCAATAACCCGGCGAGTCCAACACACTCAGAGTCGCGCTTGCGCGATGACGTATTCTTTGGCCATTACCGGAGAATACATATGCTGCATGCGATGGCGAACAAGTCGATCCTGTTGGTCGCGCTAATGGCAATCGTGCTTGCGGCCATTGCAAAGCCGCAGAGGACGCAGACACCGGAAATTGCATCGCCGCAGATTGCGCCAGCTGCCGCCAGTATCGACAGCCCGTCCGCGGCCAATACACGAGCCATCGCCGATGCGAGCAATGCATTTGCAGTAGATTTGTGGCAGCGCGTTGGTAAAACACCGGGGAATCTTTCGATTTCGCCTGGCAGCATCAGCGCAGCGCTCGCAATGACTTGGGGCGGGGCAAAGGGACAGACCGCTGAAGGAATCGGCAAGGTTCTGCACATCCCGGAAGATGCGAAGACCGCCGGAGAGGCTTGGGGCAGTCTCATCCGTGCACTCGAGGATCCAGCTCGTCCGTTCACGCTCCGGATCGCCAATCGTCTCTTCGGCGAAAAGACTTTCGCGTTCGAGCAGCCGTTCCTTGAATGGACGGAAGCCGCCTACGGCGCGGCGCTGGAGCCGATGGATTTTATGGGTGCGGCCGAGACATCACGCACGCACATCAATGCGTGGGTCGATGAACGAACCGAACACCGCATCTTGGATCTGCTTCCTTTTGGTTCGATCGATACCAATTCGCGTCTGATCCTCGTCAATGCGATCTACTTCCATGCCGATTGGGCTTGGCATTTCTTCGTAAAGGAAGCGACGTCCCCGGCCCCATTCTTCACCTCGCCTTCCGTGCAGCATGACGTCCCGACAATGCACGCCAGCAGCAGCTTCCGGGCTGCTGAAAGTAATGGCGTCAAGGTACTAGAGCTCGAATACAAAGGCGGAGACGTCGCGATGATGGTCGTCCTGCCCAACAAGGTGGATGGACTCGCGGACATCGAAAAGAACATGACTGCGGACACGATCGCGTCGTGGACAAAAGGACTCGCGTCGAAACCCGAGGTCATTGTTTCTTTGCCTAATTTTGAACTGAATCCCCCTGAACCGATCCAGCTCCGCAACGATCTGGCGGCACTCGGCATGCCCGAAGCGTTCGACAGGGAGAAGTCGGACTTCAGCGGCATTGCGAACTCCCCGGACCCCAGGAACAGGCTCTATGTGAGCGCGATCTATCACAAAGCGTTCGTGAAAGTGGACGAGAAAGGGACCGAGGCGGCCGCTGCCACAGACATCATTTCTGATACTCCGACTCCTATGCCAGCTCCTATGCCATTCAACACGCCGCCGCCTCCGTTCGTATTCCGTGCTGATCACCCGTTTCTTTTCTTCATCATCGACAAGCCATCGGGCCTCATCCTGTTCATGGGGCGTGTGAGCGACCCGTTGTCAACCTGACTTTTTCAGGCGTCAGCGCATCCGCGTTGAATGCCTGCACGACGGCATGACGGCGCCCCCGCTTGCGGGCTAGACTCGGGGCACAGCGCCCATGAGGAGACTTTGGTGCGACCGACCGAGATTCGCGATCCCCAGTACTTCCACAAAGTTGTGGACTGCCAGTGGGCTTGCCCGGCGCATACGCCGGTGCCCGAATACATCCGCCTGATCGCGGCGGGGCGTTACACCGATGCTTACCTGATCAACTGGGAATCGAATGTGTTCCCGGGCATCCTCGGGCGCACCTGCGACCGTCCTTGCGAACCGGCCTGCCGGCGCGGACGTGTCGAGGAAAACAACGGAGAGAAACCAGAGCCCGTTGCGATCTGTCGGCTCAAGCGCGTTGCCGCCGATTTCAAGGACGACAATATTCAGGCGCGGCTGCACGAGAAGCTGCCGCCGACCGCGCCACGCAACGGCAGGCGCATTGCCTGCATCGGTGCGGGGCCAGCCTCGTTGACGCTGGCGCGCGATCTGGTACCGCTCGGCTATCACGTGACGATTTTCGAAGCCGATCCGAAGGCGGGCGGCTTCATGCGTACGCAAGTGCCGCGGTTTCGATTGCCCGAAGTAGTGATCGATGAAGAGACGAACTACATTCTCGATCTCGGCGTGGAATTCGTGGGAGGACGGCGCATCGATTCGCTGAAAGGATTGCTCGCGGAAAATTTTGATGCGGTGTTCGTCGGCTGCGGCGCGCCGCGCGGGCGCGACCTGCCGATTCCGGGACGCGAGGAAGCGGCGGCGCAGATCCGTGTCGGTCTCGACTGGCTTGCGAATGTCTACTTCGAGCACGTGAAATCGGTCGGCAAGCGGGTGATCGTGCTCGGCGGCGGCAATACCGCGATGGACTGCTGCCGTAGTGCGCGTCGTCTCGGCGGCGAAAGCGTGAAAGTGATCGTGCGCTCGGGCTTCGACGAGATGAAGGCGAGCCCTTGGGAGAAGGAAGACGCGATGCACGAAGGCATCCCGATCCTCGACTGCCGCGTGCCCAAGGCGTTCCTGCACGAGAACGGCAAATTGGTCGGCATGAGCTTCGAGAAGGTGCGCGCGGAATACGACGCGAAAGGCCGCCGCAAGCTGGTACCGACCGGTGAACCCGACGAGATCCACGACTGCGACGAAGTGCTGATCGCGGTCGGTCAGGAGAATGCGTTTCCGTGGATCGAGCGCGATATCGGCATCGAATTTGGCGAGTGGGACATGCCGGTGGTGGACGCCATCACGTTCCAGTCGTCGCTGCCGCATGTGCTGTTCGGTGGCGATGCGGCGTTCGGCCCAAAGAACATCATCTGGGCGGTGGCGCATGGCCACGAAGCCGCGATCTCGGTGCACAAGCTGCTGTCTGGCGAGTCGACGCAGGATCGCCCGCCGCCGATGACGCATCTGATGTCGCAGAAGATGGGCATCCACGAGTGGAGCTACGACAACGACATCTCCGACGAGGAACGCTTCGTCGTGCCGTGGTCGGAAGCCGCGAAGAGACTCGACAGCATCAAGATCGAAGTGGAATTAGGCTTCGACTTGAAGACCGCATGGAAGGAAGCGCAGCGCTGCCTTAATTGCGACGTGCAGACGGTGTTCGCGGAGAAGCTGTGCATCGAGTGCGATGCCTGCGTCGATATCTGCCCGATGGATTGCATCAGCTTCACTGCCAATGCTGAGGAAGCCGATCTGCGCACTCGGCTGACTGCACCTGCCGAAAATACCGCGCAGGATTTGTACGTTTCCGATGGCTTGAAAACGGGACGCGTGATGGTCAAGGACGAAGACGTATGCCTGCATTGCGGTCTGTGCGCCGAACGTTGCCCGACCGGCGCGTGGGACATGCAGAAGTTCCTGTTCGAGCAGCCGCATGCGAAGGCTGGCTGTGGGTCGAAACAGAAGGTGGCGGCGTGACGTCGATCGAAGCGGTTAACGACTTCGTCGTCAAGTTCGCCAACGTCAACGGCTCCGGCTCCGCTTCGGCGAATGAGCTGTTCGCCAAGGCAATCCTGCGCATGGGCGTGCCGGTGTCGCCGCGCAATATCTTTCCCTCGAACATTCAGGGGTTGCCGACGTGGTATGAGGTGCGGGTCAACGAACGCGGCTGGCTTGGGCGCCGCGGTGGTGTCGATCTGATGGTTGCGATGAATCCGCAGACTTGGGGCGCTGATCTTGCCGAAATTGAACCCGGTGGCTATTTGTTCTACGACAACAGCAAACCGCTGCCGAAGTCGAAGTTCCGCGATGACATCACTGTGCTCGGCATGCCGCTGACCGCGATCTGCAACGCGACCTACAGCGATCCGCGCCAGCGCCAGCTATTCAAGAACATCATGTACGTCGGTGCCCTGTCGGAGTTGCTTGGCATCGACGCCGAAGTCATCGAGACTCTGATCGGCGAGCAGTACCGAAGCAAGGAAAAACTGCTGGTCGCGAACCAAGAAGCCCTGCATCTCGGCATCAGTCACGCGCGCGAGAACGTGTCGAAACCTGGCCTTCAGATCAAACGCGCCGATGCGGTCGGAGACAAGATCTTCGTCGATGGCAATGTTGCCGCCGCGCTTGGTTGCGTCTATGGCGGCGCGACGGTGTGTGCGTGGTATCCGATCACGCCGTCGTCGTCGTGCGCCGAGGCATTCGAGAAATACTGCTCGAAGCTGCGCAAGGATGCTGAAGGTCGCAGCCGATATGCGATCGTGCAGGCGGAAGACGAAATTGCTTCGATCGGCATGGTGGTTGGCGCCGGCTGGAACGGTGCGCGTGCGTTTACCACGACGTCAGGCCCGGGTATTTCGCTGATGACCGAGTTCATAGGCCTGGCGTATTTCGCCGAGATTCCGGTGACGCTGATCAACGTGCAACGCGGCGGCCCATCGACCGGCATGCCGACCCGCACGCAGCAGGCCGACATCATCAGTTGCGCCTATGCCTCGCACGGCGACACCAAGCATGTGTTGCTGCTGCCGAAGGATCCGCGCGAGTGTTTTGAATTCGCGGCGGCGGCGCTGGAGCTGGCCGATCGCCTGCAGACGCCGATTTTCCTGATGAGCGATCTCGACATTGGCATGAACCAGCGCCTGTGCGAGCCGTTTGAATGGGACGACACAAAGGCCTACGACCGCGGCAAGGTCATGACCGCCGAGGAGCTCGAAGCCGGCCGTGATTTTGGCCGCTACCTCGACGTCGATGGCGACGGCATTCCTTTCCGCACGTACCCAGGCACGCATCAGAGCAAGGGCAGCTTCTTCACCCGCGGCACTACTCGCGACTCCTACGCGCGCTATTCCGAAAAAGGACCGGATTACGTCTACAACGTCGAGCGATTGTTGAAGAAATTCGACACCGCAAAATTGCTGGTGCCGCAACCAATCGAGCACAACGGACAATCGTCGACGCCGTACGGCGCGATCTATTTCGGCTCGACGTCGCCGGC
Source organism: Lysobacterales bacterium (assembly GCA_038316385.1). Classification (GTDB taxonomy): domain Bacteria; phylum Pseudomonadota; class Gammaproteobacteria; order Xanthomonadales; family Xanthomonadaceae; genus SZAS-103. The sequence goes on along the minus strand of JBBQAN010000008.1, from coordinate 24,041 downwards.
TATGGACGAAGCGGTTTCGCTGCTCAAAGACGATGGAACACATCTGGATACGCTGCGCCTGCGCGCATTCCCGTTTTCCGATACCGTCTCCGATTTCATCGCCGCACACGAATACGTCTTCGTGATCGAACAGAATCGCGACGCGCAAATGAAAAGCCTGCTGGTCAACGAACTCGGGATCGATCCAGCGAAGTTGATTTCTGTTTTGCACTTCGATGGCACGCCTGTAACCGCTCGTTTCATTGTCGATGCAATCGGCGCACGGATGCACTCGACCGGTGTGGTTTCGATGAGCAAGGAATCTTTGGCATGACCTATCTCGCCAAACCGCAACTGCATCATCCGAGCCTGACCCGCAACAAGGTCGGCTACACGCGACGCGACTACGAAGGCAAGATCAGCACGCTATGCGCGGGCTGCGGGCACGACTCGATCTCGGCGGCGATCATCCAGGCGTGCTGGGAGCTTGATGTCGAACCGCATCGGGTCGCCAAGCTCTCCGGCATTGGTTGCAGCAGCAAGACGCCCGATTATTTTCTCGGCAACTCCCACGGTTTCAACACCGTGCACGGGCGCATGCCGTCGGTCTTGACCGGCGCCAATCTCGCCAATCGCGAACTGCTGTACCTGGGCGTTTCCGGCGATGGCGATTCCGCATCCATCGGCATCGGCCAGTTTGTGCATGCTCTACGGCGCGGCGTGAACATGGTCTATATCGTGGAAAACAACGGTGTGTATGGACTCACCAAGGGCCAGTTTTCGGCAACCGCCGATCAAGGCTCGGTGTCGAAGAAAGGCGTGGTCAATTCCGACATGCCGCTTGACCTGATCGGACTCGCGTTGCAACTTGGCGCGACATATGTCGCACGCGGATTCTCTGGCGACAAGCACCAACTGGTGCCGTTGATCAAGGGCGCGATCGCGCACCAGGGCGCCGCTTTCATTGATGTCATCAGCCCCTGTGTCGCGTTCAACAACCACGCCGGCAGCACCAAGAGCTACGACTACGTCCGCGAGCACAACGAGGCCGCGAACCGGATCGATTTCGTGCCATGCCGGGACGAGATCGTGGTCGATTACGCGGAGGGTGGCGTACTCGATGTCGAACAACACGATGGAACCTTCCTGCGTCTTCGCAAGCTTGGCGCCGACTACGATGCGCGCGACCGCAGCGCGGCGATGCAGTTTGCACAGGCGGCGACAGCTGCTGGGGAAGTGGCGACCGGGTTGTTGTTCGTCGATCCCGAACCGCGCGACCTGCACGCGCACCTGAACACCGTGGCGACTGCGTTCAACAAGCTCGGCGTTGCGGAACTGTGTCCGGGCGCCGCTGCGTTGACGAAGATCAACGCCGCGTTGCGTTAGCGCATGTCGATTGGATCGCAGTCGTCGGGATCGTAGTACTCGAAGATGAGGTGGATGCGGTGTGTATCGCCGTCGTTGCGTACCGCATGCAGCCCGAGGTTATTCACTTCGTAGGCTTGCCCGACCTGGAAATAGTGCACGCCGGGATCGACGAAGAATTGCACCTTTTCGTTGGTCTGGATGGGAATGTGGATCTTGTGCGGCCAGCGCGCAGCAGGGTTGGCGTCGACCTGCGCATTGATCACTCCGCCGGGCGCCATGCGAGCAAGGATGACGCGCGGAAACACGCCGTTGGCGTAGCCGTACGGCAGAGTCGCCTGGCGCAGTATCGGCCCGATCCGCTCCTGCCATTCCTCCCACATCGGCAGGCTATACGACTACCGCCAGTCGTCGAAGCTTGACACGAAGCGGAAGATCATGTGCTGGGTGCGGTCGAGCGCCTCGAAACGGTTGGGCTTCGCGGAGTTTTCCTGCGCCCACATTTCCTCGGGAATCCCGAGGATGTCGTCGCGGACCGCACCGAGGTCCACCGGCCCGAGTTCGCGCACCGACCGGGTTTTACACGGGTTGGCGGTCTGCGTTTGCGGCATCGCGGTCGAAGGCATAGTCGAACAGTTCCAGGTCGGCGCGGTACAAATTCGTCACCAGCGAAATCAGCTCGGGATCGTAATAGTCGCGGTAGTCGCGGTGCGACGATTCGTTGACGCGCTCGAGCGCGCTTCTGGGCACGCCGATTCGATCGCAGATGCAATCGTAATCGGCCTGCAGGTTCTCGACGCGGCCGATGTAGTCGACCATGAGGCGTCCATTGGCGTCGGTGACGAATTCAGATTGTGGGCGGAACAGGATGTGATCGAAAGGCTGCGTCTGGGTCAGGATGGCACGCATGTGGCTGCGGGGATTGGCCGCGAATAGACCGTTGCTGCGTGCCATGAACGCGCAGTACGAAACGAACCGGTCGAACGGATTGCGCACGAACGCGAACTTGAAATACGCGTCGAATGCGTCCGCGCCGAGCACCGGCCGGATCTGCTGCGCGGTAATGTGGCCGTGCTTGATCGCGGCGATTTCAGGCCATGGCAACGATTTGCTAACGAACAACCCAACCTGTTCCTGACCGTGCTTGTCCAGATGCGGACGCAGCGCACGCCGAATCGCATGGGTGCCGGTCTTGGGAATCGCGAAAAAAATGTAACGCTGGGTATGCGAGATGATCATGGAGCGACGAGTAGGCGGCGGAACCGGCGTTGGAACCGGTCGCGCGGGCCACGCGATTTCCTGAAAAGTGCCGGCAATTCTAGCAGTTGGACTCGCCGGCCGCAGTTTCCGGCGTGCGAAGCCGCGATGATGTGCTGGTGGCGATTTGCAGAATTGTTCGCCGATGCGCCGGCGCAACCGAACCGGGAACTGGCCTCGGCGCCCCCGTTCGTGGTGCAATACCTGACGAAGCGGGGGTGCCGCAGTGCGCGGTTGAGACATACCCTTCGAACCTGATCCGGTTCAGACCGGCGTAGGGAGGCTTCGCAGCACGGCGTTTCGCATGCCGCGGCGTCCTCCCGTTTGCAATCCGCGCCATGTGCGCGGCCATCGCGCTGGTTGCGCGGGAGTGACATCAATGAACGCACGACCCAACGATCTTCTCCGCCAGGCCGACGAGCTCTCGGCATCTGTCGTTCGTCCGATTCCCGGCTCGCGCAAGATCCACGTCGATGGTTCGCGCGATGCCGTTCATGGGCACGCACTGCGAGTGCCGATGCGCGAGGTCATTCTGCAGACGACGCCGACCGCGTTTGGGGGCGAGACCAATGCGCCGCTGGCGGTGTACGACACCTCGGGTGCGTACACCGATCCTGATGCGCGTATCGACCTGAACTCGGGGCTCGCACCACTGCGTGCGCAATGGATCGCTGAGCGTGGCGATACCGAACAACTCACTGGACTGTCGTCGGACTTCGGCCGTCTGCGCGCACGCGATGCAAAGCTCGATGCGGTGCGCTTCCAGAATCTCCACACTCCGCGCTGCGCGAAATCCGGTGCGAACGTCTCGCAGATGCATTACGCGCGACGCGGCGAAATCACGCCGGAAATGGAATACATCGCGATCCGAGAGAGCCAGCGCATCGAGTCGATCCGCGATGCGCAGTTGTTGAAACAGCACGCGGGCGAATCGTTCGGCGCATCGATCCAGCGCATCATCACCCCGGAATTCGTGCGCGATGAAGTTGCGCGCGGCCGCGCGATCATCCCGAACAACATCAACCATCCGGAAAGCGAGCCGATGATCATCGGCCGCAACTTCCTCACCAAGATCAATGCGAATATCGGCAACAGCGCGGTGTCGTCGGGCATTGCCGAAGAAGTCGAGAAGATGGTATGGGCGATCCGCTGGGGCGCGGACACGGTAATGGATCTGTCCACCGGCAAGCACATCCACGAAACGCGCGAATGGATCATCCGCAATTCGCCGGTGCCGATCGGTACCGTGCCGATTTATCAGGCGCTGGAGAAGGTCGATGGCATCGCCGAAGAGCTGACTTGGGAAATCTATCGTGACACGCTGATTGAACAAGCCGAGCAGGGCGTCGACTACTTCACGATCCACGCCGGCGTGTTGCTGCGCTATGTGCCGCTGACCGCCAAGCGCGTGACTGGCATCGTCTCGCGTGGCGGTTCGATCCTTGCGAAGTGGTGTCTTGCGCATCACAAGGAGAACTTCCTCTACACGCACTTCGAAGACATCTGCGACATCATGAAGGCGTACGACGTCGCCTTCTCGCTTGGCGATGGCCTGCGTCCAGGCTCGATCGCGGACGCGAACGATGCCGCGCAGTTCGGCGAGCTCGACACGCTCGGCGAACTCACCAAGATCGCGTGGAAGCACGACGTGCAAACCATGATCGAAGGCCCCGGCCATGTGCCGATGCATCTGATCAAGGAGAACATGGACAAGCAGCTGGCCGTGTGCGGCGAAGCGCCGTTCTATACGCTTGGCCCGCTGACCACCGACATCGCGCCGGGCTACGACCACATCACCAGCGCGATCTGCGCGGCGATGATCGGCTGGTTCGGTAACGCGATGCTCTCCTACGTGACGCAAAAGGACCACCTCGGCCTGCCGAACAAGCAGGACGTACGCGACGGCATCATCACCTACAAGATCGCCGCCCACGCCGCCGATCTTGCAAAGGGCCATCCCGGTGCGCAGGTGCGAGACAACGCCTTGAGCAAGGCACGCTTCGAGTTCCGCTGGGCCGACCAGTTCAACCTCGGCCTCGACCCGGAAAAGGCGCAGGAATTCCACGACGAAACCTTGCCGAAGGACGCCCACAAGCTCGCCCATTTCTGCTCGATGTGCGGCCCGCACTTCTGTTCGATGAAGATCACCCAGGACGTGCGCGATTACGCGAAGCAGGAAGGCGTTGCCGACGAGGCGGAAGCGCTGGAACGCGGCATGGCCGAGAAGGCCAGGGAATTCCGCGACGCGGGCAGCGAGTTGTATCGCGCGGAATGATGTTGTGGTGCGAGTCCTTGCCTTGGCACGACCGCGAGATACTTTGGACGTGGAGGGTCGGTCCGAACCTCCCGATGGTCAGGAACGAAGACGATGTGGAAGCGACTCCTCGATGAAAACACCTGGAACGGCAAAACCATCGCGAAGGTCTTGAGCGCCCCGAAAGTCGCCATCGTGCTGGTGTTCTTCACCGGCCTCTTTTGCAATCATTGCGTTCGACAGCCTCGTTCGCCGCATGCGGCGGAGCGCTTGACCATCTGCAACGCCTCGTTTCCCGGGATGGCGCCATACCTTAGAATCTATCGGATGAGTCTATCGGCCTGGCGACGCACGATGAACCCGTTTCGACGATCCGCGCGATGGGAGCACGGAAGATGGATTCCAGCGCGCGCAACAAGAACCCGTGATTGAATCAGCCCAGCTGTGCAGGTACCGATCCCATGAAATTGCCCGATCCTTTTGTGCAACTTCCGCTGCTGTTCGATGCCGCCGCGCTCGCAGCGGAAATCGAGGCGATCCCGGAATCGTGCTGGAAGCCACATCCGGAAGGCTTCATCGGCAATTCGATGCTGCCGCTGGTGGCAGTCGGCGGCGATCCGGACAACGAAGGTTTTTCCGGAGCGATGCGGCCGACGCCTTACCTGCTGAGCTGTCCCTACATGATGCAGGCGCTAGACTCGCTGGGCATCGTCCTCGGGCGGACCCGCCTCATGCGGCTGTCGGGCCATGCCGAAGTGGTGCTGCACGCCGACCGGGGCTACTACTGGGCCGAGCGCGTGCGCGTGCACGTACCGATCGTCACCCAGCCTGCCGTGCGGTTCTACTGCGGCGATGCCGACGTGCACATGGCCGCCGGCGAGGCTTGGATCTTCGACACATGGCGATTGCATCGCGTGATCAACGACGACACCCGTTCGCGCGTGCATCTGGTGGCCGATACCGTCGGCGGCGAACGCTTCTGGGACATGGTTGCTGCTGGCCGTTCGCACGATGGGCCGTTCCTGCAGTCGCCGCAGCGCATCCTGCCAGCTGCCGGGCCCGAGCCCGAGCTGGCGTACGAATTGGTCAACACGCCGCTCGTGATGAGTCCGTGGGAACTTCGTTCCATGTTCGAACTGCTCTTCGTCGACGCGATCCCGCACCCGCAGTTGGCAACGATGCAACAGCTCACGCGCCGGTTCTGCAATTTGTGGCAGGCGCTGTGGGCCCAGTACGGCGACGGGCCCGAAGGACGGCCGCATTTCCGCAAGGCGCTCGATCATTTCGTGGAGCGCGTCCGTCTCGTGGGCGAGCCGATCAAGCTGCGCAATGAACTGACCCTCGTCAAAGCTTTCATGACCCTGGTCGCCCAGAGAGCAGTGGCCGACGGCACCCGTAGGGTGCCCCAATCGGAATACGCCGCGGATATCGCCGATCGCGCGTGACAACATCCGTATTTTAGGAGTCCAACTTTCTCGCAGAAGGCGAAGGAAGGTTTGAACCTAGAAGTGCGGCTTCTCTGGCGTGTTCTGGTAGCGCTCCACGCAGTCGAGGATTTCCTGGCGCGCGGCGCCGGCGTTCTGCCAGCCTTCGATCTTCACCCACTTGCCGGGTTCCAGATCCTTGTAGTGCGCGAAGAAGTGGCCGATGCGGTCGCGCCAGTGCTGCGGTACGTCGTCGATGTCATGGATATGCGAATAACCGGAGAACACCCTATCCACCGGCACCGCGAGCAACTTGGTGTCCGCGCCGGCTTCGTCGGTCATGCTGAGCATTCCGACCGGACGGCAACGGATCACCGAGCCGGGAATCAGCGGCATCGGAATCACCACCAATACATCAACCGGATCGCCATCGCCGCACAGTGTATGCGGCACGTAACCGTAATTGCACGGATAACGCATCGGCGTCGACAGCACGCGGTCGACGAAGATCGCGCCGGTTGCCTTGTCCACTTCGTACTTGACCGGTTCGGCGTCCTTGGGAATCTCGATGACGACGTTGATGTCGTGCGGCACGTCGCGGCCGGTTGGAACAAGGTCGAGTGCCATTGATCGTCTCCTGAATTTACAATCTTCTCGTGCGCGAATTGCAACGAGGATCGTGACGGCCAGCATAAACCGGATGCGCCGGGTGAAAACTCTAGGTGCCGGGATCGTCGCCGTGCAGCAATTGCCCGACCGGAGGCACGCAGCCGGGCACCACGTCATCGTGGCGGAACAGCCACCAGTCGCGACGATTGGCATGACCGATCGGGATCGCGCGCGCGCGATCCACGCAACTTCCCATCGCGGTATCGAGGATGAAGATCCAGCGCTTTTGTGGCGCCTGCGCCTGCCAGTGCACGGCGTCGGCGTACTGTTGCGGCGTCGGTTGTCCAAAGCCGAAATCGCGCGCCGGACGATCCACCATCAACAGGTTCTGTTCCTTCCACGCGACCATGCCCAACTCCGCATCCGGGCCGATGGTGGCGCCGACTTTGCGCATCAATCCGCCCGCCGAGCTTGAATCGTTCAACAACGGATAGGCCCACAGGCTCCACGCCAGCCACAGCGCGCAGATGCCGATCAGCAGCGCATGCACGCCGCCGCGCGGACGAAACCAGGCGGCCGCAATCAGAAACACAGCGCCGACCGCGATCAGCATGGTCCACAACATGTTCTTCAGTTCGCCCATGTCGCGCTGCTCGACCAATCGCTGGATCGCGTGCGGTGGATGTCCGCTCAACGCCAACAATCCGATCGCTGCGAACAAGGTGCCGCCGAGAAGCGCCAGCGCGAACGCCGTCGTGCGCAACCATTTCGCTACGATGAGATCGGGCAGATACGGCGCCAGTGCCAGCGCGACCATCGGCAATGCCGGCATCAGGTACACATCGCGTTTGCCGCTGGGGAAACTGAAAAACACCAGCAGCATCAGCGACCACACCAGCGGCAGCATGATGCGCGGCTCACCGGCTTTCAGATCGCGCCACCAGCGTGGCGCAGCGCCAATGTAAGCCAGCGACATCGGCAACCAGCCCAGTGTCACGACTGGAATGAAATACCAGAACGGTTGCGGGTGAGCCCAGGATTCGGCGTAACGCTGCGCGGTCTGATGGAACAGGATGTCGTGGACATACGCCGAATATTCATGGCCACCATGCGCATGAGCGCTCAACAGCATCGGCGCCAGCCATAGCGCGAGCGCGAATACAAAAGCCAGCGCGCCGCCGAGCCAGTGCAACATTGCATGCGATGTGCGCGTCACCTTCCAGCCGCGCAATCGCGCGAACAGATACGGCACAAACATCAACAGCGCGAGGAAACCTACGCCCTTGGTGATCACCCCGAGCCCTGCCGCGAAGCAACCAATCCAGTACGCGCGCCAGTTCGGACCGCGCAGGAAGTGCAACAGCAGGCCCCAGTTCGCCAGCGTGATCCAACTCATTACCAGCGGATCGATCTGCGCGCGTTTGACCTGGAATACGAACTGGAACACCGTCAGCAACGCGCCCGCTGCATACAGCCCGACGCGCGGATTCCACAACTTGCGGCCGAGGTCATAGGTCAGTGCCAGCGTCAGTAGCCCGGCTAGCAGCGACGGCAGCAGGAACGCGATCCGCCAGTTGCGCACGACTTCGTAGGTCGCCGCTTCCATCCACATCAGCATCGGCGGCTTGTCCGAATACAACTCGATACCGCGATGCGGAAACAGCCAGTCGCCCGATTCCACCATCTGCTTCGCCGCCAGCGTGAAACGCGGCTCGTCCGACGGCCATGGATCACGCAAGCCGATGCCCGCGCCAAGCAACAGCAGCGCGAACAGCATGAACAGCCAGAAGCGACGGCGGTCGGTGGCTGACCCGATTGGAGGAGACGGCGAAGTCAGATCGGTTGTGGAGAGCGGCGTCATGGCCTGCTTCTTCGAGCGGATGCTGGGCGAATCGTACGCGACCTGCATGCGCGTCAACAAAAAGCCCCGCATGAGGCGGGGCTTTTTGTCGCAGCAGTGCTTGGCGATTACAGCAGTGGTACCAGCAGCAGCGCCACGATATTGATAGTTGCGAATCGCGCTTGCGAACTGCCAGTGGCAGTTCGCGCGGTTCGCGACGGGCGACCACGGATGATCGCCCCATTCATATGGATGTTCAGAGCAGAGGGACTAATAGCAAAGCGACAATATTGATAATTTTGATCAGCGGATTCACGGCCGGGCCGGCGGTGTCCTTGTACGGGTCGCCGACGGTGTCGCCAGTGACTGCGGCCTTGTGCGCCTCGGAACCTTTGCCGCCATGGTGGCCGTCCTCGATGTACTTCTTGGCGTTATCCCATGCGCCGCCGCCCGTCGTCATGGAAATCGCGACGAACAGGCCGGTGACGATGGTGCCGATCAGCACGCCGCCGAGCGCCTGCGCGCCGGCTTCGGAGTTGCCCGCAAGCCACTTGAAGCCGAACGCGACCACCACCGGAACCAGCACCGGCAGCAGCGACGGCACGATCATTTCCTTGATCGCGGACTTGGTCAGCATGTCCACCGCGCGCGAGTAATCCGGCTTGGCGGTGCCTTGCATGATGCCCGGGATATCGCGAAACTGACGACGCACTTCTTCCACAACCGCGCCGGCCGCGCGGCCGACCGCTTCCATCGCCATCGCGCCGAACAGGTACGGGATCAATCCGCCGATCAACAGGCCGATGATCACGTAAACGTTCGACAGGTCGAATGCCGTGGCGTGTCCGAAATGCGTGTCGAGGTTATGCGTGTAATCGGCAAACAGCACGAGTGCTGCGAGCGCGGCCGAACCGATCGCGTAACCCTTGGTCACCGCCTTGGTGGTGTTGCCGACCGCGTCGAGCGGATCAGTGACGCCACGCACTTCCGGCGGCAGGTCCGACATTTCGGCGATGCCGCCCGCGTTGTCGGTGATCGGGCCGTAGGCGTCGAGGGCGACGATCATGCCTGCCATCGACAGCATCGCGGTGGCCGCGATCGCGATACCGTACAGGCCACCGAGGTGATACGCGCCCCAGATCGCGGCGCAGATCACGATCACCGGCATCGCGGTGGACTTCATCGAGATCCCGAGGCCCGCGATGATGTTGGTGCCGTGGCCGGTGGTCGATGCCTGCGCGATGTGCTGCACCGGACTGAACTGCGTGCCGGTGTAGAACTCGGTGATCCACACGATCAGGCCGGTCAACACGAGGCCAATCAGCGAGCATTCGAACAGCGCCATCTTCGAGATCGCCAAACCATCGGACGTGGTCAGGCCCTGCGGCAGCAGGTCGCCGGTCACGAACCAGAATGCGAGCGCCGACAGTAGCGCCGACACGATCACGCCCTTGTACAGCGCGCCCATGATCGAGCCGCCTTCCTTTACCTTGACGAAGAACGTCGCGATGATCGAGGCGATGATTGACACGCCGCCGAGTACCAGCGGGTACAGGATCGCGTTGCCGTTGTTGGCGAAGGTCAGTCCGGCGAGCAACATCGTGGCGATGATCGTGACCGCGTAGGTCTCGAACAGGTCGGCCGCCATGCCCGCGCAGTCGCCGACGTTGTCGCCGACGTTGTCCGCAATCACGGCCGGGTTGCGGGGGTCATCTTCCGGGATTCCCGCTTCGACCTTGCCGACCAGGTCGGCGCCGACATCCGCACCCTTGGTGAAGATGCCGCCGCCAAGGCGCGCGAAAATCGAGATCAGCGAGGAACCGAACGCGAGGCCGACCATTGCGTGCAGCGCGGGCTCGCCGGTGATACCCATGCGGCCAAGCACGACGAAGTAACCAGCGACGCCGAGCAGGCCGAGACCGACCACCAGCATGCCGGTGATCGCACCGCCACGGAACGCCACGTCCATCGCCGGGCCGATGCCGCGGCGTGCGGCTTCGGCGGTGCGCACGTTGGCGCGAACCGACACATTCATGCCGATATAGCCGGCCGCGCCGGACAGGATCGCGCCGATCAGGAATCCGATCGCGGTCGGCCAGCCGAGGAAGTATCCAATCAAGCCGCCCAGCACCACGCCGGCGACGCCGATCGTCAAGTACTGGCGATTGAGGTAGGCGCGCGCGCCTTCCTGGATGGCCGCAGCGATTTGCTGCATGCGCTCATTGCCAGCGGGCTGAGCGATAATCCAGCGTGCCGAAACGATGCCGTACAAGATCGCCAGTACTGCACAACCCAGCGCCAACCACAAACCATACTGCTCAAGCATGAAGCGCTCCCCGGACTGAAGACCAGTCTGAACCGGTCAAATGAGATATTTCGATTGGGTGTTTCGATGATGGAGCGAAGCCGATTCCGGCCACCGCATGGCGGCAGAACCGGGTGAGTATGGCAAACCAAACCGCCCTAGCCAACCATCGCGGCTTGGGCCGAGCGTCGTCGGGCACGGTTCAGCGCCGGCGTGGCAGCCTCGCCACTGCTTCGATGAAGGAATCGCCATGCGCCATGCATCCGTTTTGCTCGCTGTCGCCGCCACTGTCCTGGCGCTTGCGCCCATCGTCCGCGCCGCTGATGGCACTCAACCCGAAATCAAGCGCGAAATCGCCACCGCGCAGCCGGTCGGCCAATTGCATACCCTGCGCAACATCCCCGAAGCCTGCGTGCGTCTGCAGGGCCAGTTTACTGGCGATGCAACGAAACCCTATACGTTTGAGGCCGCGCCACGCGAACGCTGCGCCCAACGTGCGGCTTACGTCGATGCGTCAACCTTGAAAAAAGCGCCCACCGCCAAGTCGGGCTGGATCCTCAACGACCGCATCAGCGTGCCGCGCACTGACGCGCCCAACTGCGTCGCCGTGCTCGAAGTCTGGCGCCATGAAGGCAATACCGCACCACCTGCACTCGACCCGCAAGGGCGCTCAAGGCTGTATCTCGACAAGCCGCAGGCAACCGGCGCTACGCCGCCCTTGTTCACCGCGATGCTCGCAATCCAGGCGAAGGCTTGCGACTAGACCCCAAAAGATGAAGGCCGCTTGCGCGGCCCTCATCTACCTCACTGAGGAGCGAGTTATTTGTTGAGTTTGAGGTTCGGCTGCAAGGTGTCGAATGTGGCTGCATCTGACGGCGCAAGATTCGGACGGCCAGCCATGAAGCCCATGGTGATGCCGCTGCTCACGTAGTAGGTTTCGCCAGCCTCGATTTCCAGAGTCAGGTTGTCCTTGGCCTCGGAATGCACGGTATAGACGTGCGTACCCGGATCGGCAACCTGTATGAAATAGGAGCCGTTGCTGATTTTGCCAAGCTCGGTCTGGCCTTCGCGCACCATGTAACTCACCAGGCTACCGACAAATTTCCTGTCGCGAAAAAACACGATTTGACCTTTACCGGCTGGCGGTGCGCCAATCGTGCCGCTGGTTGATGCGGATGCCGTGGCGATGGCAGGCGTGGCCGGGATGGCTTGGGCTGCCGGTTGAACTGCTGGAGTGGGATCGGATTGCATATCAGCGGCAGATGCGGGGGATGCAACAGCTGGCGTGGCCGCCGATGAAGTGGCCGGCGCGGTCGACGCGCTACTTTGGGCAAAAGCGAAGGCTGGCAACGCCAAGGTGAGGCAAAGGACGGTGTGGCGCAGGATGGATTGCATGGATTCAGTGCTCCAGTTGGGGAATGGTTGCTGGTTGCGGGAAGGGAGCAGGTGTTAACGGCGATCCGGTGTTCGGCGCGAGCTTGGCATCGGCCCGGGTCCCAACTGGGATCTCGATTTGGCCGCCGTGGACGAACATGGCGAACGGGCCGGCAGCGAAGGAGACCCCCATCGCAAGCGCGCTATTGTCCTTTCCTTTCGCGCCGAGCTTGAGGGCATGCAACGGCAATTGCTGGCCCGCATAGTCCAGATGGCGTGCAGCCAGGACCAGTTTGCCCGGCGCACCACCGCCGCGCGAAGGACTGGCGTCCACGACTTGCCCCACGCCGGTCGTTCCGGCGGGAATGACGACGTTGCCATCCAGGCTGACAGGCTCGGCCAGCCGCAACGCAAAAAAATCTCCGCGATGCACCTTGGATGAGTTGAGGGGTTCCGCGATTTCCACGACGACGTGCGTCTCCGCGATCACGCGGCAGCATGCTGTCGGATCGGTTTTTGCCGGCATGGTGGCAGTTGCGGGCGCAGTTGCAGGCAGAGGCACCATCGAGGACGCGGGCGTCGGTTCGGCTGTAACAGGCGTCTGCGCGCTCGCGCACGCAACCCAGACGCAGGCGATCAGCGTCGTCAATCCGGTCTTCACTATCGATCCCCTCAAACAGCGCGCCACATTATTGCAAATCGGTCCCGCTGCCTAGCTTGGGTATGTGGTGTGACGGACCGATGGTTCGACGAGTCAGAAGTTCGGCGTCTGTCCCGGCGATCAACCGCGCCATTCCGGCAGGATTTTCTTCGTCGCCGTGTTCTTCAACGTGACATAGTCCGGAAGACCGTCGTCGCGATACGGAGGCGGTGTTTCGCCGCGCATCAGCGGCGCGAGGTAGCGGCGTGCGACTTCGGTGATGCCATACCCATCGCGGCGGAGGAAGTTCTTCGGCAATTTCTTCTCGCGGTTCGCGAGTGATTCGAGCGGCGCCGGCGCGATCTTCCAGCGATACGGCGCATCGGACGTACGCACGATCACCGGCATCACCGCATTCTTCCCAGCCATCGCATAGTCGACCGCTGCCTTGCCAACTGCTTGCGCGTGCGCGAGATCGGTCGCCGAGGCGAGATGCCGCGCCGAGCGTTGCAGGTAGTCGGGTACAGTCCAATGCACCTTCATGCCGAGTGCGCGCTTCACCAATCCTGCGAGATACGGCGCAACGCCGCCGAGTTGCGCGTGGCCGAACGCATCGGTGCTGCCGGCCTCGGCGAGGAAATGTCCATCCGCATTGCGCACACCCTCGGACGCGACCACCACGCACCAGCCAACGCGCGCAACCGTGGCCTTCACTTTTGCAAGGAATGCGGTTTCATCGAACGCGCGTTCGGGGAACAGGATGACCTGCGGCGCATCATCCGAACCGCTGCCGGCCGTGCCCGCTGCGGCCGCAAGCCAGCCCGCGTGCCGGCCCATCACTTCGTACACGAACACCTTGGTCGAAGTGTCGGCCATAGCGGCGACATCCAGCGCGGCTTCGCGCACCGAGACCGCCGTGTACTTCGCTGCCGACCCAAAACCCGGACAGCAATCGGTCACTGCGAGATCGTTATCGACGGTTTTCGGCACGCCGATGCATGCCAGCGGGTAATCGAATTCGGCAGCGATCTGCGACAGCTTGTACGCGGTATCGGCCGAATCGTTACCGCCGTTATAGAGAAACCAGCGTACGTCATGCGCGCGCAGCACATCGATCAGCCGCTGGTATTGCGCGCGGTCCGTGTCGATGCATTTCAGTTTGTAACGGCACGACCCGAACGCGCCGCCCGGTGTGTGCGCAAGCGCGCGGATCGCCGCGATGGATTCCTTGGAGGTGTCGATCAGGTCTTCACGCAGTGCACCAAGAATCCCGTTGCGCGCGGCCAGCACTTTCACCTTGTGCATGCGTGCGGTCTGGATCACGGCCGAGGCGGTCGCGTTGATCACCGCGGTCACCCCGCCAGATTGCGCGTACAGCAAGTTGCCTTTGCCCATTTCCGAATCCTCAAAGGCCTGATTTGACTTGCGCGGCCGGCAGCGGTTAGCGTGAAGCCGTCCGCACAGGTGGTGCGACTGTAGCCTGCATCGAGTGTAGCAATGCGACGCGTCGCTCGCGGCGCCGGATGCGCCTCGAATATTCGGACAGTCCGCGACCAGCGATGTGTTTTTTCAGGAATCCAGATATGCGATTGGTTTTACTGGGCGCGCCGGGCTCCGGCAAGGGCACGCAGGCTACCCGCCTGCGCGACCATTACCGCGTCCCGCACATTTCAACCGGCGACCTGCTGCGCGCTGCGGTGAAGGCACAAACGCCTCTGGGTCTGCAGGCGAAATTGGTGATGGAGTCCGGCGGTTTGGTGTCCGACGCGATCGTGCTGGCGATGCTGGAGGAGCGGTTGTCGCAGGGCGACACCGACGGCGGCTACATCCTCGACGGCTATCCGCGCAATCTCACGCAGGCAAATTCGCTGGATGGCTTGCTCGCGCGCCTCGCCCAGCCGATGGAACGCGCAATCCAGCTCGATGTCGATACCGAACTGCTGGTCGCGCGTCTCGCCGGCCGCGCCAAGGCCGAGGGTCGCGCCGACGACAATCCCGAGTCCGTGCGCAAGCGCCTCGAGGTGTACGACGAACAAACTGCGCCGGTGATCGAGTTCTATCGCCATCAGCAAAAACTCACCGCAGTGGACGGCGTGGGCTCGATGGAAGACGTGTTCGAGCGGATCGTCGAGGCATTGGATAGTCGTTACGCGTGAGTGCCAATGCAGAATCATTGATGCGATGTTCGCATCGCCTTCGCCACAACAAGAGTCGCATCCCTTGAAGCTCCATATCCTCGGCATCGCCGGAACCTTCATGGGCGGCGTTGCAGCGCTGGCGCGCGAACTCGGGCACGACGTCGCCGGCAGCGACCAGAACATCTATCCGCCGATGAGCACCCAGCTCGAAGCGCTCGGCATCACGCTGTCGCAGGGCTACACGCCGGAAAGCATCGCGGACGGCACCGATGTCGTGGTGATCGGCAATGCGTTGTCGCGCGGCAATCCGGCGGTCGAACACGTTCTCGATACGCAGATGAACTACACCTCGGGCGCCGAATGGCTGCGCGAGAATGTGTTGCCGGGACGCACCACACTTGCGGTCGCCGGCACCCACGGCAAGACCACCACGACATCGATCCTTGCGTGGATTCTTGAATCTGCCGGCCGTGACCCGGGCTTCCTGGTCGGAGGCGTGCCGGAGAATTTCGGCGTGTCCGCGCGGCTCGGCAGCGGCAAGGAATTCGTGGTCGAAGCCGACGAATACGACACCGCATTCTTCGACAAGCGCAGCAAGTTTGTCCACTACCGGCCACGCGTCGCCATTCTCAACAATCTCGAATACGACCACGCCGACATTTTTCCCGACATCGCCGCGATCCAGCGCCAGTTCCATCATCTTGTGCGAACGGTGCCTGGCAATGGTCGGCTGATCGTCAACGGCGAGGACGCGCGCATCGCCGAAGTGCTCGCGATGGGGTGCTGGACGCCGGTCGAACGCTTCGCGCTGGAAGGCGATGCAGACTGGACGACGCAGATGATCGCCGACGACGGTTCCGAATTCGCGGTGCGGCATCGCGGCGTGGAAATCGGCATCGTGCGTTGGGATTTGCTTGGCCGCCACAACGTGATGAATGCATTAGCTGCACTCGCCGCAGCGCATGCGGTGGGTGTCGATCTCGCGAACGTAATACCAAAGCTGTCGGAGTTCCGCAGCGTGAAGCGCCGCCTCGAAATACTCGGTAATGCGCGCGGTATTACCGTGTACGACGACTTCGCCCACCATCCAACGGCGATCCGCACCACGCTCGCCGGCTTGCGCGCACGCGTCGGCAGCGCGCGCATCGTGGTCGCGATGGAACCGCGCAGCAATTCGATGCGGCTCGGGGCGCACGCCGCCGAGCTTGCACCGTCGCTCGATGGCGCCGACGCTATCGTTTTCCTTCAACGCGCCGAACTACCGTGGGATGCCAGTGCGGTGATTTGTGCGTTGCGCGGTGAAGGCGCATCCGTGGCGGATGTCGATGCGCTGATTGCGAAGTTGGCATCGATCGCGCGCGACGGCGACCACGTCGTGTTCATGTCCAATGGTGGCTTCGAGGGCGCCCCACGACGTTTTCTCGCGCGGTTGCAGGAAGCCTGACACGTACGCGAAGACCGCATTAGACTGGGCTTGATGCCGGCAAATTCGCTACCGCTTTTCCCGCTGCACACCGTGCTGGTTCCCGGCGCACAACTGCAGTTGCGAATCTTCGAACCGCGCTACCTCGATCTGGTGCGCAGTTGTTGCCGCGCCAGCAGCGGCTTCGGAATCTGCCTGATCCTCGATGGAGACGAGGCGGGCAAGCCGTCAGTGCCAGTCGCGGTTGGCACCGAAGCGCGCATCGTCGATTTCAATCCGTTGCCCGACGGCTTGCTCGGCATCACCGCGCTGGGCGGTCGCCGCTTCCATGTCGAACGCACGCGGGTGCGCGATAACGGATTGATCGTCGCGGATGTGGCATGGCTGGACGAACCTGAGTCGATGCCATTGGCGGTCGAACACGATCTGCTGGCGACGTTGTTGCGGCGGCTGATCGAACAGATGGGCGGCGTCCACGCGCGTGCGGATGCGGCGGCTTACGAGGATGCCGTTTGGGTGAGCTGGAAGCTGGCAGAAGTCCTGCCGATCGCGCTCGCCGATCGGCAGTTGCTGTTGCAGGAGTCCAACCCGGAAGCGCGATTGCAGCGCCTGCTTGAACTGATTCCGCAATTGCAACCCGAATGACGGATCCGCGTCGGCGATTGCCGATGGCCACGGCTACACTGCAAGGGTCACCGTCCACGCGACGATCAACCGGGAATCGCACCATGTCCAACTTGCGCGGCAAGACACTCTTCATCACTGGTGCTTCGCGCGGCATCGGTTTGGCGATCGCACTGCGCGCCGCGCGCGATGGCGCGAATATCGTGGTTGCAGCGAAGTCGTCGGTCGCCAATCCGAAACTGCCCGGCACGATTCATACAGCAGCGGGCGCAATTGAAGAGGCCGGTGGCCGCGCGTTACCGTTGCATTGCGATATTCGCGATGAAGACCAGGTGCGCGCCGCAGTCGCAGCGGCCGTGGACGTGTTCGGCGGTATCGATATCCTGGTCAACAACGCGAGTGCGATCTGGCTGCGCGGCACGCTCGACACGCCGATGAAGCGCTTCGACCTGATGCAGCAGGTCAACGCGCGCGGTACCTTCCTGTGTTCGCAGGCCTGCCTGCCGGAGTTATTGAAGGCGGGGAACCCGCACATCCTCACTCTCGCGCCGCCGCCCACACTCGACCCTAAATGGTGGGGACCGCATACCGGCTACACGCTGACCAAGATGGGGATGAGTTTCGTCACCCTGGGTCTTGCCGCGGAGTTCGGGCCACAAGGCGTGGCAGTGAACGCCTTGTGGCCGCGTACGGTTATCGCGACCGATGCGATCAAGATGATCCCCGGCGTCTCTGCCGCACAATGCCGCACGCCGCAGATTCTTGCCGACGCCGCTCACGCGATCCTGACAACGCCATCGCGCGAGTTGTGTGGGCGATTCGTGATTGACGAAGACATCCTCGGCGAACACGGCGTGACGGATTTCTCGGGCTATGCGGTCGATCCATCGCAACCGTTACTAACTGATCTGTTTCTCGATTGATGGAGTTGCATCGATGAAATATCTGCATAGCATGATCCGCGTTCGTGACCTCGACGCCTCGCTGCGTTTCTATTGCGAAGGGCTTGGCTTGCGCGAAGTGCGTCGTCGCGACGTGCCGCAAGGGAAGTTCACCCTCGTCTTCCTGGCGGCTACGGAGAGCCCCGAAGCCGAGATCGAACTCACCCATAATTGGGAATCGAGCGAGGATTACGGAACTGCACGCAACTTCGGCCACCTCGCATTTCGCGTCGATGACATATACGCGACCTGCGCCCATCTGCAGGCAATGGGCGTGACGATCAACCGCCCGCCGCGCGACGGCCACATGGCCTTTGCGCACTCGCCGGATTTGATTTCGATCGAGCTTCTACAGAAAGGCGATCCGTTGCCGCCAGCCGAGCCATGGCTGTCAATGGCGAATGTGGGTGTCTGGTAATCAGGCCTGTAGCGCCTGATCTAGATCCTCGATCAGATCATCGGCATGTTCGATGCCGACCGAGATTCTCAGCAGGTTCTGTGGTGATACCGGATGCTCGCCCTCGACCGACGCCCGGTGTTCGATCAGCGATTCGCAGCCGCCGAGCGAGGTCGCATTGGTGAAGATGCGTAGTTGCGATGCCATCGCAAGTGCCGCCTCGCGACCGCCGCGCATTTCTATGCTCAGCATGCCGCCGAAATCGCGCATCTGCCTTGCGGCGATCGCGTGTCCCGGATGCGACGGAAGGCCGGGATAGTTCACGCGCTCGATCGCAGGATGCGACGCGAGGAATTCGGCGATACGCCGCGCGTTCGCGCAGTGCATCGTCATGCGCGCCGGCATCGAACGGCAACCGCGCAGCGTGAGCCAGGCACTGAAGGGCGCGAGGATGGCGCCGGTGAGATGGCGGCGATGGGCGACACGCTCGAAGAATCCGTCGCGATGCTTGAACACCAGGGCGCCGCCGAGCACGTCGCTATGGCCGCCGAAATACTTCGTCGTCGAATGCATCACCAAGTCGGCGCCCAGAGCGATCGGCTGCTGCAGCACCGGCGTTGCGAAGGTGTTGTCGCAGACCAGTGCCGCGTCCGCGTCATGGGCGATTTCCGCAAGCGCGGCGAGGTCACAGACTTTCAATCGCGGGTTCGATGGTGTCTCCGCCCAGATCAGCGCAGCGCCGACACAAGCCGAGCGCACCGCATCGAGGTCGGACATGTCGACCATCGTCGCGATGATGCCGCGCTCCGGCAGGAATTCGTTGGCAAGAACGCGAGTCCCGGTGTAGCAGTCGTCGGGAATCAGGATGCGCGATCCGTTTGGCAACGATTCCAGCAACGCGGTGATCGCGGCCATCCCCGATGCAAACGCAAGCGCCGCCTCGCCACCTTCGAGCGCCGCAAGCGCGGCTTCGAGGCGATCCTGGGTTGGATTGCCTTCGCGCTGATATTCGTAACCGGCAATACGTGCGCCATCCGCGCCATGCTTGAATGTGGTGGCGAGGTGGATCGGCGGCGCCATCGCGCCGGTTTGCGCATCGGGTTCCGCACCTGCGTGAACGGCGAGAGTTTCAAGACGCATCTTCAATTCCTTCATATCCAGACATCGTTTTGCGCTGTCAACTCGCCGCCTGCTTCGCCGGTATTGACTACGCCGCGTGGCTCGACGATCAACGCGCTGCATTCGCATGCCGCGCGGGTAATGTGTTCGACACCCTTTGGCACCACGCACATTTCGCCGGCTCTCAGGGTGACATCGCGATCGCGGAATCCGATCTGCATTTCGCCTGCGATGACGAGGAAGACTTCGTCGGTATGGTCGTGTGTGTGCCAGACGAACTCACCTTCAAGTTTCACCAGCTTGAACTGGTAATCGTTCATTTCGGCGATGACGCGCGGCGACCAGTGTTCGCTGAAGGTCGCCAGTTTTTGCGCGAAATTGATGGGTCCAGTCATCATGTGATTCGAAGTCTCCAGTTATTGCTTCGCGATCAACTGTTGTGAATTTCCGCAAACGTTTCGCGTGCCGCCGTGAAGGTCGCAGCGATGTCGTCTTCGCTGTGCGCGGACGAGATGAAGCCCGCCTCGAATGCCGACGGAGCGAGATAGACGCCGCGCTGGAGCATGCCGTGGAAGAACTGTTTGAACATCGCGACATCGCAACCCGTCGCCTGCGCATAGCTCTCGACTTTCGTCGCGCTGAAGAACAGCCCGAACATGCCGCAGACGCGGTTGGTACTGAATGGCACATCGGCTTCGATGGCGATGGCTTGGAGCGAATCGGTGAGCAGGCGCGTGCGTCGGTCGAGTTCTTCGTAGAAGCCGGGTTGCTGGATCAGTTCGAGCGTCGCCAGCCCGGCTGCCATCGCGACGGGATTGCCGCTAAGCGTGCCAGCCTGATAGATCGGGCCGCTCGGCGCGATCTGTTGCATCAGGTCGCGACGCCCGCCATACGCGCCGACCGGCATGCCGCCGCCGATGATCTTGCCGAAGGTGGTGAGGTCGGGCGTGACGTCGTACAGCGCCTGCGCGCCACCGAGGGCGACGCGGAAGCCGGTCATCACTTCATCGAAAATCAGCAGCACGCCATGCTTCGTGCACAGCGCGCGAAGGTGTTGCAGATAGCCGTCGCGAGGCAGGATGCAATTCATGTTGCCCGCGATGGGTTCGATGATCAGCGCGGCGATTGTTTCGCCTTCCGCATCGAACAGCGCGGTCGCCGCGTCGGCATCGTTATACGGCAGGGTGAGGGTGAGATCGGCGAGCGCTTTGGGCACGCCAGGGGAGTCGGGCACGCCGAACGTGAGCGCGCCCGAGCCTGCCTTCACCAGGAAGCTGTCGCCATGGCCGTGGTAGCAGCCCTCGAATTTGACGATGCGCGTACGTCCGGTTGCACCACGTGCGAGGCGGACTGCCGACAATGTGGCTTCGGTGCCGGAGTTCACCATGCGTACCATCTCGACGGATGGAATCAAGCGCGTGATGGTTTCGGCCATCGTCACTTCGAGCGGATTGGGCACGCCGAACGACAGGCCGTCGCGTATCACCCGCATCACCGCATCGAGCACCTGCGGATGCGCATGCCCTGCGATCATCGGCCCCCACGAACCGACATAATCGATGTATCGCTTGCCTTCGACATCCCACAGATACGGACCTTGCGCCCGTTGCGCGAAAAACGGTTCGCCACCGACCGACTTGAACGCGCGCACGGGTGAATTGACGCCTCCGGGCATCAAGCGCAAAGCGCGTTGGAAGAGGTCGTGATTGTTCGGGTTCATAGGCTCTCGTTTGCTATTGCAGGATCGCGGAATGCGGTCACATAGGCGCGTGCGGCTTCGGCCGGATTGCGTGCATTCCACAATCCGGAAATCACCGCGATCAGATCGGCGCCGGCTTCACGCAAGCTGCGCACATTGCCTGGCTGGATCCCGCCAATCGCGACCAGTGGCAGTCCGAATCGGCGTGCGTCGCGTAACAGGTCAGGATCAGCGCAGGCAGCATTCGGTTTGCTGGGGCTCTTGAAGAATGCGCCGAACGCGAGATAGTCCGCGCTCTGCGACTTCGCAGTTTGCGCGCGCTCGATACTCGCATAGCACGACACCCCGATCAGCGCATCGCCGCCGAGTTCATCGCGCGCAGCCGCGGGATTGCCATCGACTTCACCCAGATGTACTCCATCGGCCTGCATCGCGCGCGCAAGTGCGACGTCGTCGTTGACGATCAGCGGCACGCCGTAAGTCATGCAGAGCAGCTTCAATCCAAGCGCCTGTTCGAGCCGCAAGCTGGCGTCCTTGCTCTTGTTGCGGTATTGCATCAAGGCAATGCCTTGATCGAGCACCGATTCGGCGCGTTTGAGGAGCCGCCGCGTGTCGGAATCCTCCAGCGTGATCGCATACAGGCCGCGTCGTGGCCATCCATTGCGCATGCTCGCTTCCCCCCGGCTGCGCGAAGTGCGAAAATGACAGTCTGTGTCGTCAGCGAAGCCACCGCAATGACTGTGTCCGTTTCTGCCGCTTACCGCACCTGGATGTGCGTCGTCTGCGGTTTCATGTACGACGAAGCGCAAGGCATGCCTGAAGAAGGCATCCTCCCGGGTACCCGCTGGGAAGACGTGCCCGAGACCTGGGTCTGCCCGGATTGCGGGGTGACCAAGGACGATTTCGAGATGGTGCCGTTGAACTGAACGGTGAACATCGTCGATCTTGCTGGCCAGGCAGATCGATCAGTTCAGTCGCTGCGCTCTGCCGGTGGCTTCGATCAGCAGCGAGCGCACCGCCTCAACATCCGGCGCTTCCGGCTGCATGGACAGATAACGCGCGAGGTCTTCGCGAGCGCCGGCAATGTGTCCGATCTTCAGGTATGCCAAGCCGCGATCGCGAACTTCCTCGCCGAGGCCGGGCGCGAGTTTGAGCAAGCGATCCGATGAACGCGCAACGCGCTCCCAATCGTCCTGATCGACGTACAGCGCCTTGAGGTTGCGCAGCATGCGCTGCAGGATCGCGCGATGGCTCGCAGGCGCGAGGATGTGCAACAACTCCGCATCGTCAGGCGATTGGCCGCCGAAGTGAGGACTGATCCGGTCGCGCAATTCCTCGGCGCTGAGCGAGCGGCCCTTGTTGTACGGATCCATGACCAGGATGCCGTCATCGACCGGCAGTCGCACCAGAAAATGTCCGGGAAACGAAATGCCATCGAGTGGCACGTCGAGCCGACGCGCAATTTCCATCTGCACGACGGCCAATGAAATTGGAATGCCCAGCTTGCGGTCAAACACATCATTGAGGTAGCTGTTGCGCGGATCGCTATAGGCGTCGTTGTTGCCGCCGAAACCGAGCTCCTCGAACAGATAGCGATTGATCACCGCCATCCGCGCAGGTGCGCCATTTTGCGCCTGCACTTCGGTGCGAAGTGCATCCGCATATCCTTGCACCACGTCGTCGTAATGCGCCGCTTGCAATTCCGGGTATTCGTCGCGCGCGATCAACAGCGCCGTGCCGAGCAGCGGCAGCGCGTCGTCGTCCATGCGCGCGTGCGCGTCCCATGTGGGCAGGCCAGTGGTGGTTGCGTTGCGTTGCGTATTCATCGCACTGATGTGGGCCTCAATTCCGCTGCGATCAAGGTCGTGCTGGTGGATTGGGGAGAATGTTGGGACCGAAGGTCAAGCGGTCGCCTTTTTTCACATGCAGCCGCTCCGCCAGCCCGGCATTGAGTTCGAGCACGTACAACGCCGGGCCCGCGCTGCGGTAGGGCGGACAAGCGTCGCCCAAAGTGCATGGCGGAGTGTTCTTTGACACCGAAACCAGCCGGCGCTGATCGTCGAAGTAGAAGATGTCCAGTGCAATCACAGTGTTCTTCATCCAGTACGCGAGCGGCTCATCGACGGCGTGAATGAACAACATCCCGCGATTGCGGTCCATGTGCTTGCGGAACATCAAACCGCGTGCGCGTTGCGCTTCCGTATGCGCCACCTCGACGGCGTAACGATGTCCATGCAGTACCACCCACGATGTGGACATGGGGGTAATCGGGTAGGCATCGGCGGTGGCCGTTTCTGCCAACGCAGGCTGCGCCAGTAGCGTGGCCAGCAGCAGGGTCAAGCCAGGCAAATGTGGCAGTCGCGGCATGCGGATGTCCGTCGAAAGAGCCTGTCGTGACGTTCTGCCACAGCCTGTCGTCTGTCAAGCCCATGTAGAAGCAGGGTCGCCACGTCCACCGGTGGGTTGGCATTTTGAGCAAAATCTTCATCAGGGGTGTTGACCTTGTTGGATCAGGCTGTATGATGTGCGGCTCGCTTGGGCGAAAGGCCCCTGCGGATCGGACCGAGAGGTTTGGTCGGTTGGACAGATCTTTGACAGTGTGCGCAGGAAACTTGTGCGGACGCCTGCGGATGGGATCAACAGATCCAATCTT
>JBBQAN010000009.1:0-130766 GCA_038316385.1 Lysobacterales bacterium | reverse complement strand
GGCGTTGGATAGCGCGCAACCTCGCCCTCGACACCAGTCTGCATGTCGATGCCGTAGATGCCCTGGCCATTGCTCGCATACGTGTGGCGGATGCCGAGCTTGCCGGCGTAATCCTTCGCCTGCGCCACGCCTTCGGAAACCTGCTCGCCCCAAGCCTTGGCTTCGACGACCGCGAGCATGGTGTTGCGATATTCCAGCACGTAGTCGGCTTTCAGCGGCTTGCCGCGCCGGCCGTGGCCTTCGAGCCGACCTTGCGTGAAATGAAACTCACGTCGAATGCGCGTTCCCTCGACCACGCCCCAACCGGCCTCTTTCAAGGCCGGATCGATATGCTCGGCACGGGTCTCGGCTTCGTTCAAAACGCTGTGTCCCCTGATTCCTTGGGGATAGTAGCGGCTTGCGGGATTGGGTCAAACGCTGGACGCGTGTCCGAACCGCTCTACTTCGCGGCGGCAGCCTTCTTCAACACGGCAATTTGGCGCTCGGTGGCCTTTTCCAGAACGATCATGTACACGCGCCCCTTTTCCTCGGCGGAGGCGTTGCGGATGAAATCAGAAAACGGCGTTGAAGCGACGCGTTTCGGCAATGGCTTGGACTTCATGGTGTGCTCGCTATGCGACAGGTTTCTTCAAGCCCTTCGGTCGCGGTGGCGGCAAGTAGTTTTCGCCCGACACCACCTTGCGCCCGGTCTTGCCTTCCAGTTCCAGCCGCGCCTTTTTTGCGATTGCGCCGCCGCTTTTGGCAGCAACCTTGTTCTCGTCGATGCCGCTGGCGTTTGCCGTCTCGGCGATCTGACGGGTGGATAGCTCGGCCAGCGCGGTGAAGATCAATTCGGCCTCGCTCATGTGGTCGCGCAGGTTCTGCGTCTTCAGGCCCTTCAACTGCTTGTGATCCTTCACGCCCAGGCCAGCCCACTCCTCGTGGATCAGGTTGGTGAGGATGGCGAATTCCTGGCCCGGCTTCACCTCGTGGCTGGCCCAGTAGTCGGTCAGTTTGGCGCGGGTTTCCTGTCCCATCATGCGCTGGGCGATCCACTTCTCGCTGCGGCCGTGCTTCTGCCACGTTTCGCGGGCTCGCTCCAACGCCAGTGCGGGGTCGCCCAGTTCGCGCATGCGCTCGTAGCCGACCTTGGCCAGCCACAGCTTGATCGGCTCGGCCTTGGGGCTGGGTACCGACTGCACCAGACGCAGCAGCGTTTCGGGGGTGGCGACATCGGTGATGCGTTGCTTGCCGTCCTCAGCCTGCATTTTCAACTGGTGACAATTTGTCACCAGTTGGCTGCCTTCCTTGCCCAGCCGTTCTTTCAGCTTGTTCCAGTACTTGCGCGCAGCCTGGAAATCCGGCTGCTGGGTCAGCACCTGCACGATGTCCACCACCGAGAACCACCAGGTTTCCGTCGCCTCGTCGTACACGCGGCGGATGGCGTGATCCTCGAATTGCGTCGGCAGGTGCTTCATGGCCGGTTCCTTGTGCTGGCGCGCTGCGGGCAGCGAAACAGTAGCGACCCGCTGTCGCACCACGCGAGATCATCGCGCCGGATCAGAGCTCGCCGGCGAAGGCTTGGTGAAGCAGCGATTTTTTCAGTGCATTGAGTGCGGCGAGCTTTTGCTGGTAGATGGATTCGAGGCGTTGGATTTCGGCGTGGAGTTCGTCGAGCTTTGCGACAATTGTGGCCTGTGTGCTTGTATTCGGATATCCAATTTGGATTTCCTTCAATAGCCGATAGTGGCGCGAATAGCCAAGTGACTGTAGCGAAACACTGCGCAGGTGATAGAAGAAGAACTTCGGAATCAGAAACGGCTTCGGCAGCAAAATCTTCACCCCGTCCGCCCCGAGAACGAAATCGAAATCGATGTATTTCAGTACTTGAGTATGGTCACCAAAAATCACCACTGGATGCCTGACTTTGAAAACATCCGATGCCTTGTTCCAATATCCGTTGGTAAATTCCGCCTCCTGCGAAACTATGGGATATTTCCCCTCTCGAAGGAAATGCTTTCGCTGAATTTTGGCGGTGTATTTCACGTCTTCGATGCAGTCCTCAAAGGACTTCTCCCTCCAGCCATCGTCGGGTCGAGTAAAGACGGATTGGAGGAAGCTTTCGAACAGCGCGCTGGCATTTTGGAGGTTCTTTTCGGCGATGGCTTCGGCGGTGGCAAGGCCGGCAAACGCTTCGTCCAGAACGCCGACGATGCGCTGCTGTTCGGGGATGCTCGCGGGGAACGAAATTACGATAGGCATCAGCGAAGTTCGCGTGATTTGCGGCTGGGCAGCCCCAGTGACGGCGCCCCCTATTTCGATGCCGCCCTTCAGACCGTAAGCGAGAAAGGCCAAATCAATCGCGCCATTTTTTGGCTGGAAAACCATCGCATTGCCGGTGATCCAAGCCCTTGGCTCAGTGAAATGCACCGTGCCACATGAACCTCGGCAACCAAGAATTAGCTGTGCCATTTCATGATTGAATTGATTGTGCCACCCGATTTGCCCATTCGCGCCATACACTCGAAATTCGCCAGCAACCATCTGTTTTTGGCTGATAGTTTCGGGCTGATAGACGTGACAAACATCCCCCAGCGTTTTCATCTGCCATCCCTTCTTCATACCAGTAGCGCCTTGATGCTCTCCAACACCTCCGCACTCTCCACATCCAACGCAGCAATCTCCGCCATGATGTCCTGCGGGCTGCGATGCGCCACTGCCTCGCCACCGTTGGGATTCTTCACCGACAGATCAAAGCTCGTCGCATCAATCGTCTTCGCATCCACGCTCCAACTCTTCGGAGAATCGGCAAAGCTTTTCTGCAACTGCACGAACTCGGCAAGGTCGCCATCGTTCAGCGGATTGGTTTTGCCGAGATTGCGGCCGGGATCGAGTTGGTAGAACCAGACCTTGCGCGTCGGTGCGCCTTTCTCGAAGAACAGCACCACGGTCTTCACGCCCGCGCCCTGGAAGGTGCCGCCGGGGCAATCGAGCACGCTGTGCAGATTGCACTCTGTCAGCAGCAGCTTGCGCAGGCTCACCGAGGCGTTGTCAGTATTGGATAGAAACGTGTTCTTGATGACGATCCCTGCGCGTCCGCCCGCCTTGAGTTTCTTGATGAAGTGCTGGAGGAACAGGAACGCGGTTTCGCCGGTTTTGATCGCGAAATTCTGCTGCACCTCCGGGCGTTCTTTGCCGCCAAACGGGGGATTGGCCAGCACGATCTCGTAGCGATCCTTGTTCTGAAGGTCATCGACGCTGTCGGCCAGGGTGTTGGCGTGCACGATGTTGGGCGCGTCGATGCCGTGCAGGATCATGTTCATGATGCCGATCACGTAGGCGAGGCTCTTCTTCTCCTTGCCGTAGAACGTGCGCTCCTGCAGCTTCTTCGCATCGCTGGTGCTCAGGCCCGGCTTGCTGCTCAGGTAGTCGAAGGCTTCGCACAAAAATCCGGCCGAGCCGCAGGCGCCGTCGTAGATGCGCTCGCCGATCTTCGGATCGATCACCTGGATCATCGCGCGGATCAGCGGCCGCGGCGTGTAGTACTCGCCGCCGTTGCGCCCAGCGTTGCCCATGTTGCGGATCTTGGCTTCGTACAGGTGCGAGAGTTCGTGCTTCTCGGTCTGCGAGCCGAAGCGTAGTTCGTCGATGCGCTCGATCACTTCCCGCAGGTTGTAGCCGGACTGGATCTTGTTCTTGATCTCACCGAAGATCTCGCCGATCTTGTACTCGATCGTGTTCGGCCCGTCGGCTTTCTGCTTGAAGCGATGCAGGTACGGAAACAGCTTGCTGTTGACGAAATCACGCAAGTCGTCGCCGGTATCCACCTTGTGGTGATCGATCTTGCCGTCCTTGCCCTTCGGCGCGGCCCAGCTTTCCCAGCGGTATTGCTTATCGAGGATAAAAGCGTACTTGCGCCCCTCCAGCGCAGCGACTGTTGCGCGATCCGTTTCCAGCGCATCCAGATACTTGAGAAACAACAGCCACGACGTTTGTTCTGTGTAGTCCAGCTCGCTGGTGCAACCGGCATCCTTGTGCAGGATGTCGTCGATGTTCTTGAAGGTCTGCTCGAACAAGAGGCGTCCTCTGCGTGAGTCTGGCGATGGGCCGTTGCCCGCCAGTACGCCGGAGCGATCACATTGTTGCAAGTGTTTTCGTGCATTCGCTATCCGGCCACCCGGCCAGCATGACTTTTGCCACTGCATAATGGACGCGCGATCACGTCTGATACCGATTTTACGGGGAAGCCACAGCATGATCTTGCGCATCGCCATTTCGGTGGCGCTATCAATTATATTGCCTTTGACATCCGCATACGCGGATGAGTCGTCGCAAACGTCCGGTTTGCGCGTGATCGATCTCGATCGCATCGAGGTCACGTCGGACAAAATCCCGATGACCCTTGCGCGCGATGCGAATTCGGTGACGATCGTTGATGGCGATACTCTGCGTGCGCAGGGTGCTACCACTCTGGCTGGCGCGATGCGGCTGGTCGCGGGGGTGGAAGCGCCTGGTGGTGGCGACAACGGGCCGGCGTCGAGTGTGCCTGCGCTGTGGGGCTTGCGCGAGTTCGACGCCTTCCTGCTGGTGGTGGATGGCGTGCCCAGCGGCGGCGCGTTCAATCCGGCATTGCAGGCACTGGATCTGTCGAACGTCGAGCGCATCGAAGTGATGCGTGGATCGGCTCCGGTGAGTTTCGGCGCCACCAGTTTCGTCGGCGTGATCCAGATCATCCACTACGCTGCCGGCAAGGGGCCGTTCCGCGGCGATGTGCATGTCGGCACGAACGGCAGTGTGGGCGTGTCGATGGCCGCGCCAGTCAACGATGGCAACGATGGTGGGTTCGCCTCGTCGCTGCTGGTCGATGCCGATCGGAAACCGCTACCATCGGATCGCACCGGTTTCGATCGCGCACACGCGCTGTATCGGATGCGCGGCGATGTCGGTGGCGGCACTCTCGGCCTGGATTTTGATGCGAGCGTGGTCAACCAGGATCCGGGCAGCCCGCATCCGTTGGCAGGATCGATCCTCGATCCGCGCATGCCGGTGAACGCAAACGTGAACCCTTCCGATGCAAAGCTCGACGAGACGCGTCTCCAGCTCGCGCTCGACTACGCGCTCGCCACAACACTCGGCGAATGGACTACGAAACTTTCGCTGGCGCATACGAAGGGCGTGAATACGCGCGGCTTCCTGCGGACGGATTTCGACAACGACGGTGTGACCCACAATGCCGATGGGTTCCGCCAGAACCGCCATACCGATGAGGTGTACTTCGACACCCATGTAGTGACGACGCAGTCGCCGCGCAGCAGCCTCGCCTGGGGAATGGATTACCTTTACGGCAACGGCGCGCAGACCAGCGACAACTTCGAATACCCGATCTTCGCCGATGGCCGCGGCGCGCCGGTTTCGACCAGCCTGCATACCGATGAAATCACCCTGCTGACCGACCGTCGCAATTTCAGCGGTCTTTATATCGACTGGAGCTTCGACGTCACCGATGCATGGCGAATCGATGCGGGCCTGCGCTACAACCACACGACCGAGAGCCGCTTCGGTCAGGCGATCGACAACACCGTGATGCCAGCCGAAGTGGCCGTCGCCGATTCAAGCCAGCACACCAGCAACCGCTTGGCCGGCGAATTCGGCACCAGCCTCCAGCTCTGAAAGGAAGGCCGCAACGAAGTTGTTGCGTATGCCAATTACCGCAATACCTTCAAGCCGGCGGCGATCGATTTCGGACCGGACGTCGAGGGCGGCATCCTGAATCCGGAAACTGCTCATAGCGTCGAGTTAGGGTTCAAGGGCAGCCATTTTGACGGTCGCCTGCAATGGGATGCGTCGGCATTCCAGATGCACTTCAACAATCTCGTGGTTGCCACCGAGGTGAGCGGCCAGCCGGCGCTTGTCAATGCGGGCAGCGAGCGTTTTCGTGGCATCGAGTTCGAATCGAGTTACAGGCTCGCCGGCGATCTGAACCTGCAAGGCAGCGTCGCGTGGCACGACGCGCGCTTCCTCGACGATATGCAACTCTTCGACCAGGGGCCGGTGCAGTTGAAGGGCAACCAACTCGGGCTCTCGCCACATCATCTTGCAGGGCTCGGCCTGACGTGGACGCCTGCCAACGGGTTGAATGGCTACGCGATCGCGAACTATGTTGGCGCGCGTTTCCTCGACAAACTCAACACCGCTTTCGTTGGCGGCTACACGACGCTCGACGTGGGCATTGGATACCGCCACAACGCATGGGAAATCCGCCTCGACGGCGTCAACCTCACCGACCGCCGCGACCCGGTTGCAGAGAGCGAGTTTGGCGACCACTCGATTTACCTGCTGTCTGGGCGCACGGTGCAGGCTTCGTTCAATTGGACGTTCGACAAGGGATCATCGCTGCCGTAAACCGATGCGTTGCGGTCCTGGAGCGATATATTTGATGGGACGAAGCGTGCGTTAGCAGACGATTTCGGATTTTATTCTCACGTTTTACGCGCCGCCTCGTCGAGCTTGAACAACAGATTCCGCCGCACCGCCGGCCATTCCGATGCGATGATCGAGAACACCACGGTGTCGCGGTAACTGCCGTCCGGCATCACGATGTGGTTGCGCAAGATGCCATCCTGTTTTGCGCCCAGTCGCGCGATCGCCGCGCGCGAACGCTGGTTGAACCAGTTGGTGCGGAACTCGACCGCGATGCAATCGAGCGTCTCGAAAGCATGCCGCAGCAACAGCAATTTCGCTTCGGTATTCAAACCTGTGCGTTGCACGCGCGTCGCGTACCAGGTGTAGCCGATTTCCAGTCGGCGATTGACCGCATCGGCGTAGCAATAGCGCGTGCTGCCGACAATCACGCCATCCGCATCGCGCACTGCGAACGGCAGGCAGGTGCCGGCATCGCGCTCGGCCAAGGCGGTTGCGATGTACGCTTCGACGCAGTCCGGCGTCGGCACTGATGTGTACCAGAGCCGCCACAACTCGCCATCGCTCGCGGCATCACGCAACTGTGCGGCATGTCCGGATTGCAAAGATTCGAGGCGCATGTGTGCGCCTTGCAACGTTACCGGTTGCAGCCATGTCGTCGTGGAATCCATGGTTCATTCCTTCAGCAGCGTGGTCGCATCCGGCAATGATCCGCCGCAGTGCAAGGCGAACGCAAAAAAACGCCCCTGCCGGCAGGCAGAGGCGTCTGGTTGAGACGATTGCGCAATTCAGCGGCGATACGGCGGCGGACCCTCAGCTGGCACTACCGACACGCGGACGCGGATGCGGTCGCCCGGATCGTAGGGCATACGTGCCACGTAGACATCGCCCTTGTAGTTGTATTCGACGTCAAAACCGGCCGGTCGCTGCTCGTCACGATCAACCTCGACGGGTCGGCAACCGCCCGACACGTATCCCGAATCGCTGTTCTTGGCGACGTTATGCCCAATCACACCGCCGGCGACAGCACCAGCAACTGTCGCTGCCTTGCGTCCGTCGCCCTTGCCAACCGTGTTGCCGAGCGCACCGCCGACAATCGCGCCGAGGACGGTTCCACCGGTGGTGTCGTTTTGAACGCGCTGGTAGCCACCGTCGTCGCATTGCTGCTCGACCGCATGATAGGTCTCATAAGCCGGGGTGACCCGCAGCACCGACGCATAGCCGTAGGTCACGGGCGCATCCCGATGCGGTGCTGGATACGGTTGGGCGCTGGCTGTCGGAACCGACATGACTATCGCCATCGCTAGGGCCAGCGGAGCAAGCAGATAACCGGATTTCATTGCAGGACTCCTGATCGTGAATAGTGGCGTTCGATGCATTGCAGCATTCGGCCGCTGAACCATGCCTGATATGGATTTGTGAACGATGTCCGGTTGCTACACTTGCTTACGTCCCGGCAGAGTCGATCCTTCCCCGTGCATTTCTACAACACCCTGACCCGTCGTGTGGAACTCTTCCTCCCGGCCGATCCAGCCCGCGTGACTCTCTACGTCTGCGGCCCGACCGTTTACAACTACATCCACATCGGCAATGCGCGTACCTTCCTGGTATTTGATCTGCTCGCGCGCACGCTCAAGCGTCGCTATCCGAACGTCGTATATGCGCGCAACATCACCGACATCGACGACAAGATCAACTCTGCAGCGCGCGAGCTCGGCTCTCCGATCGGCGCGATCACCTCGCGCTTCGATGCCGCCTTCATCGACGACATGGCCGGGCTTGGCTTGCTGATTCCCGATGTCGTGCCGTATGCGACCGCGCACATCGCGGAGATCATCGCGATGATTGAGCGGCTGATCGCGAGCGGTCACGCTTACCCGGCCGAAGGTCATGTGCTGTTTTCGGTTGCGAGCTTTCCGACATACGGAAAACTCTCGCGCCGCGATCCCGATGACATGCTCGCCGGCGCGCGTATCGATGTCGCGCCGTACAAGCGCGATGCCGGTGATTTCGTGCTGTGGAAACCGTCAGACGACACCCTGCCCGGCTGGGACTCGCCATGGGGTCGCGGACGTCCGGGCTGGCACATCGAATGCTCGGCGATGGCCGAAGCGCATCTCGGCGAGACCATCGACATCCACGGCGGCGGCATGGACCTGCAATTCCCGCATCATGAAAACGAGATCGCGCAGAGCGAATGCGCACATGGCGGCCACCGTTTCGCGCGTTACTGGATGCACAGCGGCATGCTCAATCTGGGCGGCTCGAAGATGTCGAAGTCGCTCGGCAACACGTACCGCGTACACGATCTGTTGCAGCAGGTTCCAGCCGAGGCGCTGCGCTATGCGTTGTTGTCCGGGCATTACCGACAGCCGCTGGACTGGACGGATGGGCTGATTGAACAGAGCGTGCGCACCCTGGATCGGTTGTACGGAACGCTGCGTGATCTTGGCGATTTCGCAATCGCTGCAGACGATGCTGGAATTCCGCAAGCCATCGAGGATGCGCTCGACGATGACCTCGACACGCCGAAGGTTCTTGCAGAGATCGCCGGCATCGCAAGTGAAGCGCGTGCTTTACGCAACAACACGGTGCATGGGCTTGCAAATTCCGACAGCTCGATTCGGATGAACGAACTGAAGTCCAAGTTGCTTGGGGCAGGCCGCGCGGTCGGGCTGTTGCAGATGGCACCTGCGGCGTGGTTCGCACGCGGCGCGGACGGCAATGACGATGCACGCATCCAGATCCTCGTGGACGATCGCAATGCCGCCAAAGCTGCGCGCGATTTCGCCCGTGCCGATGCGATCCGCAACCAGCTGGCAACAGAAGGCATTTTGCTTGAGGACACAGCTCAGGGCGTGCGCTGGGTACGACGGCGCGCATGACAATCGTGTTCCCAATTGAACCCACAGCCGCAATC
This sequence comes from Lysobacterales bacterium, assembly GCA_038316385.1. Lineage (GTDB taxonomy): Bacteria > Pseudomonadota > Gammaproteobacteria > Xanthomonadales > Xanthomonadaceae > SZAS-103. Next base: position 121,447 of record JBBQAN010000009.1, on the reverse strand, counting down.
GCGCAGTCCACCATTGCGGAGGAATTCGGCTATTTCTCCGATTGGTCCGAGCGCTACCAGTATCTGATCGACCTCGGCCGCAAGCTGCCGCCGTTTCCCGACGAACTGAAAACCGAACCGCATCGTCTGCTCGGTTGCCAGTCGATGGTGTGGATCGATGGCGGTGGCGATGCGCAGCGGCTCGACTTCCGTGCAATCAGCGATTCGGCGATCGTCTCCGGCCTGATCTTCCTCGCACTGCGCGTGTATTCGGGCCGCAGCGCTCAGGAAATCCTCTTGACCGCACCCGATTACATCGCCGACATCGGACTCGCCAAACACCTCTCGCCGACGCGTAGCAATGGACTGATGGCGCTGCTCGGCTTTATCCAGGATTACGCGCGCATGACACTAGAAAGGGCGTAGCGCTGGCGTTTCCATACTTCGCGCAAATTACCAGGACGATTGCCCCAAGTTGTCCTACACTCAGTCCGCCATGACCCATCCGATGCACGACGACCAGAACACGCTGCCGCCCACCTCGCGCAGGGCGCTCAATGCCATGCTCGACGCGATGATCGAGTACCCTGAACAGCATCTGGAAATCGCTGCCGAAATCGAGTCGCGCTTTGGCCAGGATCAGGCGACGTTGATCCTGGATATGACCGGCTTCACACGCACCACGCGCACACACGGAATCGTGTCGTTCCTGCTGATGATTCACCAGATGCACCGGATGACATGCCCGTCGATCGCCAAGCACGGCGGCAAGCTGATCAAGACCGAAGCCGACAACCTGTTCTGTCTGTTCGATTCAGTGCAGGCTGCGCTTGCGGCGGCTCAGGACATCGTGCACCGGCTGACGATGGTCAATTTCGTGCTGCCCGAAGACCGCCACTTGTACGCCTCGATCGGCATCGGCTACGGACGCATCCTCAACATCGAGGATATGGATTTGTTCGGCGACGAAGTGAATCTCTCGTGCAAGCTCAGCGAAGATATCGCCACCCGCAATGCGATCCTGCTGACCGAACATGCTTACGCCCAACTGCCGGAACCGCGCAGCGGCCTCGTCCAGCAGGAAGTGAGCGTGTCCGGACTCGCGCTGGTGTACTACGAGTTGACCCAAAAAGACTGAGGATGCACCAGAAAAAAGCCCCGCGACGCGGGGCTTTAATCTATCGATGGCATTAATGCTGGCGATCAATCGCCCATCTGTTTCTGGCGATGCTCCCAACGTTCCTGCGCGTCGATCGTGCGCTCGGCGGTCAGGCGTGCTTCGAGGCGTTCCAGGCCGATCTCGTCACCCGTATCCACGCAATAACCGTAGATTCCGTCGTCAATGCGCTTGAGCGCGTCGTCGATCTTGCCGATCAGCTTGCGGTAACGGTCGCGCGTGCGCAGTTCCAGCGAGTTCTCGGTTTCGCGGGTCGCGCGCTCGGCCTCGTCGCCGACATCGCGGACTTCTTCCTTGAGGTTCTCGATGGTCTGCTTGGATTCCTCGACCAGATCCGCACGCCACGCATTCAGGCGCTGGCGAAAATATTCCATGTGGAACGGGCTCATGTACGACTCTTTGCCGGAGGGTTTATAACCTTTCGGCAGTTTGACGCCGGTCTGCACAGCCACGATCGGGATGACTTTTTCTGGCAGGTTGTTGCGCACGACGGCCTTGGCGCGCGCGCCTTGCGGCCGTACGGCGGGGGCCGGCACAACGGGTTCGGGCTTGGTCGGCGCTGGCGGCGGGCCGGCCTTGCCTTTCTTCGCAGACGCAGGCTTCGCAGGCGCAGCAGCCGGTTTCGATGGGGCGGGTTGGGGCTTGACGGCTATGGGCGTGACGACCGGCGCGGCTTTGGCAGAAGCCTTGGCGATCGGCCCAGCTTTGACCGAAGTCTTGGCGACCGGCCCGGCTTTGGCAGACGTCTTGGCGATCGGAGCAGTTTTTGCGGCAGTCTTGGCGATTATTGCCGTCTTGCGAGGAGCGGCGCGCTTGGCAGCAGGTTTCGTCGCGACCGGCTTTTTGGCGGATGGCTTCGTGGACTTGCTCACGACTGACTTTTTCGCGGCAGGTTTCTTCGGGAGCGGTTTCTTCGCGAGCGGCTTCCTGGCGACAGGCTTGGCGACCGGTTTCCTGGCAGCGGATTTCTTGGCTGCATGCGCCGGTTTTTTCGCGGATTTGGCAGCCGGCTTGGCCTTGGCGGCTGGTTTGGCGACTTTCCTGACCGGCTTGGCGGCTTTTTTCACGGGTTTCTTGGCAGCCACGTTAGGCGATTCCTGCGGTTGTGACGGAACGAGGGTGTGACAGGGCGGCAGGTGTTATAGCCTAGTCGGGTGACAGCGGCAACTTGTACGCGCCGCGTGGAGCCGCCCGTGAACCCATTCAAGTCGCTCATTCTGCTGATTCTGCGCGGCTACAAGCGTTTGCTCAGCCCATTGCTGGGCACGAATTGCCGTTTTTATCCGAGCTGTTCGATCTATGCGATGGAGGCAGTGGAACGCTTCGGGATTTTTCGCGGCGGCTGGCTGGCGGCCCGACGCATTGCGCGTTGCCATCCGCTGCATGCTGGCGGAGCCGATCCGGTTCCCGAACGCGTCCCGCCCATTTGCCACCATCATTCCCACGACTGAGCCACCATGACCGACACCCTGATCGTCAACGCCGAACTGATCAACGAAGGCCGTCGCTTCCACGCCGATCTGCGCATCCACGATCGCCGCATTGAGGCCATCGCACCCTCGCTGACCGCACGCGCCAATGAAACCGTGCTCGATGCCGCCGGAAAGTTGCTGCTGCCGGGCGTGATCGACGCGCAGGTGCATTTCCGCGAGCCGGGCATGGAATACAAGGGCGGCTTTGACACTGAACCGGCAGCGGCGGTCGCGGGCGGCGTCACCAGCTTTCTCGACATGCCGAACACCAAGCCGCCGACGCTCGACAACGCGGCGCTGGAAGACAAGTACGGGCTTGCTGCCGGCAGGTCGCGCGCGAATTACGGTTTCTACCACGGCGCCAGCAACGACAACCTCGACGCGATCCGCCGCATCGATCCGAAAACCACGCCGGGCCTGAAGATCTTCATGGGCGCATCCACCGGCAACATGCTGGTGGACGACCCGAAGGTGCTGGAGGCGATGTTCGCCGAATGTCCGACGCCGATCATCACCCATTGCGAAGACACGCCGATGATCGAGGCGGCAATGCTCGAAGCGCGCAATATCTATGGAGACAACATCCCGATCGACCTGCACGGCGAAATCCGTTCGCGCTTCGCCTGCATCAAGTCCACCGAGCTTGCGATTTCGCTTGCGCGCCGCTGCGGTACCGCGCTGCACGTGTTGCATATCACCACCGCCGAGGAATTGCAGTTGTTCACGCCCGGCCCGTTGATCGACGCGTCCGGGAAGATGAAGCAGATCACCGCCGAAACCTGCGTGCATTTCCTGCATTTCGCGCGACCCGATTACGCGCGGCTCGGCAACCTGATCAAGTGCAATCCGGCGATCAAGGAGACATCCGACCGCGCCGCGATCATCCGCGCCGTAGCCGACGATCGCGTCGACGTGCTCGCGACTGACCATGCGCCGCACACCTGGGAAGAGAAGCAACAGTCCTACGCGACCGCGCCGTCGGGACTGCCGCTGGTGCAGGATTTCGTCGTCTGCGCCATGCAGAAAGTACGAGACGGCCACTTCAGCCTTGAACATCTCGTGCAGAAGATTTGCCACGCGCCGGCGCAACGATTCGACATCGCGGAACGTGGTTTCCTGCGCGAGGGCTACTTCGCTGATCTGACCCTGGTCGACCCGAACGGCGGCACCGAGATCACCCGTGAGCGCATCCTTGCGAAATGCGGCTGGTCGCCCTTCCTCGGTGAGCGTTTCGATGCGCGCATCGCGATGACCTTCGTCAATGGGGAATTGGCTTGGGATGGAGAGAAACTCATAGGCGCCCCGCTCGGCCAGCGTCTGCGTTACGCGCGCTGACCCACAAGGCAACGGATCAACATGAAAGCACTATTGACGATTGTGTTTGCGCTCTCCTGCAGCGCCTGCGCAACCACGCAAACACATTCGGCTGATCGGCAGGAATCCGTGGCATCAACCGTATCCGCCGCCATCGGCGTCGTGCAAATTCCGTCCAGCGCGCCGCAATCCGGGCTCGTCATCGGCACGGTGCCTGCCGGCAGCACGCTCAGTTACGACGGTCGCGCGGTGCGTGTCGCGGCCAACGGACGCTTCGTGATCGGGGTCGCCCGCGAACAGACCGGCGCAATGGTGCTCAAGCTGACCGCGCCGAACGGCAGTTCGCGCATGCTCAGCATCGCGATCACCCCACGCACGTTCCCGATCGAACACGTCAACGGCGTGCCGGCAAAAACCGTGAATCCGCCGCCCGACATCGCCGCGCGGATCGAGCGCGAACAGGCGTCCGTCAGCGCCGTGCGCACGCGCGATGACGATCGTAATGACTTCGACACCACGTACCTGTGGCCGGTGAAAGGCCGCATCAGCGGTGTGTTCGGCAGCCAGCGCATCTATAACGGCACGCCTGCATCGCCGCATTCGGGTGTCGACATCGCAGCGCCGCAGGGCACGCCCATCCACGCACCTGCTGGCGGCATCGTGACGTTTGCCAATCCCGATCTTTACCTCACCGGCGGCACGGTGGTGATCGACCACGGTCACGGCGTGAGTTCCAACTTCCTGCATCTAAGCCGCATCGACGTGAAAGTCGGCGACCGCGTCGAGCAGGGTCAAGTGATCGGGCTGGTCGGCAAGACCGGCCGCGCCACCGGCCCGCACATGCACTGGGGCATGAACTGGTTCAACATACGCATCGACCCACAACTGCTGATGCCGCCCGGCGACGCGAAGTAGCAACCATGGTTTCGGTTGCCAGGCGATCGCGACACGCTGGCCCCCATCCCAATCACCACGCCGCGCCGAAGATCAGAAGGCCTCACAACAGCCATCGCGGCGCTGTGATGCGTCCATCTGTCAACGCAGCTTCGCGCATCCGCTGCGCTTCTGCCGCTTCCCGGTGACCGCGCAGCGTCCGCCCGATCGTCGCAGAAGCATCGCGATCACTCCGACTGCGTGCTGACCCGGTCGCGCCCGTTGCGCTTGCTCGCATACAAGGCGCGGTCGGCGCGCTTGATCGCATCGTCGAAACCCGCAAGTCCGTCCTGCAAGACTGCCACGCCGATGCTGATGGTGATGCCGATCTCGTCACCTCCGCAGACGATCGGTCGCGACCCGACAGCCTGTCGCATGCGTTCGCCCATCGCACTCGCATCCTCGACTTGCAGGCGCGGGAGGCCGATCACAAATTCCTCGCCACCGTAGCGGCCGAGCACATCGCCGAACCGCAAGGTGCTGCGGATGCGTCGCGCGACTTCACGCAGGCATTCGTCGCCGACATCGTGGCCATAGTCGTCATTGATACGCTTGAAATGATCTAAATCGACGAACAACAGTGCCAGCGGTTGGGAACTTTGTCCGGTTTCCAGCGCTGCGGCGTGCAGGCGTTCATCGAGTGCGCGCCGGTTATAGACCTCGGTGAGCGGATCGCGGCGCGCGAGCAGATCGGACGCATCGCGTTCGCGCTTGTACTTCAACATCTGATCGCCAAGGCCGATCATCATCAGCACTCCGGCCAGCACGAAACTTGCCGGAAACGCAAATTGCAGGAACGCGTCTGCCGGCCAGTGCAGGTTGATTTCCAGCACGCGCCAGATCAGGAAAAACAACAACGGCAGCCACGACCACAGGAACATCCTCGACTGGCGATGACCTGCCATCGCGCCTTTGGTCGCGGAGATGAACTCGGCGATCGCGCTGACCAGCATTGCCAGGTTGCCGATCATCGGCCATTGCTGCCACAACCCAATGACCGGTATGCAATACGCGACCATCACAGCGATATAGACCGCAATCACGCACCACTGGATGCGTGCGAGCCACGGCGTGCGTTGCACCATTTGCAGATAACGCAACACGAATAGCGCCATCAGGATCGCCGCGCCAGTCGCCAGAAAACGCTGGGTGATACGGATTCCCGCCAGCGGCGCGAGCCCGGGGATTCGGTACAACTCAGCCGTGTTGTCGAGCAAGAAGAACAGGGCGAAGGCGAGACCAAGCCCGAGCAGCAGAAAATCGGTCTCACGCAACACCAGGCCCATGCCAATACCGACCAGTGTCAACGACAATAACGTGCCGACGATCAATGTGTTGACTTGCAGGTTGCGGCGATCTTCAACGCGCAACGCGCTCGCATCCACGATCCTCACGGTGTCGGGATAGCGCGACGTGGAGAGCACGTAAAGGTAAATGTGCTGGCCGGCATGCACTCCTTCGGACAGGACGAACACGGCGAGACGCGGACTGAACGTGGGATCTGCATCGGCGCCAGTCGTACTGCGTGTCAATGGATCGGCATGTCCCGGCAACCAGGCGCGGATCACCGTGTTGTTGGGCGCATCCAGCACCAGCGCCTGGCGCGGCATGGCCGGAATGTCGCGCAGGATATCCACCCGCCACCAGCCGCCGACGCGCGCCGTCGGCGTCACAATCGACATCGGAAGAGCAACAGCCGCCGCATCATGCCTTCCCGCAATGACATCGGTAGCAGGCGCATCCACGTCGCCGAGGCGATACAGCGCGAACGGCACATCCGTTGACACCATCGCAGATGCCGGCAGTAGCCAGAATCCGCAAACGATCAGCACCAGCGCGCGCAATCTCCCCATCCGCGCATGCTAACGGATGCTGTCGCAGCCTGCCCGGATCGACCGGCTTATTCAGGCAGGCGAAGCGTGTTTACCACCTACCGACTGAGGCGACCGCGTCGTGGGCGTGCAGGCTTTCATGATGTGCGACCCGAATGGCGATGTCGCGCACGCCGATGTCACCGTCTGAGGAACCAGCAGTGAATGCGGCCTGCAACAGACGCACGGCATCCTCGCAGAACATCGGGTTTTCGCCGTTGCGACGCGCGAACGCTTGCTCGTCGATGCGTTTGACTGCGGTTTGCACGGCAGTCCCCAATGCGGTTTCAGCGCGCTCGATCAACGCCGTGAAAGGCAATGCTGCAATCGAGGAGTCAAGTCGGACGCGGACGCTCGCGGTGCTGCGCTGGCTGTGCGGCGTCGCCCGCATGCCGTGCTCGCCGGCGAGCCAGCGCAGGGCTGCATCGCGATTCAGTGGCGCATGCGCCGGGAAGGCGCGGCCGAAGTCTTCCGCCACGAGTTGCCGCGCAAGCGCAGTCGAAGCTGGACACGTACTCGAATAGACCACATCAAATGCGATATCGATCGACAGCACATCGCCTACCAGCGTCGCCGTAAGAACAATCGGATAACGCCGCCAGCCGCTGTGTCCGCTCGCCAAAGCAGGCCTGCGCAGGAAATAATCGAACGCGAAGCGCGCGCGTGCGCGCGTCGAAAGTCCCGCGTGCGATGACAGAAATTCGTGCAGCAGCGCATGCAGCATCGCGGGCGACAACGGTTCCGCTAAGGCGGCGTCCAGCGCGAGGTACAACCGCGACATGTGGATGCCGCGCGTCGCACCTGCACGCAGATCGACTTCCGCCGATACGCGTGCTGCGACGCGCAGATCGGCATCGCCATCAACAACGCGGATCGGCAGTTCGATCGCGTCCATGCCGACCCAATCGAGCGCGGCTATGTTACTGGACGTACGATCGGATGCGATATCCGGAAGCGCATTCGCGGCCTCGTCAGCGTGTAATGCGGCGAGCGGATCGGCTTGGTGGTCGGTGGACATGCGAATCATCCTGCTATTGCCATTGATTGCGGCGGAGCGAACCCGGATCGTCTTGCTGACTCGGCTTGAATCATTTTATACCTTGCGGCGTTTCTACCCGTCGCGCTGCCAGCCATGCCAACCGCAGCGCGCGCAGGCGCGGCATGGCACGACGCGCATGATGTGTGGCTAGTTCGCGCAAAAACCAGCCATCGAATGTGGTTCGCGCAGCTCGATACAGCGCTATTCCCGCAAAACCCAACGGCAGCGCGTCGCTCAGCTCGGCAGCCCAGTCGGCGACCGCCTGCATCCCCTGCGGCTGCGTAACTGCGGAACTGGTGATGCCATGCCGCGCGAGCAGCGATAGCGGGACGCGCCCGCCATCGCTCGCACCCATTCCGATACGGAGCCGTTCGCTGAGCAGATGCACTGCGACTGCGCGACTTGCCGCGTCGGTACTCGGCGCATCGAACAGCGCGGCCTCAACCGTCGCGATGCCTTCGGCGAGCGGAGCGACTGCACCGATCGCCGTATCGCGATCCGAAGGTCGCGATGGATCGGCATGCGCCATCGCCAGCATGCCTTGCGCCAAGAGATGCCACGGCAATCGCGGCGCATCCAGAGCCTGCGTCAATGGATGCCGCGGCGCGTCTTGCGCGCAACGCAACAACTCGTCGGCCCACCACGCGGACTTCGCTAGGGTCAGGCTCGCGTCGCTGAGCTCGAATGCCGCAGTCCGCAGCTCATGCAGCAACGCACCCCACAGTGCGAACCGTGCGCGCAGCGGACGCGCGCAGAACACCTCCGCGTACAGCATCTCCGGTTCGCGTACGCGCCATTTGTCGAGGAATGCAGTGACGGCGGCGGACTCGGGATCAACGCGCTCAAGCCCGGTCACTTCCGATCCCTTCGGCCAGTTCGAAGCACAATTCCAGCGGATATTCGATGCAGCAGTCGGCCTGCCAGTCGGCGGGGTTTTCATGCGCTTCGCGATAGCCCCACAACGCGGCGACCGAGGGCATGCCCGCCGCGCGCGCGGCCTGGATGTCGCGTTCGTCGTCGCCAACATAGACGCATTGCTCCGGAGTGATCGCAAGCATCGCGCATGCGTGCAGCAATTGCGCCGGATCCGGTTTTCTGGTCGGCAATGTATCGCCGCCGATCAGCACCGCGCTGCGTTCGTTCCATCCCATCGCACGCACGATCTCGCGTGCGAGGGTTTCGGATTTGTTGGTGATGATGCCCCAGCGCAAACCAGCGCGTTCAATCCGCGACAAAAGCGATTCGATGCCATCGAATGGACGCGTGTGCACGGCAATGGATTTCGCGTAGTAATCGAGCATCGGCTGCACGAGCTCTTCGCGCCGGTCCGTATCCAGATTTGGAAACGCCACCGCCAGCATCGCACGCGCACCTTTGGACACCACTGGCCGCAGTTCGGCCAAGCCCAATATAGGCTGCCCCGCATTCGCGCGCACGTTGTTGACTGCAGCAAGCAGATCCGGCGCGCTGTCCACCAAGGTACCGTCGAGATCGAACAACACGCATGCGATGCCGTGCAGGTTCATGCGGGTTTCACTGCGCATGCGAGGTAATTGACATCGGTGCGACGACCGAGCGCGGCGCGGCGTGTCAACGGGTTGTAGTGCAGTCCGCTCACGTCTTCCAGCGTCAATCCCGCAGCGCGAAACCATGTTGCAAGTTCGGCTGGGCGGATGAATTGCGCATAGCTGTGGGTGCCTTTCGGTAACAGGTTCGCGATGTATTCAGCGCCGACGATAGCCAGCGCGAACGATGCGGGTGTACGGTTGAGCGTGGACACGAACAGACGCCCGCCCGGCTTGAGCAAGTTTGCACAGGCGTGCACGACCAAGGAAGGATCGGGAACGTGCTCGAGCATTTCCATGCAGGTGATTGCATCGAAACTTTCCGGATGGGAGATGGCCAGACTTTCCACCGATTGCAGACGGTAATCGACACGAAGCGTCGGATGTTTCGCTTGCGTTTCGAGCAGGTGCAGTTTCGCGATCTCGATCAGTTCTGGCGCGAGATCGAGCGCGACGACTTCCGCGCCCTCGCCTGCCAGTGCTTCGCTGAGCAGCCCCGCACCGCAGCCGACATCGAGCACCGCAGCGGTGCGCAATATGCAGCGCGTACGCACATAATCCAGACGCGTTGGATTCAGTTCATGCAGGGCGCGTTGCGGGCCCCGAGGATCCCACCATCTGCTGGCCAGTTCACCAAACTTGTCGAGCTCGGCTTGATCGAAATTCGTATGCGATGCAGTCGTTGTCATTGCGCAGTCCCGATTGCCCCGATGCGCTCGCGCCATTGCCGCGCATTGGCGATCAATGCGGCTGTGTCAGTGCCGATCAATTCGCCATCGCGCAGCTTCACGCGACCATCGATCCACACATCGGTCACATGTTGGCGACCGGTCGCATAGACGAGTTGCGAGATCGGGTCGTACAGCGGCTGGGTTTCGATACGATCCATGTCCACGCAGATCAAGTCGGCGCGCTTGCCGGGCACGATGCTGCCGATTCGCTCGCCCAAGCCCATCGCCGTTGCGCTGCCGAGCGTGGCCATGCGCAACGTGCTCGCGGCATCGAGTGCGGATGCATCTGCGGCGACCGCTTTGGCAAGCAATGCAGCGGTGCGCATCTCGCCGAACATGTCCAGATCGTTGTTGCTCGCGCACCCATCGGTGCCGAGCGCGAGATTGACGCCCGCCTGGCGCAGCGCCTCGACTCGGCAGAAACCGGAGGCAAGCTTGAGATTGGATTCCGGGCAATGCACAACCGAAACTCCGCGCGCGGCGCACAATGCGATTTCGGCATCGGTCAATTGCGTCATGTGCACGGCGATCAAGCGATCGTTGACAAGGCCGAGACGGTCGAGTCGCGCGATCTGGCGAATACCGTACTGCTTGAATGCGTCGGCGACTTCCTGCGCGGTTTCGTGGATGTGGCAGTGCACCGGTACGTCGAGTTGATCGGACAGCACGCGGATGCGCTCGAAACTCGCATCCGACACCGTGTACGGCGCATGCGGCGCGAAACAGGTGCGCACGAGATCGTCGCGGCGATACAGATCGTGGACTTCGCCAGCGCGGTCGAAGTATTCATCCTGGGTTTTCGCCCACGCGGTCGGGAATTCGATGATCGGCAATCCGACCAAAGCGCGGAAGCCGTGCCGACGATAGGTCGCGGCAGCCACGTCCGGGAAAAAATAGTTGTCGTTGCAGCAGGTCGTGCCGCCGCGCAGCATCTCGGCAATCGCGAGTGCGATGCCATCGGCAACGAATTGCGGACCGATCACCGCAGCCTCGATCGGCCAGATGTGCTCGGTCAGCCAGCGCATCAGCGGCAAATCGTCGGCGACGCCGCGCAGCAGTGACATCGGATTATGCGTGTGCGCGTTGACCAGGCCTGGCATCAGCACCGACTGCAGGCGACTGACGGTTTCAGTCGCGCGATATGCTGCGCGCGCTTCGGCAATCGGCAGCACCGCGAGAATCGCGCCATCACACACTGCGACTGCGTGGTTCTCCAGCACAATGCCGTGCGGCTCGACCGGCACGACCCAGCCGGCTTCGATCAGCAGGTCGCAGTCAATGGCTGTTGTGCTGTTGATCATGCCTGCAGTTACTTGACGCGGCTGACGTACTCACCGGTACGCGTATCCACCTTGATGATTTCGTCCTGGCCGACGAACAATGGCACGCGCACCACGGCACCGGTTTCGAGCTTGGCCGGCTTGCCGCCGCCGCCCGAAGTATCGCCACGCACGCCAGGATCGGTCTCGACGATCTTGAGTTCGACGAAATTCGGCGCCTGCACCGCGATCGGCGTGCCGTTCCACAGCGTGACCACGCAAGGTTCTTCGCCTTTGAGGTATTTGGCGGTCTCGCCCACGCCGGTCGCGTCGGCCTGGACTTGCTCGAAGGTTTCGCTCTGCATGAAATGCCAGTGCTCGCCATCGCTGTAAAGAAACTGCATGTCGGTATCGACCACGTCGGCGGCTTCAAGGGAATCGGTCGCTTTCATCGTCAGCTCGACCACGCGACCTGACTTGATGAAGCGGTACTTGATGTGGGTGAAGGCCTGACCCTTGCCCGGTTTCACGTATTCGGTCTCGGTGATGACACAAGGTTCGGCATTGACGATGATCTTCATGCCGTTCTTGACGTCGTTCATGCCGTAATTGGCCATCCGAAACACTCCGTGGGCGTGCGTGCCGTTGCCATGAACGGCTACACTGATGGTTGGAAAATTGAAACGATGGAAGCCGGGGAACCGCTACCGGCAACGCCGCAGCCCGATATGATAACCGCTCATGCCCACCCGATGCAGCCGCGCTGGCAGGAGCTCTGGCGCGACGCCGTGCGCGATCCGCGCGAATTGCTGGGTATGGTTGGCCTGCAGCAGCTTGGCGGAGCGTTGTCCGCCGCGGCGGCGGCGCAGTTCCCGTTGCGGGTGCCGCGCGGTTTCGTTGCGAAGATGCGCCACGGCGATCCAGCCGATCCATTGTTGCGCCAGGTGCTGCCGATCCTCGACGAAGAACGCATTGCACCAGGTTTCAATCTGGATGCGGTCGGCGATTCTGCAGCGCGGGGTGCGGCAGGCGTCATTCACAAATACGACGGCCGTTCACTGTTGATCGCAACCGGCAGTTGCGCGGTGCATTGCCGGTATTGTTTTCGCCGTCATTTCCCTTACGCCGAGGAAACTGCCGCATCATCGAACTGGAATGTCGCGCTGGATTACCTGCGCGCCGATGCCAGCATCGAGGAAGTGCTGTTATCCGGCGGCGATCCACTGGCGCTGTCCACCCTGAAACTCGCCGAATTCACAGCTGCGCTCGCGCAAATCGGTCATGTCCGTCGATTGCGCATTCATACCCGGCTGCCTGTCGTATTGCCGGAGCGCGTTGATGCCGAACTGCTGGATTGGCTGCGCAGATTGCCGCAGCAGGTCGTCATCGTGATCCATGCCAATCACGCCAACGAGTTCGATGCTGATGTGGATGCAGCGCTGGCCAGCTTGCGCGCCGCTGGCGTGACGCTGCTGAATCAATCGGTATTGCTGCGCGGGGTGAACGACGATGCGGACACATTGGCCACGCTATCGCGACGGATGTTCGAGGCTGGCGTGTTGCCCTACTACCTGCACCAGCTCGATCGGGTGACCGGCGTCGCGCATTTCGAGGTTGGCGACGACGAGGCACGGCTTCTACACGCGGCCTTGATTGCCGGGCTGCCAGGCTATCTGGTACCCAGATTGGTGCGGGAAATCGCTGGCGAATCCGGAAAAACGCCGTTGTGACAGATCATCCAATCTGGCGAATCCGCTCGAATAAGTGTAAATAACCCGTTGAAGTCTCTAGAGCCTCAGGCATGCCCGCCAACGAAATCGTCATCCGACTGCTGGTCGTCGAAGACCAACTCGATCACGCCGAGCACCACATCAGCGTCCTGCGCAATGGCGGGGTCGCGGTGCGTCCGCAGCGTGCCGAAAATCTCGCCGAGCTGAACGCGCAACTGGCCGAAGGCGCGGTGGACGTTGTGCTCGCCTCGCTGGACGCAAGCGGACTCACCTTCGCGACCGTGATCAACGCAGTGAATGCGAGCGGCAAGGATATTTCGGTCGTGGCCACCATCGGTGAACTCGACGAAGATCGGGTGATCGCCGCGCTAGTCTCCGGCGCGCGCGATGTCGCACTGCGCAACCGACCCGAGCATCTGCGCATGGTCGTGCGCAATGAATTCGCCGTCCTCGAAAACCGTCGCGCGTTGCGCCAGATCGAGGCCGCGATGCACGAGTCAGAGCGCCGCTGCGACTCGCTGATCGCATCCTCGCGCGACCCGATCGCGTACGTCCACGAAGGCATGCATATTCGCGCCAACGAAGCGTATCTGGAAATGTTCGGCTACGAGGAATTCGAGGAAATCGAAGGTCTGCCGCTGATGGACATGGTGGCGGCGGCGGATGCCGACAAATTCAAGCACCTGCTGCGCGATCTGGCCAAGGGCGTGCCACCGCCGCGCACTCTCGAACTGCGCGCAAGGCGCGCGGACGGCACCGATTTTGACGCGACCATGGAATTCGCACAGGCCAGTTACGAAGGTGAATCCTGCCTGCAGATCATTTTCCGTCAGCGCACGATCGATGCGGACATGGCGCGCGAACTCGACGAACTGCGCTATCGCGACCAGACCACGGGACTGTCGAACCGCCGGTTCTTCCTGGAACATATCGAACCGGCAGTCGCCGCCGCGGCCGCCGGCCGCAACGATCAGTTGCTGTTGTTGATCGAACCGGATCATTACAGCGTCCTGATGCAGGACATCGGCATCGCCCATACCGACGAACTGCTCGCGCGTCTCGGAGCGCGGCTACGCGAAACCGTCGGCGAGGATGTCGTGAGTGCGCGTTTCGGCGATCACACCTTCGCGGTGCTCAAGACCGATTCGCCGCCGAAGGCGAGCGCGGAGTTGGCTGAAAAAATCCGCGCGGCGTTCCAGGGCTTCATCGTCGAAGCGGGAGAGCGATCGGTCAGCATCACGGTCAGCATCGGCGGCGTGCAGATTGGCGAGAAAATCGCGAGCCTCCAACAAGTGCTGGGCAAGGCCGGCCAAGCGGTGAATTCTTGCAGCAACCTCGGCGGCAACCGAGTCGAGATCTTCGATCCCTCAGCGCGCGATCGCGCCGAGACCGAACGCATCGAGAGCTGGGTCAAACGCATCCGTGACGCATTGAGCGGCGACGGCTTCGTCCTGCATTACCAGCCGATCATCAGCATGAACGGCCAACCGGGAGAGCTGTACGAAGTGCTGTTGCGGATGAAGTCCGGCACCGGCGAAGTAGTGCCGCCGATGAGTTTTCTGCCGATTGCCGAAGAACACGGTCTGCTTGACGATGTCGATCGCTGGGTGATCAGCCGCGCCATCGCGATACTGGCCGAGCGCAAGAAAGCCGGCAAGCACACCACGCTGCTGGTCAAGGTCACACCGGAGTCGTTGATCGAAGGCGGCCTGGAACGTTTGATCGGCGAACAACTCAAGAAGCACGACGTCCCGGGCGACCGGCTGGTGCTGGAAATCGCCGAATCCAAGGCATTCACCAACCTGCGTGCGGCGCAGGATCTGCACAACGCGATCAAACCGCTGGGCTGCCGGATCGCGCTGGGGCAATTCGGAGCGGGTCTTAATTCCTTCCAGTTGCTGACCCATGTCGATGCGGCGTTCCTCAAGCTCGATCGTTCGTTCATGGCGGAGCTGTCGAAGAGTCCGGACCACCAGAAGAAACTGAAAGAGATGACGGTCGAAGGCCATCGCCTGCACAAGCAGATCATCGCCGAATTCGTGCAGGACGCCGGCAGCATGAGCGCATTGTTCTCGATCGGTGTGGACTACGTTGAAGGCCACTTCCTCGCTGTCGCCGGCCCGGACATGAACTACGAGTTCTGACGTCGTCCATTCGACCAAAGTGCAGCGGATGGATTTTCGATGACCTCATCCGTGCGCTATCGCGGTCGCTTCGCGCCTTCGCCGACCGGGCCGCTGCACCTGGGTTCGCTGGTCGCGGCTGTGGGAAGCTGGTTGATTGCGCGCCACAATAACGGCGACTGGCTGCTGCGGATCGAGGACATCGATCCGCCACGCGAAATTCCCGGCGCGGCCGCGCAGCAAATCGAAACACTGGCCGCGTTCGGCATGCAATCCGACGAAGCGGTGCTGTGGCAGAGCAGGCGTAGCGATGCCTATGCCGCTGCGCTTGATCGACTCCTGGACGATGGGCTCGCGTTTCCCTGCCGCTGTAGCCGCAGCGATCTGGCCGCCACCAATGGCATTCATCGTCATTGCGTCGCGAACGATTCCGGACGCGAACCGGCGATTCGTTTGCGCGTACACGATGGCTGGGTCGATTTTGAAGGCGTCATCCAGGGTCGTTGTGAGCGACTGGCCGGGCGCGATATCGGCGATGTCGTGTTGCGTCGCGTCGATGGCCTGTGGGGCTACCAGCTCGCTGTCGTCGTGGATGATCATGCGCAAGCCATCACCGAAGTCGTGCGCGGCGCCGATCTGCTCGATTCCACGCCACGACAAATTCTGCTGCAACGCGCATTGGGATTGCCAACGCCGGCGTATGCGCATTTGCCGTTGGTAGTGGATACGAATGGCCACAAGCTCGGAAAATCCAGCGATGCGCCAGCCGTGGATGCCTCCGATCCGCTACCAGCGCTGCGCGCTGCGCTGATCCTGCTCGGACAGGATCCACGCGTGATCGATGGATCGGGCAATGCCGATATCGCGCTTGGACGAGCGCTGGCTGCGTTCGATTACGATGCAATCAGGCGCATCGGCACGAAAGTGGCGACGGCTGCAACGGCGTCCGCGTAGAATCGAACCTGACGCATTCGTCCACGTCCCGGGAGGACACCATGAACGCACGCAACGCACTCGTGACCGGCGGCACCGGCGGCATCGGCACCGCGATTGTCCAGCGACTGGCCAGCCTCGGCCATAAAGTCGCCACCAATTATCGCGACGAGGCCAAAGCCAGATCCTGGCAGGCGCAAATGAAGGACCATGGTTTCGACATCGCAATCGTGCCCGGTGACGTGACCGATTACGCAGGCTGCGAGGCGATGGTGCGCGGTGTTGAATCGGCGATCGGTCCGGTCGACATCCTCGTCAACAACGCCGGCATCACCCGCGACGGCACGTTCCACAAGATGAATCCGAAGCAGTGGCACGACGTGATCAGCACCAACCTCGATTCGTGCTTCAACGTTACTCGCCAGGTCATCGATGGCATGCGCGAACGCAAGTGGGGGCGCATCGTGCAGATCAGCTCGATTAATGGCCAGAAGGGCCAGTACGGCCAAGCCAACTACGCAGCCGCGAAAGCCGGCATGCACGGCTTCACGATCTCGCTGGCGCAGGAAAATGCGAAGTTTGGCGTCACCGTCAACACCGTCTCGCCAGGTTACATCGGCACCGACATGGTGATGGCCGTACCCGAAGAGGTGCGCGCAAAGATCACCGCGCAAATCCCGATTGGCAGACTCGGCAAACCGGAAGAAATTGCATACGCGGTCGCGTTCTTCATGCCCGATGAAGCTGCATGGATCACCGGCGCCAATCTTTCCGCCAACGGCGGTCACTACATGGGTTGGTAGTTGCCGCGTTTGCGCCACGTCATGACTGTGCGTGCAGGAGCACGCCCAAACGGCGAGTCCGGCCCAGGGCGAGTACATGGATGGCGCGAATAATGGTTTGACGCACACTTTGCGCAAGGTCATGCGCTTGCAACCACCGGAATGCTGCGCCATGCTGCATCTCTGGTGCGCCGCAATACCTTCCGGAAATCCGTCGCATGGCCCAAATCCGCATCATCAAGAAGTACCCGAACCGGCGCCTCTACGACACCGAGATCTCGAGTTACATCACGCTCGAAGACGTACGGCAGTTGATCGTCGACAACGAAAGCTTCGAGGTGCGCGATGCCAAGACTGGCGACGACCTGACGCGCTCGGTACTGCTGCAGATCATCACCGAGCACGAGGACGACGGCCAGCCGATGCTGTCCACCGAACTGCTCAGCCAGATCATCCGCTTCTACGGAGATTCGTTGCAGGGCTTCATGGGCAGCTATCTTGAGCGCTCCATGCACATGTTTCTCGAGCAGCAGCAGCAGTTCCGAAGCCAGCTCAACAGCCTGATCGGGCAGACGCCTTGGAGCATGCTCAATCAGCTTACCGAGCGCAACATGGATTTGTGGAAGTCGTTCCAGCAGGGCCTGTTGGGCACGATGGGAAACGCCACCGATGCGCAAAAACCGGACAACGGTCACAAACCGCGCACGCGCTGAGCCGCGTCGCCGCAACCGCATTGACGGACGCTACTGCATCGCACTAAGCTGCGACGGAATTTGTGCGCCGCAACAAACGTTGCGAAGCATCCATCCCCTACTGGAAACACTGAATGAGCAAGCGCATCGCCGTCGTAACCGGCGGCATCGGTGGACTCGGCACCGATATCTGCAAGCATCTCGCGCAATCCGGACACACTGTCATCGCCGCCGATCTGGCCGCGCGCCAGGAACGCATCGCCGCATTCCGCAACGACATGCAAGGGCTGGATGTCCATTTCGAGCCCACTGATGTCGGTGATTTCGATGTCTGCGCCACGCTAGTCCGCAAGGTCGAATCCGAACATGGATCGCTGGATGTGCTTGTCAATGCCGCCGGCATCACCCGCGACACCACCTTGCGCAAGATGGAACGCGCGCAGTGGGATGACGTATTGAAAATCGATCTCGGCAGCGTCTTCAACATGTGCCGCAACGTGGTGGACGGCATGCTCGCACGCGGGTACGGGCGCATCGTCAACATTTCGTCCGTCAATGGACAAACCGGTCAGTTCGGGCAGACGAATTATTCGGCCGCGAAAGCCGGCATGCACGGCTTTACCATGGCGCTGGCGCGCGAAGTGGCACGCAAGGGCGTCACTGTCAACAGCATCAGCCCGGGCTATTGCGAAACTGCGATGGTGATGGCGGTGCCGGAAGACGTCCGCGCAAAAATCGTCGAATCGGTTCCGGTCGGCAGGCTCGGCAAACCCTCGGAAATCGCGCGCACGGTGGCGTTTCTCGCCGCCGAAGACGCCGGCTTCATCACCGGCGCGAACATTCCGGTGAACGGTGGCTTGTTCATGAGCTTTTGATGCAGCAGCTTGATCCTTGTCGATGACGGAAGGTCACAGCTCGCGCACCATCCGGAAACCCATTCTTGCATTGGCGCTATCGGCATCGGCGGGGGCACGATACGCGGAACGCGATTGCTCCGGCGACGCGGCCCACGACCCGCCGCGCACGACGCGTTGCGTGCAGCCAGGATTGACCCACGCACTGCCGTTGTCGGGCGCACGCCGATAACCGTCGTGCCAGCAATCCTGCGTCCACTCGGACACGTTGCCGATCATGTCGTACAGACCGAACATATTGGCTGCGTAATGCGCAACCGGCGCCGGCCCCCAATAGCCGTCGGTGTAGCCGGAAAATGCATCGCCCCAATGTCGCCCGCTCGGCGAAGCATCGACGCCGGCAAGATTGCCGATGCCGTTCGGCGGATTCGTCCCTGGCCACGGATACGCGCTGTTCCCACCCGCGCGCAAACCGTACTCGAATTCAGCCTCGCTTGGCAGTCGATACAGATGCGCGGTTTCCTTCGACAACCAGATCGTATAGGCCTGCGCATCGTTCCACGATACGTGCATCACGGGTTGCTGCGGATCGGCAGGTTTGCCGGCGTAATCGTCGCGCCAGTTCACGCCCGCGCGCGCATCGAGCTTGCCCTTGGCTTCGTCATACACCATCGAATGCCCGTTGCGTTCGGCATCAGTCTTGTAATGCGCGGCTTGCACGAAACGGCCAAATTGTTCGACGGTGATTTCGGTGCGCGACATCGCGAAACCGTGCTTGAATTCCACTCTGCGCTGCGGGATTTCGTTCGCGTCGTGTCCTGGCTCGTCATCGCGCGAACCCATCCGGAAATCGCCGATCGGCACAACGATCATCTCTGGCGATTGCGCTTTCGACACCAAGGGGTCAGTGAACACCTGGCCCGGCTTGAACGGCCCGTAGTTGCGTTCAAGCACGATGCGCGCGCGCAGGTCGCGCGACTCCGGCGATTTCGGCGTGGCGCGTTCGATCTGCGCGAGCATGCGCTCGGCGCGATCCGCATCGCCGGATGCCAGCGCCGCATCGGCCTGCGCGAGCAGCAGCGCCGCCGCATGCTGGCGAATCGCGTCGATGCGCGCGCGGCCCGCGTGCAGGGTCGGCGAATCCGGCTGTACGGTCGCTGCTTGCGCGAGCAGCCGATCCGACTGCGGGTAGTGTCCGGCCTGCGCTTCGGCCGCTGCCTTGCCGATGAAAATGTTTTCCACGCGCGCCAATCCCGCATCGGCCGCCTTGCTGTCCGGCGCGAGTTTCAACGCCTGCCGGTACACCGCCGCAGCATTGCCAGCGCGCGGTGCGATCAACGCGCCGGTCTGCTCGAACCTCTGTCCGCGTTCGATCAAACCGGCGACGTGCCAGCCATTGTCCAATGCGGCAGTGAGTATGGGCAGATCGGCGGCGTCAGCTTGCAACAGTCTCAGCCGATCTGCATCGCGCTGCGCATTGACGATATCCTCGCGCGCCAGCGCTGCCTGCGCACGCGCGAGCAACGCCGATGCGACTGCGTCCACGCCATGCAGCGCGCGGACGTTTTCAGAATCGGTCGCCAGCACGCCGCGATACAACGCGAGCGCATCAATGGAAATCTTCGATGTGAGCGCGTTCGGTAAAGTCATGTCGCTGGGCTCGGGAGGCGCTGGTTTTGCTTCCATGTCGCGTTCGTCCAGCTTGCCCGCGGCGAACGCTTTTTGCGCCTGCTTGAGCGCTTCATTGAACCTTTTCTTCGGCACCGCGACCGGAGCAGGCAACGGCTCGACACCCGGCCGACGCAAAACCACCGGCTGCGCAGGAAGCGGCTCGGGTTCTGCCGCTTGCGTCGGCGCGATTACCGGGACAGCCGTCTTCGCAACCGGCGGCGGCTGGCGATGACAACCGCCCAGCATGGCGACTGCCAATCCCAGCATCAACATCCAAGACGTGCGGTGATCGCGCATGCGTACCCGATAATTCGACGAGGCTGCGTTGCATCTGTGTGGGGAAATCCGTGCGTATGCCTGCGACATGCGCAGCACCAACCGGAAAGTAGGCTATCGTCGCGGCTGCCGCAAGCTAACGAGACTGCCGTGCACTATTCGATTGTCGCCCACCCCGACGAACTCGCCGAACATCTGTTGCGCTGGACCGACGTCGAGTTGCTCGCGCTGGATACCGAATTCATCCGCGAGCGCACCTGGTGGGCGCAGCTTGCCTTGGTGCAGATGACTGCCCCAGGCCACGACGTCTTGCTGATCGATCCGACCGTTTCCGGCATCTCCGAACTGTTACGCCCACTGCTCGACAATCCGTCGATCGTCAAGCTCATGCACAGCGCCAGCGAAGACGTGCAAGCGCTGCAACGCGGATGCGCAGCGGTGCCCGCGCCGCTATTCGACACCCAGATCGCCGCTGCGCTGTGCGGCTTCGGCGCCAGCCTGGGTTATCAGAAACTCGTCGAAACCCAACTCGGCATCGCCCTGCCGAAAAGCGAAACGCGCTCCGACTGGTTGCGCCGTCCGTTAACTCCCGCGCAATTGTTGTATGCCGCCGACGACGTAATCCATCTGCACGCCCTGCACACGATCCTGCGCGACAAACTCCATGAACTCGGCCGCGAGCATTGGCTAGCCGAGGACTGCGTGCGCCTGATCGCGAACTCCTCCAACGAAACTCCCGAAACCCATCCGCACCTCGCGCTGCGCGGCGCGCAATACCTCGACGCCGAAGCGCAGGCATTGCTGCGCCGGTTGCTGCTCTGGCGTGAGGCGCAGGCGCGCGCTGGCGATCGGCCAAAAGGGTGGATCCTCGACAACGAACTCGCAATCGCGCTCGCGCGCAACCCACCGATCGACGCCCGCGCATTCCACGCCTTTCTCGATACCCAGCCAAAAGCGCCGCGCAAGCTGCGCAGCGAATTGTGGGACGAACTCACGCCACCGCTGACCGCCGAAGAACGCGACATTCCACTGGTACAGACTCCCGACAGCGCGCAGAAAAAATTGCTGCGAGCATTGCAGAACGCAGTCGCGGCCGAAGCCGGACGGCTGGGCCTCGGTGATGGCGTGCTTGCGTCACGACGCACGCTTGAAGCCCTGCTCGACGGCAACGGCTGGCCCACGGCGCTGGAAGGCTGGCGTCGCCCCATCCTGGAGCCGTTGCTGCGTCCGCTTCTCGACGCACGGGACTAGCGCCGCGCCGTCGCGACCGGTATCCTCTGCGACCTTGAATGATCGTCCGGATTGCGGTCGTCAGAGTCGAAGTTTCGTGTGGGGCGGTAGCTCAGCTGGGAGAGCGTCGCGTTCGCAATGCGAAGGTCCGGGGTTCGATCCCCCGTCGCTCCACCAATTGACCATCCAAAGCAGTCCAATAAAGGCCAGAAACCCTAGCAATAGCAACGGTTCTGGCCTTTTTCTTGTCCGATGCCGTGCGGGGGCATCTATTGCAATCCGGGGGCATCTGGGGGCAGGATCGGGGGCATAACCCGCGTCCGCAAAGGCGATGCCCCCATGAAATTGACAGACACCGCAGTGCGCAACGCTAAGCCCGCCGCCAAGCCCGTGCGTATGGCCGACGGCAGCGGCATGTATTTGGAAGTCTCACCGGCTGGGGGCAAGCTCTGGCGATTGAAGTACCGTTTTGGGGGCATAGAGAAGCGGTTGGCGCTGGGGGCATATCCCGATACCGGCCTGAAAGATGCTCGAAGCAAGCGCGACGCCGCGCGTAAATTGCTCGCCGCTGGCGTCGATCCAAGCGCGCAGCGGAAAGCGGAAAAGCTCGCGGGCAGTGAGCGCGCAGCAAACAGCTTTGAAGTCGTCGCGCGCGAGTGGTACGCCAAGCAATCGACCCAATGGGTTGCCTCACACGCCGTGAAGATCATTCGCCGCATGGAGCGCGACCTGTTCCCGTGGATCGGTTCGCGGCCCATTGCCGAACTGAGCGCGCCGGACTTGCTCGCCACGCTTCGCCGCATCGAAGCGCGCGGGCGATTGGAAACCGCGCACCGCGCCTTGCAGAACTGCGGGCAGGTGTTCCGCTATGCCATCGCCACCGGACGCGCCGAGCGCGACCCGAGCGCCGACCTGCGCGGGGCACTGACGCCGTGGAAGGCCGTGCATTACGCCAGCATCACCGACCCGCAAAAGGTGGGCGACTTGCTGCGCACGATGGACGCCTACCCTGCCCGCGAAGTCGTACACGCTGCGCTGCTGCTGGCACCGCTGCTGCTGGTGCGACCGGGCGAACTGCGCGGTGCAGAATGGGCCGAAATGGATCTGGACGTGGCGCAGTGGAGCATCCCCGCCGAGCGCATGAAAATGGGCGAACCGCATGTGGTGCCGTTGTGTTCGCAAGCGGTCGCGACATTGCGCGATCTGCACCTACTCACCGGACGCGGACGCTACGTGTTTCCCGGCGCGAGCGATCCGAAGCAGCCGATGAGTAACAACGCCGTGAACATCGCGCTACGGCGCATGGGCTACGCGCACGACAAGATGACCGGCCACGGCTTCCGGGCGATGGCGCGCACGATTCTGGATGAAGTGCTGCACGTCCGGCCCGACTTCATCGAACACCAGCTTGCGCACGCGGTACGCGACCCGAACGGACGCGCGTACAACCGCACCGCGCACCTGCCCGAGCGCCGCGCGATGATGCAGCAATGGGCCGACTATCTCGACACGCTGAAGGTCGGCGGGAACGTGGTGCCGATGACACGCAAGGCCGGATGATTCCGAACAGCCGCGCCTAGCCCGACGGGGCGAATATCCGGCCACCCTGCCGGACTGGCGCGGTTTCTTTTCAGGGGCTTGGGGTGCGCTATGGCTATCGAATTTGCAACGCCTGATGAATTGCGGCCTTGGCTGCAAGTTGATCCGTTGACGCTAGAGCAAGCTGTGAAACTTGCAGTCGGCGGAAATCCGACATTCAGTAGGCCAACACCGCTCGCCTACACGCCGCTATTTGAAGCTGTGATTCAAGCAATAGAACGCGGCGAACTTCCCGCGATACGGTCGAATGACCCGTTAGAAGGTAGACCGTACAGTCTCTACGTCCCAAAAAAGACGCGGGTAACTCAAAGCGACATGCGAACGTGGCTCGCGAGTCGCCAGATTAACTCGGCGTTTTTCTATCTAACGCCGGCAGATGACTGGCCGCCCGCAGCGCCCACTACTCCCGCGATTGAAAAACCACTTCGCGAACGCGAGCGCACGACACTGCTTTGCATCATCGGCGCGCTGGCAACGCATGCACAACTTGACCTGTCGCAACCGTACAAGGCGGGCGATGCAATTGCGGCAATGCTTCCGGGCGACGTGAAGCTTCCGGGGCGCACCATTGGCGATCATTTGAAGGTTGTAGTCGAAGCAATGGGAAAGCGCACTATCTGACTGCCGTTGCAATTGCAGTGCCGCTGACTGCAATTGCAACTATCCGCTGATCGTTTTTTCTAGCTTTACGTTGTTCCCACAACGACAAGGCTAGACAACAATGCACGATCTCCCCGCAACCGGCTACATGCGCCTGCGCGCCATCATCGGCAGGCAAGCAACCAAAGACGATCCGGGCGACCCAGCCCTGATTCCCGTATCGGCTTCAACATGGTGGGCCGGCGTGAAGTCGGGCCGCTATCCACAACCAACCCGCGCGCTAGGCGCAAGAATCACTGCATGGCGTGTTGAAGACATACGCGCGCTGATCGACGCGACCGCGCCGAAGGCGGCGGCATGAACCCCACAAAAGCAAAACCCGGCGCTGGTTGGCGTCGGGCTTCGCAGGGCGCTAATGCTTGGACGGCAGCTAGCAACCCGAAGTGTAACGCGCTGGTGATCGTGGCGCTGATCCTTGCACGCTGCGACATGGACACCGCAAGCCAGCGATTGCAGGGCATCGCGCTGGAACTCGACGGCGATGATCCTGGCCTTGCCGCACTTGTGGCCGCTGCCGACTTGCTCGACGCCGCGATAGTGGCACTGGCTGGCCCGCCATGACGCGCGGCCAAGCAATAGCCGCATTCTGTCGGCAGTGCATCGGCGATCCGGGCGCAGCCGGCACATGGCGCGAACAGGTCGCAATCTGCGCATGCCGCGATTGTCCGTTGTGGCGATTCCGACCGCTGCCGCGCAACGCACCGGCATGGATCGCATCGCGCAAAGCTGCCGACATGCCCGCCGGCTTCCATCGCGTCATGCACGACGCCGCCATCGCTCGCCTACGCGGAAACATCGACGCCAGCACCAACGGTGCGCGGGTTTTACATGCACCGCTGAGCTATCGGCATCGGGGCGCTACAGGGGTAGCGGGCGCAGGCGAGCATCGACAAAACGCGCGCGCGAGCGGGGGCGAGCATGCCGACGCCACGTAGCAGGGAACGACACAAGGGGCGGCGCGAGTCCGGCAACTTCACGCTGATTCCGCACGCTGTGCAGGATTGCGCAAACTGGTCTGCGTGCAGCGGTACGGCGATAAAGCTGGTGTGCGAACTCGCGCGGCGATACAACGGGCGCAACAACGGCGATCTGGGCGCGGCGCTGACCGTGTTGAAGCGGCGCGGATGGAAGTCACCGACCACGCTAAACAATGCACTGCGCGAGCTTCGCCACTACGGTTTGATTCTGCTGACGCGGCAAGGCGGGTTGAACTTTCCAAACCTCTACGCGCTGACGTGGCACGCCATCGACGAATGCGGCGGCAAGCTCGAATGCGCAGCGACAACCACGCCACCGGGCGACTGGAAAGAACCGCGCGCGGAACGGTTCAAGCGGCCACCCAAGCGACCACGAAAACAAAACGCCAATACGGAATCCGTAGCAGTCCGATACGGAATCCGTAGCAGCAAGGGCAAACAAGCGGCATGACCGCTACGGAATCCGTAGCGATACCAGCACTTTTCAGCACTTTGCTAATACGGAATCCGTACACCTTTATAGATTCTTACCATAGGTGGTTGAAGGAACAGCGATGGCAATGGCGGTGATCCGCTTCGGCTGCACGCTCAGAAGAGCTTGAAAGCTCAATCGGCAATTTTCGACGAATACGTAAGGCGAACGGGAATGACTGACTGCCATGCACCACCGAATTAAAGCCCATTCCGCGCAGGCGTGCGCGCGCGATCAACTTAGCGCCGATGGGCCGAATGTCTCAAACAATACGCTTCACATCGCGCAGGCGCGCGCACGCGAACAATGTTGGCGATCCGACTTCGACGATAGCCCAATGATGCGCGGCGCGATTCAGCGAGACGCTGCCCGAAGGCTCGCGCGCGAACTTGCCAGACAAGCGAAGGCCAAGCCGAAGGCCATGCGGCCAGCCACGCGCGTTCCTTGCGGCGCTCGCAGACGCCGCGACGGCAAACCCTGCGAAGCTCTGAGCGTTCCCGGCAAACGCCGCTGTCGCTGGCATGGCGGATGCTCGACCGGGCCGCGCACCCCAGATGGCGTCGCCAGAGTGACAGCGAACCTGCCACGACGACCGGCTGCCAACAGTCGAATTGACCCGTGAGCGGTTCGAGCTGGCGTCCGCATATCGAATCGGCGCTGGCGCTGGACGTGTCGATGATGGTTGCGCGGCGCGGCATCGTTCCGGGCGCGATGACTTCCGGCGCATTGAGCTGGACGCGCAACGGCGAGAAATTCGGCAGCATCGGCTACCGGGCCGACACGCGGCTAGAATCCGGCACGCTGACCCTGGACTACAGGCACACCGACCGCGCCAGCGGCGAGCGCAAGGACGTGCAGTGCATCATCCCGCTGTCGTCGATACCGTTGCACTATGGCGGCAGGCGCTGGTACATGCACTGCCCGTACACGCATCGACGCGCGCACAAGCTGCACAAGTTTTCCGGCATCGAGCAATTCTGTCACCGCACCGCGATCCGGCCATTGCCCACGTATGCCAGCCAGCGCGTGAGCGGTTCCGACCGAGTCAACGACCAACGCTGGGCGATCCGGCACAAGATGGGCGACAACTTCAGCGACCTATTCGGCGGGCCGCACAAACCGAAGTGGATGCGCTGGCGCACGTTCAACCGCTACGCCGCGCGCGATGCCGAGCTTGAAGGTCGGGACGCGGTTTATCTGGGCCGACTGCTCGCGCGCATGGGCGTGCCGACGCTGGAAGATGCGCTGCGCCTTTGATTAAACGGCAGTTAGCCTATGGATTTAGGTTTGCTGGCGCGCGCGGGCGGCCCAAGCTTCGGATGCGTGGGCGGGCGCAGCGCGAATAGCGAGACACCTTTGTCGAACTGTAGGCCGAATCTGAAATCGCTATGATCCTGATAGCGACTTCGAGAGCGTTGCTATGGGCCGTTTCCGTAGTCCATGACGCTTTCAGATTCGATCTTTAAGTGTTGTTCCACTCGGTCAACGCCTTCGCCGCGCGTAATCGCCAAATAATCCTCCCCTACTTTCCCCACCATGACGTATTCAGCAGAGAGTCTGTGCAGCGCATTTTCTGCGAACTTTTCGCCTACTCTGAACGAGCATGCTGAAGGATCGTTGTGGCCCGACGGATGTTCATTGCCTGACACTGAGAAAAAGCACAACAAGGAATATCGAACTCGTACCTTGTGCGGTATATCGAACTCGTCGATTACCCATTTCCCAGAGTCACTTTGATGGCTAACGACTTGATAGATCACGTCGGGCTGCTCGGCTGGCGTCATGCAACCGGAAAGCAGAACTACAAAGACAGCGGAAGTGAATCGATTCATTTGCCGATTATTCCACGCCGTTGTGAAGCAAAAACAAGCGGCAGCATGGCGAGTGCGGGGGCATAATTGGGGGCATCTTTGCGAATTTGCATCCAATAGTCCACGCACTTACTAGCTTTCCTGCCATAGTTTGATAGCCCGTCGCCCACCAATCGAAAACTCCAGAACAACTCAACGGAAGGCCGGAATCCTCAGCGAGGTTTCGGCCTTTCATGCGTAACTATCAGCACTGGTACGTCGGTTGTTGGAAGCTCAACGCTCTACCTTGCAAGCTCGAACCGCGTCGAACGACGCGACGGATCGGCTTCTACAAGTTTGACGGTGACATCCGCGCCGAGTGGCAAATCGGACGATGAGGTGACGCGCGCTTCGATGGCGGGATCGCGCAGCATCACGATGCCGCTATGGGCATCGCCGTCGTTGCTACCGGCGTTGCGCGGTGCGCGCCCTGCTCCGCCATATCCTTCGCTGGCGTGCATGACTTCGACGATCGCGCCATCGAAGCTCTCGCCGATATGCGGAGCAAGAATCACCGCCTCAGCCAAATCGATCACCGCGCGCTCGAAGGTGTGCGCGCGACGGTCGGATGCATCCATTATCGCGGGCACTCCCGGCAGCGCATTCAGCGTCCACTGCGGCACCGGCTGCCGTGCGCACAACGCGACGCATACCTCGCTCGCGTAGCGATCCACCAGCCGCCGCATCGGCGCGGTCACATGCGCGTACTCGGCCGCGATCGCCGAATGCAACGGCTGGGCGGGCAGCGATCCGTTGAATGCCGCATAGCCCGCGCCGCGCAATACCGTGGTGCACGCCATCATCATCGCGACATGTCTGGTCTTTGCTGGATCGAGCGAGCGAATGAAATCTGGATAACTCAGCGCATCCGGCCACGCGATATCCAGCGCTTGCGCGGTCAACCGCAGGCGCGCGATCGATTGCGGATCGGGCGGCGGCAACGTGCGCAAGATGCCGACCTTGCCCTGCACCATCAAGCGTGCGGCCGCCATGCCAGTCAGCAAGGAGATTTGCGCATTCCAGTCCTCGACCGGGTGATTGACGCGATATGCGAGCGACCATTGCCCATCGACATTGTCGATCTCGACTGCCGGCAGCGCGAGATTCACGCCGCCGCGTTTTTGTTCGAGTTGTTGGCGCAAGCCCCCGATCTCGCGCAACACACCCCACATCGGATCGGCGACGCCGGCGTCGATGGCTTGCTGCACGCTTGCGTAGTCGCATTTGGCGCGACTCTTGACACGCGCGCGGCGTACATCGATCGCTGCGATTTCGCCGGCCGCATCCAGATCGATCGTCCAGAAAATCGCCGGTCGCAGTTGCTCGGGCAGCAGCGATGCCGCGCCTTCGCACAGCGACTTCGGATACAGTGGAATCGTCGATATCGCGCCGTAAAGCGTCTCGCCGCGCCGATTGGCTTCAACATCAATCGCATCGCCAGCGACCACGAATGCGGCCACGTCGGCGATCGCGTAATACACGCGGTAACCGCTGGCGCTGCGTTCGAGGAACATCGCCTGATCCAGATCCATCGAACCGGGCGGATCGATCGTGATCAATGCGATGTCGGTGCGATCCAGATCCGGCAGACGCGGGTTGGCGGCGGCCTGTGCAGCGGCGGCTACGATTTCCGGCGAAAACGCGGTCGGTAATCGCAGTTCGCGCACGATCTGGGCGACGCCGTCATTGAGCGTGGAATCGTCGGAAGACGGAGTGCGGATGATGCGGGTAGTCGGCATGTGCGGTCCTCATTCCATGGCTTGCTGGTCGCGTCGACGCTACGACCCAGTCGCTGCGCGACTGTGCAGAATATACATGCGTCGTGGTGAGCCACGTTGCGGCCTCCGGTACACTCGGCCGGCGAGTGCGTGCCGCCGATCGTTAAGTTCGTGGAGCAGTCTGATGAAATCCGCAGCCCCAATCGTTTGCGCAATCGGTTGCATCACCGCAGCGATGTTGCTGGCGAGCCACGCCGCAGTCGCAAGCGCGCCGGCATTCCAGCTCGAAGATCTGCGCCGGATCGTGAGTTTGAGCGAACCGCATATTTCGCCCGATGGCAAGCGCATCGCGGTGATCGTTGGCACGCCGAACTGGAAAACGGACAAGTCCGTGCAGGAACTCGATCTGGTTGACGTCGCAACTGGCACGCGGCGCGCGTTGACCCTGCATCGTGCGGATCTCTCGTCGCCAAGGTGGTCTCCGGATGGAACGCGGCTGGCCTTCGTCGCCAAGGACACTACGCCCGCCGACGATACGGATGCGAAGGACGATTCCAAAGACGATGCCAAAGACTCGAAGAAAGACGATGATTCCGACGAGCCGCAGGATCAGATTTTCGTCATGCCGATGAACGGCGGCGACGCGTTGCGGCTCACCAAAACGAAACACGGCGTCGAAGGTTTCAGCTGGAGTCCGGACGGCAAACAGATTGCCTTTGTCGCCGCCGACGATCCGGCCAATCAGAAAGCGATCAAGAACCACGATGATGCGTTTCAGGTCACCGACAACAACTTCCTGCTGCGCGCGGCACTCACTCCTTGCCATCTGTGGGTCGTGTCCAGCGCTGGCGGTGCGGCGAAGCGGCTCACCCAGGGCGCATACAGCCTGCAAACGGATCAGCAGGACGATGCGCCGACGCCGGCGTGGAGTGCAGACGGCCGCAGCATCGCGTTCACGAAATTCCCGAATGCGTATTGGGGGCCATCGTTCCACTCGATGATCGCCGCAGTGGATGTCGCTGGCGGCGAGCCGCGCACTCTGGTAACAGCGGAAGGCGCGACGCACGCGATCTATGCGCCGGACAGCGGTGCGCTCGCGTTTTCGCGTCCGCGCGGTGGCGATCAGAACAACGGCAACGCGGTGTACGTGCAGGAAGATGGCAACGCGCGCGACATCACTGCGACGCTGGCTCGCAATTTCAATCAGTACGCATGGCTGCCGCACGGGAATGGTTTGCTGCTGGCCGGTGACGAAGGCACGCATTCGGTATTTTGGCGGCAGCCGCTCGATGGCGCGGCGCAGAAGCTCGATCTTGGCGATGTCGAAGCCAGTGCCGATCTGAGCGTGGCGAGCACCGGTGCGATTGCCTTCATTGGCAGCACCGCGACGCGCTCGGGCGAGTTGTTTGTGCTCGATTCGGTCACAGCCAAACCGCGCCAGCTCACGCAAGTGAATGCGTTCGTGAGCGAGCTTGCACTCGGGCGCAGCAAATCCATCGCATGGCAGGGTTCGGACGGTTTCAAGGAAGACGGCGTGCTGACCTATCCGGTCGGATTCGAGAAAGGCAAAACTTACCCGCTCGTCCTGGTCATCCATGGCGGCCCGGAATCGGCTTCCACCGAGCATTTCACGCCGCTCACGCAATTGCTCGCAGCGGCGGGTTTTATTGTGTTCAATCCCAATTATCGCGGCAGCACGAATCTCGGCGATGCGTATCAGCACGCAATCTTCCGTGACACCGGCGACGGCCCGGGCAAGGACGTGATGGCGGGCGTAGCTGCAGTACAGAAGCTGGGCATCGTCGACTTGCAGCGCATCGGTGTGTCGGGCTGGTCTTACGGCGGTTACATGACGACGTGGCTTACCGGCCATTACCAGAACTGGAAAGCGGCAGTCGCCGGCGCGGCGCTGACCGACTGGGTGATGGATTACACCGTGTCCTACTACCAGGCCGGCGACACTTATTTCTTCGGCGGCTCGCCGTGGACGGCGAAGGATCGCGACATCTGGCGCGAGCAATCGCCGATCGCATTTGCGCACAACGTCACCGCGCCGACCCTGATCATGGGCGATGTCGGCGATCCCAACGTGCCGCTGATCAACAGCTATGAATGGTTTCACGCGCTGCGCGACAACGGCGTTCCGGTGGAGTTCTACGCGTATCCAGCCGATACCCATTTTCCGCAGGACATCGTGCGCACAACCGATGTGTATCGACGCTGGGTCGGCTGGATGACGCAACACCTGAACTAAGCCAACCAGGCACCGGACGGATTATCTGCGGCCGCGAGCGTAGGCGCGCGCCGCGCGCAACGCTCGGCGAAGGCTTGAGCGAGCGTTGCGACTCTGTGATGCAATCGATCGACTGAAGCTCGGCGACTTCAGTCGCGGTCACGCTTGCGAGTGGTCCAGTTCGACAGTCGATCAAGGGACTGGATTGCGCTTCGACGCCATCGCCTTCTGCATCTTCGCGAAGTGCTCGTGCATCGCGGAATAAATCTGATCAGTCTTCTCATGCAGGTGCGCGACTTCGAGTTCGGCCTTGATGTTGACCTCGTATTCGATGTCGGAGCGCACGCGGTCTTTCTGTGCCTGCCGGTTCTGGCTGATCAACACAATGCAGGATAGAAAAATCGCTTCCAGCGACACAATCATCGTCAACAAGCCGTACGGATATGGATCGAATGCCTGGATGCCGATCGCGCCCGTATTGATCAGTATCCACGCGATGAACCAGACTCCGTGGATGGCCAGGAACACCATGCTGCCACTGAACCAAGACACCCAGTCGGCGATGCGCAGGACGACGCCGCGTTGTTCTTCGGCCTCCTCATTGGCATTGCGCGACACCCGCGTGCGCAGCAGCGCATCCGCCTTGCGAGTCATGTGGCCCATCGCGGCGAGCAGGCCGAGCGCCGCTTCAGGGCGCTTGCCGAACAGCAACAGCAGATCGTCGCGGTCGAGTTCGAGCAATTCGGTATCGACCAGCGCGACCGCCGTGGCAGTGCGCGCGCCCTGGTCGAGCAACGACAATTCGCCGAAAACGTCGCCGACGTCGGACACGGTCAACACGATTTTTTGCCCGACAGTATCCTTGATGAAGAGTTCGATCTGGCCCGACTGCACCACGAACAGCGAGTCGCCGGAATCGCCGGCGTTGAACAGCGTCTCCCCCGCCGCAAGCAGACGGCGATCGATCACATCCGCCAGGCTGTGCCGATCCTCATCGGTCAGGTGAGCGAACAACTCGACATTGCCCAGCATCTGCGGATCACATGGCATTACGCACCTCCCCGTGGCAGCGCGCAGAGTGTAGCGGTTGTGGGGCTTGTCGCGTGCCAGCGTTCGCTGCACGATCTGTCACTGGCAGATCTGAGCGCGGCTCAACTCCCGGCCCGCCGGCGTAGCCGTCGGGCGCTCTTCAGGCCCACGATCTACCGGTGGCAAGATCGTGTGCGCGGCTCAACTACCAGCCCGCGGCGTAGCCGTCGGGCGCTCTTCAGGCCCACGATCTACCTGTGGGAAATCGTGCGCGTGGCTCAACTCCCAGCCCGGCGCAGCCGTCGGGCGTTCTTCAGGCCGCGAGCCTATGGCTCGCAAACGTCCTTCATCCCCCCATGAAGTCTTTCTTGCCAATCTCGACGCCCAGGTGGCGCAGGATCGCGTACGCAGTGGTGTAGTGAAAATAGAAATTCGGCTGCGCGAAGCCCAGC
Organism: Lysobacterales bacterium; assembly: GCA_038316385.1. Lineage (GTDB taxonomy): Bacteria > Pseudomonadota > Gammaproteobacteria > Xanthomonadales > Xanthomonadaceae > SZAS-103. The sequence continues at coordinate 88,826 of JBBQAN010000009.1, read as the reverse complement.
AGGTAATTCTGTCCAATCAATTCCAGCGTGCGGTCGCGCATCGGGATCACGATTTGACGTTCTGCGGCACCCTCGAATTGCCCCGGCTTGAATCCCCGCACGAAGTCCGCAATGCTCGCGATGCGCGTCTTCAACGCGGCCAGCGTGGTTTCCTCATCGGGAAACTTCGGCACTTCGACTCCGGCCAGCCGCGCGGCGGGGCTTTTGACGAAATCGGTGGCCAGTTGCACCTGCCGGGTGAAGTCGAACATGTCCGGCGCAAGCCTGGCGCGCAGCACGGCTTCCTCGTCAAGTTTGCCGGCGGCGATGTCTGCGGCGGCCTTGTCCAGGATCGCATCAAGGTTGTGCAGCATTCGCAGCGGAATGGTAACGGCAGCTTCGAAAATGGCGACATGCATGGCGATTACCTCGGATCGGGAGGCCAGATGATCCCACTTCTTCATGACATTCGCGATGAGTTGCCGATATCGAATCAACCGCATTGCAGCCGCGAATTGCGTCACATGCGACAGCCGGGTCGGTTACTTGCGATAATTACGTGTACTGGCCCCGTAGCTCAGTTGGTGGATTCGCGAACGGTTGTGAATGTCCAGTGGACATTCGCGTGAGCGAATCTGGGGAGCCATGGATGGCGAGCGAACGGATCACCAAGGACGGTTCCTGCGATAATTGCAACTCTTGGCCCCGTAGCTCAGCTGGATAGAGCGCGCCCCTCCTAAGGGCGAGGTCACAGGTTCAAATCCTGTCGGGGTCGCCAGATGTTTGTGCGCCAGTCCGCAGGCGCCTTCCGCATGATTTTCAGCCATCAGGAACAACCATGAACGCCCAGCTCGACACTCATTCCAACGCCGCCATCCATCCCGTCCTTTCCGCCCTCGGCCTAGGTGCCGACGAATCCGGAACCTACCTCGGTCGCGGTGAATGGTCGAAGACCAGCGACGCCGGCATCATCGAGCCGGTCAATCCGGCCACCGGTGACGTGCTCGCCCGCGTGCATGCGTCCTCGCAATCGGATTACGACACCATCGTCGGGCGCGCGCGGGAAGCGTTTGCGATCTGGCGCACCACGCCGGCACCGCGTCGCGGCGAAGCGATCCGCCTGTGCGCCGACGCGTTGCGCAAGCACAAGGACGCGCTCGGTTCGCTGGTCGCGCTGGAAATGGGCAAGTCCAAACCCGAAGGCGACGGCGAAGTGCAGGAAATGATCGACATCGGCGAGTTCTCCGTCGGCCTGTCGCGCCAGCTTTACGGCCTGACCATGCACAGCGAGCGACCGGGCCATCGCATGTACGAGCAATGGCATCCGATCGGTTTGGTCGGCATCATCAGTGCGTTCAATTTTCCGGTCGCAGTGTGGGCATGGAATTCGTTCGTCGCGGCGATCTGCGGCGACATCTCGATCTGGAAGCCATCGCCGAAAACACCGCTGTCGGCGATCGCATCGATGAAGATCTGCAACGACGCGCTGAAGGACGGCGGCTTCCCCGACCTGTTCTTCCTGTTCAACGATGCCGGCACCGATCTCGCGCAAGGTTTCGTGGATGACAAGCGCATCCCGCTGATCAGCTTTACCGGCTCGACGAAAATCGGTCGCAATGTCGGCGAACGCGTTGCCAATCGCATGGGCCGTTCGTTGCTCGAACTCGGCGGCAACAACGCGATCATCGTCGATGAAACCGCGGACCTGAAACTGGCCATTCCAGCGATCGTGTTCGGTGCCGTTGGCACCGCCGGCCAGCGCTGCACCACCACGCGCCGCCTGTTCGTGCAGGAAGCAATCTACGACGACGTTCTGGCAAAACTCGTCGCCGCCTTCGCGCAGGTCGAGAAGAAGATCGGCGACCCCACCGATGCGGCCAACCTGATGGGCCCGCTCAACAGCCAGGACGCGGTGAAGGGATATCTTTCAGCTATCGCCAGGGCCAAGGCCAGCGGCGGCACCGTCGCCAGCGGCGGCGCGGCGATCGAGGGCAAGGGCAACTTCGTGCTGCCGACCATCATCACCGGCCTGACCAACGATGCCGAAGTCGTGCAGACCGAAACCTTCGCGCCGATCCTCTACGTGATGAAGTTCAAGACGCTCGATGAAGCTCTCCAGGTACAGAACGCGGTGCCGCAGGGATTGTCGTCGTCGATCTTCACGACCAATCTCAAGACGGCCGAAGCATTCCTGTCTGCAGCCGGCTCGGATTGCGGCATCGCCAACGTCAACATCGGCACGTCCGGTGCGGAGATCGGCGGCGCGTTCGGCGGCGAGAAGGAAACCGGCGGCGGTCGCGAATCCGGCTCGGATGCGTGGAAGGCTTACATGCGCCGGCAGACCAACACGATCAATTATTCGGATTCGATGCCGCTGGCGCAGGGCATCAAGTTCGATTTCTGATCGCATCAGTCCTTTGGGGAATCCGCATGAACACACCCGTTCGCCAGACCTGCAATACCGCCATGATCAGCCTGATCTTCGGCATCTTGTCGTGGGTGCTGCTGCCCTTCATTGGCGCGGTGATCGCGATCTTCTGCGGGCACATGGCGCGCGCCGAGATCCGGCGTTCGCAAGGCGCACTCGACGGCGATGGAATGGCGACCGCCGGATTGTTCCTCGGTTACATCCACCTTTTGGTGTTCCTGCTCATCATCGCCGCGATCTTCCTGTTCTTCGGCGGCCTCGCGTTCTTCCTCGCACTCGCCCACCACACCGGCCACGTCTGAGCGCGTGTACGGTCTCGCGCGCCCGTTTCTGTTCGCGCTCGATGCCGAAACTGCGCATGGCGTCGCTCTGAAAGCGATCGAGGCCGCGTATCGCAGCGGTGCTAACCCGTTGCTCGCACGCCAACCAGCACCGTTCCCGACACGTGCGTTCGGGCTGGATTTCGCCAATCCGATGGGCCTGGCGGCCGGCCTCGACAAGAACGGCGCCCACGTCGATGCGCTGCTCTCGTTGGGTTTCGGCAGTGTCGAAGTCGGCACCGTGACGCCACGCGCGCAAGCCGGCAATCCGAAACCGCGCATGTTTCGCCTGCCCGACCAGTTGGCTGTGATCAATCGACTCGGCTTCAACAACGATGGCGTTGATGCGCTGGTGCGCAACGTCGCGCGCGCGCGCCGCCGTGGCATCGTCGGCATCAACATCGGCAAGAATGCCGACACGCCCATCGAACGCGCCGTCGATGATTACCTCATCTGCCTCGAACGCGTGTACGCGCTGGCCGATTACGTCACCGTCAATATCTCCTCGCCGAACACCGCCGGACTGCGCGACCTGCAACAGGATGATTCGCTGCAGGCGCTGGTCGGTACGCTGCGTGAAGCACAGGAAAAGTTCGCCGCACAGCATGGCAAGCGCACGCCGATGCTGATCAAGATCGCGCCGGATCTGGACGACGCGCAGATCGATTCCATCGCACGCATCCTGCTGGACGCCAAAGTGGACGGCATCATCGCGACCAATACGACTGTCTCGCGCGTGGCGATCCACGGCCATCGTCTCGAACACGAAACCGGCGGCTTGTCCGGCAAGCCGCTGTACGCCAAATCCACCGCCGTGCTGTCGCGGCTGCGCGCGCGCGTGGGCGATCGAATTCCGTTGATCGGCGTTGGCGGCATCCTTTCCGGCGGCGATGCCGTCGCGAAGATCACCGCCGGCGCGAAACTGCTGCAGGTCTATACCGGGATGATCTATTGCGGCCCGAAGCTGATCGGCGAATGCGTTGAAGCATTGCGCGCACGCTGCGAAGGCAGGCTTTGATGAGTCCGCAGTGTCAACTTGAAGGCACGCACCAATGAGCACGTTGCAGTTGATCGAAAACGCTCCGCTGATCGCACGCAATACATTCCGCGTTCCCGCAACCGCCGCGTTGTTCGCCGAAGCGCGCGACCGCCCCGCACTCGACGAACTGCTCGCCTGCGAACCATTGCGCAGCGGTCCGCTGCTGGTACTGGGCGAAGGCAGCAATGTCCTGTTCGCAGGCGATCCGCCGGGTCTGGTGGTCGGCATCGCGCTGCGCGAGATCGCGATCGTCGAGAGCGATGACGAGCATGCGCTGGTACGCGCCGATGCCGGGGTCGGCTGGAACCAATTCGTCCACTGGACGCTCGGCAACGGCCTCGAAGGGCTGGAGAATCTCGCGCTGATTCCCGGCAATGTCGGCGCCGCGCCGATCCAGAACATCGGCGCCTACGGCAGCGAGGTCGGCGAATTCATCGAAACCGTAGAAGCCTTCGATCGCGAGAATGGCGAACTGCGCCGACTCGATCGCGCGGACTGCGCATTCGCTTATCGCGACAGCCTGTTCAAGCGCGATGGAGATCGATGGATTGTTGTTGCCGCCGAATTTCGTCTGCCGCGACGGCATGAGTTGCGGCTCGACTACGCTGGCATACGTGAAGAACTCGGTGCAATGAAAATCTCTACGCCGTGCGCGACGCAGGTCGCTGAGGCGGTCACGCGTTTGCGCATGCGCAAGCTGCCGAATCCGGCGGTGATCGGCAACGCCGGCAGTTTCTTCAAGAATCCGCAGGTCGCCGACGATCTCGCGACCGCATTGAAAACCGAACACCCGGCGCTGCCGATCTTCCAGGCGAGCGATTCGGCGCTGCGCAAACTCTCCGCCGCATGGCTGATCGATGCCTGCGGATGGAAAGGTTATCGCGACGGCGATGCCGGCGTCTCCGCACAACACGCGCTGGTGCTGGTCAACCACGGCCACGCGACGGGCACGCAATTGCTCGACCTTGCGTACAAGATCATCGACTCCGTGCATGCGCATTTCGGAGTCACGCTGGAACCCGAACCGCGCATCATCGGCGCAGGTTGATGAGCGCTGTTCCGAATCGGTTCCTGCATGCAGCCGGGCTGATGTTCGCCAGCACCGTATGCTTCGGGTTGATGGCGGTGACCATCAAAATCGCATCTCACACGCTGTCCACATTCGAGATCGCGTTCTTCCGCAATGCATTCGGCTTGCTGGCCTTGCTGCCGATTCTGCTCTACAGCAAGGCGTCGCTGCGCACGCAGCAATTGCCGCGTTACCTGTTGCGCAGCGCGATCGGTGTCGGCTCGATGCTCAGCGGATTCTGGGCGATCGGCCATCTGCCGTTGTCGCAGGCAGTCGCATTGTCGTATTCGACGCCGTTGTTCGTGACCATCGCTGCGGTGATCTGGCTTGGCGAACAGGTGCGCAAACGCCGCTGGGCCGCTGTGATCGTCGGCTTCATCGGCGTGCTGGTGGTGGTGCGTCCCGGCACCAGTGGATTTTCCGCAGGTTCACTGATCGCGTTGCTGGCTGCGGTGCTCAGCGCGATCGTCGCGATCCAGATCAAGCAACTCTCGCGTATAGATGCGGCGGACACGATCGTTTTCTACACGTATTTGTTCTGGGTGCCGATGTCGCTGGCCCCGGCGCTGTTCGTCTGGCAATGGCCACACGCGGACACGTGGGTTTGGCTTGTTTGCACCGGCATGTTCGGAACATTCGCACAACTGCTGTGGACGCGCGCTCTGCGGATGGGCGATGTATCCGCATTACAGCCGATCAGCTTCATGCAATTGCCGATGGTCGCGGTGGCCGGCTATTTCCTGTTCGGAGAAACCATCGGCCGCTGGACCGTCGTCGGCGCCGCGATCATCTTCGCCGCCAACGCCTACATCGCATTCCGCGAATCGCAATTGTCGCGAAGGCATGCGACGACTGCGCCGGTCGAGGCGGCGAAGCCGGGAGAGTGAGCGACTGAAGGTGCGTCGCAACGATCTTGTTGAGATAATCTTGCAACTTGGGAGGGCATGACATGCAACAACAAACCTATACAGAAGTCGTCAAGCGAGACGCCGGTTATTGGATCGGCTGGATCGAGGAAGTCGCCGGCGTCAACTGCCAAGAGACTTCGCGCGAGGAATTGTTAGAGTCGCTTCGCGTCACGCTGGCGGAAGCCATTGAATTCAATCGCGCCGAAGCGCTTGGTGCAGCAGGAAGCAGTTACGAAGAGCTGCCTATAGCTATGAAGTCGGCGCGATTTTCTACAGCACCTGACGACGTATGGTTGCGTGCTTCTGCGTGAGGGCGCGCGTCACTCGTGGTGGCATACACCGGCAACAGGAAAACGCTCGGCGGTGCCGCGCCACTCCGAAGTCAACAATCATCTTGCGCGCAAGATTTATCGCGATCCCGGTGTCCCCGAACCGGAACGGTTCTGACACTCAGGATACGGGCCGCCCGTAATTCCGCGCCACATAATCATCAATCACCGCCACAAACTCCTGCGCAATGTTCTCTCCGCGCAGGGTCATCGCTTTCTGTCCATCGATGAACACCGGCGCGATCGGCGCTTCGCCGGTGCCGGGCAACGAGATGCCGATGTTGGCGTGGCGCGATTCGCCGGGCCCGTTGACGATGCAGCCCATCACCGCGAGCGTGAGGTTCTCCGCGCCGGGATGACTGATCTTCCACTCCGGCATTTTCGCGCGCACGTGTTCCTGCACGGTCTGCGCCAGCACCTGAAAAAATTCTGATGTCGTGCGCCCGCAGCCGGGACACGCGGTGACCAGCGGCGTGAACGCGCGCAGGCCGATCGTCTGCAACAACTCCTGCGCGACAATGACTTCCTGTGTGCGCGACGCGCCAGGTTCGGGCGTCAGCGAGATGCGCACGGTGTCGCCGATGCCTTCCTGCAGCAGCACCGATAGCGCAGCCGTCGACGCAACAATCCCCTTGCTGCCCATGCCCGCTTCGGTCAGGCCGAGGTGCAACGCGAAATCGCAGCGCGTTGCGAGATCGCGATACACGGCGATCAATTCCTGCACGCCGCTGACCTTGCACGACAACACGATGCGATCCGCGCCGAGGCCCAATTCCACCGCGCGCTCGGCCGAATCCAGCGCCGAACGGATCAACGCCTCGCGCATCACCCGTGGCGCATCCCATGGTTCGTCGCGAAGATGGTTTTCGTCCATCAGCTTCGTCGCGAGCGATTGATCCAGCGAACCCCAGTTGACGCCGATACGCACGGGCTTTGCGTATTTGATCGCAAGCTCGATCAGCGTCGCGAACTGCGTATCGCGCTTGCGCCCGAAACCGACATTGCCCGGATTGATCCGGTACTTCGCGAGCGCTTCGGCAGCAGCGGGTTCCGCAGTCAGCAGTTGATGACCGTTGTAGTGGAAGTCGCCGATCAGCGGCACGTCCACGTTCATCATGTCGAGCTTGTCGCGGATGCGCGGCACGGCGGCGGCGGCTTCGGCAGTATTCACGGTGATTCGCACGAGTTCGGAACCGGCGCGCCAGAGGTCGGCAACCTGTTTCACCGTGGATGCGACATCGGCGGTATCGGTATTGGTCATCGATTGCACGACTACCGGCGCATCGCCGCCGATCACGATCTTGCCGACGCGTACTGGCCGCGCATTCCTGCGCGCGACCATGCCGAAAGCGTTGCTCATCCACATATCCTCGATGTTCCTTCGCATATTGTATGCGACCGGCGTTAGAGTGTTGCCATGAGCGTCTCCGCAATTCCGCGCAATGTATTGACCCCGAGCCAACTCGGTGCGCTCGCACGCGACTTGATGGAAGGCAGCTTTCCGCTCGTGTGGGTCGAGGGCGAGTTGGGCGGCGTATCCAAGCCCGCATCCGGCCATCTGTATTTCAACCTGAAGGACGTGCGTGCGCAGTTGCGTTGCGCGCTGTTCAAGCCGAAGAGCCAATACCTGCGCTTCGCACCACGCGATGGTGTGCAAGTACTGCTTCGGGGTCGGTTGACGGTTTACGAGGCACGCGGCGATCTGCAATTGATCGTCGATCACATGGAGGAAGCCGGCGAAGGCGCATTGCGGCGTGCGTTCGAGGAACTCAAGGCAAGACTCAATGCAGAAGGATTGTTTGACTCCGAGCGCAAGCGCACGTTGCCGAAATTCGTGCGCCGGTTAGGCGTGATCACGTCGCCTAGCGGCGCAGCGGTGCGCGATGTTCTGCACGTGCTGGAGCGACGATTCCCCTTGATCGATGTCGAAATCATTCCGGTTCCGGTGCAAGGCGCGGCTGCGGCACCGGCAATCGTGCAAGCGTTGCGTTGGGCGGGAGCAAGCGGTCGCTACGATGCGCTGTTGCTAACGCGCGGCGGCGGGTCGCTGGAAGATTTGTGGTGTTTCAACGACGAAGCCGTTGCGCGCGCTATCGCTGCATCTCCCATACCTCTCGTGTCCGCGATCGGCCATGAAGTGGATACCACACTCGCCGATTACGCGGCCGATCTGCGCGCGCCGACGCCATCGGCGGCAGCCGAACTGCTGGCGCCGGATCGCATGGAATTGCTGGCGGCGTTGGGTCGCCAAAGTGCTCGGCTCGACGACTCTTTGCGACGCCGACTCGATGCGTCCGCACAGCGCGCCGACCGCACGTGGTTGCGCTTGCACGCGCTGCGTCCGCACGCGCGGCTCGAACGCGGCGCGACGCGATTGCAGGAATTGCGGCGGCGTCTGGATGCACAGCTTCTGCAACCGTTGACGCAACGCAAACTGCGCCTGCTCGGCCTTGCACGCGCGCTCGATGCGGTCAGCCCGCTGGCGACCTTGCGGCGTGGATTCACGATCCTGCGCGACGCCGATGGAGTGATCGTGCGCAGCGTCGAGCAGACGCATGCAGATCAAAAACTCTCCGCGAAACTCGGTGATGGCGATATCGCGCTGCGCGTCGAGGCGTCCTCGTAGGCAATACAAGGAAGTCGAAAGCAAGCCAGGAGAATTTCGATGTTGAAAAAGCGCTATCCCTACTATCTAGCCAATCGCGCAGTTGCGCCGAACCACGATCTGGAAGTCAGCGACAAGTACACCGGCAAGATCGCCTGCCGCGTCGCGATGGCCGATGCGTCGGCGATTCGTGCAGCGATTGCCGCCGCAGTGAAATCGCAGTCCGCGCTTGCGAAGTTCGCACCCGACCAGCGCCAGGCCGTGCTCGAACACTGCGTCACGCGTTTCAGCGCGCGTAAGGAAGAACTCGCGCTGGCGTTATGCATCGAAGCAGGCAAGCCGATCAAGGATGCGCGCGGCGAAGTCACGCGATTGATCGATACCTTCAAGATCGCCGCTGGCGAAGCCGTCCGCATCGATGGCGAAGTGCTGGAAATGGCGATCTCGCCGCGCACGCGTGGCTATCGCGGCTTCGTCAAACGCGTACCGATCGGGCCGTGTTCGTTCGTCAGTCCGTTCAACTTTCCGCTGAACCTGGTCGCGCACAAGGTTGCACCGGCGATCGCTGCGGGTTGTCCGTGGGTGCTGAAACCTGCGTCGCGAACGCCGATCGGTGCATTGATCATCGGCGAGGTGCTCGCGGAAACCGATCTGCCGATTGGAAGCTTCTCTATCCTTCCCTGCCATCGCGACGGCGCCGATCTGTTTACTACCGACGAGCGCTTCAAGTTGCTTTCGTTCACCGGATCGGCCGCAGTCGGCTGGGACCTGAAGGCACGCGCCGGCAAGAAGAAAGTCGTGCTCGAACTCGGCGGCAACGCGGCCTGCATCGTCGATGCCGACCAGCGCCGCGACCTCGATTATGTCGTCGAACGCCTCGTGTTCGGCGCGTTCTACCAGTCCGGGCAAAGCTGCATCAGCGTGCAGCGCGTGTTCGTGCATGCGTCGTTGTACGCGGAATTGAGTCGGCGACTGGTGAAAGCGACCAAGGCGTTGAAGATCGGCGATCCGCGCAAGGAAACGACGTTCATCGGCCCGATGATCGACATTGCCGCCGCGAAGAAACTCGAAGGCTGGATCGGCGATGCCGTCGCCGCAGGCGCGAAGGTGCTGTGCGGCGGAAAACGGCGAGGCGCGATGTTGCAGGCGACGGTGCTTGAAGACGTGCCGATAGGCGCGACAATCGAAGCCGAGGAAGCTTTCGGTCCTGTCGTTCTGCTCAAGCCGTTCGCCCAATTCGAGCAGGCCTTGCGCGCAGTGAACGCGAGTCGCTACGGCCTGCAGGCCGGCGTGTTCACCCACGACATCCGCCGCGCGATGCGCGCATGGGACGTGCTCGAAGTCGGCGGAGTGATCGTCAACGATGTGCCGAGCTGGCGTGTCGACCACATGCCTTACGGCGGAGTGAAAGATTCCGGAATCGGCCGTGAAGGCATCCGTTATGCGATCGAGGACATGACCGAGCCACGGCTGATGGTGATCCGGGATTGATGTTGCGAAATCAGCTTGACCCCATTCCGGCGGGTGCGACGTTGCATGCAGGGCCAACCACCAAGGAGCCCGTCATGCACCGCACCCGTCTCGCCCTCAGCATCGCCCTTTGCCTCGTCGCCGCTGGCTGCAGCACCACTCAACCGCCGCAAATTACCGACAAGCAGGCTTCTGCAACGGCTGCGCCTGGCGATCAGAAAAAGGATGCAATCGCCAATTCCAGCGTTGTCGCGGCCGCGCAGCCGCAAACGTCCAACGAAACGCGCCGCGATGAAGCAGCGCAGAGCACCGAGAAAGAAGAAGACAAGGCATTCAGCACGAGCATCGCAAAAACCCGGGATACAAAACCCGCTGCGGATGCCGCAGCAATCGCCGATGGCCCTGCGCCTCCGCCTCCTCCCCCAAGTCCCTACACCGCGCAAGCTGCGGTGATGGAGCCCGCGATGCCGATGTCAACTCCCGTCGCGGTCGGCGGCAACCTCGACAGCATTTCGGTCAGCGGAGCAAGCGTCAGGCGTGCGCAGGCCGTCGGTTCGCTTGCAGCAACACCACCCGCATGGAATCCGCCGCAAGCCGTTTCCAACGGCGAACGCTATGCCACACACGATGACAATCCGGTGCAACGCACCGCCGAAAATCCGGTATCCACGTTCTCGATCGACGTCGATACCGGCAGTTATTCCAATGTGCGGCGCATGCTCACCGAAGGCCAGCGTCCGCCGGCCGATGCCGTGCGCGCCGAGGAGATGATCAACTATTTCGACTACGCGTATCCCGCACCAAAGACGCGCAACGTACCTTTCCGCGTCACCACCGAAATGGCGCCCGCGCCATGGAATACAAAGCACACGCTGTTGCAGATCGGCATCAAGGGTTACGACGTGCCGCATGCGCAGATGCCACCGGCGAATCTCGTCTTCCTGATCGACACCTCCGGTTCGATGGACGAACCGAACAAGCTGCCGTTGCTCAAGCAGGCGTTCGCTCAACTCGTGCCGCAATTGCGTGCGCAGGATCGTGTCTCGATCGTGGTGTACGCAGGCTCGGCGGGGCTCGTGCTACCGCCGACTGCAGGCGACCATCACGACCAAATCCTCGCCGCACTCGGACACCTCGAAGCAGGCGGCTCGACCAATGGCGGCGCCGGAATCGGGCTCGCGTACGCCACTGCGCGCAGTTCCTTCATCAAGGGCGGCGCAAACCGGATCATTCTGGCCACGGATGGCGATTTCAATGTCGGCGTCGATGACGTCGGTTCGTTGAAGGAGATGGTCTCCAAGCAACGTATGAGCGGCATCGCACTGACTACTCTCGGCTTCGGCGAAGGCAATTACAACGACACCATGGCCGAGCAACTTGCCGATATCGGCGACGGCAACCACGCCTACATCGACACGCTCAACGAGGCGAAGAAGGTGTTCGTCGAGGAAATGGGCGCGACCCTGCTGACCATCGCCAAGGACGTGAAGATCCAGGTCGAGTTCAATCCCGGTGTAGTGAGCGAATATCGGTTGATCGGCTACGAGGATCGCGCGCTGCGTCGCGAGGATTTCAACAACGACAAGGTCGATGCGGGCGAGATCGGCGCCGGTCACAACGTCACCGCGTTGTACGAACTCACTCTGGCGGGTTCCGGCGGCCAAGCGAACGATCCGCTACGTTATGGCAAGCCGACGATTACCTCGCACATCGATAGCGAACTCGGGCTGTTGCGGCTGCGCTACAAGCAGCCGGACGCGCCAACCAGCAAGCTCATTGAAACGCCGTTGCAATTGAGCGCGATTAGCCCGACCGCAAGCCCGCGCCTGCGCTTCGCTGCGGCGGTCGCTGCGTTCGCCGACAATCTGCGTGGCGGCCAGCATCTGAACGGTTACGGTTGGGATGCGATCGGCAAACTCGCACGCGGCACCGGCGGCGTGGATCGTTGGGGCTATCGCGCGGAGTTCGAACAACTTGTTGAACGTGCCAGTTCACTCGATCGCGGCACGACTCCGGTCGCGACAGCACGCTGACCGATGTCGCGGACTTCGGATCCGAGATGAAGATCAACGCGTCATTGCGTTGCGCGTCGCGACCCGACGCGCAACGGGCATCAGCCGGCTGGTTCGGGCAATGGCGCGGGATGCGCGAACAAAAATCCCTGGCCGTAGCCGCAGCCCAGTTTGGCGAGAAGGTCGCACTGAGCGATGGTTTCGATGCCCTCGCCGACTACGTCGATATCCAGCGATTTGGCCAGTGCAAGGATCGCGCGCACCACCGCTTCGCTTCCCTTGCCATGAAGGTCGGCGACGAACGAGCGATCGATCTTCAACGCATGGATCGGGAAGCGATGCAGGTACGACAACGAGGAATAGCCGGTGCCGAAGTCGTCGAGTTGCGCCAGGATGCCGCCGTCGCGCAATTCTTCGAGCGTGCCAAGCACCATCTGCGAATTGTCGAGCAGCGCGCCTTCAGTCAATTCGATGCGCAAGCATCCCGACGGAATGCCGTGGTGCGCCGCCAGCGCGATCAGGCGCAATGCCAGATCTGGCGAACGGAAATGACGCGGCGCAACGTTGATGCTGACGTACTGCCCGGCTTTGGCCACCGCATGGAAGCGGCTGCAGGTTTCCTCAAACATCAGCCAGTCGATCTGTTCGATCAGTCCGCTCTCTTCAGCCACCGCGAGGAATTCCAGCGGCGGCAGCACGCCGCGTTCCTCGTGCTTCCAGCGCAGCAGCGCTTCGTAACCGATGATGCCGCGATCGGACAAGCGCACGATCGGCTGGAAATAGGGCACGAAGTTGCCTGCCGCGATCGCGCGGCGCAGGTCGCTTTCCAGATCGTGCACACGCAGCGCCTCGAAACGCAGCGCCTCGTCGAACAGTTCGAAGCGGTTGCGGCCCTTGTTCTTGGCGCGGTACATCGCAACGTCGGCGTCGCGCAGCAATTCTTCGGGGCGGTGGTACTGCGGCCCGATCATGGCGATGCCGACGCTGGCCGAGGTGAACAATTCCTTGCCCGCAACCATGATCGGTGCGGACAGCGCAGCAAGAATGCGCCCGGCGACTTCGCAGGCTTCGTTGGCACTGGAGATATCCTCGACCAGCACCGAAAACTCGTCGCCGCCCAGGCGCGCGACCGTATCGGGCAAACGCACCGCAGTGGAAATCAACCGGCTCGCCTGTTTGAGCAGTTCATCGCCGACCAGATGGCCCGCGCTGTCGTTGACGACCTTGAAGCGATCCAAGTCCAGAAACAGCACCGCGAAACTGCGTTCTGGATCGCGCTGGTATGCGGCCATGGCGCGTTGCATGCGGTCGAGCAGGCGCGTTCGGTTCGGCAATCCGGTCAGCGCATCGTGCAGCGCCTGGTGGGTCAGCGATTCCTCGGCGCGTTCGCGGTCGGCGATCTGACCGCGCAACTTGCGGTTGGCGTTGGCGAGTTCGCGGGTGCGTTCCTCGACGCGGCGCTCGAGTTCGGCATAAGCGGCTTTCAGACTTTCCTGCGATCGTTTGCGCTGCAATCCGCTGGCGATATGAAACGAAACGAAGGTCAGCAATTCCTGGTCGCGTTCGGTGAACAGAGTGTCCTGCGAATAACTTTGCACCGCGATAACGCCGACCGTGCGCTCGTCGCGCATCAGCGGCACGCCGAGCCAGCACACCGAACGCGTGCCGAAACTCTGCACTTCGCCTGTCTGGGTGAGCTTGTCGATGGCGGCGCGATCGGCAAGCAAAGGCATGCCGGTACGCAGCACATAATCGGTCAATCCGCGCGCGAGCTTGCGTTGCGTCCAGATCGTGGTGTCGCGCTCATCGACTGCATACGGAAAATACACCTCGTCGCCGTCCTCGGACAACAAGGCGATGTAGAAATTGCGCGCGTACAGCAATTCGCCGACCTCGGAATGGACGGCGGCGTAGAAATGTTCCAACGACTCGGAGGCGATCGAGAGTTCGGCTATGGTGTACAGCACCGCTTGCAAGTGCTCGGCGCGTTCGCGTTCGACAACTTCCGAGCGCAATTCCAGATTCGCCATCGCCAGCGCTCGGGTGCGCTCGAATACGCGGCGTTCGAGTTCGTTCTGCTGCTGCTTGCGGTCGAGCGCGGTCAGGATGTGCTGTGCCACATAGGACAGCAGCGCGCGATCCTCGTCGTCGTAGCCGACGCTTTTATCGTAACTCTGCAACACGATGGCGCCGCGCACCTTGTTTTCGCTGAGCATCGGCACGCCGAGCCAGTCGTTGCTGATCGGGCCGTGTTCGCTGTCGTAATCGATGCCGAGTTGTTCGCAAAGCGCGTCCGACGGGCCCAGCAAGGGCTTGCCGTGACGGATCAGGCCCACGGTCAGGCTGTTGGGCAAGCTGACGAGCGGAATTTCCTCGTCAGGGTCGGCCTCGTAGGTATCCAGCAAATCGACGAAATACAGGAAGCGCAGGCTTTCCTTGCCGGGATCGTAGAGTGCGATGTAGAAATTTTCCGCGTACATCAGGCCGGCGACGATCTGGTGCAAGCCGCGCAGCATCTTGGGCATTTCCATCTGCGCGCTGGCCATGTCGGCGATTGCGTACAGCGCGCGCTGCAAACGTTCGGCTTTCTGCAACCGCAACACGCGTGCGCCCAGCAGGGTCCGTTCGAGCAGGGTTGCGCCGAGCAGATGGGCGCGCTCGATGAGCGGAGCCCAATCGGATGGCGGCACAGCCGGATCGACTTCGACGGCCAGCGCCAGCCAGCTATCGGCTTGTTCGACCCGCCAGCCGATCGCGAACCCGGGCACTTTCGGCCCGTTGAGGGTTTGCCCATCCGGATGCGCGATGGCACGATCGAGCGCGGCGTCGAGTTCCTTTGCCAACGGGCCGCTGCACCAGTCGATGCGCTGCTCAATGTTGTTCCATGCCAGGGCAAGCTGGCGGAAACCCGGGATTTCACGGGCACGCTTCGCCAGCTCCAGACCCAAGTCGCACATCGGCCCGGTTCCCGGCGTCGGCAACGCGGCGAGGGGCTCTGGAAAAGCCACGTTCAGGTGCGGAGATCGTTGCATCGTTCCGTTACGGTGCCCGTTCGCGGGCAGCATAGCAATGTCGAAGCGTCGCGCGCGAGACTTGCTTCACGTACGCTGTGGCGCATGGACGCCGAGCCAACGGATGAATCCCTGATGCTCGCCTATGGCCGCGGCGACGTGGTGGCGTTCGAGACGCTGTACGCACGGCATCGCGGCGGCCTGTTCCGTTATCTCGTGCGGCATCTGCGTCAGCCGGCGCTGGCCGAGGAATGCTTCCAGGATGTCTGGAGCCGCCTGATCGCCGCGCGCGAGCGCTATCGTCCCGAAGCACGCTTCACGACCTGGCTGTACCAGATCGCCAGCAATCGGCTGACCGATCACTGGCGCGCCCAAGGTCGGCATGGCAGCTTCGTGGAGGATGGCGCCGAACGCGCCGAACGCGAACCCGATCCATCCACGCCCGATCGCGCGCTGTCGGAGTTCGAGCAACGTCGCCAGTTGCAGCTCGCGCTTGAGGAACTGCCGCCGGATCAGCGCGAAGTGGTGCTGTTGCGGCTGGATCAGGAACTCGGTCTTGAAGAAATTGCCCAAATCACCGGAGTCGGACGCGAAACCGTGAAATCACGCTTGCGTTACGCCATGGACAAACTGCGTGCGAGGCTCGGCTCATGACGCAATCGCAGCAACCGCCGCAGATGCCGCTGCCCGAGCCTCTCGATGAGCAAGAGCGCATCCTTGCGCGTGCCCTGCGCAACCTGCCCGTGGGCGCGCCGCCGCCGGAGCTCGATGCGCGCATCCTCGGCGCGGCGCGGCGCGCTGTGCATCTGGCGCCGCCACGCAAGAACAATCAGCGACGCTGGCTGGTCAGGTTTGGCACTGCCGCGAGCGCATTGCTCGCATTCGGCGTGCTCCTGAAAACACACGGGCTGACGCAGAGTGCGATCTACACACCACCGGCGGAAACGACTGCGGCCGATGGTTTGCCTGCTCCGATCAATTCACCGTCGCCGCAAGACCGGATGCAATCCATACCCGCGTCAGACAAAGCCGCGGATCAGCCGGCAACAACCGATGCAGCGGCTACCACAACTATTGAGCCACCACCACACCTACCACTCAGCACCATGCAGTCGCCAGAGCAGCTAAAAGACACGGCGGCGCAACCGCGCGAAGAGACACCTGCGAGCCATTACGCCGAAGCGGAGAAGGCAGATCCGCAGGCATTTCCTGTTGCGCCACCGAAATCGGCGCCGCGACAATCATCCGTTCCACCACCACCACCTGCACCGCCAGTGATCATCAATCAGGCGGCTCCGATGTCGATGCCACCGTCGCCGGCAATGACAGTGATGCCTTCGCCGCCAGCGCCTGCCCAGTCTGCCATCGACGAACGCGCCGAGCGCAAGACGGAGCAGAAATCCGACGAGCCACGTCGCGACAAGGAAGTCGGCGCATTTGCCGCATCGCCGCCTGCGGCAGCAGGTGGGACGTCGGGTGCGATTGTGCAAGATCAGGCAGCGGCGACGAAGCCGGCATCCAATGCGATGCAATCGAGTCCTATGCAATCGGGTTCGGCGCAAGCGAGCGACGCGATCTCGAAACAGTCCGAATTGGATGAAATCGTGATCAGCGGATCGACCGTCAGGCGCGCCTACAAGCCACTGCCACCCTCATCCACCGATACCGGCTTGAATCCAGCTGCGTGGATTGAGCGTATCCGCGAACGCGTTGGCAATGGCGATCGAGATGGCGCGGCATCCAGCCTGCATGCGTTTGTCAGAGCGCACCCGGAGGCGACGATTCCCGACGACCTGCGGCCGCTGCTGCACTGAGTTCGCTGTGACGCTGAGCCGTGAACCATTCGCACCTGCTGGCCATCGGCGCGCTTTGAAATCGTCGTCAAAAAAGACCGCTTCCTCGCGCAAGCGACCGTGATCGACAGTCTGTCAAGCGACCACGAGTATGCGTATTCGCCTTGCAAAAGGCGCTGCGCGCCGCCACTCGTGGCCGACATGCATCGTCGATGCAACCAAGTGAGCCGCGAACCATGACCGAAGCCGCGTCGGCAACAGCAAGCGATTCCGTACAAAGCCGCGTGAACTTGCGTCCGTTGGCTGCACTGTGGCCATACGTGCGCCGCTATCCGAAACTGATCGCGGGATGGCTCGGATTCCTCGCGCTGTCGTCGGCTTCGACGCTGACCCTGCCTGTCGCTGTGCGCTACATGATCGACAACGGCTTCAGCCACGCGCATTCCACTTCAATCAATCGCTGGTTCCTGTTGCTGCTGGTGGTAGCGCTGGTGCTCGCATTCGCGACTGCGGCGCGTTTCTATTGCGTGAGCCTGCTCGGCGAACGCGTCGTCGCGGACTTGCGCCGCGATCTTTACGACCGATTGATGCGCCTGGACATGGCGTTTTTCGAGCGCACGCGCACCGGTGAACTGGTGTCGCGCTTGTCGGCCGATACCGAATTGCTGCGTACCGTCGTCGCGTCGAGCATGTCGATCGCGCTGCGCAGCGTGATCACCGTGCTCGGCGCGGCGACGATGCTCGCGGTGACCAGTCCGCGTCTCGCAGGCCTTGCGGCAATCGGGATTCCATTGGTGATCCTGCCAATCGTCCTGTTCGGCCGGCGCGTGCGCGGGATGTCGCGCAACAGCCAGGATCGCATCGCCGACGCGAATGCGCGCGCGGGTGAAACCTTGAACGCGATGCATACCGTGCAGAGTTATGCGCGCGAATCGCACGAGAGCGCGCGCTTCGGCGCCGCTGTCGAAACCGCATTCCAGGCCGGGCGCAAGCGCGTACGCACGCAGGCGACGCTAACCGCATCGGTGATCATGCTGGTGTTCGGCGCGATCGTCGGTGTGTTGTGGATCGGTGCGCACGATGTGATCAGTGGCGGCATGAGCGCCGGCACGCTGACCCAGTTCGTGTTCTATGCGGTGTTCGGCGCAGGTTCGGTCGGGGCGCTTAGCGAAGTCTGGGCCGAAGTGCAGCGCGCTGGCGGCGGCATGGCACGGATCAACGAACTGCTCGCGGAGACGCCGCGCATCGCTGCGCCTGCACATCCGAAGTCTTTGCCAATCGTTGGCAGTAGCACGAGCGCGATCGGCGCAATTTCTTTCGAGCATGTACGCTTCCATTACCCGGCGCGACCGGACACCGCCGCGCTCGATGATTTCTCGTTGACCGTGAGACCCGGCGAAACCATCGCGCTGGTCGGGCCGTCCGGCGCTGGCAAAAGCACGGTGCTGCAATTATTACTTCGCTTCCACGATCCCGATGCAGGCATCATCCGCGTGGATGGAATCGATCTTCGCGAACTCGATCCCACGCAATTGCGCGAACGCATCGCGCTGGTGCCGCAGGATCCGGTGATCTTCGGCGCCGATGCGCAGGAAAACATCCGCTACGGACGGCTCGACGCGAGCGAGGATGACGTCATCGGCGCCGCGCGCAATGCCGAGGCGCACGATTTTCTGAGCGCGTTGCCGGAAGGTTACAAAAGTTTTCTCGGCGAGAAAGGCACACGGCTATCTGGGGGGCAGCAGCAACGTCTCGCGATTGCGCGCGCCGTGCTCAAGGACGCGCCGATTCTTTTGCTCGACGAGGCGACCAGCGCGCTTGACGCGCAAAGCGAACGCGCGATTCAGCAGGCGCTCGAACGATTGATGCAAGGCCGTACGACACTCGTGATCGCCCACCGCCTCGCGACTGTGCTGCGCGCCGATCGCATCGTGGTCCTCGACCACGGCCGCATTGTCGCCGAAGGCACGCATGCCGAACTCGTCGCGCAAGGCGGTTTGTATGCAGAGCTGGCGCGATTGCAGTTCGCGCCGCAGGCTCACTAACGCCAAATCAGACTGTCTATTTGCGCGGGATCTCCAGTGGCGCAATCTGGTTAACCGCGCGCTGCGTAGCTACGCGCTCCTGGGTCATCTGCGGTGCGGCTTCTACGACGTGTTTTGCTGCCGAATCCAGCGCATCGGTCGTGGCCTGATCGGCCGGCAGCAACCCGATCAGGCACTTCACCATCGCGCGCAGCACAGAGATTTCGGCGCGCAGGTTGGTTTCTTCGATCGGGTTCATGGAATCTCCCGCTGCTATAGCGAATGGGTGCGGATCTGATTCTGACACGAACGGCACAACGCAACCAAGATCGTCGAGTCGCGCGCGGCAGCGTCCAGATGACTCAAGCGCTACTCGGTGATTTACCACAGCGCCGCGCGCCATTGCAGCCAATTTGCTATGGTCTGGCCTTGAGTTTGCGCAGCCATGCGCATCCGACCGACGACCAACGGAAACCGACGATGCCCCAGCCCGCCACGACTGCATCCATCGAATCGCCACGCACCGAATTCACCTTCCGCGGCATCGTCATCGGCATCTTCATCACGGTGTTGTTCACCGCAGCGAATGTGTTTTTCGGATTGAAGGCTGGGCTGACGTTCTCGACATCGATCCCGGCTGCGGTGATTTCGATGGCGATCCTGCGCAGCATGAAGAATGCGACGATTCAGGAAAACAACATTGTGCAGACGGTCGCGTCGGCGGCTGGCACGTTGTCGTCGATCATCTTCGTTTTGCCCGGTTTGGTGATGATCGGCTGGTGGACGGGGTTTCCGTTCTGGCTGTCATTCGGCATCTGCGCCACCGGTGGTGTGCTCGGGGTGATGTACACGATCCCGTTGCGGCGCGCGCTGGTGACCGATTCCGATCTGCCCTACCCCGAAGGAGTGGCCTGTGCCGAAGTGCTCAAGGTCGGATCGAGCAATTCGGCAGACGCCGCCGACTCGGTCGAATCCGGCGGGGCTGGACTGAAAGCGGTGTTGGTCGGCACGATTGTTTCGGCTGTGTTTTACGTGATCGTGCAGACAAAGCTGTTCGCCAGCGACGTCGCCCAATACTTTCATATCGGCAACAAGGGCAGCGCTACCGGTTACGACTTCAATCTTTCGTTCGCGTTGTTTGCTGTCGGCCATCTCGTTGGATTGTGGGCCGGCATGGCGATGTTGCTCGGCGCGGTGATCGGCTGGGGCGTCCTGATTCCGTATTTCACGATACTGCATCCGGCCGCAGGCGCGGCAGCGGACATAGCACAAGGCGCGTGGAGCCACTATGTGCGCTTCGTCGGTGCCGGCACCATCGGCGTCGCTGCGGTCTGGACGTTGGCGAAGCTTGTCAAACCCGTCATCGGCGGCCTCACCGGTGCGATGGCCGCGTCAAAAGTTCGCAGCGCCGGTGAGGCGCACACACTCGCGCGCACCGAACACGACATGCCGATGCGTACGGTCGGCTTGATTTCGCTGGCCTGCCTGGTTCCGGTGGGTTGGCTGCTATGGCATTTCGCGCAGACCAGCGGGCTTGGTTCGCAGGCGTCGTTGCTCACCATCGGCGGCGTCTTGTTCGTGATCGTGCTGAGCTTTCTCGTGTCCACTGTCTGTGGATACATGGCAGGCTTGATCGGTTCATCGAACAGCCCGCTGTCCGGTATCGGCATCCTCGTCGTTGTCGTCGCAGCGTTGTTGCTCACGCTCGGTGTGAAGGCGATGTTCCCCGCCGAAGCCGGTAAAGCGCTCGTGGCGTTCGCCCTGTTCATCACTGCGATCGTGTTCGCGGTGGCATCCATCGCCAACAACAATCTGCAGGATCTGAAAACCGGGCAACTGGTCGATGCCACGCCATCACTCCAGCAATGGGCGCTGGTGATCGGCGTGATCGCCGGTGCTGCAGTGATTCCACCGGTTTTGAACCTGCTGTATCACACCTACGGATTTGTTGGCGCGCCCGGTGCCGATCTGTCCAAGGCGCTACCGGCGCCGCAGGCAGGACTGATTTCCGCGTTGGCGCAAGGCGTGATCCAGAACAGCATCGACTGGGGCCTCATCGGCATCGGCGCCGCCATCGGCGTCGCAGTGATTGTGCTCGACGAAGTAATGGGAGTTGCCAGCAAGACCGCTCGCCTTGCGCCGCTGGCCGTCGGCTTGGGGATCTATCTGCCGACGTCGACGACATTGATGGTCGTGGTCGGCGCGCTCATCGGCGCATGGTTCGACAAGCGTGCGGAACGCCGCGACGCAAAACCCGAAGCGACCAAGCAGCTCGGAGTATTGCTGGCTTCGGGCATGATCGTAGGCGAGAGCCTGCTGGCAGTGCTGATCGCGGCGGTAGTGGCGTTCTCCGGCAACGACGCGCCGCTGGCGTTGGTGGGTGAGCGCTTCGCTGGTGCGTCGGCGTGGATTGGTGGAATTGCATTCGCGCTGTCCATCGCCCTGCTCTATCGCTGGCTCATCCGAATGAGTCGTTCTTTCGCCAGCGCATAGCGAATCCAGCGCACGTCATTTGATTCGGCGAGCTGCAAATATGGACTAATCCTCCCTTCAAGGCAGGAAAGCATTGCTCATGACCTGCCATTCCGAGACGGCGTTCACTGCAACCGCTCCGCTGCTACACTCGACCGAGAGCAAGGCATAGGGGCTGATGTCCCAGATACCGCAAACGCTGCGACCAGATGAGTCCTTCGTCCGGGCATTGCTCGGCAGCAAGGACATGCGGGAACTTGCGCGCACGGCGGTGCAGCATCTGGGTTCGATCGGTTGCCAATGGGCTCAGATCCTGTGGAACACCGATCACGGTCACGAGCGCGCGACGCAATCGTGGCCACCGGGCGCGGTGGCCGATACGATCGGAAACCTGCTGGCGCAAACGCGTCATCCTGGCGAAAAAGTCGAACAGCCCAGCCTCGACGGCGGCAGCATCAAGGGCGCGTGCCTGCTATCGCGCAATGGCCATCTGTCGGCCAGCCTGCTTTATCGGCGTGACAACGATGCGTTGATCGATCCGATCCGCATGCTCGAATGGAAGGAAACGCTGAAGCTGCTGTCCCTGCGTTGCGAGTCGCTGCTGCAAACCGAACAGTTGCTGCTGGATGTAGAACGCCTGGCTCGCGCCGAACGTCTGCAGCGCGCATTGTTCGCGATCAGCGACTGCGCGAGTTCGGACCGCGATACCACCGACGTGTTGCGCGAGCTGCATCAAATCGTCGGACGTCTGATGTACGCGAAGAATTTCTTCATCGTCCGTTACACCGCACAACCAGAAACGATCCGTTTCATCTACTTCGCCGACAGCCGCGACACCAACGCGCGCGATCCGCACGAGGTGATCGACGCTGCAAAGTTCAGCCATTCGCTGACGTTGGCAATGCTGCGCCAAGGCGTGCCGATGCATGGTTCCGGCAATCGATTGCGCGAGCAACTGAAGATCGTCCGCGACGATTTAGTCGGACCGCGCAGCGAGGATTGGCTCGGTGTGCCGATGATCGAGAACGGCATCTTGCGCGGCGCAGTCGTGGTGCAGAGTTACGACCCGGCGATCCGCTACAGCTACGATGACCAGACCTTGCTGGCCTATCTCGCGCAGAACATCCTGACCACGCTCGCGCGTCGCGAGGCCGCCGAGGAAATGGAGCGTCGCGTCGAGGAGAGAACGTTGGCTCTGCGCCAGGAAATTTCCGAGCGTCTGCAAGGCGAACGCCTGCAGACCGCGCTGTTCCGCATCGCTGAAGTCGAGAACACCAGCGAAACCATGGACGGTTTCTACCGTGCGATCCACGGCATCGTCAGCGAATTACTGGATGCGCGGAATTTCTATGTTGGCTTGGTCTCGGAGAACGGCGAGGAAATCGATTTCCCTTTCAGCGTCGATGAAAAACAGCAGGACCGCTATCCATCGCGCAAATATGGCCATGGCGTAAGCGAGTACGTCATCCGTACCGGCAAACCGCTGCGCAAGCAAGTGGCAGCACTCCGGGCCATGGAAGCGGCAGGCGCGTTCGAATTGTTCGGTGCCGCAGCCACATCCTGGCTCGGCGTGCCGCTGACGCTCAACGGCAATGTCATCGGGCTGATTGCCGTGCAGACCTACGACCGCGATTACCAGTACAACGCGCGCGACGAGGAACTGCTGAGCTTCGTATCGTTCCATATCGCCAATGCGCTGGCGCGACGACGCGCGAACGAATCGCTGCACATCGCCAATCTTCAACTCGCGCATGCGAGCCAGACCGATCCGCTTACCGGCCTGCATAATCGCCGCTATCTGGCCACCCAGCTTCCGATTGATCTCGCGTTCCACGATCGCGAACAATCGTGTCCCGGCGACAGCGGACAAGCGCTGGTATTCGCGATCGTGGACATCGATCATTTCAAGCGCATCAACGACACCTATGGGCACAAGTTCGGCGATAGCGCATTGCAGATGTTCGCCCACGTTTTGAAAAATCTGGCGCAAATCGGGGACTACGTCGTGCGTTGGGGCGGCGAGGAATTCCTGCTGGTGTTTCGGCCGATGGACCGGCAGGCGGTGTCCGGGTTAGGCGAACGTATCCGCTGCAAGATCGCCGAACATGCGTTCGAGCTCGGCGATAGCGTGCGCGTGGCCTTGACGTGTTCGATCGGTCTTGCCGAATATCCGTTGTTCCGCGATGCCCCGTACGAACTGGGCTGGGAACAGACCGTGGAACTGGCCGATGCTGCCCTGTACTGGGTCAAGAACAATGGCCGCGACGGCTGGGCCGCACTTCGCCCAACCGAAAACACCGACCGCACCAGCCTGCTGCAAAGCCTGCAGGCAGGCTCGCAGGCATTGATCGACAACCGCCAGCTCAGGATCATCAGCTCACGGAATGAAACCTTGGCGTAGTCGCCCCCAAATACGCGTGCCAAAGTGCATGATCGCTGCGCAGCAGCATCCATCGGTTCGTCGCAGCGCCGCCACGGATTACAATAACGGCTTTGCCGGAGCCGCCCATGTCCCTCGCCATCTCGAAAGTCCCCACTCCACTCAACGAGCCGGTAAAGGGCTATGCGCCAAGATCGCCAGAGCGCGCGAGCCTGAAGAAAAAACTCTCGGAGATGTCTGCGGAGAAGATCGAGATTCCGCTCGTCATCGACGGCAAGGACGTGCGCACCAGCATGCGTGGCCATTCGGTAATGCCGCATCGTCATGCGCATGTACTCGCGGATTTCCACCAGGGCGGCGAAGCGGAAGTGCAGATGGCGATCCGCGCTGCGGTACGCGCGCAGAAGGATTGGGCGAATCTTCCGTGGGAAGCGCGCGCCGCAGTGTTTCTGAAAGCCGGCGAATTATTGCAAGGTCCGTATCGCGATGTGTTGAACGCATCAACGATGCTCGGCCAGAGCAAGACCTGCCATCAGGCCGAGATCGACAGCGCGTGCGAGCTCATCGACTTCTTCCGTTTCAACGTCGCGTTTTACGAGCAACTGCTGCGCGAGCAGCCGCAGAGTTCGCCGGGCATCTGGAATCGTCTCGAACACCGTCCTCTCGAAGGTTTCGTGTTCGCGGTGTCGCCGTTCAACTTCACCTCGATCGCCGGTAACCTGCCGACCGCGCCCGCGCTGTGCGGTAACACGGTGCTCTGGAAACCGGCCAGCACCTCGGTCTACAGCGCACATTTCCTGATGAAATTGTTCAAGGAAGCCGGCCTTCCCGATGGCGTGATCAACCTCGTTACCGGCAGTGGCGCGGACATCGGCAACCCGGTGCTCAACAGCAAGCACCTCGCCGGCATCCATTTCACCGGCTCGACGAAAGTGTTCCACCAGATGTGGCGCACGGTCGGCGACAACATCGATAAATACACCAGTTATCCGCGCCTGGTCGGCGAAACCGGCGGCAAGGATTTCATCATCGCGCACCCGAGTGCGGATGCAGTCGCATTGACCACGGCGATCACTCGCGGCGCGTTCGAATATCAGGGCCAGAAATGTTCCGCCGCGAGTCGCGTGTACGTGCCGAGCAACCTCTGGCCGCGCGTCAAGGACATGCTGGTCGCGCAGGTGACAAGCATCAAGATGGGCGACGTTGCCGACTTCTCGAACTTCATGGGAGCCGTCATCGACGCAAGCAGTTTTGCGACGCAGAAGGCCGCGATCGACGAGGCCAAGGCATCCAGCGACGCGACGATCCTTGTCGGCGGACAGTACGACGATTCGGTCGGCTACTTCGTGCGTCCGACCATCATCGTCACCACCAATCCCGCGTACCGCACATTGTGCGACGAATTGTTTGGGCCTGTCCTGACGCTGCATGTGTACGACGAAACCAAATGGATCGAGACGCTCGACATCGTCGATCGTACGAGTCCGTACGCATTGACCGGTGCGATCTTCGCGCAAGACCGTTACGCGATCCAGCAAGGCCTGGAACGCCTGCGCAACGCGGCTGGAAATTTCTACATCAACGACAAGCCCACCGGCGCAGTCGTTGGCCAGCAGCCGTTCGGCGGCGGCCGCGCATCCGGCACCAACGACAAGGCCGGTTCGATACTCAACCTGCTGCGCTGGATCAACCCGCGCAGCATCAAGGAAACCTTCGTGCCAGCGACGAGTTATGGATATCCATTCATGGAGGACGAGAAGCCGTGACGTTGTGAACGTGCGGCGGCTTCCAGCCTATTGTGTTGAAAAACTCGCTCGCTCTATCTGGTGTTCGCAAAATCAGCAACGAGAGTGCGATATCCGCAGGCAAAAGAACAAATTCCGGATGAAACCGAACCGTTTTCGGGGTTCTTTTGAAGCGCCGGGAGTTTTTCAACGGAATAGGTCGGGCTGCGTCAGGCGTTTGTTGGCCAGGAGCAGACATGGCAACCAGCCGGCGACCGAAGCAATCAGCGGCGAAGCACCTTTGGCCCGGCTAGGCCTTCAAATTGCATGGATCGGCTTCAGATGCCGTATTCCGGAAGCGCCATCTCGTCATGGAAGTAGCGCCCCATCAGGAGTCTTGGAAACACAGGGAGGCGCATCAAGAGTGTCGCGAAGTCACGAAGGCGTACCCCATGGGCCGTTCTCGGGACGAATGAGGCCGCCAGGCTTACCGCTTGCTTTTGCTTGCGAGCGACGACCGGCATTATCCGGGCCTGGTACTGGGCGAGCGCTGATTGCATGTCGGCTCCATGCCTATGGAACTCGCCCGCAAGGACATAGGCCTCCGCCAGCGCCAAGCCCGCTCCTTCTCCGGCGATGAGGGAAGGACAAGCCGCGGCATCGCCCAATAACGCAACGTTGCCTTTGGTCCAAGCGTCCATGCGAATCTGGCTGATGCTGTCGAAGTAGATGTCCTCAACCTGCTCGACTGCCGACAGAATCGCCTCGGATTCCCAGCCAACGTCGGCCAGTGCACCGGTCAATGCGGCCTTGCGCTCGGGTTGACTGGTGGGGATGCACCCCTTGAGGTACTCGTCCCTCAGCAGCACGAAGAAGAGCATTTTGTCGTCGCGCATCGGGAAGCGGGCGATGTACCTGCCTGGCGCCGTGTATGCGACGTAGGTGTTGCCGTTGCGATGGGGATAGCGGGCGGCTTCAAACGAAGCGACGTGGCATCCCATCGGATATTCGAATCTGCAGTCTGGCCCGAAAGCGATCTGGCGAACCCGCGAGTGCAACCCGTCGGCGCCCACCACCAGGTCGACTTCCCGCGACGCTGAATTCTCAAAGTGGATCCGTACCCGCGATCCGTCATCGTCGATCGCGGTGATGCTGTCGCCGAAGACCGTTTCCACCCGGCCACCCAATGAGCCGAAGATCACCGCTGCAATGTCGGACCGCGCCAGCGTTGCCATGCGCCCGTTGGCCAGCTTCAACAACACACTGGACGGATACCCTCCGCGGGTTCGTCCAAGACGGTCCACCATGCGCAGCTCGTCAGAATGGTGTTGCAGTTCCAGAAGCCTTGGCAGAAGGCCCATCTTTTCCAGTGCGTCGTAACCGATGCCCCAGAGGTTGAGGACGAATCCGCCGGTGCGAAGTTCGGACGCACGCTCCACGAGCAACACCTCGTGGCCCAGCTTGCCCAGCCAGTATGCGAGCGCTGTACCTGCGATGCCCGCTCCGTTGATTGCTACCCTCATTAACTCCATGCTCCTGATGCGTGTGCTCTATCGCGCAATCTCCGGGAATGCGAAGGCAGATTCTCCAGCTGCTGATGCTCGCCCGACAACCGAACGATTGGGAATGATCCGTGATTCACATCGACGTGAAAAGCCGTTCTGGCTGCGACGTTCAACCAGCACGGGCTTGCGTCAGCTTTGGGTCTATTGTGTTGAAAAACTCGCCTGCTCAATCTGGTATTCGAGGAATGAGTCACGAGAGTGCGATATCCACAGGCAATAGAGCAAACTTTTGCTGAAGCCGACCATACAGAACATCAGGAAATGTTTGCGAATGACAGATTTGGGTCGACGCGAACTATGGGGTTCAGCGTTCGCATAAGTACCAAGCCGACGATGGCTCATTCGGGTCCGCTTCAACATACGGTCAACTCGTACCGCCATGTTCAATCGTTATGATGACCTTCCCTTTCGCGTGTCCCTGCCCAAGATACCGAAGCGCTTCAGGAGCGTCTTTTAACGCGTAACGCCGATCGATGACTGGCCTGACTTTGCAGGATTCAAGAAGGCCCTTCATTACGGCTAAATCTGCTTGCTTGATCCTCGCCATGAAAGAGTTCACTTTTTTGCTTCCGGTCATCGAAATCCACCACGCCAACAACATTCCAGCCAAGAGTTGGCTTGTCGAGCCGCTTGATCCTCCTGCAAGGACGCAAATGCCATTCCGCTTTAATGATCGCTTGTACTCGAAGAGCGATCGATTTCCGTTGGCGACCAAGATCAGGTCATAGAGCTCCCGGCTGTCGGTGAAGTCTCCGCGGGTGTAATCGATGACATGGTCGGCGCCGATCGAACGCGCAGTTTCCATATTCCTGGAGCTACATACGGCCGTCACTTGCGTTCCAAACGCCTTGGCAATCTGGATCGCGAAAGCGCCAACGCCACCGGATGCGCCGTAAATCAGCACCTTGTGTCCCGCCTTAATGTGTCCATTGTCGCGAAGCCCTTGCAAGGCAGTCAGTGCTGCGATCGGCACGGCGGCGGCTTCCTCAAAAGAGAGATTAGCGGGTTTCAATTCCAGCGACCTTTCCGTAGAACAGACAAACTCGGCGAAACCACCAGTGCCGCCCTTGGCGGTTCCGAATACTTCGTCGCCAGGCCGAAAGCGCCCGATATTTTTCCCAGTTGCAATCACCCTCCCGGCAATGTCGGCACCAAGTGACGTCTTCTTGGGTCTAAATAGTCCGCCACTCATCAGGCGAATCAGGAATACATCAGCGGTCAAAAAATGCCAGTCGTACGCATTGACGGATGCAGCATGTACTTCGACCAGAACTTCATCATCGAGCGGCTCTGGCCTTTCTACGTCCTTAAGCTGAAGAACATCGGGCGTGCCGTATTGCGTGTACACAATTGCTTGCACGAACGATCTCCTTGCGAGACCTAAGGACGGCCGGATCAACTAGCGACGTTGTACACTTTTTATGGTGGCATTGACGGCTCAATGCACAAATTGAGTGCCCCAAACCTGCCGCTTGCGAGTGACCGAAAAAAGTCGAACTGCGACCACCAGAAAACAGTTGCCGACCCGCCCGAAGCGGTCCGTTCAAAAACGTCCTCCTCCCAGATGCGGGTCCAAAACACCGGCTGGGTTCTTGAGCTTCAAGGCTTCGACTAGCAACTCTTTTGTGTGTGAAAGAAGTATTCGCTGCCGCGACGTTATGGCCTCGAAGGCGTTCAAACAAAACTATGCTCGTCCCGGAACCCTGCAGCATCACGTCATGTTCACCGCTGATCGATTGCAGTGACCACTTTCCGTCACGAGCGGGTTGGCAGGATCGAGATGAGCAATTCGGTTTTGATTACAGGAGCCAGTGGTGGCGTGGCCCAGGCATTGGCGGTGCGGCTGCGCAGCCGAGGCTGGCGGTGTGTTCTGGTAACACGTGATACAGATCGCGTAGACGCACATGAAGGCGATCTTGTGGTCGTCGCCGATGTCAGCAGTTACGCGGGTGCCGAGCATGCCATGGCGATGGCAACCCAAGGCTTGGGCCATGTGCCAGCGACACTGGCGCATTGCGTCGGCAGCACCTTGATAGCGCCCATCGCGCGCACCGATGAAAATGCGTGGCGAGCGGTGTTGGCAGCCAATCTGGATAGTGCATTTTTCATGCTCAAGACGTGGTTGGCCGCACTGGCAAGGGATCACAGCGGTGGCTCCGGCGTTTTCTTCAGCTCCGTCGTTGCCGGTACTGGCACACCCAATCACCCGGCAATCGCCGCTGCGAAGGCGGGCGTGGAAGCGTTGGTGCGATCGCTGGCTGCAGACGTATCGGGTTCGGGAGTGCGACTGAATGTCATCGCGCCGGGATTGTTGCGCACGCCGATGTCGGCTCGGCTCTTGGGCAATGAACGAAGCGCCAGCCAGGCGGGTGCGCAATATCCGCTTGGTCGGTTTGGCGAAGCCGACGAAGCGGCCGCGCTCGCCGAATATCTGCTGTCCGATGCATCGGGCTGGATGACCGGACAGACACTCAATCTCGATGGTGGATTCTCGGCAGTGCGGCCGATGGTTCGTTTGCCCGCATGAACGCCGTCTACCTACTCATTCAATCACCTGGCATCGAACGTGACGACTTGCAAACCCATCACATCGCGCTTCGTTTGCCCCACGCGAATGCGCTTCCTTATCCCGTTTTTGTTACTGCTTGGGAATTTCACGGGATCAGCCATGGCTGTTGAAGAACCTGGGTTCATGTCGATACTTCGGGAAGGCGACTTTGAGATCCGCCAGTATCCCGCGTTGGTGGTAGCCGAAGTCGAGATAGCAGGTGCGCAGAAGGAAGCTGCAAGCAGCGGATTCCGATTGCTCGCCGGTTACATCTTCGGAGGCAACAAGCCAAAACAGCGCATCGCGATGACCGCACCGGTGACGCAATCGCCAGCGGCGGGCACGCGCATCGCGATGACGGCGCCAGTAGCCCAGACACAAAGCGATGGCGGCTGGGTCGTGCGATTCACGATGCCGCACAACTACACGCTGCAAACGTTGCCCGAACCAGATGACAAGCGCGTGCAGTTGCGTACGATCGCTCCGATGCGTTTTGCTGTGTTGCGATTCTCGGGCGTGGCGAAGCCCGAACTGGTCAAGCAGAAAGCGTCCGAACTCGCTTCATGGGTCACGACGCATCATCTACATTCGTCAGGCCCGTGGTCGCTGGCGCAGTACAACCCACCGTGGACGCTCGGGTTCCTGCGCCGCAATGAGGTGATGATTCCTATCGGCAAGTGAACTCAAGCGTTCATCGTCGCACCACACCGATTCGCGACGACTGTCGATCAGGTGAAATGATCGACGCCTAGCTTGACGGAAAGCGGACGCTCCCCAACTTCCGCAATGGGTCGATTCTGTTGAAAAACTCCAATCGCATCGAAAGCACCCCGAAAACGATTGGGTTTCATCGAAATTTTGGTCTTCTGCTCTGGAAATCGTACTCTCGTGGCAGATTTCTCGGACATCAGACTGAGCTGGCGAGTTTTTCAACAATACCGGTTGAAGGCGGACACTACACTGGATTGTCGAGATGATGGCTCATTGCGATCGATACGGATTCGTTCATGGTATGGATGATCACGTGAAGTCCAAAATCCTGATCAGCGGTTCGCCGCAACTGGATTTCCATCCTGATTAGCGCATCATTCATCATCACAGGTGTTGGTCTCGGAGAAATGAACCTTCGGCGCATCGCAGCGTTTTCCGACGGCGGCATCGGCGGCAATCCGGCCGGCGTGTGGGTCGGGGACGACCTGACGGACTCGCGCGCAATGCAGCGCATTGCCGCGCAGATCGGTTATTCGGAAACGGTATTCGCGACACCGATCAGCAAGGCCTGGCGCGTACGCTATTTTTCGCCGGAGTCGGAAGTGCCGTTCTGCGGGCACGCGACGATCGCGCTGGGCGCGGCGCTCGCACTTGATCACGGCGACGGCATGTTCGCGCTGGTGCTCAACGATGCGCACATCACCGTGGAAGGGCATTGCGCCGGCAGTGGCATGTCTGCGGCGCTGCAGTCGCCGCATACGCACAGCGAAGCGCTGGATTCGTCACTCGTAGCCGATGCCCTCGCTTTGTTCGATTACACGTCCGACGATCTCGATCCGCGCATTCCACCCGCAATCGCGTACGCGGGTGCGCCGCATTTGTTGCTCGCTTTGGCGACCCGTGGAAAACTCGCGACGATGGCTTACGATCTTGCCGCAGGCCGCGCGTTGATGCGTCGAGCGGGCGTCATCACCATCGGCTTGCTGCATGCGCAAACACCAACGCTGTTCAACGCGCGGCATGCATTCGCATCGGGCGGCGTGTACGAGGATCCCGCGACTGGCGCAGGTGCGGCAGCACTCGCCGGTTATCTGCGCGATATCAGTTGGCCGCACGGTGGCGCGATCGACATCGTGCAAGGCGAGGATATGGGATTCCGCTCGCTGCTGCATGCGGAGTTCACACGCGTCGCAGGAAGTTCAATCCGTGTGTCCGGCGCAGCACACTTCATCGACCCTTGATCAAGGAGAAATCCATGCGAATCCTGTTTGCCATGCTTGTTTTCGCAGCAACCGCTGCGTTCGCCTCCGACGTCTCGTTCGACCAAGCCAATGCGCTGGCCGCCAAGGATTCAGCCTCCCTCGACGGTGATCAGACACTCGCCCTCGTGCAATCGCAGAGCAAGGCATCCGACGCCATGCTCAAGAAGTGTCCGCGACCCGTCAGGAAAGCCGATTTCGCTGCGTTCGTCGTGGTAATGGAACTTGACGCAACCGGAAAGGTCACACGCACATGGCTACAGGGGACGACGTCGGCTGCCGAATGCTTCAACAAGGAATTTGCACACCAGACGCTGTCGTTCAAGCCACCGCATGCGCCGTTCTATGCGTCGTACGACATGCATTACCAGCAATAGGTCTCAAGGCGGTATCGACGTTGAGATCGATGCGACACCGATCTGTCGTGCGGCGGGTTATAGCGGATCGATCGCATCCAGCAACGCCGCGATCAACTTCGGCAAACCTGCAGTCGCGTGCTCGAGGTTCGCATACACCTCGTCCATCGTGATCTCCGCCGCGTCTCCACAACCCGCAGCCCAGTTCGCGACCAATGCGAGGCTCGCGTATTCCTGACTGAGTTCACGCGCGAGGCCGGCTTCCGGCATGCCGGTCATGCCGACGAGATCGCAACCGTCGCGCCGCATGCGCGCGATTTCCGCTTTCGTTTCCAGTCGCGGGCCTTGGGTTGCACCGTAGCAACCGCCATCGACGACCGCGATGCCCGCGTCGCGCGCGGCGGCAAGCAGTTGCGCACGCAACGACTGCGTGTATGGATCGCTCATGTCAACATGCAGCACCTCGACGCCCTCTTCTTCGCAGAACGTGGAAATCCGTCCCCATGTGTAGTCGATGATCTGATCGGGCACACCGATCGCGCGGGGCGCATAGCGTTCGGTAATGCCGCCGACGGCATTGACCGCAAGTACGCGCGTTGCGCCGAGTTCCCTTAGCAGCCACAGGTTGGCGCGGTAGTTGACCCGATGTGGCGGCAATGCGTGCTGTTCGCCGTGACGCGCGAGGAACGCGATGCGGTGTCCGCCGAATCGGCCAATGCGCACCGGGCCGGATGCTTCCCCATACGGCGTATCGCGTTGCATCATTTCGGCATCGTCGAACGCGGCCAGCTTGTACAGGCCGGTGCCACCGATGACCGCGAGCGCGACAGAATTCATGCGTCGTCCCTCAACGCGTAGATCGCAGGCAGATTGCGGCCTCGCTCATGGAAGTCCATGCCGAACCCATAGACGTATCGATCCGGCACTTCGACGCCGACGTAATCTGCGCGCATTCCGGCAACGCCGCGGTTGTGGCGCTTCCACGCGAGTACGGCGATGCGCACTTCGGCAGCCCCCTGTTCGAGGCACCATGCGCGGATCGCGTCAAGCGTGTAGCCCTCGTCGAGGATATCGTCGGCGAGCAGTACGCTTCTGCCCCGCAATGAGGTCGCAGGCCGATGCTTCCATTGCAAGTCAGTCCCAGATGTCGCGCCGCGATAGCGCGTCGCATGCAGGAAGTCGAATTCCAGATCGAGCGTATCGCCATGACCCAGCGCAAGCGCCAATTCGGACGCGAACAACATGCCGCCGTGCATCACGGTCAAGTACAAGGGCAGTTGACCGTCGCGTTGGGCATAGTCGCTGCGAATCGCATCGGCCATGCGCGCGATGGCGACGTCGATCGCGTGGCGATCGTGGAGCAGATCGGAGTTTGCGAGCGCTGTGGCGAGATCGATGGTCATGCGCTCATGTCTGCTGCAAGCACGCTATCGCAAATGCTTGCAACCGCTTGCGCGTGGCGTGGATCGGATTGCAGTGTGCTCCAATTGCTATGGCCGCGGCCGAACAACGAAGCCAGCGCATCCGCGGGTGGCGCAACGCGCTTGTCCATCGCGATCAGCGAATCTGGCACCAGATCGGGCGCGCAAACAAGAACGGCATCGCAGCCTGCATCAAGATGTGCATCGATGCGCGCGCCAATGCCTCCTGCCGATTGCGCCGCCGCCATACCGATATCGTCGGAAAAAACCACGCCGCGAAAGCCCATCTCTTTGCGCAGGATCTGGTTGATCCAACGCGGCGAATAGCCAGCCGGTTCCGGCGCTACTGCTGGATAGGCGACATGCGCAAGCATCATCGCTTCGGCACCCGCGTCGATGCCAGCTACGAACGGCACAAGGTCTTCGGCGCGCAATGTTTCCAGCGAACGCGGATCAGTCGCCGCATCGAAATGCGTATCTTCCAGCACCGAGCCGTGCCCCGGGAAGTGTTTGAGCGTCGCTGCCATGCCGGCTGCGTGCATGCCACGCACATAAGCTCGCGCGAACTCGGAAACGATGGAAGAATCGGCCGAAAACGCACGGTCGCCGATGGCGCGATTGCCGCGTCCGAGATCGACCACCGGTGCGAAACTCAGATCGATATCAAGCGCGCGAATCTCGCTAGCCATCAGCCATGCATGTTCTTCGGCGAGTGCGAACGCGCCGTTCGCATCGCTCGCATGCATCCGACCGAAGCCATCGAGCGATGGCAACGATGCGAAGCCATCGCGAAACCGTTGCACGCGGCCACCCTCTTGGTCCACGCATAACAACTGCGGACGCGGCGAAGCAGCGCGAATTTCGGCGGCAAGATCGGTCACTTGGTAGCGCGATTCAAAGTTGCGTGCGAACAGGATCACGCCGCCCACTGACGGGTGTTGCATCCAGTCGCGTTCAACGGCATCCAGTGTGGTTCCTGCAATTCCGATCACCAGCATCAAGCTTTCTCCTCGGGACGCCATTGGGCATACGGCCGTTCGGCCAAGGCGAGATTGTAATAGCGCAGCACGTCCGTGACTTCGCGGCCGGCCCAATCGGGCCTTGCGAATAGCTTGTCGGCGCTCGGCAGTTCGACCTCGGCGACGGTCAGGCCGACGTTCTCGCCTTCGAAGACATCGATTTCCCAGAGGAAACCGGCGTGGGTCACGTAGTGCCGGGTCTTGTCGATCAGGCCGCCCACGCAGAGTTTCAACAGGGCTTCGGCATCCGCCACGGGTATCGCGTACTCGAATTCCTGGCGCGTATGGCCGAGTTCGCGCGACTTCATGTTGAGGAAGGCCTCGGCGCCGGCGATGCGTATCCGTACCGACGCCTGCTGCGTTCCATTCCTTAGCGCGGCCATGTCGTTTAGATAACCCTGCGCCATGCGCACGGACTTTACGACGTGATCGCGCCAACTGTCGTCGTTGACGATGAATTTGCGTTCGATCTCGATGCCCATCAATCGCATTCCTGGCAGAGGGTCATTTCTCGAACAAGGCGATACTTTCGACGTGCGCCGTGTGCGGAAACATATCCATCACGCCGGCGCTGCGCAATTTGTAACCGCGCTCGCGCACGAGAAAACCCGCATCGCGCGCGAGCGATCCCGGATGGCAGGACACATACACGACGCGGTCGATCTTCTTCAACGGCAACTGCGGCAGTAACGCTTCGGCGCCCGATCGTGGTGGATCGAGCAACAACGCATCGAAGCGTTCGTTGATCCATGGCTCGTAAGCGAGCGATGCTGCGAGATCGGCCGTATAGAAACGCGCGTTGCCGATGCCGTTGCGTTCGGCGTTCGCACGCGCACGCGCGACCAATCCGACCTCGCCCTCTACGCCGACGACTTCCGCAACGCGACGTGCGATCGGCAAGGTGAAATTCCCGAGCCCGCAGAACAGGTCGAGGATGCGTTGGTCAGGTTTTGGATCGAGCAGTTCCAGCGTGCACGCTATCATCTTCGCGTTCATGCCGGCATTGACCTGGATGAAGTCCAGCGGCTGGAACGCGAGGGTGACATCGTATTCCGGCAGCGCGAATTCCAGCGCGAGCGATTCGGGCCACAGCGGCTGCACCGAATCGACACCGCCCGGTTGCAGCAATACGGCGAAATCGTTGGTTTTGGCGAATGCGATGAGGATTGCCTGATCGCTATCGGATAGAGGCTGTAGGTTGCGGAACACCAGCGCGGCTTGTCCGCTTCCGTCGTGCGCGCCATGATCCCCAACAATGAATTCAATCTGCGTTATGTCGCGCTTGCCTGCGAGGGTGTTGATCATCGTACCGATCGCGCCAATCATCGAACCGATCGACGGCACGACGGTTTCGCAGCGTTGGATGTCGGCGACGAAACGCGGATCTTGCGAGCGAAAACCGACGAGTGTGCGTTCCTTCTTCGGCACGTACTTCACCGACAACCGGCCCTTGCGCCGATAACCCCATTGCACATCGGTGAGCGGCGGCAACACGTTCTTTGGCGTCACGTGGCCGATGCGTTCAAGGTTTTCCAGCAGGACGTTCTGCTTGGCTTCGATCTGTTTCGACGCTTCCATGTGCTGCAACACGCAGCCTGAGCACTCGCTGAAATGCGCACAACTCGGCTCGACGCGATCGGGCGATGCCTGCAACAACTCGATCATCGATGCTTCGTCGAAATTGCGATGCCGCCCCGTCGGTTGCGCCGTCACGCGCTCGCCGGGCAATGCGCCACGCACAAACACGGCCTTGCCATCACGGCGCGCGACACCGCGTCCGTCATGGGTCAAGCCATCGATTTGCGCTTCAAAGGGAGTTCGGTCGAATCTGCTGCGGGCCACGGAATCACATCAAACCATCGGGCGCGTATTGTAAACGCCATGGATGGCACGAATGCCGGAAATGCAGGAGCAATTTCCGGCGAAACGCCACGGATGGCGCGAATGCCGGAAATGCAGGAGCAATTTCCGGCGAAACGCCATGGATGGCAGGAATGCCGGAAATGCAGGAGCAATTTCCGGCGAACTGCCATGGATGGCAGGAATGCCGGAAATATGTGACCGCCAAGGATGGCGGGAATGCTGGGAACGCAGGAGCGGTTCCCAGCCAGTGGCAATATTCGGCGCGCAGCCTCAGTCTATCTGTAGCCTGCGAAAATCTTATTTCTGCTTCCACGCCCCGCTCGCATCCTGATACCACCAGCCCTTGTGAGCGCTCGCGATCCATTGCTTTGCGAAGGTTTCGCGGATTTGCGATTCCCATTCGGGATGGCCGTTGGCGACTGCGATCTCGCGGTATACCGCTTTGCGGTCGCGATTGTCGTCGGCGACGGATTGGTTGACTGCGACGCGATCCTTGAGTGCGATCCTGGTCGCATCGCGCACGGCGATCAGGCCATCCCTGCCGAAACCCAGCGCGCCTGCGTCGAACGAAGCTTGCAATGCAGTCGAGAAACGTTGCGCCATGCGCGACTGGATCGCCTGGATTGCAGGTGTCCGGATGGTGATGTCGGGCGCGGTCTGCGCTTGGGCCGCCGGAATGATCAACGATAGCAGGCTCATGCCCACGGAATTCTTTCCGCTGCTGTGCTGGTCCTGGGATGGCGATGATTGCGGAGCCGGAACAGACTGGTCAACCGGTCCGATCACCTTGTCGACAAATTCCTTGGCAGCTTCTTGCGCCTGTGCGGCCGGGAAATACACATTGATGGTCACGCAGGCGCTGAGCAGCAGCGCGGTGACCAAGCTTCCTCCGAGCAATTTCCGGCGTTCAAACAGCTTGCGCACGTGATTCTCCAGATGCTGATGCGATGGTCGTAGGCGGTTACTTGATGATGATCTTGCCATGTGTGGCGGCTTGCAGTCGCGCCACCAGCGTCGGCCAGTCCACATCGCGTGCGAAGCCGATCACCGAGATGTGCGGCAGGCCCGATCCTTCGACGATTGTATAACCGGAGCCGGCTGAACCCACTCCGTCCATGTGACAGACGTTGTTGAAGAGTTTGCACGCAAGTCCGAGCCGCACATAGGCGAAATCCTTGAACAGTTTCAGCGCCTGCGACTGCAGGCCGCCAACCAAACCACCACCTCCAACGTTCGACAAGTCGGTGATCGCGCGCTGGCTGATGCGCCGACGATCGGGTGCGTTGTCGTCGCTGTGCAACTCGGCATCGAACGCGATCGGCGACCAGTCGAGCAAGCGCAGGTCGTGGATATGACCGTCGAGGCGACCGGTGATTTCGCCGAAACCGAACACGCTGGTCAAAGCCTTGAGGTCGAAATCGTCGATCGCCAGATCCGCGCTTAGGGTCGGATCAGCGCCAAACGGGCGTTCCATCGCGAGTTTGGCGATGTCGAGTTTGCCTCCGAAAACTTGCGCGGTGAGCCCGCCATCGAAACTCAGTACCTCGTCCTGGTAATGAGCCGTCGGCAACGCGCCGTCGAGGGTGCCGCCGAACGCAGGCCAGTCCAGCGCCTTCGCCAGTTGCGCGACCTGCAATTTCAGCAAGCTCAATCCGAACACGAAGCGCGTGCTGTTGCCGCCATCGGGCGCAGTCAGGTCGAACTTGTCGAGCCGCAATGTGCCGCCAAGCAAAGATATGTCTGCGGCTTGATCGAGTTGCAGCTTGCGCGATTGGCTGTGCAGCGCGAAGTGCGTTGGCCCCAGCGCGATGCCGAACAGGGCGCCGCTGTTCCATTGGAACGCGCTCGCGACCGATTCGGCAGTCGCAGTCCAGCGCAGATCGCCATCGAGTCCGCGTAACGCAAAGCGCTGTTTGCCGTCGATCGCATCCACGCCACGGAGTTGCACGTGCGCGCTTTGCAATCCGCTCGCGGAAAATGCGAGTTCGGACTGAGCGCCGCCGCTTAACTGCAGGTCGGCGAATCCGGCTGGGCCGAGCCATCCCGTGAGATAACGGTCGCGTGCGTGGGTGAGATGGTCGCTGTGCAATTGCAGGTTCAGCGCGCGCAGATCGAGCGTCGGCGAGTAGCGCGCGTCGCCACTGACGCTCAGCACGGCGCCATCATTCCAGCGCAAGGTCGGAAAAACCCAGTCGCCGCGACCTGTCTGATTCGCGCGAATGGTCGCGACAACTGCTGTCTTCGGCAGTGCGGCATACAGACCGCCGGCGAGCAGTTCGCCGCCACGCAACACGATGTCGGTGCCGACACTACGTTGATTCGCGCTCTGGCTGTAATAGAGCTGTACGTCGGCATCAAGAGCGCCGGCTGCGATACTTCCGTCGGGCGTTTCCAAGGCGAGTCCGCGCAATTGCAGCGGCCCTTGCACCGTCAGCGCTCCGCGTGCAGACACGCGCACATCGAGACGCCCGTCCAATCTGCCTGCCTTGAGCTTCCCCTTCGCCCACAGCATCGATGTGAACGCCTGCAACCATGCAGCAGGGACTTGCTCAAACAACAGTCGCGTGGTGTCCGGCGTTGCCGCGATGCGTTGCAGCCCAATTGCGCTGCGGCCGTCCGAGAGCCGCGCGTTGGTCGAAGCCGATGCAATCGCGAGCGCCAGCCGCATCGGTTTCGCGTTGCCAGCGCGGATATTCCCGTCGCAATGCCAGCCGCCGCTGGCGTCTCGGGTTAGCGGACACTCCCAACGCACGTTGCCGAATTTGTAGTCATACGCAATCGCGTCGATCGAGACCGCGTCGATACGCAATGATCCGCTGGACGCCGCATCGGGCCAGACGAGTTGCGCATGCAGACCGTTGGCCGTCGCGATAGCCGAATGCAGCGAATCCGCACGCAATTCCAGCGTGCGTGCGGACACTGGCACCGACGGCAAGCTCGACAACAGCAACGCAACCCACAGCAGCGCAGCATGCGGGCGCGAATCGTGGTTGCGTAGATGGACTGCGGACAGCATGCTGTCGGCAGTGTGCCATCCATCATGCGTGCGATGAAACCCAAACATTTACTTCTGGTCGAGGACGACGCGGTCAGTCGCGGTTTTCTGCATCACGCGCTGGAATCGCTGACCGCTACCGTGGTCGATACTGCGGCCGATGCTACCCGCGCGTTGGTGCTGGCGCGCGAGCAGTCCTATGCGTTGTGGCTGCTCGATGCCAACCTGCCCGACTCGAGCGGCGAGCGATTGCTTGGCGACCTGCGCGCATTGCACCCTGAAACGCCAGCACTATGTCTGACCGCTGAAATCGATCACGAGCGTCTGGATCATCTGCATGCGGCGGGTTTCATCGAAGTGTTGCAAAAACCATTGACCACGGTTGCGCTGCTTGGCGCTGTTCGCCGCGCATTGGGCGCCGATGATCGCGATGCCCCAGTGCTCGACGACGCGCGCGCATTGCAGGCGCTAGGTGGCAATGTCGCTGCGATGCATGCATTGCGCACGCTGTTCATCGCCGAATTGCCGGCGCAGGCCGACACGATCCTGCGCGCTGCAGCTGCCGGCGATGCCGATGCCGCGCGCGCCGAATTGCACAGGCTCAAGGCAAGCTGCGGATTTGTTGGCAGCGCGCGATTGCTGCATGCGGTGCACGCACTCTCGAATGCACCGCACGACCGGCGGTACGCACAACGTTTTCGGGAACAGGTCGCCGAGGTGCTCGCTGCTGCTCAATCGCGATCGTGAGAGCCTGTATCGCGCATTTCCGGATCGCCGGCATGTGCCGACGATGCACCGCCCGGATTCAAGCGTGCGAATTCCGCAAGTAATCCCCACGAACGCAACCCGCGCGTACCGACGTGATGCGCGATCACCATGCGCAATGCGATGCGCTGTTCGCGCAGCAGCGCATCGGATGGCATGGATGCTTCAGCCAGAGCGAGCAACGCTGCACCGCTGATATTGCCGGGACTGGGCGCTGCCGAGTCGCGCACGCGCCACAAGCCACGTTCGGGTTCGATGCGATAGCGCGCAGTGGCATCCAGCGCGACATCGTCGGCATCGTGTTGCAGATCCAGCGCATAACCGAG
The DNA here is from genome assembly GCA_038316385.1 of Lysobacterales bacterium. GTDB lineage: Bacteria > Pseudomonadota > Gammaproteobacteria > Xanthomonadales > Xanthomonadaceae > SZAS-103. The sequence continues at coordinate 48,435 of JBBQAN010000009.1, read as the reverse complement.
CGCGTCGAGCAGGTCGCGCTCGAAACGTCGCAGCGTCCATGCCAGCGACGTGCTCGATAATTCGTCGAGTGCATCCGCAAAACGCAGGAACAAGTCTGCATGCGCATCGTTGCGTGGCAGCAGGCGCAGCACGAGTTCGCTCATGTAGAAGGCGGCGAGCAACGCGTCGCCGGCCAGCATGGGCGCGTGGCCGCTGGCTTCGGCGTGATTCAGTTGCGCAAGTTCGCCGCGTTGCAGGTAATCCACGCGGATGCGTTGCAATGGCTGCAAGGCCGCGCGCAGTGGTTGTTTATTCGGCCCTTGCACGCCGCGCGCGACTGCACCGATGCGGCCATGTTCGTGGGTGAATAACTCGAGCAACAGGCTGCTCTCACGCCAGCGTGTCGCGTGCAGCACGATCGCCGGCTGACCGAGGACACGCATCCCTAGTCGGTATAGCCGAACTGGCTCAGCGCGGCTACGTCGTCGGCCCAGCCTTCGCGCACCTTGCACCACACTTCGAGAAAGATCTTGCGGCCGAACAGACGTTCCATGTTTTCGCGTGCGGCGCGACCGATATGCTTGGCGCTTTCGCCGCCCTTGCCGACCACGATCGCCTTCTGGCCCTCGCGTTCCACCCAGATCGTCGCGGCAATACGCAACATCGCGCCATCCTCGTCGAAACGATCGATTGCGACCGTCGCCGAGTAAGGCACTTCCTCCCCGAGCCGCAACATCAATTGCTCGCGGATGAGTTCGGCGGCGAGAAACCGCTGGCTGCGATCGGTGATCTCGTCTTCGGCGTAGAGCGGTTCAGACTCTGGCATCAGCGCGATCAATTCGCGCACCAACGGCTCCAGACCCTTGCCTTTGAGTGCCGACAACGGATGCACCGCAGTGAATGCGCGGTCTTTCGTGTGTTCTGCAATGAACGGCAGCAGCGCGTGCTTGTCCTTGATGCGGTCGATCTTGTTGACGATCAGCAACGTCGGCACGGCGGCTTCCGCCAGTGCTGCGTATGCCAGATCGTCGTCAGCGGTCCAGCGGCCGGCTTCGATCACCAGCAGCGCCGCGTCCACGCCGGCCAATGCGCCGCGCGCTGCGCGATTCATGTAGCGGTTGATCGCGCGCGTTTGCGCGGCATGGATGCCGGGCGTATCGACGAGCAGCAACTGGCCTTCGGGAAAACTCGCGATGCCGAGCAGTCGATGCCGCGTGGTCTGCGATTTCGGCGACACGATGCTGATCCGGGTTCCCACCAGCGCATTGACGAGGGTCGATTTGCCCACGTTCGGTCGGCCGATCACCGCCACCGTACCAGCGCGGAATGCTTGACCGGTAACAACTTGCTCAGCCACCAGCCTCCTCCAGTTCACGCAGGAGATCGGCCGCGGCAAGTTGTTCGGCCGCGCGCCGCGATGCGCCAGTACCTTCGGTCTGGAGGGGTGGATCGACAATGCTGCAACTTACACGGAAGCTGCGTTCGTGTTCTTCGCCCAGCGTTTCCATCAACACATATTGCGGCAACGGCAATTGCTGGGCTTGCAACCATTCCTGAAGGCGTGTCTTGGCATCCTTTTCGACGTTTCCTGCGGGCTGCGCATCAATGCCAGGCTCGAACCACGGGAGCATGACATCGCGACAAGCGGCATAGCCAGCATCAAGATAGATGGCGGCGACAAGCGCTTCGAGGCCATCGGCAAGAATCGAATCGCGACGATGACCGCCGCTTTTGAGCTCGCCCGGGCCGAGCAGCAGATGGTCGCCCAGTTGCATGGCGCGTGCCATTCCGGCTAGCGCCGATTCGCGCACGAGTTCCGCGCGCGCGCGCGTCAATGCGCCCTCATCGGCCTTCGGCCAGCGTTGGTAAAGCGCATCGGCCACGAACAGATTCACCAACGCGTCGCCGAGAAACTCCAGTCGCTCGTTATGTCGGGATCCGGCACTGCGGTGCGTCAGGGCTTGCCGGAGCAGGCCCGGATCGGAAAACTTGTGCAGCCAAGCCTCATCCACCACCGGCATCGGTCTTGCCGGCTACGCCGGGTGCATTGCTCGCAGTGTGTTCGAAATGGCCGACCAAGGAGATATTGTAAAAAAACGGCTTGCTAACATCGTAATTCACACTGAGCGAAACCCCGGCTGGAGTGCGTTTGATCTTCACATCTCTGAAATCTACCGCGTCCACATAACTGACCTCGAAATGCCGTGAGATCATGTCGCGGATCTTGTGTTCATCGGCGGTGTTGATGACTGGATCCTGTACCGTTGCATCCAAAGCCTTCTTGATCGAGGTAAACTCGTTGTACATCGGAATCACCCGCATCGCGATGTAGGCGAAAAAACCGACAACGATCATCACGACGACGAAACTCATGAGGGTCAAGCCCTGTTGTCCACGGCGCATTTGCATCTGTCTCTCCCCAGAACGACGTGAGTGTCAGCGGATGATAGTACCAATCCGCGAACTGTCCACCTTCTTGGCGTCCCAGTCGAAGTTCATCCAGACCAGCACCGCCTTGCCGACGATATTGCGCTCGGGGAGGAAGTGGGTGGGCCAGAAGCGTCCGTCCTCGCTGTTGTCGCGATTGTCGCCCATCATGAAGTAATTACCAGCCGGCACGGTCCAGGTTCCGTTCGCGCGTTCGTCCTGGAACATCGGCGGAACATTCATCGACAGCACGGTGTGGCTGTGCTCCGGCAGGTCTTCGCGCACCACCTGAGCGCCGGTCATGTTGCGGCCGCTGCCGTGGCCGAGATACGGCCCGACCTGCTCGCTGGTCACCGGCTGGCCGTTCACGGTTAGCTGGTAGTTGTGATAGTCGATCACATCGCCGGGCAGGCCGATGACGCGCTTGATCCAGACCTGTTCGGGCGCCACGGGTGGATGGAATACGATCACGTCGCCGCGCCGGGGTTCGCCAATCGGCACGATCTTGGTGTCCAGCACCGGCAAGCGCAGGCCGTACGCGTACTTGTTGACCAGGATGAAATCGCCAATCAGCAAGTTAGGCATCATTGATTCGGACGGAATGCGGTAGGGCTCGCCGAGGAACGAACGCACCAGCAGGATGATCAGGATCACCGGGAACAACGAACGTGAATATTCGACCAGGACCGGTTCGCGTGGCCGACTTGCGGCGTCAACCGCGCTTGTACCGTCATCGTCCGCTGGCGTAGGGGAATCGGCCAGTGCGGCTGCAAACGCTCGCTTGCGCGCCGGTGCAAACAGCAACGCATCGATCAGCCAGATCGCACCAGTTAGCACAGTGAGCACGGTAAACAGCAAGGCGAAGTCGTATCTCATTCCATCCCCATCGTTGGCTAATTGCTATCGACCTGCAGCACCGCGAGGAAGGCTTCCTGCGGAATCTCGACACGGCCGACCTGCTTCATGCGTTTCTTGCCGGCTTTCTGTTTTTCGAGCAGCTTCTTCTTGCGTGACGCGTCGCCGCCGTAACACTTGGCGAGCACATTCTTGCGCATTGCCTTGACCGTGCTGCGCGCAATGACTTGCGCACCGACTGCAGCCTGGATCGCCACATCGAACATCTGCCGCGGGATCAGTTCGCGCATCTTCTCGGCGATCTCGCGGCCGCGGCGATCGGCATGCGAACGATGCACGATCAAACTCATCGCATCGACCTTGTCGCCATTGATCAGCGTGTCCACACGCACGAACGGGCCTGCCTCGAAACGCACGAAATGGTAGTCGAGCGATGCGTACCCGCGACTGACTGATTTCAACCGATCGAAGAAATCCAGCACGACTTCTGCCATCGGTAGTTCATAACTGATCTGCACCTGGCCGCCGAGATACAGGATCCCTTGCTGCATGCCGCGCTTTTCCTCGCACAACTTGATCACGTTGCCGACGTAATCCGGCGGCGTGAGGATGGTCGCCAGGATGATCGGTTCGCGGAATTCCTCGATCATGTTCACCGGTGGCAATTTGGCCGGATTGTCGAGGGTCAGAACAGTGCCATCAGTCTTGAGGACTTCATACACGACCGTCGGCGCGGTGGTGACGAGATTGAGGTCGTACTCGCGTTCCAGCCGTTCCTGCACGATCTCCATGTGCAGCATGCCGAGGAAGCCGCAGCGGAAACCGAAGCCCATCGCTTCGGACGATTCGGGTTCGAAACGCAGCGCGGCATCGTTGAGCTTGAGCTTTTCCAGCGCTTCGCGCAGCGCGGGGTAATCGTCGGTTTCGACCGGGAACAGGCCCGCGAATACGCGTGGTTTCATTTCCTGGAAACCCGGCAGCGGTTGCGCGGCCGGCAGACTCGCGAGCGTCAACGTGTCGCCGACGGGCGCGCCGTGCACGTCCTTGATCGTGGCGTTGATCCAGCCGACCTCGCCACCGCCAAGTTTCTTCAATTCCTTAAGCTTGGGCGTGAACACGCCGACCTTGTCGACGAGATGTGTGCGTCCGGTCGACATCACCAGGATCTTGTCGCCGGGCTTGATCTCGCCCTGCATGACGCGCACCAGCGACACCACGCCGAGATAATTGTCGAACCATGAATCGATGATCAGTGCCTGCAGGCGATCAGTGTCGCGCGGCTTTGGCGGCGGGATGCGGTGCACGATCGCTTCGAGCACCTCCACCACGTTGAGGCCAGTCTTGGCGCTGATCGCGACCGCATCGTCGGCATGGATGCCAATGACTGCTTCTATCTCGCCTTTCACCTTCTCGACGTCTGCGGTCGGCAGGTCGATTTTGTTGATGACTGGCACCACTTCCAAGCCCATCTCGACAGCCGTATAGCAATTGGCGACCGACTGCGCCTCCACGCCTTGGGCGGCGTCGACCACCAGAAGCGCGCCTTCACAGGCCGCCAGCGAACGCGAGACTTCGTACGAGAAGTCCACATGCCCCGGTGTATCGATGAAATTGAGCTGGTAGGTCTTGCCGTCGCGCGCGGTGTAAGGCAACGACACCGATTGCGCCTTGATGGTGATACCGCGCTCGCGCTCGATCGGGTTCGAATCGAGCACCTGCGCTTCCATCTCGCGCGCTTCAAGCCCGCCGCAAAGCTGGATGATGCGATCGGCGAGCGTGGACTTGCCGTGGTCGATGTGGGCGATGATCGAGAAATTGCGGATGAGTTGCATCAAGGCGGGCTGCACGCAATGGCCGGCACGGGCCAGCATGGCCTGCTCAGCGGTGAGGTCAACTTGCGATTATCGCACAGCGGGGATGGTCGCTGCCCTTCAGTCATCACCCTGAAGCCTGCGTGCCGACCCACGGTCGATCGAGACCAGTCGGCGCAATTGGATCGGCTAACCCTTCTCGATCGGCCCAAGCGCTACGAACTGGGTCTGCTCGTTGCGCCGCACCTGCAGCATCAGGGTATCGCCCGACTTGGCCTTGGCCGTCGTGGATGCGAACACTGCAACATTGGCGACGTCGTGGTTGCCGACCCGCAGGATCACATCGCCCGGTTGCAGACCCGCCCGGCGCGCGACATCACCGACGACGCGCGTGACCAGCACGCCCTGCCCGCTGTCGAGTTTGAGCGTCTTGCGCTGTTCGGTCGTGATGTCCTGTACCGCAAGTCCAAGACGCTCGGCTCCCGCTGCGGCGTGTTCTTTCTCGACCGCCGGCAACAACGTTGCTGCAGCCGTGGAGTTGGCGAGATTATCTAGCACGACCGGCAACTCCAGCATCTTGCCATCACGCTGCACGCTCAGCTTCGCATGACTGCCGGGCGGCATGGATCCGACCAGCGGCGGCAGATCGGACGAACTGGCGATGTCCGCGCCGTTGAACGCGATGATCAAGTCGCCGGCCTTGACCCCGGCCTTCGCAGCCGCGCTGCCGGGTACGACATCGGCGACCAGCGCGCCGCCAGTGCGCGGCAAACCCATTGCCTGCGCAAGCGCACTGGTGACTTCCTGCACGTGCACACCGAGGATGCCGCGACTGACCTTGCCAGTCGCCTGCAACTGCTGCACGGCGCTCATCGCGGTCGCGATCGGGATCGCGAAGCTTACGCCCATGTAACCGCCGGTACTGCTGAAGATCTGCGAATTGATGCCGACTACTTCGCCCCGCGTGTTCAGCAGCGGGCCGCCGGAATTGCCGCGATTGATCGGCACGTCGGTCTGGATGAAAGGCACGTATTGCTGGCTCGGATCGAGCGAGCGCCGACCGACCGCGCTGACGATGCCCGCAGTCACCGAATGATCGAGGCCGAACGGCGACCCGATCGCGACGACCCACTGTCCCGGCTTGAGCGATTTCGCATCGGCGACTTTCAGAAACGGCAGTCCGGTCGCCTGCACTTTCAGCAGCGCGACATCCGATAGCGGATCGCTACCGACCACTTTTGCGGTGAATTCGCGGCGATCGTTCAGATGCACGATCACCCGATCCGCGCCATCCACGACATGCTGATTGGTCAGGATCTTGCCGTCCGCCGAGATCAGGAAGCCGGTGCCGATCGCGGTGCCTTCGTCGTCGCGCGGCATCGGCATTTGCTGATCGCCGAAGAAGCGCTTGAAGATTTCCGGCATCTGGCCGTCATCGGTAGCCGACGCCTGCTTGCGCGCATGGCCATTGTGGACGGCCTCGATGTTGACGACTGCCGGCCCAACTTGTTCGACCAGGTCGCTGAAGTCGGGAAGCGTCGCGGCACCGCTCGCGTGCGCGAGCGGTGTGGCAGACGTGAACGCGATGGCGGCCGTGGCGACCAGCGCTGCAATGCGTGTGGAAAAATCGGTCTGCATGCGAGGATTGGCTCCTATCTGATTCAACACGTGTTCAAGGTGACGGCGGCGAGCCGGGAAACGACATCTGCGCAGGCGCTCTCAGTGCTGTTCATCCTGCGGGAAGGCGACCGTGTGCACAGCGCTGTCGCTTGCATCGGGAAGCTTTGCGCCATCCTCGACAAACACATCGTGGGTGGCGCCGGACTTTTGACGCTGCAAATAGGCCTCGAGTTCCGGATCGAGCGGATACGGTTGCGGAAATGGTGCAAAACTCGCGCGCTGCGGTAGCTGGCGCAGCAACACCGGATGCAAGGGCGAACGAAACGCCGTCACTACTCCCGATTCCACGGGAATCGGCAACTTGATGACCGGTTCGGGCAGGGTCAAGACAGTGCGCTGGATCGGCGAGATCGTAATGGGTTGGACGTGCGTCATGGCGACTTGCGGCACCGCATGCGGTTGATGCATCGCGTCGAACACGAATACGCCGGCGACCGCGAGCGATGCCGCAAGCGCAGTGCCACCGCCCCATCGCAGTGCACGATTTTGCAGCGGAGCAGCTTGGGGCGTCGAGGCTTCGAGCGCGCGCGCGACGCGATCCGCGAAACCGGCCGGCAACGGTTGCGCCTGCCGACGTATGCTTGACGAGACCAGTTGCCAGCGCTCCCAGCGCGCGCGCAGTTCGGCGTCGTGTCCGAGCCGCTGCTGCAGGAAGCGCGCGCGATCGGCATCGAGTTCGCCGTCCATGAACGCGGACAATTCTTCGTGCTGCTCGTCTTCGCTCATGGCCAACGCGCTCCTGCCCTGCTCTGTCATAGGTTTGTCACTCATGGCCGCACCCGGTCTGAATCCAGCAGGGGTCGAAGTTTCAGGTCGATCGCTTCGCGAGCACGGAAGATCCGCGAGCGCACGGTGCCAATCGGGCAACCCATGCGTTCGGCGATTTCCTCGTAACTCAAGCCATCCATTTCGCGCAAGGTGACCGCAATGCGCAGTTCTTCGGGCAGCGCCGCGACGGTATCGGCGACGGTGCGCTCGATTTCGTCGCGCAGCAGTTCGTGTTCAGGGGTGTCGTCGTTGCGCAGGCGCATCGCACCGGCAAAATTCACCGCATCGGCCACGTCGATGTCATCGGCGGGCGGGCGGCGGTTGCTGGCAACAAGATGGTTCTTGGCGGTGTTCACGGCAATCCGGTAGAGCCAGGTATAGAACTGGGCATCGCCGCGGAAGTTCGCCAACGCCTTCCAGGCGCGGACGAACGTATCCTGCGTGACATCCTGGCATTCGCTCCAATCGTGTACGTAACGCCCGACAAGGGCCGCGATTCGATGCTGGTACTTGCGTACCAGCAGGTCGAAGGCTCCCTGGTCGCCGCGCTGTACGCGCTTGACCAATGCCTGGTCCAGTTCGTTCTCGCCCATCCGCACTTGTTCTCGTTGCGCGGCCCAGGGCCGCAGATAGTGACAATGACGCGCGAAAAAAGTTCCGCCGAGGAACTCCACCAGCTTCGCAATCGGAGTGATGCTTGTGGTCATGCGCCGAACCCGGATGATACGGTCATTCTTTCCCTGGATTGAGCACGCCATGCTTTTCGACGGACTCCGCTTTCAGCACTGGAAAACCGAACTGCGCCCGGACGGCATCGTGGTGCTGACCCTCGACCGCGCCGATGCGCCAGTCAACGCGATCGCGCAGACGGTGCTCGACGAACTCGAACAGATCGTCGAGCGCATCGCGATCGATCCGCCAAAGGCGGTGGTGATCCGTTCGGCCAAATCCGGCGGCTTCGCTCCAGGCGCGGACATCAAGGAATTCCAGACCTTTGATGCGAAAGGCAGCGTTGAGGATGTATTGCGTCGCGGCCAGAACATCTATCAGAAACTTGCGAACCTGCGCATGCCGACGGTCGCCGCGATCCACGGTCATTGCATGGGCGGCGGCACCGAACTCGCGCTCGCCTGCCGTTATCGCGTTGCCAGCCGCGCATCCAACACACGCATCGGCTTGCCGGAAATCAAGCTCGGGATCTATCCAGGCTGGGGCGGAAGCGTGCGCCTGCCGCGTCTGATCGGCGCTCCTGCAGCGATGGATCTGATGCTGAGCGGACGCACCGTATCCGCGCAGGCTGCACTGACAATGGGCCTCGTCGACAAGCTTGCGGAACCTGCACTGTTGATCGACACAGCCATCGCCGTTGCCGGCCAACGCCCAACCAGCCCGTTCAAGATTCGCCTGCTCGGCTGGGCGACCAACACCTGGATCGCGCGGCAGATCCTCGCGCCAACGATGCTCAAGCAAGTTGCACGCAAGGCACGCAAGGAACACTACCCAGCCCCCTACGCATTGATCGCGACGTGGAAGCGCAATGCAGGCGGTGGCGCCGAGTCGCAGCTCAGAGCCGAAGCGCGTTCGGTAGCGAAACTCGCGAAGACCGATACCGCGCGCAACCTGATCCGTGTGTTTTTCCTGCAGGAGCGACTGAAAAGTCTCGGCGGCAAAGACGGTATCGACAAGAACGGTGGTATCCAGCATGTGCACGTGATCGGCGCAGGTGTGATGGGCGGCGACATCGCCGCGTGGTGCGCGTACAAGGGCTTCGAGGTCACCTTGCAGGATCGCGAGATGCGTTACATCGAACCGGCGCTTGAGCGCGCGGACGCGCTGTACGCGAAGAAGATCAAGGACGACACCAAGCGTGCCGAAACCCGCGCGCGCTTGCAATCCGATGTCGGCGGCGCCGGCGTGGCGAAGGCACAACTGGTGATCGAGGCGATCTACGAAAACCTCGAAGCCAAACAGGAGTTGCTCGATTCGGTCGAAAGCCAGATCGCACCCGACGCACTGGTGACGTCGAACACGTCATCGATTCCGTTGGCAGAGTTGAGCGCGAAATTGGTGCAACCCGAACGCTTCGCTGGACTGCATTACTTCAATCCGGTCGCGCTGATGCCGCTGGTCGAGATCGTGCGCCACGCCGACATGGCGCCGGAAACCGGGCAACGCCTCGCCGCGTTCTGCCGCGCGATCGACAAGCTGCCGGTGCCAGTCGCGGGAACGCCCGGCTTCCTCGTCAACCGCATTCTGATGCCCTACATGATGGAAGCGATGGCTGCATATAGCGAAGGTATTCCTGGTCCGGTGATCGACAAGGCTGCAGTGAAGTTCGGCATGCCGATCGGCCCGATCGAACTCGCTGATACCGTGGGCCTGGATGTCGCCGCGAGCGTCGGCAAGATCCTCGCCGAATTCCTCGATCTGCCTGTGCCGAATGGACTCGAGGAAAAGCTCGCCGCCAACCAGCGCGGCCGCAAGGATGGACAGGGCTTCTATAAATGGGAGAACGGCAAGGCGGTGAAGCCCGAGGTGCCTGCGGGTTATCAGGTTCCCACCGATCTTGAGGATCGGCTCATCCTGCCTCTACTCAACGAATCAGTCGCGGCCTTGCACGATGGCGTCGTCGCCGATGCCGATCTGCTGGATGCCGGCGTGATTTTCGGAACCGGATTCGCTCCGTTCCGAGGCGGCCCGATCAACTACATTCGCAGCGTGGGTGCGGATGTGTTGCTCGCGAAGTTGCAGGCGTTGCAGGCGAAGTATGGTGATCGTTTTGCAGCGCGGGAAGGATGGAGCGCATCCGCATTGCGTCCTTAGATTTGCATTGTGTGCTTGCGTGCCATAAGAATCATGTGGCGCAAATACAATCCCCTGCAAGCTATCGATCACATCGTCCCGGTCGGCTTGTCCGAATTGGTGATGCCGGCCAGCAATGCCTCGACCTTGCCGCGTGCGGCTTCGCCTTCGGCGGAATCGGCGAATTGCACGCCAATGCCGGCGGCGCGGTTGCCTTGTGCACCGGCAGGAGTGATCCAGACAACCTTGCCGGCGACTGGCAGACGCTCGCTACTCTCGGGCAATGTCATCAGAACGAAGACTTCGTCGCCAAGGCTGTAGCGCTTCGGGGTCGGCACGAAGATGCCGCCGCCTTTGATGAACGAGAGGAATGCGTTGTACAGCGCGTTCCTGTCCTTCAACGCGAGCGACAGGATGCCCTGCCGTGCTCCGCCTGCTCCCATCATGACTCAGTCCTCCGTTAACGATGATGACGTGCGACCCACAGATGCATCCAGACGCATGCAGCGCTGCAGCTTGAGTAGAGTGTAACGCCGACAAAGCTCATCGTGTGGGCTTGCTCATGCCGAACGCGCAGCGACCGCAATGCGCCAATCGCGCAACAATCCGGCAAGCGCGAGGTCTTGGCGGATCGGCGTACGCAGCAGGCTGCGCGTGCGATTGACCGCATCGAACCATGCCGACAGCCTGGGGAAATCGGGTGTGGCGCTCGAACGCATGGCGTTCGTGGTCGTAGCGCCAAGCGCTTCGGCATGCAGATCGACCGCTAGATCGGCCGCGAATGCGAGGCGCTGGTCTGCGCGGCCGTCCAGCAGCCATCTGGAAGCAATATCCAGCGGACGCGCCCGACCAGTCGCGACTGCGGACAGATCGGTACGCACGGATTCGCGCAGCGCGAGCAATTCTTCTTCGATCCAGTGGGCGGCCAGGCCCGGATGCCCACGCGCTGCGGTCAGAGCCGATTGCGCGACGGATTCACCGTGACCACGTGCTCGCAACCACGCGAGCCCTTCCGGCGTCGATGGCGGTTGCAGTTCGATGCGCTGGCAGCGGCTGCGGATTGTCGCCGACAATAGCATCGGGGACTCGCAAAGCAGCAACAGGTAACGATCGCGCATCGGTTCTTCTAGGGTCTTGAGCAATGCGTTGGATGCGTTGACATTCATGGCGTAAGCCGGTTCGATCAGCGCGACTTGCGCGCCTCCGCGCTGCGGAGTCAATGCGAACCAGCTGCTGAGGTTGCGGATCTGCTCGACCACAATTTCCTTGCGCAAAACTTTGGTCTTTTCGTTTTCCTCGAAGCTGATGTAATTCCAGTCCGGATGCGTTCCAGCCATGAACAACGCACAGCTACGGCAATGTCCGCAAGCCAATCCATCGACATGCTCGCGGCACAACATCGTCTGCGCAAGCGCATCGGCCACCGCGCGTTTGCCGATATGGAGCGGCCCGCAGATCAGCAAAGCATGCGCAAGCCGATCGTTCGCGAGCGCGTCCAGCGCACGCTGCAGCGGTGCTCGCTGCCACGATGCCAATGCATTCAATTCCATGCAGCGAGTGTCGAGTCGAGTTGATCGAGGACGGCTTGCAACACCGCATCCTGCGACAAGCCTGCATCGATCACGCCAAAGCGCTGCGGCTCGAGCGCTGCACGTTGCAGATACGTTGCACGCACGCGCTCGAAAAAATCCTCGCGCTCGCGTTCGATACGGTCGCGCTCGACATCGCGTCCGGCGATCCGCGCGTGACCTTGGCGCACATCGACGTCCAGGAGAATAGTCAGATCGGGTTTGATGCCGGCGACCCAGCGCTCGAGTTCGGCGATGTTGCCGAAATCCAGCCCGCGCCCACCGCCCTGGTACGCGAAACTCGCATCGGTAAAGCGGTCGCACAGCACCCAGGCACCACGCTCCAGCGCCGGCAGGATCAGTTCGCGCACGAGTTGAGCGCGCGCTGCGAACATCAGCAGCAGTTCGGTTTCGGCGCACAACGAACGCGATGGATCAAGCAACAATGCGCGGATCGCTTCGCCGGAGTCGGTGCCGCCCGGCTCGCGCGTCTGCACGACTTCGATACGGCGTTGTTCAAGCGCTGCACGCAACGCGCCCATCACGCTCGATTTGCCCGCGCCCTCACCGCCCTCAATGGTGATCAGCCGTCCGTTCACTGCGATTGTTTCTCGCGCTGCGACTTCAGGTATCGTGCAACCGCCGCGTTATGTTGGGCGAGCGTCGCCGAAAACACCGATGCACCGCCGTTGTGGCTGGCAACGAAATACAGCGCGTTACCGGCAGCCGGATGCGTCGCGGCCTGCAGCGCCGCACGCCCCGGCATCGCGATCGGCGTCGGTGGCAATCCAGCGCGTGTATAGGTGTTGTACGGCGTATCGACGATAAGGTCATGGCGCGTGATGTTGCCGTTGTAACTGCCGCCGAGCCCATAGATCACACTCGGATCGGTCTGCAATTTCATCCCGGCTTGCAATCTGCGCACGAATACACCCGCGACCTGCGGTCGCTCGTCGGGCAGTGCGGTTTCCTTCTCCACGATCGAAGCGAGGATCAAGGCTTCGTCGGGTGTCTTCAACGTCAGATCGGGATCGCGTTGTCTCCACGCATTCGCGAGTGCGTTGTCCATCGCCTTTGCTGCACGCGCGAGCAGCTCGATGTCGCTGCTGTTGCGCGTGTACGCATATGTTTCGGGCAAGAAGCGGCCTTCGGCGCGCGCGCGCGCGCGGCCAAGCTGCTGCATCAGCGCGGTATCGCTGGTGATGGCAAGCAGGTGCTGCATGTTCGGCGCAGCTTTCAGCGCACCGCGCAGTTCGCGCATGTTCCAGCCTTCGACGATGGTGAAGTGATACTGGATGACCTTGCCGCTGGAGATGTTGCGCAGGAGTTGTTCGGGCGTCATGTCGGCCGCGACCGCGTATTCGCCGACCTGCATCTTCGAGCGCACGCCCATGCGCGCCGCCAGCAGTTGCCATTCGAGATCGCTGCCGGTGCCGACGCCGGCATCGCGTAACGACGCGACCACACTGCGCAACGATTCGCCACTGCGGATGTCGATTCTGGTGTCGTGCACACCGAGCGGCGTCGTCGTGAAGCGATTGAAATGCCAGTAGCCGATGCCGATCGCGATCAGTGCAGCCAGGAAAGCCAGCTTGAACAGTCCGGACACGATGCGGCGGAACACGCCACGGATTGGTTTGTCTGTCACGCGTCCTCCGGTTTATCGAATGCCGGCTCAGCCGCGACCAATTGCCGGCGTAGCACGATCGCCTGCGGATGCAGCGACCAGCGGCGCGACCCCAGCGCTGCCACGCAAAGGATACCGCGCACGGAGTTGCACAGGAGGATAGCGTCGGCGGATTCGATATCTGCGCGTACGAGTTCAGCTTCGGCGGCACTGGCGACATGCTCCAGCACCCATGCACGGCAGATGCCAGCGATTCCGCATTCGACAACAGGCGGCGTCAGCCAGCGACCATCGCGCAGCACGAACAGGTTTGCGGATGTTGCACTGACCACGCGACCGTTTGTGTCGCATTGCAGGCCCTCGTGTATCGCGGTATCGCGCCATTCCGCGCGCGCCAGCACTTGATCCAGTCTATTGAGGTGCTTGATGTCGGCCAGGCGCGGCTGGATCGCGAGCGGTGTTTCGCACCAGCGCAGTACCAGTCCATCGCGCGACGCAAACGCTGGCGCCGCCGACAGCGACAGCACCAGCGTCGGCGCGACATCCTGCGATGGCGCATAACCGCGCTCGCCAATGCCGCGCGTGACGATCAGCTTGAGTACGCCGCGCGCGCAATGGGCGATCATCGCATCGATTTCCGCACGCAGAAACTCAGGGGCGGGCGGTGCAATGCCCAGCACTGCGCAACCGCGAATCATCCTGGCGACATGCGCGTCCCACCAAACTGGCGCATTCTGATGGATCAGGATCGTTTCAAATACGCCGTCGCCGTAAGCAAGCCCGCGATCACGCGGATCAACCGCGTCTGTGCGCCGTTCACCGCAGTAAATGCGCGTCTTCATGCGTCTGGATCGAGTGCGCGCAGCAATCCACGCGCCTTTGCGCGGGTTTCGTCGAGTTCGAGGGCGGCAACCGAATCGGCGACGATGCCGGCGCCTGCGCGAAAATGCAGGCTATCCCCGATCAGGCGAAAACTGCGGATCAATATGTTCAGATCCATGTCGCCATTGCGATCCAGGTAACCCAGCGCGCCAGTGTATTCGCCGCGTCCGACGCCTTCGATGTCAGCGATGATCTGCATGCAACGCACCTTCGGGCAACCGGTGATCGTGCCGCCGGGAAACACCGCTCGGATCGCCTCTGCCGGCGTGACATCCTTGCGCAGGATGCCGCACACGTTGGATACGATGTGATGTACGTGCGCGTAACTCTCGACCACCATCAGCTCGTCGACTTCGACGCTACCCGGCACGCAGACGCGACCAAGATCGCTGCGTTCGAGGTCGATCAGCATCACGTGCTCGGCGCGCTCCTTCGGATGACCGATGAGTTCGCGCACGCGTGCCGCTTCGTCGTCCGCGACAAGGCGCGGGCGCGTGCCGGCGATCGGACGGGTTTCGATGATGCGGTCGCGCACGCTAATCAGCCGCTCCGGCGATGAACTCGCAAGTGCCCAATTGGGCTGGATCAGCGAGGCCGCGAATGGTGCGGGATTCGCTGCCCGCAAACGCTGATACACGGCGCCAGGTGCAGGCGACTTGGTAAAACGCGCCTGCCATCCACGCGAGAGATTGACCTGGAACACATCACCGGCGACGAGATGCTCGTGCACGCATGCAACGCCATCGATGAAGGCTTGTGAATCTTCTTCATCGACTGCGACAGGTGGTATCCATTCCGGCAACGTGCTTGCATTTGCCAATCGCACGTCCGAGTCGATCGCATTGAACAACGCAGCAAAGCCATGTTCGGCGATCGCGATCACGGTGCCGTGTTCGCGATCGCGCAGCAGCGCTCCCGGACAACGCAGTGCGAGCGCCGATGGAAGCGTGTCAGGTTCCGGTAGCGGAAGATCAAGTATCGGTTCGATCTCGCCCACGAGTTCGTAACCTAAGTACAACGCCCATCCGCCATGGAACGGCACGTCGTCTCGGTTGTGTTCGCAGCGCAGCGCATCCCACGCGGCATCGAGCTGATCGAAAAACCCGCCAGACAATGCGTGGCCGTCGAGCGTGGAAACCATGCCGGCAGAGTTTCTGCGGAACCCGGTGCCGTCGGTAACAAGCAACAAATCCCAGCGTGAACGCAGCGTGCCATCGGCCACGCTTTCGAGCAGCAGCGGATAGCGTTCCGGAAAACAGCGATGCAGCGCGAGCAGATCGGTGTCGCCATGCAACATGCGTGTTTCGATCACGGATGGCTCAACGAAGATGTATTGAAATCGGTTCGCACGTGCGCCTGCAAATGCCGCGTGCGTTGCATCAGATCGTGCGGAACACCAGTGTTCCGTTGGTGCCGCCGAAACCGAAGCCGTTCGACACCGCAACCGATATCTTCTTTTCGCGCGCGATGTTCGGCACGTAATCGAGATCGCAGCCCTCGCCCGGATGGTCAAGATTGATCGTCGGCGGAATGACGCCGTTGTGCAGCGCGAGCACGCTGAAAATCGCCTCAACGCCGCCGGCTGCGCCGAGCAAATGGCCGGTCATCGATTTTGTCGAACTGACCATCGTTTTGTACGCGTGATCGCCGAGCGCGCGCTTGAGAGCGAGCGTTTCCGCAAGATCGCCGAGCGGTGTGGAGGTGCCATGCGCGTTGACGTATTCGACGTCGGTCGGATTGAGCTTCGCATCGCGCAACGCAACGCCCATGCAGCGCGCCGGCCCCTCGCCGTTTTCGCTCGGCGCCGTCATGTGGTATGCGTCGGAACCCGCGCCGTACCCGGCAAGCTCGCAATAGATGCGTGCGCCGCGCGCCTTCGCGGATTCGTATTCTTCGAGCACGAGAATACCGGCACCGTCGCCGAGCACGAAGCCATCGCGATCGCGATCCCACGGCCGGCTCGCACGCGTCGGATCGTCGTTTCGCGTGGACATCGCCTTCATCGCGCAAAAGCCACCGACCGAGGTCGGCGATGCGCCGTACTCCGCGCCACCGGCAATCATGATGTCTGCATCGCCGTACTGGATCATGCGCATCGCGGTGCCGATGCTGTGGTTCGAGGTCGCACACGCAGATACCGCCGAGAAATTCGGGCCCTTGATACCCTTCAAGATGCACAATTGACCCGAGACCATGTTGATGATCGTGGAGGGCACGTAGAACGGCGAGATCTTGCGCGGGCCGCCTTCATGCCACGCGATCGAAGTCTTCTCGATGCCGGCAATACCGCCGATCCCGGAGCCGATGATCACACCGGTGCGTTCGGCGTTTGTATCGGTGATTTCGAGTCCTGCATCGACCATCGCCATCATGCCGGCAGCGACTCCGTAGTGGATGAACGGATCCATCTTCTTGACGTCTTTCGGCGACACGAACGTGGTCGGATCGAAGCCGCGCACCTCGCCGGCGATGGTGGTCGCAAAGCCCGCAGTATCGAAATGGGTGATCGGGCCGATGCCAGAGCGACCATTGACGATGTTGTCCCACGCGGTGACAAGATCATTGCCGACCGGCGACACGATACCCATTCCGGTGATCACGACGCGACGCTGACTCATCCGATCCTCCCGCTGTGCGCATCCGCGCAGTTGCTGCAAGCGACTTGCGATTCCACCTTTGAAATGCACAGGGCCGCGATGCGCGGCCCCGGCATGTGCGACCCGTTCAAGCCGCGATCAACTCTTGGTGTGGGCCTTCACATAGTCGATCGCCTGCTGGACGCTGGTGATCTTTTCAGCATCTTCGTCCGGGATTTCGCATTCGAATTCTTCCTCGAGCGCCATCACCAGCTCGACAGTGTCCAGCGAGTCCGCGCCCAGATCGTCAACGAACGAGGCGTTTGTGGTGACGTCCTCTTCCTTGACGCCTAGTTGTTCGACAACGATTTTCTTGACGCGTTCTTCGATGGTGCTCATGGATTGACCTCAGTGATGAATTGCCGGCGGGCGTATTGTAGTGGAAACCCGCGCCCGCAACAGCCTTCGCCGCATGCGCCGGTTCCACAGCACTTTTCAAGCGTTACGCCATGTACATGCCGCCATTGACGTGCAATGTCTCGCCTGTGATATAGGTCGCGGATGGCCCGGCGAGGAATGCAACTGCGCGCGCGATATCGGCCGGCTCGCCGAAGCGTCCGAGCGCGATCTGCGCGAGCATCGCCTGCTTACCGGCATCGGGCAATGCGCGGGTCATATCGGTGTCGATGAATCCCGGCGCAATCACATTGACGGTGATCCCGCGCGAACCAATCTCGCGCGCGAGCGATTTGGAGAACGCAATAATTCCGGCTTTCGCGGCTGCGTAATTCGCCTGCCCCGGATTGCCGGTAAGGCCGATCACCGATGCGATGTTGATGATGCGGCCACGGCGCGCCTTCATCATTGCGCGCAACACCGCTTTTGATGTGCGAAAGACCGAACTGAGGTTGGTGTCGATGATCGCATTCCAGTCCTCCTCCTTCATGCGCATCAGCAGATGGTCGCGGGTGATGCCGGCGTTGTTGACTAGCACCGACACTGGACCGTAATCCTTCGCGATGCTCTCGATCAATGCATCGACCGCAGCGGCATCGGTGACATTGAGTGCGCGCCCTGTTCCGCCATAAGCAGCGAGGCGTTCGCCGATTGCTGCGGCACCGGCTTCGGTGGTCGCGGTGCCGATCACGATCGCGCCCTGCGCCGCAAGTTCATCCGCGATCGCCGCACCGATGCCGCGGCTTGCGCCGGTGACGAGGGCGATGTCGCCTTTCAATGCTTGTTCGGTCATGCCTTGAACTCCTGCAATGTTGCGTCGAAATCTTCCGGCGCGCCGAGCGCGCGCGCATTCAGGGTCTTGTCGATGCGCTTGATCAAACCCGTGAGCACCTTGCCCGGGCCGCATTCGGCGATGCGGGTCGCCCCATTGGCGGCCAGCGTGCGTACGCAATCGGTCCATAGCACCGGCTGGTAGAGCTGGCGCACCAGCGCATCGCGAATTCCGTCGATCGAATCGGCCACCGCCGCGTCGGCGTTCTGCACGACAGGCAGAGTCGGTAGCGACCACGACAACGTCGCCATGATCTCGCCGAGACGTTGCGCGGCATCGAACATCAGCGGCGTATGCGACGGCACGCTGACGGCGAGCTTCACCGCCTTGCGGACGCCGCGACCGGCGAGTACCGCGAGTGCGGTATCGACCGCGATCGCATCGCCGCCGATCACGATTTGCCCGGGCGAATTGTAGTTTGCCGGCACCACAACAGAGTCGCCGCCGCTCGACACCTCTGCGCACACTTCGACGACCAACGCGTCTTCGGCGCCGAGCACCGCCGCCATCGCACCCTGTCCAGCTGGAACGGCGGCTTGCATTAGTCGACCGCGCTCACGCACGAGCTTCGCGCCGTCGTGTAAAGACAACGCTCCGGCCGCGACCAGCGCGCTATATTCGCCGAGGCTATGACCCGCGAGCAGCGATGGCTGCGCACCGCCTGCAGCCTGCCACGCGCGCCAGACAGCGATGCCGGCGGCGAGCAGTGCAGGCTGGGTGTATTCGGTGCGATTGAGTTCGGCTTCGGCGCCTTCCTGCGAAAGCGCCCAGAGATCGATATCGGCGCCATCGGACGCTTCGGCAAATGTTTCGCGCACGATCGGATGCGCGGCCGCGAGTTCGGCGAGCATGCCGACGGATTGGGAGCCTTGGCCGGGGAAGACGAAGGCGAGGTGTGTTTCGGTTGGATGCATGAGGTCTCACTTGTCTGCAAATGAGATCGAACTGCAAGCGTTCGATCCGGGCTACGGCTTGGCGCAGTCCAAGTCGCTGCGGATGTCCGCCCAGACGAGGTCGCCGATTTCCTGGTGTTTGTGTGGCGCTATTAGCGCGATAAAGACCACGTTCGTATCTATCAACGTCGCTACGAACATATTATGAATGCGATAACCGGTCTTTTTATCGATTACCGTCAGGAGAAGCACGGGGAACTTCCCGGTCTTGCATCGTTCCATCCGGACATCGGTAAGGGCCGCCGAGAACTCCGCTTTTTCATCAGCAGTCATATCCTCCAGACCGCGAAACACATCCTTCTCGCTGCGGTAGACAGCATTCTCGGAAATTTCTGCGTACATGTAGCCGCTGTTGCCGGGCAAATCTCCAGTTGCGTTCGCACGACTCGCTTCCGACTTCAGCATCCAGTAGTGGTAAGACGACCCCACACTGGGCAATTCCACATGGTCGTATTGAACCGGAACGCTGAGCTGCAACGGAATACTGACCGCCAGATCGCCGGACATAAACTCATCCAACGAGACATGCTTGAGCTTCACCGACGAGTCAGCGAACGCTGTTCCCACCAAAAAGCACATCGCAAGCAACAAGATTCTAGGTATCATCAGAAGACTCTGTGGTCGCTATTACGAACGTGGAACACGCGGATCAATAGCGAATCAGCGCCGAGCCCCAGGTAAAGCCGCCGCCGAAGGCTTCCAGCAGCAGCAATTGCCCGCGTTGCACCTTGCCCGAACGCACGGCTTCGTCGAGCGCCAGCGGCACCGAGCCAGACGACGTGTTGCCATGCTTGTCGACGGTGACGATCACGCGCTCCATCGGCATGTCGAGCCGTTTTGCCGTGGCCTGGATGATGCGCAGGTTCGCCTGGTGCGGGATCAACCAGTCGATCGCGTGGCGGTCGATGCCGTTGGCTTCGAGGGTTTCCTCGACGACGGCGTCGAGCGTCTTGACTGCGACCTTGAACACTTCGCTTCCAGCCATGAGTACGCGCACGCCGGCGTTCTTCTCGTCCATCTTGAAACCGGCCGAAACGCCGACCGGGTTCCACAACAGAGTCTTGTACGCGCCGTCCGCATGCATGTGGGTGGAGATGATGCCGGTCTCGTCGTCGGCTTTCAGCACCACTGCGCCCGCGCCATCGGCGAACAGCACGCAGGTGCCGCGGTCGGACCAGTCGAGCATGCGCGTCAGCGTTTCCGCACCGATCACCAGCGCTGTCTTCACCGTGCCGGCACGAATGAACTGGTCGGCGATGCTCAGTGCATACATGAAGCCCGAGCACGCGGCGTTGACATCAAACGCCATGCAGCCGTTCGCTCCCAGCATGTTCTGCACGAGGCAGGCAGTGGATGGGAAAATGATATCGGGCGTGGTGGTGCCGACGATCAGCAACTGCACGTCGGTGCCGGTGATGCCGGCGGCCTCCATCGCGCGCAAGCCCGCCTCATAGGCCAGGTCGCTGGTGGTTTGCCCTTCGGCCGCGATGTGGCGCTGGCGGATGCCGGTGCGCTCACGGATCCATTCGTCGCTGGTATCGACGAATTGCGCCATGTCGGCGTTGGTCAGCACCTTCTCGGGCAGATAACTGCCAGTGCCGGCGATGCGTGAAAACACGCGTTGCGCCTGTTGGGTCACCCTATTCTCCTGCCGAGTCGTCGCGTTCATGCGCACGCATTCTGCAGCGCACGCGGAACTTTGAAGATTACTCTTCGACGTCGACCGGAGTCTTCGGCTCGATAACCTGGCGGCCGCGGTAGTAGCCATCCTTGGTGATGTGGTGACGAATGTGGGTCTCGCCGCTGGTCTTGTCGGTGGACAACTGCTTGCCGGTCAGCGCGTCGTGCGCGCGACGCATGCCCTTGCGCGAGGGGGAAACGCGTGATTTCTGGACTGCCATGGTGATTCTCCGGGAACGTTTTGCAGCGTGACTTAGTTGGACTTGGGCCGGGGTTGCTTGAGATCAGCCAACACGGCGAACGGATTCTTGGGTGATGCTTGTTCAACATCGTTTGCTTCGTTCGTTGCAGCTGCGTGCGGCCAAGTGACATCGACCGGTTCGCTGCGCGGATCCATTGGAATCACCGGAATGGCGAGTATGAGCTCGTCCTCGATCAGTTCCAGCGGATGGATCGTGCCATCTGCTTCGGGTTTCAACATCTCGTACCCTTCCGGCAACTCGGCCTCCTGCTCATCGCGGGTGACCAGCACCAGTCGTTGCACGATTTGCACCGGCAGCATGAATCGCTGCAGGCTGCGTTGGCAGACGAGTGGCAATTCCGCCTGCACACGGATTTCAACATACGGCACATCCATCACGCCGCGGTCGAACTCCAAGGCATAACGGCATTCGCCGCCGCCCTGCTCCAACTCGGGCTGCTCCAGCGCATCGCGCAAACGCGGCATTGCTGCCAGCGACAGCACGCCCTCGAAAGTGCGGCACGCAGCCAGCATGCGCCAAGCATCCAGCGTCTCGGGCAGGCCAGCGGACATAAGAGCGAGAGAATACGGGCTGGCAATGGTGCGTGTCAATTACGGGAGTTCAATGAAACGTGAGGTTTGCGGCTTGCCCTACCGCTGGTGCAGACTGCCATATTGTCGGATTCGCATGACTGTGGATCGATCCATCACAACCTTGGTGTTTGTACTCGCCGTGCTTGTCGTCATCGCGGGCATCATCCTGTGGCAGCGCAGCCAGTTGAATCGGCGCCAGCGCACCCTGACCCGCATCATGGACGATGCCGACGCAATGGAAACCCTGTTGCGCCGTACGCGCGAGCGCATGGGGGTCATGCAGACCGTGGTCGGGCGGATGCCGTCGGACATCGCCGCCGATGCGCGCGCATCGCTGGACAGCAACGATCGCCTACAGGCCGGATTTCGCGATCTGCTGCAGCACCGCATGTGGCTGCAACAGAACGTGGGCACCGCGAGTCAGCAGACATTGGACGAGGCCGCTGCCGCGCTTGTACGCGCGCGCGCGCGCATCGCCGCCGAACTCGACCGCCTCGACAATGCCGGCGCCGAACTCGAATCCGCGACCGGCCCGGCGATCGCAGCCGCGGTACGCGAGCCGCCGGCCCTGCGTCGAAACGGCCGCTGAGTTGTGCCAACAACGCAATTGATCCTCGCCTCAACCTCGGTCTATCGCAGGCAATTGCTTGATCGCCTCGCCCTGCCCTATTCCGTCGTATCGCCCGCGACCGACGAATCGCCATTGCCGGACGAGACGCCAGCGTCGCTGTCTGAGCGGCTCGCGCGCGCCAAAGCCGATGCAGTAGCGCGATCGCATCCCGAAGCATGGGTGATCGGCTCGGATCAAGTCGCCGAACGCGACGGCCTTGCGCTTGGCAAACCCGGCGACCACGCCAGCGCGGTCGCACAGTTGCGCGCAGCATCGGGCAACACGTTGCGGTTCCACACCTCGGTCTGCGTGCGCTGCGACGCGGCCAATATCGCGCTGATCCATCGCGATGTCACCGACGTCGTGTTTCGCGTGCTCGACGACGCCACCATCGAACGCTACCTGCACGAGGAACACCCGTACGATTGTGCCGGCAGTTTCAAGTCCGAAGGACTCGGCATCGCATTGTTCGAATCCATCCGCAACGACGACCCGACCGCGCTGATCGGGCTGCCGATGATCGCGCTTGCACAAATGTTGCGCGATGTGGGTTTTGTGGTGCCATGAACGTGCATTGCGACGCGATGAAAGTCGTAGCATCACAATCCGGTACTTCCATACCGACATGCGCCCGCAACAACGCCATCCCAGCCGGGGCGCGATAGACTCTCTGCAAGACGACCACCGGCAGCACGCATGCACGCCCAAGCCAGCGCTCCACCCATCCTGACCGAATCCGCGCGCGCTGCGCTCACGGCGGCCATTGCCCAGGTCAACAAACTCGTGCTCGGCAAGCCGCGCGAGATCAAGCTTGCGTTCGCCTGCCTGCTGGCCGGCGGCCATCTGCTGATCGAAGATCTGCCGGGCCTCGGCAAGACCACGCTCGCGCACGCGCTGGCGGCAACGGTCGGGCTGGATTTTCAACGCACCCAGTTCACTTCCGACCTGTTGCCGTCGGACATCCTTGGTGTGTCGGTATTCGACCAGACCCAGCAACATTTCCGTTTTCATCCAGGACCAATCTTCACCCAACTGATGCTCGCCGACGAGATCAATCGCGCGCCGCCGCGCACGCAGAGCGCACTCCTCGAAGCGATGGCCGAGCAGCAGGTCACCGTCGATGGCACAACGCACGGATTGCCGCAGCCGTTTTTCGTGATCGCGACGCAAAATCCCGTCGATCTCGCCGGCACTTATCCGCTGCCTGACTCGCAGCTTGATCGCTTTCTGCTGCGGCTTTCGCTCGGTTATCCCGACCAGCGCGCGGAGCGCGAAATGCTCTCGACCGAAGACCGCCGCGACTTGATCGCTCATACCAAACCGCTGCTGCAAGCCGCCGATGTGCTCGCGTTGCGCGCTGCGACTCTGCGCGTGCACGCCAGCGAAACATTGATCGCTTATGTGCAGGAACTACTCGCGCAGAGCCGCCGGCAACCCGGTGTGAGAGTCGGATTGTCGCCGCGCGCTGGCCTGGCTTTGTTGCGCGCGGCGCGTGCGCAGGCGCTGATCCAGGGCCGCGATCACGTTCTGCCGGACGACGTGCAATCGCTGTTCAACGAGATCGCCTCGCATCGACTCGTACCAGACGGCGACGACGACGACCGCGATCGACTCGCGCTACAGATCCTGCACGCCGTCGCGGTTGACTGAAGCGTGGCGATGGCGCCTGCCGCGCTGGGTTTTCGCGCGCGATGGCGCCAACGGGCGATGCGTCTGACCAGACCGCGTCGCGTCGAGATGCTGCCGGTCGTTCTGGATCGTCGACGCATATACATCCTGCCCACGCGCTTCGGGCTATTTATCGGCGCACTGCTCGGCACGATGCTGTTGGGCGCGTTGAACTACAACAACAATCCAGCACTGCTGCTTGGATTCCTGCTGGCCGCGACTGCGCAACTGAGCTTGCACGCGACCCATTTGGCGCTCAGCGGAATCCGCCTGCGCGACGCGCGCGCCGTGCCGGTGTTTGCCGGCGATGCAATGCAACTCGAACTGCGCTTCGACGCCCTGCGCGCGCGACCGCGCACAGGCCTGGTGGTGACCTGCGAAACCGCGCGCACGGTGTTTTCGTTGCTCGATGCCGAAGGTTTGCAGGTCGTATTGGCGCTGCGGACGACGACGCGTGGATGGTTGCTGCCGGGACGACTGACCGTCGCAACAACGCAGCCGATGGGACTCGCGCGCGCGTGGTCGTATTTCTGGCCGGATCTGCGCCTCTTGGTGTACCCCGCGCTCGAAGTCCACGCACCGCCGCTGCCAACCAACGATGGCGCCGGCGCACGCACCCGCGTGCGTGCTCAGGGCGAGGAGCCGCATCATTTGCGCGATTACCGCGTCGGCGATCCCCCGCGCCAGGTCGCGTGGAAAGCTTCCGCGCGCACCGGCAAGTTACTGGTTCGCGAATACGAGGCGCGCAGTGATCGCGACGTCCGTCTGGACTGGAGCACGCTGACCGGCTGGCCCTATGAAACGCGCATCGCCAGGCTCGCACGCTGGGTGGTCGAGGCCGACCGCACCAATGCGCGCTACGCATTGATCCTGCCCGGCAAGACGTTCGGGCCGGCGCAAGGCCACGCGCATCGGCATGCCTGCCTACAGGCATTGGCATTGATGCCGGATGGCTAAAACAACCTCGCCAGCACTGGATCGTCGCAGCCGGATCTGGTGCCTTGCTGCTGCATTGGCATGCGCGTTGCCGTTGTTGCGATTGCTGCCGGCATGGCTTGCGGGCAGCATGCTGCTGGCAGGCACGGTCAGCGTCGCGACCACCTGGAAGCGTCCGGCACCAGCGGTATTTCGGTTGCTGCTGACGATCGGTGTGGTCGGGCTGGTGTTGTCTGCGTACGGGTTCCGGCTTGGACGCGACACCGCCAGCGCATTGCTGCTCGCGATGCTGATCCTCAAACCGATCGAGTTGAACACGTTGCGCGACGCACGCAGCCTGCTCGGCTTCGGTTTGTTTGCCTTGTTCGCAGCCTTCCTGCTCGACCAAGGGCCGTTGACCCTGTTGTTGGCCGTGCCTGCTTCGGCGCTGGCCTATGCGAGTTGTGCGCGCCTGGCCGATGCCGAGGTCGGCACGGTCGGCGCTGCGACGAACTGGAAACGCATCGTGGCGATTCTCGGCCTGTTCGCGCTGGCCGTGCCGCTCGCCCTCTCCGGGTTCTGGCTGTTCCCGCGGTTGGGCAGCCCGATGTGGGGCGTACCGGATGTCGCAAAAGCCAGGATCGGCATCAGCGACCGCATGGCCCCCGGCGACTGGCTCGACATCCTGGCCGACGACACGCCGGCGTTTCGTGTGCGATTCGAAGGCCCCATTCCGCAGCAACAATCGTTGTACTGGCGCGGACTGGTGATGTGGAATTTCGACGGCCGCGCGTGGATACAGCCGGCTTGGCCGCGCAGCATGCAGGCAGCGCCGGTGGTTGCGTCGGAGCGCCCCTCACGCTACGAAATCGCCTTGGAGCCGACCGACAACCATTACCTGTTCGCGCTGGATTTGCCGCAAAACACGCCCGAGGGCGCGATTCTCGCGCAGGATCTGAGCATCACCTCGGTGCTGCCGATCACCAGCCTGCGTGCCTACACGATGACCTCGGCAGCGCCGCTGCGCTTCGAGCCAGATCTCACTCCAGGTATTCGCGCAGTCGCGCTGCGGCTGCCGGAAGGCTTCAACCCACGCACGCTGACGCTTGCGCGGCAATGGCGCAGCGAAAGCAGCGACGACTCGACAATCGTACGCCGTGCGCTGGCGATGTATCACGCGAGCTTCAGTTACTCCCTGGCCGCGCCGCCGCTCGGCCACAACAGCGTGGACGAATTTCTGTTCGATACGAAAATCGGATTCTGCGAACACTTCAGTTCGTCGTTCACATTTCTGATGCGCGCGGCGGGAATCCCCGCACGCGTGGTGACCGGCTACGTCGGCGGCTATCACAATCGCATCGGCAACTACTGGCTGGTGCGTCAATCCGATGCGCATGCGTGGTCGGAAGTCTGGGTGGCAGGGCACGGCTGGACGCGGGTGGACCCGACCGCCGCTGTTGCCCCTGAACGCGTGTTTCGCGAAGCGGCAGCCAACGCGGCCGGCGCTGGCGGCACGACCGGCGGCGGACTGTTCGATGTCGGCGACTGGCTGCGGCATGGCTGGAACGATTTCGTGTTGCGCTTCAATGCCGCGCAGCAGGAATCATTGCTGACATCGCTCGGATTTCCGAAGGCCGATGGCCACGACCTCAGCATCGCCTTCGCAGTGGTGACCGGGGTGCTGTTGACCCTGATCGCGCTGTTCCAGTTGCGCGACCGCGGGCCGCGTCCGGATCCGCTGCTATCCGCATGGGCAAGCTTCACCGCACGGCTTGCGCGCGCGCATCTGCGCAAGCAGCCGCACGAGCCCGCGCTGACCTATGCGCGGCGCATTGCCGCATTGCTGCCGGCGCAACACGACGACGTGCTGTCGCTCAGCCGGCGTTTCGCTTCGGCGCGCTACGCTCGCCTCGAGGTGGACGATCAGGCCCGTCGCGCGCTCATCCAGGCGTTGCGAGCGTTCCGGGTGCAGGCCTCCGGGCGTCCCTGAATTCCGTCAACGCAGGAGTTTCGCCATGCAAACGTCTCTGAGTGAATCATCCTTGCGCGCGCTGCGTCCTACGCGCCTCATCGATACAAGCAGCGGTTTGTTGCGGATCGGATCATTTGCGTTGCTGTTCGCGCTCGGCGGCTGCGCAACCGTTCCAACGCCGCTGCAAGGCAACTTCGCGCCGCTCGCTCCAGGCGCTGCGATCGATCACGATGCAACCGGCCAGGCGGTGCGCTGGGGCGGCACGATCGCCGAGATCGAATCGTTACCGGGGCAAACGTGTTTCCAGCTCGTCGGGCGCCCGCTCGGCATCCAGGCGCGCCCGATCGCCGATGATCGCGCAGAAGGCCGTTTCATTGCCTGCCGACAAGGTTTCTACGAACCGCAGGTGTTTGCAAAAGGCCGCAGCCTCACCGTCACCGGCCATGTGGTCGGGTACGAGACCCGCAAGGTCGGCGCATACGACTATCGCCAACCGAAGGTAGCAGCGGACGTGATCTATCTATGGCCGAACCTGCAGCCTGCCCGCGTGGCATACAGCTACGATCCGTTTTTCTACGACCCGTTCTATGCGCCCTGGCCAGGACTCTGGTGGCGGCGCTGAGCGTCACCTGCGTTGCGCACACGAATTGACGAGTATTCCAGCGTGGTTTATCCGAACGGCGAGTGCAGCGGGCCGCCGCCGAGCAGGTGCAGATGGATGTGGAATACCGTCTGCCCGCCATCGCGATTGCAATTGAACACCGTGCGATAGCCGCTTTCGGCGAAACCTTCGCGCTTCGCGTACGCCGCCGCAGCGAGCACAAGCTTGCCGATCAATGCCGCATCATCCGCAACGAGATCGTTGAGCGTCGCAATCGACTTACGCGGCACAAACAGCACATGCACCGGCGCTTGTGGATGGATGTCGCGGAACGCGACGATGTCGGCATCTTCGTAAACGATATCAGCCGGGATTTCGCGGCGGATGATCTTGTCGAACAGGGTGTCGGTCATGATGATGCTCGGGAATCAGTAAAGAGAGAGTCTTAGCCAGGAATCTCGCTACGCGATCCGAAGGCGTGCGACAGCGTTCCGCGATCGATGTATTCGAGTTCTCCGCCGAGCGGCACGCCGTGCGCGATTCGACTGGGCTGGACTTTGTGCTGGCGCGCGAGTTGGGCGAGATAATGCGCGGTCGCTTCGCCTTCGACAGTGGGGTTGGTGGCGATGATGAGTTCGCGCACCGTGCCTTCCGCCAACCGTGCGGCGAGGTGTTCGAGGCCGAGTTCGCGCGGGCCGATTCCATCCAGCGGCGACAGCCTGCCCTGCAGCACGAAATACAGCCCGCGATAGCCAGTCGCCTGCTCAATCGCGAGCCGGTCGGCCGGCGATTCGACCGCGCACAGCAATGCGGCATCGCGGGTCGGACTCGAACAGATCGCGCACAATTCGGTCTGGCTGAAATCGCGACAGCGAACACAGTGCCCAACCTTCTCCATCGCCTCGGCAAGCCGCTCGCCCAACCGACGCCCGCCATCGCGATCGCGTTCGAGCAAGTGGTACGCCATGCGTTGCGCCGACTTCTGACCGACGCCCGGCAGGCAGCGCAGCGCCTCGATCAGCTGCTCCAGCAGCGGCGTCGCGCTCAGAACCCCATCCCGGGTGGCAACTGCATGCCGCCCGTCGCCGCCGACGTGCGTTTGCGCGCTTCCTCGTTTGCGTTCGCAACGGCGTCGTTGAACGCAGCGACGACGAGGTCTTCCAGCATGTCGGCATCGTCGAGCACGGAAGGGTCGATGCGCGCGCGGCGGCATTCCATCTTGCCCGTCAACGTGATCGATACCATGCCGCCGCCGGATTGGCCGATCACTTCAACCACGGCCAGTTCCTCCTGCACACGCTTGAGGTTGTCCTGCATGCGCTGGGCTTGCTGCATGAGTTGTGCGATGTCTGGGCGCATGTCAGTTCTCGTCATTGGGTCGGATCGAATCGGGCACCAGTTTCGCGCCGAATTGCTGCATGTAACGCTGTACCGAAGGATTTTCGAGGAATGCGCGTTCGGCGTTCGCCTGGCGTTCGTCGCGTTGTTGTGCGTTGCGCGCGTGCAGGCTGTCGCCAGCGCCGGATGCGCTCACGAAGACGATGCGCGGTGCGCTTCCCAACATGGGCGCATGCGCATCGGCGAGCTTGCCGATCTGGATTTCATTGCGCAGGTGTTCGAAGCCGTCAGGGAGCGCGAGAGTGAGGATTCCATCGGCGTAACTAATGAAGGTGGCGTGCGCGGCAAGATCACGCGTCGGGCCTTTCAATCCGGCGTCGGCGATCATGGCGAGCCATTCGTCGGCGTCGCGTAATTCGATCGGCACAACGGATGGCTGCGCAGGCATCGTGATGGCGTCCACCGTTGGCGCGGGCTCAGCCGCAGGTTGGAATTGCTCGATCGCAGGCTCGCGAACCGACGTCGTGTACTTCCGCGCCGGTGCAGCCGCAGGCAAGGCTTCGCGATCTGGTGCCTTCGCCACGTGCGAGCCGGAATCGACAACTTTCTTGACTGGTGCCGACGCGGAACGACGCGGCGGCTCACCTGCCGTTTCACCAGCGTCTGCATTCGCGGGACGGAACGCGAGCATCCGCAGCAGCGCCATCTCGAAACCTGCGCGCTGGCTTGGTGCCAGCGACAAGTCGCGACGTCCGCCGATCGCCATCTGGTACCAGAGCTGCACAAGCTCGGGCGCAAGCCGCGCGGCCAATGCGGTGACATCTACCTCGCCGGAACCGGTTTGATCGTCTGTCATGTCCGGTACGAGTTGCTGCAATTGGATGCGATGCAGGGTCGCGGCGATATCGTCGAGCACTTGCCCGAAATCCGGCGAAAAACCTGCCAACGCATCGACTTCCGACATCAATGCCATTCCATCGGCTGCGGCGAGCGCTATGAGCAACGCACCGACGCGCGCGTGATCGACCGTGCCGAGCATTGCGCGCACGCCCGCCTCATCGAGTACGCCTGCGGTATAGGCGATCGCCTGGTCGAGCAGCGACAAACCGTCGCGCAGGCTGCCATCCGCGCCGCGCGCGAGCAATGTCAACGCGCCAAGTTCGGCGGGCATGCCCTCGGCGATGAGGATCTTCTCCATCTGTCCGCGAATCTGCGGTTCGTCGAGGCGCTTGAGATTGAATTGCAGGCAGCGCGACAACACCGTGACCGGCAGCTTCTGTGGATCGGTGGTCGCAAGCAGAAATTTCACGTGCGGCGGCGGCTCTTCCAATGTCTTGAGCAATGCGTTGAACGCCGCCTTCGACAGCATGTGCACTTCGTCGATCAGGTACACTTTGGTGCGCCCGCGCGACGGCATGTACTGCGCGTTTTCGATGACCTCGCGGACGTCGTCGACGCCGGTGTTGGACGCGGCGTCGATCTCGAGCAGATCCACGAAGCGGCCCGCGTCGATGTCGAGGCATGTCGCGCATTCGCCGCAGGGCTCAGCACCCTGCCCGCGCTCGCAGTTCATGCTTTTCGCGAAGATCCGCGCGATGGTCGTCTTGCCGACCCCACGCGTACCGGTGAACAGGAATGCGTGATGGACGCGACCGGATTCGAGCGCATTGGTTAGCGCGCGCACTACATGTGTCTGCCCGACCAGTTCGGCAAAACGCCGGGGGCGCCATTTGCGGGCAAGTACGAGATAGGACATCCGCTTATTGTGCCTACCCGACTGGGTGGGGCCAAGCGGCGCAACAATGTGCCTTGCTGAGGAACGCCGTGGCCGGTATGCTTTGCGGTCTTCGCGGCCAGCATTAAACTGTTCGCTGAAGCGCCGGAGAGGTGTCCGAGTGGTTGAAGGAGCACGCCTGGAAAGTGTGTAAGCGGCTAAACCCCGCTTCGAGGGTTCGAATCCCTCTCTCTCCGCCACAACGCAACATCGTGTCACCAAGTCGGTTCGAATGAGCCGCATCGTTCAATGGTGGTCCCGTCGGCGCCCTCGCGACGATAGCTTGCAAATCCCGCCAGGGCCGGAAGGCAGCAACGGTAGCGAGTGATTCGTGCGCCGAGGTGTCGCTGGCGGGACTGCCACTCTCTTCTATCTGCCAAACAAGCGCGATGTGACTCGCATTGCCGGGCGCTGGCGACTGCCGCCCTTCCAATTTTCCTCCCTGAAAATCTCGATCATTTTGCAGGCGTGATAACGGCAACGACCTTGAGTTCCGGTTTCCCAGCCATGCGCAGCTTCGCGTTGAGCGCGGCCAAATCTGCGGATTTCAGCTGCTGCCAGTCGATGAGCGCGCGTTCCAGCATCGGTATCAACGCGGCATAGCCTGCGCGCGCGTCCGGCGATGGCGCGGCATCGGCATCGTCGGCTGCATTGGCGAGCTTGTCGATTGCCCCAGCGATGAACGCAAATGTGCGCGTGCTGGTTGGCGGCATCGACCACGCGTTGTTCGGATTGGGCGCATCGACGATGCCGGCGATGCCAATCGTCTTCACGTCGAGTGCTGCGTACGCATCGGAGAATTCCGGATCGCGCTGTTTGCGCGCCGCGAGCAATGCGGAATGCAATCGCCCCGCCTCGGCAGCTGCTGGCGCAAGCTTCGCGTGCAACGCCTCAACCATCCGCGCGAATGCGAATTGCTGCGCATACGCATCGGCCGTCACCTTGACGCGCGGATCGGGCTTGACTTCGAATGGTTGCTTGTAGATGTGGCCATCGACGACCAATTCCGCGTCGTAACGTCCCGGCGGCGCCCACACGCCGTTGGCCCAGACATTGCCATCGGCCAACGCAGGCAGCGTCGGATAACGCAACGGCCAGATGAAACGATGCAGGCCTGGAGTGGTCGCAGGCATGGATGGCGTGGCGAACCATTCCGGCGCCGCGCCAGCCGTGGTGATGTCGTATTTGGGCGGCGTATCGGCACTGGAATAGTGCCGCACGAGCTGCCCATTCGCATCGTGGATGTTCAACTGCACGGGTAGTTTCGGTACTGACGCGAGCCTGTAATCGATGCGCGCGCCGAACGGCGGATTCTCGGCGGTGGGTTCGTCCTTCGGCAAAGGTGTGCCGGTGAAACCGGCCGGACGCACACGGATAGTGGTGGACGGCGCGAGCAAGCGCGTCGCGTCGTGCGGTGAGTCGGTGTGCATCTGACGCAGAGGCGCGACATCGTCGAGAACCCAGAAGCCGCGTCCATGCGTCGCGATTACCAGATCGTCGCCGTGCACGTCGATATCGCGCACTGAGGTACGCGGCAGGTTCATCTGCAGCGAACGCCAGTGATCGCCATCGTCGTACGACAAGTACACGCCAAGTTCGGTCGCTGCATACAGCAGACCTTGTCGCTTCGGGTCCTCGCGAACGGCGTTGACGAAATCGCCATCGCGGATGCCGGCGACGACATTCGTCCACGTTTTGCCGCCATCGCGAGTGCGGTAGATGTACGGTTTGCGATCGTCGAGCCGATGCCGATCGATCGCGGCGTAAGCAGTACCGGCATCGAAATGCGATGCCTCGATCATGCCGACCTTCGACCAGGACGTGAGCTGAGTCGGGGTGAGGTTGTCCCAATGCTTGCCTTCGTCGCTACTGCGCCAGACCAGGCCATCGTCGGTGCCGAGCCACAGCAGCTTCGCATCCAGCGGTGACGACGCGATCGCGTAAATCACGCCGCGGCGCGGTCCGGCGCCAAGATTGTTTGCGGCGGTGACTGCATCGAGATTCTTCGGCGAACCGGGGTTTTCGCGGGTCAGGTCCGGACTGATCGCGGCCCAGTGTTCGCCGGCATCGTTGGTGCGGAACAATTTCTGGTTCGCGTAATACAGGACTTTCGGATCGCGTTTGTTGAAGACCAGCGGCAGTGTCCAGGTGCGCCGATACAACGCATCGGGATCGCCGAGCGTCGGATCGACCGAATGTGTCTGTTCGGTGCGCAGGTCGAGTTTTTCCACGCCGCCGCCATAAACGATGTCCGGATCGTCCGGATCGGGCGCGATCATGCCGCTCTCGCCGCCTGCTGTCACTTCCTTGAATTGTTCCATCGTGATGCGATCGTTGCCGATCGCCGCGCTCGGCACTTCCACCGCGCCGGAATCCTGCTGCGATCCATACACGCGATACGGAAACCAGTTGTCGGTGCTGACGTGATACATCTGCGCGGTGGGCTGGTTGTGCCAGCTACTCCAGGTCTTGCCGCCGTTCAAGGTGACGATCGCACCCTGATCAACGCCAAGGATTTGTCGATTCGAGTCGTTCGGGTCGATCCACAATTCGTGGAAATCATCGCCGGTATCGTCGCCCTTGAGCGAGATGAAATGCGCGCCGCCATCGTCGGAACGCAGCACGATCGTGTTCATCGCATACACGCGCTCTGCATTTTTCGAATCGACTGCGATGCGACCGAAATACCAACCGCGTTGCCAGATGCGCGGATCGCCGCTGGTCTTGTTCCAGTGCGCTCCAGCATCGTCGGATCGGTACAGACCGCCATCATCGCCATCGACCAACGCATAGACGCGCGAAGGGATCGTCTGCGCGACTGCGATGCCGACGCGACCTACGTGTTCCGGAAAACCGTCACCGCGCACCTGCGTCCACGTGTTGCCGCCATCGCTGGATTTGAACAGACCGCTACCGGGTCCGCTTGCTGGCGGATAGATGTTCCACGGCGTGCGCCGCGCCTGCCACATCGCCGCGTAGATAACCTGTGGATTGCCGGGCTCGAATGCGAGATCGATCGCGCCGGTTGCATCGTCCTTGCCGAGCACGCGCTCCCAATGCGCTCCACCATCGCGTGAACGGAACACACCACGTTGCATGTTCGGGCCATACGGATGGCCGAGTACGGCGACGAGCACGGTGTTTGCATCGCGTGGATCAACGATGATCTTGCCGATTTGCTGGCTGTCTTCGAGCCCGATTTTTGCCCACGTCTTGCCGGCATCGCCGGAGCGATACATGCCGTCGCCCTGCGCGATATCCGAACGCATGTCTGCTTCGCCGCTGCCGACGTAGATTACCTTCGGATCGGACGCTGCAACCGCGACTGCACCGATGGAACCGACCGGCTCGTCATCGAAAATCGGCTGCCAGGTGCGGCCCGCATCCAGGGTTTCCCAGACGCCCCCATTCACCGCGCCGAAATAGAAATGCTGCGGTTGTCCCGGCACGCCAGTCACTGCGAGAACGCGGCCGCCACGGAATGGGCCGAGCAAGCGCCAGTGCAGATCGCCGAATTGGGATGTCGCTGTCGCAATCGCGACAGCGCCCAACCCAAGTACGATCAGGACGAGCGGACGCAATCGGGCGAACAGGCGTGCGTTGGGCATGACGGGAGTCCCGGTTGGATACGACACCAGTCGATTGCTCGGCGCCGATTTTGCGATGATAACTGCTGCCACGGCGAACCGGCGTGTGCCGGCCGAACGATTCGGACCCCGGGACACCCTCCATACGTTACGGCAACCCGGGCAAACCCGTACCTCACGGCAGCTCAGTCTCAAAAAAAGAACGGGTGCAAGTGCACCCGTTTCTTCATCACGAAAAATAAAGCTGATGGATGTTACGGCATGTCCTTACCGGCCACGCGCTCCACCTTGACGTCAGTGCGGCGCAAGGTGTCGGTCACGGTCGCTTCGCGTTCGCTCACTTCCTTCGCGACGATGACTTCCTCGACGACGCGCGCCTGCTTATTGACGACCACTTCTTCGGATTTCTCGCGGACTTCGATCGTGCCTTCCTTAAAGTTCGTGAAATCCGCTTCAGTAGCGGCACGGTCAACGGGGCGACGTTCAACAGTGGCGCGTTCCTCACGCAACTTGACCAGTTCGGTCACGGGGGTTTCGGTCATGCGCTTGACCACGCGTACGCCGCCGCCTTCGACAGTGCGCTTGCCCACCTGAAGTTCTTCCTCGACCACTGGCATCACCGTGGCCTTATCGACGCGGACTTGCTCGGACGCAATTGGCTTGGCACTGGCATCAAAGCCCGTCCAGCCTTTACTTTTCCATTGTGCTGCGCGCTTGTCGACGTCGATGGAACCGAACTCGCCCATGGTCTTGCTCGCCATGTCCACCTCGGCTGCGTCAAGCGCATCCACTGCGACAACCGTGCTGCCGCGGCGGATGGCTTCGGCGTAATTGCCGGCATCGGCCTTCGCATCTGTCTCGAACAGGCTCGCGAAGAAATGCTCGATCCCGGCGAAGAAGCCATGGTGATCATGGGTGGTTTCGGTGGCGATCGATCCGCTCTGCAGATGGACGCGATCGCGTGAGAATCCTTGTGACAACAGGCGGTCTACGGCGTTTTGTGCGGCACGGCGGTCGTCGAAAGTACCAATGATGGTTTGCATTTTCATATCCTTATGAAGTGGGATGAAGTGACGCCGGGATCCCGCGGACGTCGAGTTGAAGCGTTGCTGCCTAGTGCGACGAAAAGGTCAAGACTTGTTTCTGACTCCTTCGTCTTTCCACTCACCGGAGGCCGGGTCCATGCGCTCGGCGATGATTTCCTCGCGGCGTAGCGCGATGGTTTGGGGGGAACGTCGCTCGTCAGTGCGACGCGTGACTCGAATCTCTTCGACCAGTATCAGTTGCTTGCGCGTGACCAGACGCTCCTCGACTACCGGCACGATCATCACGTCGCCCTCGTAACGAATCGCGACCGGACCTTCAACTTCGCGGTTCATCGCGATGCGCTCGACGTTTACGGCTTCAGTTGCCAGCGGCTCGTCCACGACGACTTGTTCTTCGTGCACGTATTTTCGAAGACGAATAGCGCCAGTGACGACGACTCGCTTGCCGACTTCGAGCGTCTCCGCAATCACCGCGGCTTGCATTGCTTCCGATGAAATAGTCTGGAGAGGACTGCGGGATCGAGCAGCACGGGACGACAAGCGAGTCTTGCCCGTAACTGCGCTTTTCTTTTTCTTATCCTTCTCACGCGTCGGCTTCGTGATCGCGTCTGTTTTCCTGCTCATGGTATGTGACTTCCTGTCAATACAAGCGGCTTTACGGTGCGTGTTCGTGACACCTTGCGACACAGCGACTGAACATAAGGCAAATTCTGCGTTGCGTGGCACGCATGTTGGCCGGCCCTTTCTGGATGGACGCTCCAGCAGGTCGCGAATATCTGTTTGGAAGGCAATTTGCGTACTCGACCGTCCGTTCCTGGCAATTTGCGGAGCCATACATCCCGATCAATGTCAGGGGGTAGGCAGCAATGCAACCGCGGTGGCTTGCCCAAGCCGGGTATGTCACCGACCCGTCAGCTTTCAGGATCAAGCCAGGCAGCATCGCCATCAACGTAACGCTCGTGTTTCCAGATTGGCACCCGCGCCTTGACCTCGTCGATGATCCAGCGGCACGCGGCAAATGCGGCATCGCGATGCGCGGCGGTCACCCCGACCCAGACCGCGAGCTCGCCGAGTTCCAGGTCGCCGATGCGGTGCACGGCGCAGGCCATGACGATATCGAAACGCGTGCGTGCTTCGTCGAGGATGCGCGCGCCTTCGGCCTCGGCAAGTTCCACGTAGGCCTCGTAGCGCAGGCCGCGCACCGGCCTGCCGTCGTTGTGATCGCGCACCCAGCCCTCGAAACTCGCGCACGCACCTGCATGACGATCAAGCAAGGCCTCGCGTAGGGGTGCGATGTCGATGGGTTGTTCGCTGATCGCAAAGATCTTCATGTCATCCGCCGGCAACCGGGGGGATAAAAGCGATTTCGTCGTTTTCGCAAACGCTTTCTCCCCAGTCGGCGAATGCACCATTGCGTGCAACGCGCAGGCGCTCGCGTGGCCAGGAAAACCCATGGCGCGCGCGAGCAGTGTCGTAGAGCGTCGCAAGCGTTCCCGATACAGACTCGAACGTCTCCTCGCCACACTGCGCCGCATCGCGCAGGCTCGCGAAATAAAGCACGCGCACGCGCATCAGCACACCTTGCCCACATCGCGCTTGCCGCCACGCTTGCTGACCAACTGTGTTGGTCCCAAGACTATCGCGTGCGATAGCGCCTTGCACATGTCGTAGATGGTCAGTGCCGCGACCGATGCTCCGGTCAGCGCTTCCATCTCCACGCCGGTGCGATGCGTAGTGCGGACATCGCAGGTGATCGTCAGCGTGCGCGCGTCGGTCCAGTCCATTGCGAATCGGCAGCCGTCGATCGGCAACGGATGGCAGAACGGAATCAGTTCGTGCGTGCGCTTGACCGCCATCGTTCCTGCGATGATCGCGGTATC
Source organism: Lysobacterales bacterium (assembly GCA_038316385.1). Lineage (GTDB taxonomy): Bacteria > Pseudomonadota > Gammaproteobacteria > Xanthomonadales > Xanthomonadaceae > SZAS-103. The sequence goes on along the minus strand of JBBQAN010000009.1, from coordinate 11,312 downwards.
AACGACCGGCCCTTTTGCACTGTTCATGCCCTGCCCGCGCAGCGCATCGGCGACGGCAGCCGGAAAACGCACGCGCGTTGTTGCGACGGCGACTCGCGCTGTCACCAATTTATTCGACACATCAACCATGGCGGGATGACCCGACCTATCGAGATGCGTCAATGTCATGGGCAGTTTCTTCTTCAAGTCGTTACCCGCCGATCACATACATTTCGATGCGATGCGGATCGCGCGTCGCCGCGCCGCGCAACTCGCTGTAGCGATCCGTACGTTCGCCCCACAAGCGATGCAGTTGCTCCTCGAGCGCCTTCCCATCGTCCATCCACGGACGTAAATCGTGCCCTTCATCGGCGAACAAACACGTGTACAGCTTGCCGTCGGCCGACAATCGCGCGCGGTGGCAATCGCCGCAAAACGGCGCGCTGACCGAACTCACGAACCCGATTTCGCCAGCGCCATCGATATAGGCATAACGCGTTGCGACTTCGCCGCGATACTGCGCGTCTAACGCGCGCAGCGGCCAGCGTGCGGCTATGCGATCGCGCAACTCAGCCGACGGCACCACGCGTTCGCGACGCCAACCATTGCAGGTGCCGACGTCCATGTATTCGATGTAGCGCAAGACGTGTCCGCTATTGCGGAAATGTTCGGCCAGCGTGAGCGCGTCATCGTCGTTAACGCCGCGCTGGATCACCGCATTGATCTTCAACGATCCGAATCCAGCGCGCTCGGCGGCGGCGATGCCTGCAAGCACATCGGCAATCGCGCCGCGTCCGCCGGACAATACGCGGAAACGTTGCGGGTCGAGAGTGTCCATGCTCACCGTGATCCGTTGCAGGCCCGCATCGCGCAACGCCTGTGCGTGCCGCGCGAGCAAGCTGGCATTGGTCGTGAGTGCAAGATCGTCGATGCCGTCGATCGCAGCCAATCGTTCCACCAATTTCGGCAAATCCTTGCGCAGCAAGGGTTCGCCGCCGGTGAGCCTGAGCTTGCGTACGCCGAGCGCGACAAAGGCACGCACCACTCGTTCGATTTGCGCAAAATCCATGCGCTGTGCGTCGCCAAGCAATGGCGTTTCCGGATGCGTCTCTTCGGGCATGCAATACGGGCAGCGGAAGTTGCAGGTTTCGATCACCGACACGCGCAAGTCGCGCAGCGGTCGGCCGCGTCGATCGAGCGTTGCTGTGGTGGGTCGAGGTTGCCATGCGGCATTCATGGCGATCCAGTCTGCGCAGGCGACGGTTCGTGCAGGGTGATGACGTCGCCGGATTTGGCGATGCGGTAGCCGCGCTGCGTCAGTGCGAGGCCATTGCTTTCCGACTCGTAGTGATACAGCAACAACCTGCCGAGCAATACCGAGGAATACTCGCGTTCGAGATCGTCTATTCCGCTGTGCGAAGGATTGCCATGGAGCGCGCAATCATGCGCGATCAGTTCGTTCGCATCGGCGTGCAGCGCGAGCATTTCCGGAATCGGCCGGGTATCGCCGGTATAGACCAGGCTACCGCGCAGACGCAGGCCGAATGCAGTGTCCGGCATGTGATGGCGCACCGGGAACACCTCGAACCACAGCCCGTCATGCCAGAAACCGCGCGCAACCGGAATCACCTGGAACGCATCCCAGAAATTCGCGGTGCCTTCGGCGAGCGCGCCGGGATAATCCGCGACGCGCGATTGCAAATGCGGCAACACGCACACCGGCACGTACATGCGCAGGCGCCCACGCAACGCTTCGTCAAAGAATGCGCGGATGAACAAGCGTTCCATGCCTGCGACGTGATCCATGTGCACATGGGTGATGAACAACGCGGTCGGCGTCGTGCCGTAGTGATCCAGATAAGCGGTCAGCGCTTCCTGTCCGCAATCGATCATCAGCAATGGCGCGCCATCGCGTTCGAGTACGACCGACGACGAACCAAGTTCGACCGCCGCCGCGTTGCCAACGCCAAGGAAGCGCAGCGCATAACTCATGCCGGTTCCTGCATCGCATCGCCGTATTCAGTGCGCAGAACATTCCAGCCCGCCATGACGTCCTCGCCTTGCGCGCGCTTCCCTAACCGCTTGCGCAACGATCGCCACAATCGCGCCATGTTTGCCTGCTGCCATCCAGTCGCCGGCGAACGCAACGTGCCACGGTCGAAATCGATCAGCCAGAGTTTGTCTTGCGCGTCCATCAGCACATTATCCACGTTGAGGTCGGCGTGGCTGGCGCCGGCGCGATGAAACCGCGCGAGAGTGCGGCCAAGGTCGCGCCAAGGCAGGGTTTCGCCGCGATCCAGCAGCGCGCCCAACGACTGCGTGTCGGACAAGCGCTGCATCAGCAAGGCCGCGCGGTAGCCGGTTCCGCTGCGCCAATACGCCGCTGCCAACGGAATGGGTACCGGCAAACCCTGCTCGTGCAGCTTGCGCAACAAGTGGAATTCGCGAAAACAGCGCGTGCGTTCCGCACCTTGCCACAGGTAGTTTTCGCGACTGAACTTCGCAACCACGCCGCCGCGCCGGTAATGCCGCAGCACCGCATCGCCCGCATCGGTACGCACGAACCAGGCCGCTCCGCGTCCGCCGACCGCGACGGGATGGGCGTCGAGCGTCGCATTGTCGGGATCGAACAAGGCCGGAGTGGCATGCGGCAACGACGCGCGATCGAACAACATCGCGCCGGCGCCCGCAGCGTCGTGGAAGCGGTGCATGACCTCGGAATCGGCGATCGGTGTGTCTTTCGTGTCCACAGTCTGGCAGTTTAGTGCCTCTCGACCATTTGCGATGATCCGCCGAATCCAATGGCGCAAGCTCTCCGCTCGATTTGCCTGCTGCGCCTGTCCGCGCTTGGCGACGTGACCCATGTCTTGCCGGTCGTGCATGCATTGCGCGCGGCATGGCCCGAGGTCGCGCTCACGTGGGTGATCGGCAAGCGCGAGCACAAGCTGCTCGACGGCCTGCGCGGCGTGGAATTCATTGTGGTGGACAAGTCCAGCGGCTGGTCGGGCTTGGCCGCACTCCGTCGGCGACTCGCGGGCCGTCGGTTCGATGCCTTGTTGCTGATGCAGCTTGCGTTGCGCGCGAGTCTGCTGTCGAGCGCGATCCTTGCCGATGTGCGGATCGGTTACGACCGTGCACGCGCGAAGGAATTGCACGGGCTGTTCGTGAATCGACGCATTCCGGCTACGACCGGCGGGCATGTGCTGGATGCGTTTGCGTCGTTCATCGAGCCGCTCGGCGCCCCGCGCGCCGCGCCGGTATGGGACTTTCCGATTTCCGATGACGCGCGTGCATGGGCTGCGGCACAATTGCCAGGCGCGCAGCCGAGCTTGCTGATCTCGCCAAGTTCAAGTCATGCGTTGCGCAACTGGATGCCCGAACGCTACGTCGCAGTCGCCGATCACGCTGTCGCGCGCGGGCATCGGGTCGTACTTTGCGGCGGGCGCAGTCCGCTCGAACGGCGCATGGCCGACACAATCCTTGCCTGCATGCAACACCCGGTAATCGACCTGACCGGCAAGGACACGCTGCAACAACTGCCCGCGCTGCTCGAACGCGCGAGCATCGTGCTGTCGCCCGATTCGGGCCCTGTGCATATCGCCAACGCGGTCGGCACCCGCGTCATCGGGCTCTATGCATGCACCGATCCGCGCCGCAGCGGCCCGTATTCGGATCTGCGCTGGACGGTGGATCGTTACGACCAGGCCGCGCAGAAACTGCTCGGCAAACCGGCGTCGGAACTGCGCTGGGGTACCAAGATCGAGCGTGCCGGCGCGATGGAGCTTATTGAGGTTGATGCTGTAATCGACTCATTCAATCGTTGTGTTACCGATTCAATCGCGAACGGTCAGGCCTGAGGCGTTGCGCGGTAATCCTGGTACGACTTTTCCTCGACCAGATCCGAGCCCAGCGCAAGATTGATCTCACGCTTGACGCGTGCGCGTTCATCGTTCTCCAGATACACCGCGCGTGCGAGCCTCACGAACTCAGTGCCGAAATCCTGCGCCAACTCGCGCACGCGGATGTCATCTTCAATCACCCACAAGCGCTCGTTGACAGCCTTGAGTTGTGTGCGCAACGCAACGAGATCGTCGCCTGGTGCCGATGGTTTTGCTACGGCAGGATGCGCCATCCAGCAAGTTTCCAGCGCTTCGAGTTCATTCCGCACATTGGCGAGCTTCGCCGGATCGTCGATACGTTCGGACTTGATTTGCAGGATCGCGATCTTGTCGAGCAACTCACCGTAGGACACCGGCACCGAAATCAGGCTCATGACGCATGTACCGAAGCTGGGTTGGGCATTCTAGCGCGGGCGCCGCAAGGTGAACGAATGTTTCGCGACGATGGCATTGAAGCATGACGCTAATGGGTCCGCGCTTGTGCCGCATCATTCCAACCTTTATCATTCGCGCCCCGCAGTCGTACGGGCGCCGGAGAGGTGGCAGAGTGGTCGAATGTACCTGACTCGAAATCAGGCGTCGGTGTAAGCCGACCGTGGGTTCGAATCCCACCCTCTCCGCCAGACTTATGATGTAACGTATTGTTTTAGATGACTTTAGTGGAAATATAATCTAATCGGTATGCCATTCGGTATACCTGCTTTGGTTGCTTCTGATTCCAGATCTTTGCGCCTCGTTGGCGACCGCATGGCGTTCATTTCGACGCCCCGCCATGCGTTAGTAGCGATGCGCTTAAGAGTCCAAGGTCAATGTAGTCGGTTTTCAGCCACTTGTTTTGTATAGGCGACGGGAGTCAATCCGCCGAGCGCTTTCTTGGGTCTTTCCTGGTTGTATTCGCGATGCCATGCACCGATCACGAAACGTGCATGCGGCAAACTTGTCAACCAGTGTTCGTTGAGGCATTCATCGCGGAAGCGGCCATTGAAGCTTTCGATGGGCCACCGGCCGTCCGGTCGAACACGAAATCCATCGACCAGGCCTGATTAGCCACGATCGGCCGCACCAACGGTTACAGCTCTCCAACAGGCACGTTCTTGCGCTTGCTACGCCGCACCTAAATCTTGGCTTGCTGACACAGCCGCTCCACGCGCTTGTAGTTCACCGCCCATCCTGCCTGGCCGAGCTTGAGTTGGATCATGCCGACACCGTAGCGCTTGTACCGCTGTGCCAGCGCCAGGCTCTTCTCGCGCAGCACCACGTTGTGGTCGGGTCGCGACGCATAGCGAAACGCGCTGGCGCTCATCCGCACCACCACCAACGCCCGCCGTTCGCTCAAGCCGTGATCCATCAGCTGCTGCTCCTGCACCCTGCAGGCTGGTGCGGTCACCATTTTTTTCGCAGGGCTTCCTTCATAACCTCGTTCTCAAGAAGCGACTCGGCCAACAACTTCTTCAGCCGACCCCTCTCGATCTCCAGGTCACGCAAGGGACTCCAACGCTCCGTGCTACTCAAAAGCGGGAGATGTCGGAGCTACGCTAGTAAATATTTACTCATGCACATGTAAAGGTATGAGCCAACAGTCAGTTAGTACCTAGCGTAGTCGAGTTGATCGGTATTTATCTCTCTCTACTACTGGGGGGATATTGTCTATGTGCAATAGCCGTTTCTCTCGCTGATCTAAAAAAGACTGACTTACGCCCAGGCAAAGCCAGCGAGTGAATACTCGTTGGTTTTTTTTATTGTCCATGAAGAAAGGTAGTAACAAATGAGCCATTTTCACTTTGGGATCAAGACTGGCAAGCGAGGGTCATCGGCTGAGCACCTAGCCTACATCACGCGAACGGGTAACCATTCAAAGCGTGAGGACCTCGTGGCGACCGGATACGGAAACATGCCGGAATGGTCGGAGGATGACCCTATGCTGTTTTTCAAATCGGCTGAGAAGTACGAAAGAAAGAACGCAGGCGCTTACATCGACATAACTTTTTCACTCCCGAAAGAGCTATCAAACGAGCAAAATGTCGTGCTTGCGCGACAGGCGGTTGAAGAATTGGCCGGACCAAAGCCGTTCCTGTTAGCTGTCCATGCACCGGCTTCCTCGCTCGAAGGTGAATCTAATCCGCACGCTCATGCCATGATTTCCGCCAGAGTGCCAGACGGCATCAACCGTCCACCTGAACAAATGTTTCGCCGTTACAACGCCAAACACCCAGAGTCCGGTGGTCGCCGAAAGGACAGCGGCGGCATGAATAGGATTCAGCTGGCGAATCACGCCCGGAATCAGAGGAGGATCATAGCGGATACGACGAACGAAGCGCTCACTCAGCTCGGACACACCACCCGTGTCGATCCGCGAACACTTCGTGAGCAAGGGAAGCGACGAAGTCCTGAACGACACCTTGGACCAGCACGAATAAGATCTATGTCCGATGCCGAAAAAAAAGAGTACGTCTTGATTCGGCATAAAGAACAACAAGCAGACGAGTGACCGACGTGCAAGTGATGGAATCTATTGGCCCGGCGACGATTGATGGCGAGGGTCATTCGGCCCTTTGCAAATGCCATCTAGTTTTCAATCACCTTTCTCTCTGGATTTGGCGTTCTTCGTGCTATTCGTGCTATTCGTGGCACGAATAGCATTGCTTTGGGTTGCCGCAAGTCGAAACAGGGCCTTTTCCTGATCGATTAGGGGTTGACCGAGCGACGTGGGCAGCATGTGATCCTCGCGAGCAATGTGCTGGCAACGTTGCGCGGTCGGGAGGTCGAAGCCGCAGGCAAGACGATCTCAGCTGAAACCGGCTTGGAGCATCAGCCGGTGGCCAACGGTCAACGCGTGGCCGGCATTTACCGGCGCAGCGTCATGCTGGCGAGCAGTGGAACAAGCTGACTAGCTTACCGGTCACATTCGCGACCGGTGCCATGCTATCAACTCTTGTGACTGTCCCACTTGCTTGCCGGACCTTTTTGATCCTTCGCTAGTTCTGAATAAAATTCAACCACGATAGGGCGCCAAACTCCTGTGTGTATTGGGCATAGGTAGTGGCATCGTTCTTGATGATCAACTGGATCGCTGCCTGAGCATTGCTTTCGCTGTAGTCGTGGCTCTTCACAGTCGCATCCCTATACGTCATTTCCGTACCTGCGTAGACCATGGATGGGGTGCCATCTTCTGACAAAACCCACTGGAATACTTCACTTACGTGAGCTAGGGGGTTCTTCGGCTTCGCTAGATCGATTTTGTCTTTCAAATCCTTATCGACAGATGCAAAGTAATCCCCTCTTCCGGCTACTTTCTGTTTGAGCGCGTCTTGGTCGGCAGCTAGTTGCTTGTTTAAGCCTTCCAGGCTAGAGCGCTGCAATTCGCCCAAATGTTGAGCTCCTCGCTGCAATTCATCCAATTGCCTGCTCTTCATTTCGATTTCACTCGGGATCAAGCGCTGTACTGCTTCGTTCTGTCTGGTCGCAACCCCCTCCCACATTGAAGCCCGCGCCGCGTTCCCTGTATCGGCCTCTTTTTTAGCGTTTGCCAACGCGCCCTGATACTGGCCGACGGCCTCTGAGAGTGGATCGTCGGAGTTCGCATAGTGAGTCGTCAAGATAGCTTGCAGGTTTGCCGCTTTTAAATCAGCCAATTGGTTCGAAAGACTCTTGATCCGTTCCGGGGTGACATCTGTATTAGTTGTACCACTTGGATTGGAGGCGGCGTCTGAAAGAGATTTCTGTTGCTGGATGACCGCATTCTGACGATTTGTGATATCCGAATCGTACTGATCCTTCACGTTCTTGGCGCTATTTGCGAGCGACTTATTGGCGTTATCGACAATGCTATTGACATAGTCGTCAACTTTGTTGAACGAGCAGCGGTATTCGACAATCTTGCGCCCGCGATCATCCTTGATTTGATCCCACTTCACAGATTCGCACACCTTCCGGTTTCCGAAAGCCTGCCCCACTGTGAACGACGGGTTTTCGTTTAATGTCGCTTTCTGCACGGTACTGATGTCGCCGTTGCTACAGCCTGAGACAGCCATGACGACAGTCAATGGCAGAATCCAAAAACGCTTCATGCTCTATTCCCCTGTGATGTCGATCCATTCGTTCGATGGATGCCGTGGTGTGAGTTCAACCCTCAGCTGAAAAAGGATGGGTTCGCTGCTCGGTCGTCAGTGTCGCAAGACTATATACTGCTACGGTAGTGTCTTCTACGCGTGGGGTAGATGGGCCATGCTGCTTCTAGTCCAGTCATCGTTGCTCCCGCTTGCCCGAACCCGTCTCTGCCATCTTTGCGAAGCGCTTGAAGTCCGCGCGCGCCTTGCGCGGCCTGTCGCAGCGCGCGCTGGGAGGCCTTTTGTCAGGCGATAAGGGCAACGGCAGCGTTCGGATCAATCGCTACGAGCAAGAAGTGAACCGCGCGGACATGGACACGGCAGCGGCGCTCGCACGCGCGCTGGACGTGCCGCTTGCCTACCTCTTTGCGGAAGAGGACGAACAAGCTGAGCTGCTTCTGGCATTCGCCAAGCTGACGAAAGGCGAACGATCCAAGGTGCTCGACCAGGTCCGGCAATTGGTCGCCGCGAGACTGGCGAAGGCCAGCCCGATCAAGCGTTGACGCTTTTCCAAGGCGTTGTGTAACTTGCCCAGCGCACGTTGGGGATCAGCGCGTGCGTTAGCTCTGTGCGATGAAAGCGTCGGCGTCTCGCGACGCCGACGGCCTGCATGTCAGGCTGCTACGCCCTCTGCCTTGAATTGCAACTGCGACGCTGCACAATCTGAATCGTCTTGATCCTCACGCGTCGCCTTGAAAACGGGCTGGAACAGCGCGAATGAAACCGGAAACGCGTAGAGGTACACGACCTCAATGACCGCCCCCTCGGCTGGCATTACGGCGTTGGCGGGGATCGCGACGTTGCCAACCTCGATCCATTGCCCTGCTTTGCCTCGCATTGCCATGCCGACACTGCGTTTCCCGATGTTCTGGCGGGATACCCGGACCGTGGCGGACGCGGTGAACTTCCACTTCAGTGCTGTCCCGCCGCTGGACGGACGGCCTGCAATGTACGGTGCATCCAGCCTCTTCAACACGACTCCTTCGGCGCGAGCCTCACGCAAGGCTGATAGCGCATCGCGCTTGCAACGCGCATGACGATGCGTTGCCGATCGCATGATGATCTTGCCGTCAAAGACGTACGCGTCGAGGAGCACGAGGCGTGCGCCAAGTGGCAGTTGGGTTACATCGACACCATCGTGCCGCAGTATGTCGAACATATGCAGCACAGTTCCTACCAACTCACCATCGAACACCGCCTGGGTGAGGCCCGACAAGGCTTGCAACGCCTGCTCGACTTCGATCGGTAGCGGAATCGTTAACCCTTTTCGGTTGATCCCCATGACGCTGGCTCCGACGATGGCGGTCAAACACCGCACACCGTCGTGCTTGGGCTGGAGACACCACGCGTCATTGAGAACAAGCCGCTGTGCGTGATCGGCATCAATGGCATTGAGCAACTGCGGCAACAGGCCTGAAACGCGGTGGGCGTTTTCGGTTCCCTGATAGGCCTTGCCATCGGTTCCCTGCGTGTAGCCTTTGCGTTCTTTCTCGGCGATGGTCTGCTTGAACACCTTGGTCGCCAATGCCAGAGCGACCGGTGTCGGTGTCTTGCAGCTGCACGTCATGCCATGCCCGCGCCGTCCGTAACGCACTTCGACGATGAAGCCATCGCCTTGGGCTTTTACTTCACAGGCGTAGACCTTGTCACTGGTGTTGTCGCGGAAATACAACGTCTTGCTGGGTAGTACCGTCATTGCAATGTTCATGGGGATATTCCTCGGATTGGTAAACGCCATACACCGACGCGATCTGGCGCATCCGAAGACGCGCCAGTCGGTTGTGGGATGGCCATTGAGGGTGGAAACAACGGACGAATGCGATCGGCATTCACGATGAGGTCTTGCGTTGCGTGCCGATGGCAGTGCGTCGTTTACACCCAGCCGCGCGCTGCCAGCGACGTGGGCGGTCCATCGCCAATCACGAAGTGATCCAATAGCCGGATTTCCAACATCGCCAGTGCGTCACGCAGGCGCAACGTCAATGCCCGATCTGCTGCTGAGGGCTCGTTGCTGCCGCTCGGATGGTTGTGGCAAACAATCATAGCCGCCGCATTCATGCGCAACGCCGCACGCGCCACCTCGCGTGGATACACCTCTGCACCGTCGATGGTTCCGTAAAACAAGATCTCGAAACCCAGTAGCCGGTGGCGACTGTCCAGGAACAACACGCCGAAGACTTCACGGTCGAAGTCACGCAGTTTGCCGGCACAGAAATGTCCTGCGACCGCTGGGTCGGTCATCGCGACACCCCGTTCCAGACGCCGTTCCAGAATAGCTGTACCGAGTGCAACGATGCGATCTTCATCCGCTGGATCGATCATGGCGTAATCGCGGCTCTGGTCAGCGACTGACATCGCGGACGACTGTGCTATCTCCTTCTTTGCAGGCCTTTTTTGACGAGTGCTTCCTATGCCATGGCCTTGGGTGTGCAGTGCGTTCACGGGTTCGCCCTTCCCAATGGTACGACCAAGGCATTGCGGCTAGAGGAACTCTTGGCGCACAGATAGCCAATGAGGAACACGACGACAAACGCAACAAGGCATTCAAGTACGGGATAGTGAGTGATCATGACAAGTCCTTGGTCACAGCAATGGGGTTGACGGCGTCAACGCGTCCACTGGAGCAGTTGAGTGCTCTCATGCCGTGATGTAGGTCTCAATTATTTTCCGATCGCCTTCGTCGGTCTCCTGCGCTGTGTTCTCGATATCCTGCCACGCCGGCGCGTTCTACGTGCGGAACGCGATCCGATTGTGTGTGCTACGAGAATTTGAGTAGGAGTCTGCCAACCGACAATTAGCGCGCCGGTGGCGACCGCCGCTATCGACCCTAACGAGACAGTCATGACCGGCAGCTATCAGGCTGCAACATGGGATGGTCTGTGATTGCGGTGCACCGACAATTCGATGCACCTTTTGCCGGCGGCTACAAATGCGTTACGTGGAGTTGGTGCAATCTTCTGAACGCGGTCATGGAGCCATTTTGCTGTTTATGATCCAACTCGCGATCCCAAATTGGCGAGTCATGGGTCAAGGTAGCGATGCGAGTTCAGTTGGTTCCGAAGCGATACTTTTTACAGTTCACTACTTTCAACTTTTGGGTCGCGATTTTCGCTTGGCATGGACACCTGCCAGCTTCTCCTCGGTGAGCCAGTTCAGGATATCTCCGGCAATTTGCTGCCAATCCCGCTCGACCTGGAAGGCGTGGCTCATACCTTCATAGATGGTGACAGGCGCATCGTAAAATCTGGCCGCGCGCCGCACTTCATCGGCGGGAATGATGTGGTCGCCCGTTGCGCCAAAGAAATGCAGTGGCGCTGGTGCCTTGACC
>JBBQAN010000020.1:0-51830 GCA_038316385.1 Lysobacterales bacterium | reverse complement strand
ACCGGCGTACCGGCTTGGGCCTGCTTGAGAACGGCAATGATCTGGCTGTCGGTAAATCGGGACTTCTTCATGGAACCTCCTCGGAAAAGACTACGAGAAAATTCCACTTCTGGCGTCAGCTAATTGGCGGGGGGATTACCGTCGCTCACGCCAGCAAGCGCCGCCCGATCTCGGCAGTGCCCACTGGCTTGCACAACACGAATCCCTGCGCGAGGTCGGCGCCTTGTTCGCGCAGCACATTCAGTTGCGCGAGTCCTTCGACGCCTACGACTACTGCAACAACGCGCAACGCGCGCGCGGTGGCGACGATGGCGCCGGTCGATGCCATATCTTCGGGATCGTCGGTCTTGCCGGCGATGCGGCTGCGCCCGACTTTCACGCCATCGACCGATAGCTTCATCCAGCGCGCCTGGTCGACTGCGTCGGCGCCGACCGCGTCGAGCCAAATACGCACGCCGAGACCGCGCAATTGCTCGATGGTCGCTGCGATCGTGCTGTCGTCGCTGCGCAACACGGCGACCGGCATTTCCAGATGCAGACGCGAGGCGGCGAGGCCGGATCGCCGCAACGCCTCGACGACCGCTTCGAACAATTGCGGGCCGTGCAACTGCCGAGCCGACACATTGACCGAGAGGAACGGCGTGGTGTCTGGCGTGCCGCCGCTGGGCCACAAGCCCGCGTCGGAGCAAGCTTGGATCAACACATTGCGACCAAGCGCCTCGATCAATTCGCTGCGCTCGGCGAGCGGGATGAATTCGTCCGGCGCGATCGCGCCATCAGCCGGATGCTGCCAGCGCAACAGCGCCTCTGCGCCGCGCATGCTGCCGTCGGCCAGCGAATGGATCGGTTGGTACAAGACGCGCATCTCGCCGCGCTGCCATGCTTCACGCAGATCGTCTTCGAGCCGCGACTCGCGCGCGAGGTCGTGTTTGATCGCAACTTCAGCTTTCACGACCGCCGCATGCGGGGATAACGCTGGTTTGATTGCATCGGTCGCTTTGCCGGCAACCGGTGGCGAAAACACCATCGTCGTGCTCACCTGCATCGGTGCAGGTTGATCGGCATCGTGATCCATGCGTTGGCGCATCGCGACGAGCGCGTGGTGGATCGTGCCAAACGCGCGCGTGAGATCGCCGATCTCGTCGTTGCGTTCCGTATCGCGCAACGGCGCGATGTCGTCGCCATCCTCGATGCGCCGCACGGCACCGGCAAGCCGGTCGATCGGTTGCACCAAGCCGCGCGATATCAGCAGCGCGATGCTGGCGAGAATCAGGCCCAGCAGCGCAAGCGTCAGCATCAACTCGATGTGGTAACGATGATTCACTGCTCTGATTTTGGCCAGCGCTTCGGATTGCCGCTGTGCGTCGTCGTCGTGGATGTAAGCTCGCACGGACTCGGCGATCGCACGGTCGTGTGCGCGCAACTGACTGCGGACAGCGAACAAGGCGGCGACCGCGATCAGACCCGTCAGCAATAGGATCGCAATAAATCGAGCTTGCAAGCCAAAGCGCATGTCATCCCCCGTACGACTGACGCATCCTAGCGCGAATCATTCCGTGCCCTGCCCGGCCAGTCGCGCCATGCGTTCGGCGTCGGCGAAAACACCGCGCAGGATGCGCAACTCACGTTCGTCCGGCTGCGCGCGCAGGAACATCGCGCGCAGGCGTCGCTGCACGATTTCCGGCGAGCGGCCCTTGTGGAAGTCGATCGCGTGCAGCATGCGTTCGAGGTGCACGAAAAACGCTTCCATCTGCATCTGGTCGGCCGGTGTTTCATCGCAGGTGAGTTCGCGCCTGACGATGGTGGTGCGCGCCAGCATCGCGAGCCGCAGTTCGTAACTCAACACTTGCACCGCCGCCGCGAGATTGAGCGAGCTGAACTCCGGATTCGCGGGTATGTGCACGGTGACATGACAACGTTGCAAGTCGTCGTTGGTCAGGCCGGATCGCTCCGGGCCGAATACCAGCGCGACCGCGCCAGCAACTGTCGCATCCAGACACTTCACTGCGGCTTCGCGCGGTTCAAGTTCGGGCAACATGACCTGCCGCGCACGCGCGGTGCAACCAGCGACGAAACGGCAGTCGGCGAGTGCCTCCTTCAGCGTATCGCAGACTTGCGCTGAAGCAAGTACATCGTCGGCGCCGACCGCCATCGCGGTCGCATCCGGATGCTGCAATTTCTGCGGTGCGACGAGAACGAGTCTGCGCAGACCCATTGTTTTCATCGCGCGCGCTGCCGCGCCGATATTGCCCGGATGCTGGGTGCCGACAAGGACGATACGGATGTCCGGCGCTGCATCCGCGCCCGACGCGGAATCCACCGGTGCATCACGCTCCGATGCATGCTTGTTCATCGGCGCTCAGTCCGCACGAATCCACGCACTGGGATTCGAGCACCAAAATGCCGCCACACAAGGCGCGCGATACCGATTATGGCTGTCATGTAGATCAAGCTGATACCCTTGCACCCCCGGCCACCGAGCCGGCACCGCTCTTTCATAGCAAATCCGGACGCAAAGCGCATGCAGAAACCTGCCGTCAATGTCATGGTCAAGGCCGCCCGCCAGGCCGGAAGCGTGATCCTGCGCTACATCCATCGCCTCGACAGTCTGACCGTGGTCGAGAAAAGCCGCCAGGATTTTGCAAGCGAAGTCGATGCGCAGGCAGAGAAAGAGATCATCAAGGAGCTCAAACGCGCGCATCCGGACTATGCCGTGCTCGGCGAGGAAACCGGCGTCAAGGGCAAATCGCGAAACGTCTGGGTAATCGACCCGATCGACGGCACCAGCAACTATCTGCGCGGACATCCGCATTTCTGCGTGTCGATCGCGCTGGTCGAGGACGGCGTGCCGACTCATGGCGTGGTGTTTGATCCGCTACGCAACGAACTCTTCACGGCAAGCCGGGGCTCTGGCGCGGTGCTCAACGACAAACGCCTGCGTTGCTCGCAGAGGCCGACCTTGGAAGGTGCGATGCTCGCGACCGGATTTCCTCCACGCGAGCGCGCACGCGCGCCAGCGCAACTGGACTGCATTCGCGTGTTGCTCGAGCAGGCCGAGGACGTGCGCCGCAGCGGTTCGGCTGCACTCGATCTCGCCTATGTAGCCTGCGGTCGCGTGGACGGCTACTTCGAAGCCGGCGTGAAACCCTGGGACATCGCCGCCGGCATGCTGCTGGTACGCGAAGCAGGCGGCAACGTCACCAACTTTGCCGGCAATAGCGAAAACCTCATCGATCTCAGCGGCAACGGCAGCGCGCAGATCGTCGCCGGCAACGTGAAGCTTGCTGCAGAATTGCAGAAGACGATCGTGGCGACGGGATACGCGAAAATGTTTGGTTGAAGCGGTTGCGTTGATCTCGCCGACGCACAGGATGGCGGCTGCTGGTTGATGCAGGCCGCAACAGCCGCATAATGCGGAATGAGTGGACAACCGTCCCCTACAGACATCCCAGACAAAGCCGGCGCTCCGCTGGTTTCGACCACAAAGTCGGTCGCGCTGGGCGCGCTGATCGCGTTGTGTTGCTGGATCTCGATCACTTACACGCGCGAGCCGGGCGGCACGTCCGCACTCTGGATCGCCGGCGGCATCCTGACCGGCGTCCTGATCACATCCCCGCGATCGCTTTGGGCCGGCTACGTGCTGGCGGCATTCGTCGGCAACCTGAGCGTTCGCGCTATGCACGGCGACGACTGGTACGCGGTGCTCAATCTTGGATTCGCTAGCACGCTCGAAGCATGGATCGTCGCAACGTTGCTGATGCGTTACGTCGGCGACGTGACCAAGATGGCCAACTTGAACCGCGTGTCGCGCATTGCCACTGCCAGTGCAATGGCCGCAGGCGCGGTCTCGGCGTTGTTCGCCGCATTGCTGCATGTTCGCTTCGGTGCGGTATCGTTTGGCTCGGCGTATGCGACCTGGTTCATCTCGCACACGTTGGGCATGTTGATTTTCGCCACGTTCGCCGTAGTGGTCCGGGTGATGGATAAACGCCTGCTGGGGCGATCCGGACAACGCCTGCAATTCGTGCTCACGATGGCCGTCATCGGCGCGATCTGCCTCACAGTTTTTTCGCAAACGCGGCTTCCGCTCTTTTTCCTCGTCTATCCGCCATTGGTATTCGGTGTCTTCCGTTACCGTTTCGCAGGAGTCGTCGTCGGCATGGCGCTGCTGATGACGAGCGCGATCACTGCGACACTGACAGGCCATGGGCCGTTTCAAATTACCGGTGTCGGAGCGGTCGGGCGAATTCAGCTCATGCAACTTTTCATCGCCAGCACCTGCCTGCTGGTGTGGCCGGTGGCGATCGTCCTGACTGAACGCGCGCGTCTGGCACGCAATCTGCGCGAAAGCGAGCAGCGCTACCGGATGCTCGCCGACAACTCGCGCGATCTGGTGGTGCGTATCGAACCCAGCGGAGACCGATCGTACATCTCGCCATCAGTCGAGGAGATGCTGGGCTGGTCTCCGCGCGAAGTCGAGAGAGGACGCATGGATCTGATCCATCCGGACGATCTCGCACAGCTCACCAGCACGACCAAGTCCTTGTTTGCAAATGCAGGTATGGCGACGGTGACCTACCGCGCGCGGCACAAGCTTGGCCATTACGTCTGGATCGAAGCGCAGATGCGGCTGGCGACGAACCCCGAAAAGGGCGGCCAGCCGGAAATCATCTATACCGGCCGCGACATCACCCGCCGCATCGAAATCGAGCAGGCGCTGCTGCAAAACGAGCGCCGCCTGATTGCGATCACCGACAACCTGCCCGCGTTCGTGATGCACGTGGACACCCATGAGTGCTATACGTTCGCAAATGCTCCCACCCGCAAGACGACTGGCATCGATCCGGCGGCAATCATCGGCATGACCGTGCGCGAGTTCGTCGGGCCAATGAATTACGCGGAGATCAAACCGCGCATCGATGCGGCCTTGCGCGGCGACACCGTGAGCTTCGAAGTCGAGCGCGATTTTCATGGACAGCACTACCATTACCAATCGACCTACGTACCGGATATCGGCCTCGACGGCAGGGTCGCCGGTTTCTACGTGATGTCGTCCGATATTTCCCAACTCAAACGCACAGAGCAGGAATTGATCGTGCTCGCGCGTTATGACGGCCTCACCGGTCTTGCAAACCGCTTCCACTTCAACGAGAGCGCCGAGGTGGCGCTGGCGCGGCATCGACGCAATTCGCAGCCGCTCGCATTGCTGTATCTGGACATCGATCGTTTCAAGCAGATCAACGACAGCTTCGGTCACGCGGTCGGCGACGAGGTGTTGCGGGAATTCGCACGGCGTCTGAAGGACTGCCTGCGGTTGACAGATTTTGCCGCGCGTCTGGGCGGCGACGAATTCGTGGTGCTGGTCGAGGATGCCGACGTAGCGGAAATCCCTGAACTGATCGCACGCGCGATGATTGCAGCGATGCAACCGGCGATTGTCGTTGACGGCAGGGAATTGCGTGCCACGACCAGCATCGGCATCGCGTTCTGCCAGCGCATGCCGTCGAGCAAGGACGAACTGCTGCACATCGCGGACCAAGCGCTGTATGCCGCAAAAGCGGCAGGACGCAATGTCTTCCGAACGTCGGTCGCGGGAGACCCCGTCCAGCTGCGGAGCAACGGATAGCGGGTCGTTGTGCCGTCAGAATGTCCATTGAAAAGGCCGCGCAATGCGGCCCTTTCGTTCAACGGTGCCGATGGATGCTACGGCCGTCGCGCGAGCTCGGCTTCGTCGCGCACCTTGGGCATCAGATCCTGCTTGCTGACCCCGAAGATATGTAGCATCGGGCAGGCGAAGAAAATCGACGACAGGGTGCCAATAATGATGCCGACGATCAGCGCGAGCGAGAAGCCGTGCAGGGTCGGGCCGCCGAACAGGAACAGCGCGACAACAGTCAGCATGGTCGCCAACGACGTCATGATCGTACGCGACAGGGTGTTGTTGACCGCGCGGTTGAGGATGTCCAGCGGACTGTCCTTGCGCGAGCTGCGGAACAGTTCGCGCACGCGGTCGAATACCACGATGGTGTCGTTCACCGAATAACCGTCCACCGCGAGTACGGCGGCGAGCACGGTGAGGTCGAAGTCGATGCCGGTGACGGAGAAAAACCCGAGCGTAATGATCACGTCGTGGATTTCGGTGAGTACGGTGGCCGCTGCGAATCGCCATTCAAAACGAATCGCGATGTAGATCATGATGCCGAGCAGCACGACCACCACCGCCACGATGCCGGTGCTCGCGAGCTCCTTGCCGACCTGCGGACCGACGTACTCGCTGTGCTTGACGGTGACCTGACGACCGCCCGCAGCCAGCGCATCGGACACGCGTTTGGCGACTGCTGCGTTGGCTGCATTGAGCTGGCTCTCGCTTGCGCTGGCCCGCGATTTCGACGATTCGCCGCCGGAAGTCGGCGCGATGCGGATCGCAAAATCGCTGGCATCAAAGCGTTGCACTAGCGCGCCATGGAATCCTGCCGTTTCCAGCGCGTGGCTGATGTCGGACTGTTCGACGGGTTTGGCAAAACCCACCTCTACCAGAGTGCCGCCGGTGAAGTCGAGCGCGAAGTTCAACCCGCGCGTGGCGAGCGAAAAGATTGAAACCAGCATCAGGATCACCGAGATTGCCACCGTATAACGGCGGATCCCCATGAAGTTGACGTTGCTGTTGGGATTGAAAAATTCCATCGCTTAAAAACCTCCGCCAACAGACACTTTCCTGATTTTCTTGCCGCCGCCGTACACAAGGGTCGCCATTGCGCGGCTGACGGTCACCGAGGTGAACATTGAGGTCAGCACACCGACCAGCAACACCACCGCGAATCCGCTCACCGGACCCGAACCGAAGATCAGCAAGGCGGTACCAGCGATGAGTTTGGCGACGTTGGAATCGAGGATGACCGTCCACGCACGCTCATAACCGGCCTTGATGCTCGCGACTGGCGTGTTGCCGTTGCGCAGTTCTTCGCGGATGCGCTCGATGATCAGCACGTTGCCGTCGATCGCCATGCCGAGCGTGAGCACGATGCCGGCGATGCCGGGCATGGTCATGGTCGCGTGGATCAGCGAGAGCACTGCAGTCAGCAGCACCAGGTTGGTGAATAGAGACAGCACCGAGATCACCCCGAACAGGCGGTAGTACACGATCATCAACAGGCACACCGACAGAAAACCGATGATGATCGCGCGGCGGCCGGCGTCGATGTTGTCCTGGCCAAGGCTTGGCCCGATCACCCGTTCGCCAACGATATCGACGGGCGCCGCCAGCGCACCGGCGCGCAGCAATAGCGCGAGGTCGGATGCTTCTTTCAGGCTGCCAAGGCCGGTGGTCTGGAAGTTCTTGCCGAACACGCCCTGGATGGTCGCGTCGTTGATCACGTCTTCCTTGATGCGCACCGTGCGCACTTCCTTGCCATCCACCGTCTTGGTCTCGGGCACGCGCTCGATGTACACCACGCCCATCTTCTTGCCGACGTTCTCGGTGGTGAAATCCTCCATCCGCCGCGCGCCGATGTTGTTCAAGGTCACGTTCACCGACGGCGTGCCGCTGTTGGAATCGGTGGACGAGGTGGCGGTGACGAGTTGATCGCCGGAAACGATGACCTTCTTCGACAGCAATACCGGGATCGGCTTGCCGTCCGCGCCGACGTCGCGCATGTGGTAAAGCTTGGCGTCGGGCGGCACATTGCCGGTTGTATCGGCTTCGTAAGCATTGCCGTCGATGTTGCCGCGATATTCCAGGGTCGCGGTCGCGCCGAGGACTTTCTTGGCCTGCGCAGTGTCCTGCACGCCTGGCAGCTCGACCACGATACGGCTCGCGCCTTGGCGCTGGATAATCGGCTCGGCGACGTGCAACTGATCGATACGGTTGCGCAACGTGCCGATATTCTGCTCAATCGCGCCGTCGTTGATGTTCTTGAGCTCGGCCGGTTTCAGCGCGCCGGCAAGCGTCGTCCCATCGCCGGACGGCTTGAGATCGAGCTGCGGAATGTCGGTGGCGATCAGCCCGTTGAGTTTGCCGGCATCGGCCGCACTGGCCACGTGCACGGTGATGCCGCTGCCCGCGCGCGTCACGTCGGCGCCGCGGATCGAATTGCTGCGGATCAGCGAACGGATGTCGTCCACGAACGCGTTCATGCGCTTGTCGAGCACGGCCTGCTGATCGACTTCCATCAGGAAGTGCACGCCGCCACGCAAGTCCAGGCCGAGCAACATCGGGCTGCCGCCGATCGCCTTGAGCCAGCCAGGCACGGTCGAGGCCAGATTCAGCGCGGTGGTGTAGTCGTCGCCGAGTTCGGTATTCAGTACGCCTGCGGCCTTGATCTGGGTATCCGGATCGGGCAGGCGCACCAGCAATTCGTCGCGCACCTGATCGATGCCGATGAAACGCAGCTTCTGTTTCTGCAACGCGCCCATGACTCGTTCTTTTAGAGCTGCATCGACGAGGTGACCGCGATTGGCAGTGATCTGCACCGCAGGATCCTGCGGGAACAGATTGGGTAGCGCGTAGAGGATGCTGAACAGCAGCACCGCTACGACCAGAATGTATTTCCAGCGGGGAAACTCAAGCATGAAGGACTCGACCTGCTAGGGAGCGACAACGAGCGGCCAGAAAACAGCCGGTTCGCCGGGAATGGGGGTGCCTTGTTGCCCGATCAAGAGGCTTTGAGGCTGCCGCGCGGCAGTACCGTCGCGATCGCCACGCGCTGAAACTTCATCTGCACGCCGTCGGCGACTTCAAGGGTGATGAACGAGTCGCCGATCTCGGTTACCCGTCCGACCAGACCGCCCGAGGTGATGACTTCGTCGCCTTTCTGCAACTTCGCGAGCAGATCGCGATGCTCCTTGGCGCGCCTGGATTGCGGACGGATCATGATGAAGTACAAAACGCCGATCATGATGATCGGGAACGCGAACATCGTCAGCGGGTTGCCTTGCGCCGCAGCGGGCGCTGCCTGGGCGTGGGCGACGGGAATCAACAGGTCCAGCAGGTTCATGGTGCGGATACCGGTGCGGCTGGGAAGTCGCGCAGTATGCCACGCCGGCCTAACCGACGGGTACAGCCAAGCCACGTGCCGTATAGAAACCGGCGCGGAAATCCGCGAAAACGCCGGTTTCGATGGCCGCGCGGATGCCGCGCATCAAGTCCTGGTAGTAGTGCAGATTGTGGATGGTCGCGAGCATCGGCCCGAGCATTTCGTTGCAACGATCGAGGTGGCGCAGATATGCGCGGCTGAATCCGCCGGTGCAGGTCGCGCAGGTGCACTCGGGGTCGATCGGTCGCAGATCCTTCTCATAAGTCGCATTGCGGATGCGCACTGCGCCGAAGCGGGTGAAGTAGTGACCGTTGCGCGCGTTGCGGGTCGGCATCACGCAGTCGAACATGTCGATGCCGCGTGCGACCGCCTCGACGATGTCCTCGGGTTTGCCCACGCCCATCAGGTAGCGCGGACGGTCTACTGGAAGCTGCGGCGCGGTGTGTTCGAGCATCGCATTGCGCTCGGCCTCGGGTTCGCCGACCGCGAGGCCGCCGATCGCGTAACCATCGAAACCGATAGCGGTCAACGCATTCGCCGACTGCGTGCGTAGTGCGTGATGCACCCCGCCCTGCACGATGCCGAACAGCGCCGCATCGTTGCCTTCGTGTGCGCGCTTGCTGCGTTCGGCCCAGCGCAGCGACAGTTCCATCGACGTGCGCGCCTGTTGTTCGGTCGCAGGATACGGCGTGCACTCATCGAAGATCATCACGATGTCCGAACCAAGCGCGCGTTGGATCGCCATGCTTTCCTCCGGGCCGAGGAACACCTTCGCGCCATCCACTGGCGACGCAAACATCACGCCCGCCTCGCTGATCTTGCGGCGCTTCGCTAGCGACCAGACCTGGAAGCCGCCGGAGTCGGTCAGGATCGGCCTGTCCCAGCGCGCAAAACCATGCAGCCCACCATGCGCCTCGATCACCTCGGTTCCCGGTCGCAACCACAGATGGAACGTATTGCCGAGGATGATCTCCGCGCCGGTTGCATCGACGGAATCAGGCGTCATCGCCTTGACAGTTCCATACGTACCCACCGGCATGAACGCGGGCGTTTCGACGCTGCCACGCGGAAATGTCAGTCGTCCGCGACGCGCGACGCCATCGGTGCGCAACAGGTCGAAGTGCATGCGGCTCATGCGGACTGCTTCGATGCAACGCGATCCGCCGGAAACACCAGCATCGCATCGCCGTAGCTGAAGAAACGATAGCCCTGCTCGACCGCATGCCGATACGCGGCAAGCACGCGCTCACGTCCCGCAAAAGCCGACACCAGCATTAGCAAAGTCGATTCGGGAAGATGAAAATTCGTCAACAACGCATCGACGGAGCGGATGCGATAGCCGGGGAAGATGAAGATCTGTGTTTCGCCCGCGAACGGACGCAGCACATGCTCGCCGCTGTCGAGGTACATCGTCGCACTTTCAAGCGCCCGCACGACGGTCGTGCCGACCGCGATCACGCGGCCGCCGCGCGCGCGCGTATGCGCGATCTGCTCGACCAGAGCGGCGCCGACGTTAAGCCATTCGCTGTGCATGACATGCTGGTCGAGGCGATCCACGCGCATCGCCTGGAACGTACCCGCACCGACATGCAAGGTGATCGTGCCGAATGCGATGCCGCGTGCGCGCAACGCATCTAGGAGCGCATCGTCGAAATGCAGGCCCGCGGTCGGCGCGGCGACTGCGCCAAGTTCGCGCGCGAACACCGTTTGATAGCGTTCGGCATCGTCGATGCCGGGCGCACGATGGATGTACGGCGGCAAGGGCATCCGCCCCGCGTGCAACAGCCGCTTCTCCAGCGGCTCGTCGCCGTCGAAACACAACAGGTAGAACTCGCCTTCGCGACCGAGCACTTCAACGAAGCCGCCGTCGTCGAGCGCGATCCGCGTTCCTGTGCGTGTCGGTTTGCTCGCGCCTAGTTGCGCGCGCGCATCGTGGCCACCGAGCAGGCGTTCAATCAGTATCTCGACGCGGCCGCCGCTCGCCTTCCGACCGAACAGCCGCGCCGGTATCACCCGCGTGTCATTGAACACGAGCAGGTCGCCGGGCTGTAGCAACTCCGGCAATTCGCGCATCCGCCGATCCTGCGTGATCGCGTCACCGCCATCCAGCACGAGCAGCCGGCTCGCCGAGCGCTCGGGCAAGGGCTGCTGCGCGATCAGCGCCTCGGGCAGGTCGTAATGGAAATCGGATTTCTTCACGCGCAATTCTTCAGGGGCGATGCGACTACATGATCGGCCTATGATTATCGCCGATGCTCGAAGCCATCGACAGCACAGTCACGCTACCTTGCTGCGTCGGCGACGCACGAAGAACACGATGCCGCCGATCACCAACAAGCCAAACGCATACGGCAACACCACCCGGAAGAAATGCCGCGCGGCCCTGTAATCCAAGCGCCACGGCAACGATCCGGCCTCGGCAAAATCCGGTTGCGGGCAGTTGCGACCGAAGTTCTTTCCCCATGGCACCCAAGCGCCTTCGCGCAGATAACGGTGATACAAAGCAGCAGCGCGCGTGGCATCGGTGTCGAGCATCCAGTGAGTCGCGTTGCACATCATCGCCGCGTAAGCCTGCGAACGCGGATGTACCTGCTGCGCAGCCTGTTCGGCAAGTGTCGCGGCGACATAGCGATAGTGAAACCGCTGATCGGGAGCGACCGCGCTTGCTGCCAGGCGCACATGCTCATCATGTGCGACGAGGTCGGCCGGCTTGAGCGGGAATGGGTCGAGCGCGTAGGAACCATCCCATTCCGCATAGTCGGGTGCGAGTTCGGTGCCGATCAATTCCATCCCATCGGCACGCAGGATCTGCGCCTGCTTGTAGAGCGCGGCGGCACGCTCGGTGTCTTTCCACGCCGTGCTGTCGTGCTTCGCGGCAAGCAGCGCTAGCACTTTTTTGTGTACGGCTGGATCGTCGAAATAGTTCGGCGCGTCGTCGTCGCGGCCTTCGCGCAACAGGCGCCGCGCGAGCAACGCGCGCAATTGTTCGGCTGGCGTCGAAACCGATCCGGCGGAGTCATCGCCAGATCCGTCATCTGCCGCGTCGCTTGCTATTTTTTTCGCAACGGGTTTCGGCGGCGACCGCAGCACGTTCTTGTCGACGAAATCCTTGAGTTCATCGACCGTCAACACGCGCTCGGCGACATAGGCCGCATCCGGCCAGTGATCGTTCGCGCCTGCATACATGCGCGCCATCGCCTCGACATAGTCGCCGCGACTGAGCGCGAACACGCCGCGCTCGGTTTCGACGCGGCACAACGGGCTGTCCACCTCGCTGCCCGACCATTCGTTGTTCCATGATTCGTCGACAGGAAACCCTTTCGCCGCAAGCGCATATTCATTGGCGGCGGTCGCATGATCGCCGGCACGCATCGCGAGCTTGGCGCGGATCCACGCCGCAAGTGGCGTCGTGGATTTCGCCGCGAGTTGTTGCGCGAACTGATAGTCGCCTGCGCGATATGCGCCAGCCGCAAGCCGGTCAGCACCATCGAAATGATCGATGCCGCGCCGCTGCACGGCAGCGACGAACGCCTTGACGTCAATGCTGGTCGCAGATTTCAGCTCAGCATCGCCGGTTGCCGCGTCCGCATCGCCCTGCTTGCCAGCGGCCGGCCAGTTGGTCGCGAATTCGTTGGTACGCGTGTAGTAGTAAGCCGCAAGCAAGCGCTGCGTCAGCGGATCATCAAGCACGCGCTCGAACATATCCGGGTGCGCGAGGATGCTGCGGGTGACGAACAGCAGCGAGGCAGCGCCGCTGCGCGATCCGTGCGCTGCCTGTTGCGCATACAGATCGATCGCGCCCTTGATGTCGCTGCGATGCCAGCGCATCCGCGCCTGCTCGCCGAAGCTGGCGACACCGAGCCCGATTGAATCGCCGGCGCCGGTCAGTGCGCGCTCGCGGGTCGTCGCGAAGGCGGCGTTGGCATTGTCGCTATTGCCCATCGCCAACTGCGCACGGCCGATCATGTATTGCGCCCACAATCCGCGGCGCGGGCGCTCCGGTGGATCCAGCGTGAGCACGCGCTTGAACTGCGCGATCGCGCTGGCCATGTCGCCGGACTTGTAGGCGATCGCACCGAGCGTGTAATCCAGCAATTCCGGTGCGAGCCCTGCCCCCGCTGTCGCGGCGGCGGCAGGACTCGATGCCGCGCGCATCGCCTTCACCTTGGTGATTTCATCGGCGGACAAACCGATGGCTTCGGCTTTCGCGCGCGTTTCATCTGCATCGGCCCAAGGCGAGTCTTCGACCACGCGCAGCTTGTCGTCCGGCGTCGGCAACAAATGCTGCGCTTCGAACATGAAGCTGCCATCCGGCAAATCAAGCAGGCCGGACTTGCGATCGTCGAGCAGATTCATCGGAAAATCGGGACCGCAGGCAAGCGCCGCCGACAGCGGCAATGCGCAGGCGAGCGCAAGAAGAATCGCCTTACGGATGCACATGCAGGTCTCCGGGCATCAGATGCGTGCAGCGCACCCAGCCCAGCGGTCGCGTCTGCGTGGCGGGCAACGTCGCGTGGGTTTCGCGCACGAAATGCAGCGTGCCGTCGGCGCGATCGATCCGGTAGCCCGGCAACGCATCGGCATCGCCGCATCCGCTGCCGCCGATGTCGATCGATGCCGGCAAAGCCGCTTCAAGATTGCCGCTGTTGCGCACGGTGACGTCGAATGCGCCATTGCCGCCGTCGCTGATGTCGGGTGTCCACGCGCTTTGCAGCGACTTGCCTTCGATCACCGCATCGATCGTCGCCAGCGGCCACGCACGGCGGTCGCCCGGCAAGGGCAGGCGGAACCAGACGAAACCGCGGAAATTCGGCGGCGGATTGGCCTTGAGTTGTTTCAGCAAGCCTGCCACTGCATTCGGATCACTGAACAGTTCCAGCCGCTGGCCCGACTCACCGATGGTAGCCTCGCTTTCAACGCCGACGGTTTTGCCATTCGCATCCAGAACCAGTGCCGAGCCATACGCGGGCAGCGCGACACGGAATGGCTTCGTGGTCTGTTTCGCGAACGCTGCAATCCATTGCCCGGCCTGCTTCGGATCGAATAACCCGTGCTGCGGATCGCTGACAGCATGCACTTGCAGCACCGCTTCATCGGATTTCGCGATTACATTCGAAAGACCCGGTGCGTCGATCCATGCCGGTAACGTGGTGATCGACAACGTTGCGTCATTCGGCAATTGCGGCTTGATCGCGGCCAGCAATCTTGCGTAATCGGCGAGCCGCGACGATGGGCAATCGAAATCGATCTCGACGCCATCCGCATGCACGCCAGCCGCGCGCCAAGTGGCAACCAGATCGTGCGCACGCTTGGCGATGGCATCGGCGTCGAGCGTCGGCAGGCGGCCATCGAGACGAATCACCGGGCGCACCGCGCGTCCATCGTCCTTCAACGCACCCAGATCAACATGCACATCGACCCATCCTTCGCCGGGCTGATCCTGTGCCGCGAGCACGCGCACTTCGGAGAAGATGGTCTTGCTGTCGTGCAAGGCTTGGAGGTGCGCCGGCATCCACGCGCGCTGCCAGATGTAGACACCGGACGTGATGCCGTTGCTGGCCGGTGGCGTGGATGTTTCGGCGGGCGCGACGGCCTGCTTCGACGCGCCGGGGCTGCTGGACGCCGTCGAATCCGTGGATTCAGGCGAATGTCCGCAGGCGGCGAGGAGCAGGGCGAACAGACACGGGGCAAGCAGGACGCGCAAAGTCATGGGCGAATCAGCACCAACCGGAAACAGATGCGACGATACCAGTGCTAGCGGGTTTGCGGCAGTTGAGTTGCCATTCCGGCGCTTACAGCCAGCCTTTCTGCCGCGCCAATCGATGCGCTTCGATGCGATTGCTGACCCCAAGCTTGCCGATCGCTTCCGACAGGTAATTGCGCACGGTGCCATGCGACAGATGCAGCCGTTCGGCGATGTCGCCGGCGCCGAGTCCTTCGCCGGCCATGCGCAGCACCTGGCGCTCGCGTTCGTTGAGTGGATCGGCTTCCGACCATGCTTCCAGCGCAAGTTCCGGCGCAATCGAACGGCCGCCGCGATGCACCTGGCGCAAGGCTTCGGCAAGTTTTTCGGCGGGTGCATCCTTGAGCAGATAGCCGACGACGCCCGCATCGAGCGCGCGCCGCAAATAGCCGCTGCGCGCGAAAGTGGTCACGATCACAACCTTGACCGGCAATGCGTGCTCGCGGATGCGTTGCGCGAGTTCGAGCCCGGTCAGATTCGGCATCTCGATGTCCGACACGATCACGTCGGGCAGCCCATCGAGCTTTTCCAGTCTTTGCAATTCGCGCCATGCAGCGGTGCCGTCGGCGACGCTGCCGAGCACTTCGATATCGGATTCCAGCGCGAGCAATGCCGACAACGCGCCACGCACCATCGCCTGGTCTTCGGCAAGCAGGACGCGGATCATGCATGTGCCTTGCGCGCGGAAGCGTGGTCGCCCGCAAGACCGATCACGTTCGATGCGGCCGCCGTCACTGGCAGGCGCATCTCGAGCGTCGTACCCTGCCCGCGCACCGCAGCGATCTTCAATGAACCACCGAGCGCCTCGACCCGCTCGCGCATGCCGGTCAGCCCGTTGCCATGCGAATGGATGTCGCCATTGCCGTTGTCGCTCACGCTCAGCCGGATGGCATCGCCGTCGTGGATGAGTTCGGCCTGCGCGCCGGTTGCGTGCGCATGGCGCTGGATGTTCGTCACCGCTTCGCGCAGCGCGAGCGCGAGGCAGGCTTCCTGCACCGCCGGAAGTTCGCTTTCGAAGCCGGAATAAGAGAAGCGCACGCCCGCGCATTCGAGCAGCAGGCGCGCCGATGCGATTTCGCCGACCAGTCCGGCCGCGCGCATGCCGCTGACGGCGCTGCGTACCTGCGCGAGCGCATCGCGCGTGATGCGCTCGACATCCGCGATCTCGCGCCGCGCCGCAAGCGGGTCGCGTACGAGCAGCTTGCCGGCAAGTTCGGACTTGAGCGCAATCAACGAGAGCGTATGCCCGAGCAGATCATGCAGATCGCGGCCGATGCGCTCGCGCTCGGCAGTCGCGGCGAGCCTGCGCACTTCGTCGTGGCTGAGACGGATTTCGGCATCCTTCGCCTCGTTCAAGCGACGTACTAGATTGGCCACGCCGATCATCAGCGCCATGGAAACCATACCGACGATGAGTCCGAATGGCCATTGCAGAATGAGCGTCTCGACGACGTAGATCGCTGTGACAAGCACCATCATGCCGAGGCTGAAGCGCGCCGTGCCGGCGAATGCTAGCGCCGAGCATGCATAGATGATGCAGGTGGTTCCTCCGCTGTGGTTCCATTTCAGGAGCGCGTAACCGAGCACGGCCATCGCGACGCAGTAGAAAACTACGTGCCGCACCGGGCGGGTCATCGCCAGGCACCAGAGCACGATGATCGCGGGGAAGCCGATCGCTACCGACATCAACCAGACAGCATCAGGCGTCTGCCCGTACATCACGTCGCCGAAGAACCACAGCGACCAGATCAGGTTCACCAGAATCCCGAGGTGCGCCTTGCCATCCCTGGTCTTGCGACAGGCGACGGAGTCGGGAGCCACGCGGAGCAGTTTGTCGAACATGGCGGGATTATCGCGCAAGCGGATCGGATGCGTCTGTCATGCGCTTCCTGCGCTTGCCGCCCGCAACGAGCATCGACAAGCCGCCGAGGACGAGGAAAACTGGCCACCACAGGGCGAAGGACGCATCCAGCAGGAAAATCAGCGCGACCGTCACCACCGCGAGCGCCGAAAGCATCGAATGCACGACCTGCGCATCGATCGCCCCGACGCTGCGGTAACGATCGATCGCTCGACCCGCAGGCGACGCCGCGCCGATCAGGATGAACAACGCCCACCAGTTGTGCCAGCCGAACAGCGGCAGATCGACATGGAGATTGTCGGCAAGGAAGACCAGCCCGATCAGGATCAGGATCAATCCGCTCACGATTTTGCCGATCCTGCTATTGCGCTCCAAGGCGGGATTGCCGGATGAAGGGTTGACATCATTCATTTTGTCTCTCGCAGGATGGACTCGCACTTTCGATGGTGTTGCGACTGGTTGGCGCCGCTCGATCTCGACCGAACTCAATACCGGCACTCGATATTCAGCTGGCGCGCGCCAGCCAGCGCCGCGCGATGGCGAAGCAGATCGCGGTGAATCCAGCCAGCCATAGCAGATGGTTGACGATACCGCTCGCCGGCACTTGACCAACCACCATCAGCGCGAGGTGCGAGAGGTGATACGCAGGCCAGATCGGTGCGATCTGGCCGATGAACTTCGGCAGCATCGTCAGCGGCATCCACAGGCCGGACAGGAAGGCCATCGGCAGGTAGATCAGGTTGACGAAGGCCGGCGCGGCGTTCGCATTCGCGCGCGAGCCGATCATCAGGCCCATCGCGCAGAACGGCATGACCCCCAGCAGCGCGATCGAACCCAGCGTGAGCCACTGACCAACCGGCATGCGCACGCCGCCGAGAGTGAAGGCCATGACGCTGAGCACGCTGAAGATGATCAACCCGAACAGCATCGCCATCACCATCTTCGCCAGCAGGTAGGCGCCCGGCGGCATCGGCGCGACGCGCTTGAGCGCGAGCCATCCGCGTTCGCGCTCGATCGCCACGGCGACGCCAAAACTGAACAGGCTCGGCGCCATCAGGCCAAACACGCTATAGGTCGCGAACAGATAATGCGCTGCGCCGCTGTTCCCGCGATTGAGCAGGATGCCGAACAGCAGGTAGAAGAGCGGCGGAAACATCAGTGTCGGAAACGCCGCGCTCGGCGTACGCAGCACGCGCAGGAATTCGCATTTTGCTTCAAGCACGTAGGAAGGCATCGACTCATGCCTTGTCGCGGACGTGGGCATGGCATTTCCGGCAATGGCGTTCATCAGGCGGCTTCCTTGGTGATTTCGACGAAGGCCTCGGCGAGGCCCGCGCGGCGGATTTCCAGTTCGGCGAGGTTCGCGTCCCTGTCGAGCAGCTTGCGCACGACGCTCTCGGCTGCATCGGTGACGATCTCGATGTGTTCGCCATCGCGCACCACGCTGCGCACGAACGGCCAGCACAGAACGGTTTCCGGTGCGACCGTCGATATGCAGCGAATGCGGCGCTGCGAGACGCGCGAACGGATCGCGGCCACGCTGCCTTCGGCGACGACACGCCCGCGCGCCAGTACGCTGACGCGATCGGCAAGCGCCTCGGCTTCCTCCAGGTAATGCGTGGTCAGCACGACCGCGCAACCGTCGGCGACGAGTTGGCGAATCGTCCTCCAAATGGTTTCGCGCGCCTCGATGTCCAGGCCCGTGGTCGGCTCGTCGAGGAACAGGATTTCGGGATTGCCGACGATCGCCAGCGCGAACTGCGCGCGGCGCTGTTGCCCGCCGGACAATTTTCCGTAGCGACGGTCCAGTAAATCGCCGACACCAGCCAATGCGGCGCATTCGGCGATCGTTCGCGGATTCGGGTAGTAACTGCTGAACAACGCGACCAATTCGCCGACGGTCAGGGTATCCGGCACCTCGGTCGATTGCAGCATCGCCCCGATCCTGCGGCGCGCATCAAGCGTCTTCGGTTCCATCCCGAACAGTTCGGCCTTTCCGCCGTCGGCTTGCTGCAATCCCAAAAGCAGTGAAATCGCGGTGGTCTTGCCGGCTCCATTCGGGCCGAGCACGGCGAGCACTTCCCCCGCTCGCACTTGGAGGTCGATCGCGTCCAGCGCCAGCACCTTGCCGTAGCGCTTGCTCGCGCCGGACAGGCTGGCAAGCATCGCCGGCACTTGCGGTGCGTCGTGCTTCGAGGCCTCCGGTTTCATCGTTGCGACTGCATGCATGTGATCGTCTCCCCGTGATCCAGGGAGTCTCCGCGCGATGCATTGGCCATGGCAGTGCCGGAGGTCAACAGTTGCGGCTGACAGCTGTCATGGGCTAGCCGTGGCGCGGGTCTCAGGGGGTTATATCGGCGTCGGGCGCATGGTAGAATTGCGGCCGCAAGTCGTTCTTTTTCTTGAAAAGTTCGGCGATTGCCTCGAGCCGGCTTCGAGAATATGCAACCACCGAATTTCGTGCGCGGCCAGCCCGCGCATTTTTCATGCGTGATGATCCACGCACTATCGCGATACCCCGGGAGAAGCCCCATGACACAGACAAACACCCGTTCGACCCATTTGCAGATGCTCGACGCCATGCGCCGCCACGGCGGCAAGATCCGCACGCACGGCCTCGACGATGCGAGCATCGAGCGCTTCGCAGCGACTCACGCTGACCTCAGCGAGGCGATCGAAGCCGCATCCGGACAATTCGCCGCCTTGCGCGCAGACGCACAGTGGAATGAGCTGCTGGCGATGGACGAAGACGCACAGGTCCACGCAGCGCAAGCCGGCTTCATCAATTTCTATCCTGATGACGCGGTGAACCCGTACATCGCGCTGACCGCGCGCGGCCCGTGGTTGATCACCCTCAAGGGCGCAGTCGTGCACGATTCCGGCGGCTACGGAATGTTACCCTTCGGCCATGCGCCGAAGGCCGTGATCGAAGCGATGAGCGGCCCACAGGCAATGGCGAATATCATGACGCCGAGCCTGAGCCATCTGCGTTTGTCGAACATGCTGCGCGCGCAGATCGGTGCGACGCGCAAGGAAGGCACCTGCCCCTACACGCATTTCCTGTGCCTGAATTCGGGTTCTGAATCGGTCTCGCTGGCCGGCCGTATTGCCGACATCAATACCAAACTGATGACCGACACCGGCGCGCGCCATGCCGGCAAGCAGATCAAGCGTCTCGCGGTGAAGGGCGCATTTCATGGCCGCACCGAACTGCCGGCGATCTATTCCGATTCCAGCCGCAAGGCTTATCAGCAAAATCTCGCCAGCTATCGCCACGAAAACTCGCTGATCACCGTTGAGCCTTACAGCATCGAGCAGTTGCGCCAGGTGTTCGCCGATGCCGACAAGAACGGCTGGTACATCGAAGCGATGTTCCTTGAGCCGGTGATGGGCGAAGGCGACCCAGGCCGCGCGGTGCCGGTCGAATTCTACGAGGCCGCACGCGAGCTGACGAAAGCACATGGCACATTGCTGCTCGTCGATTCGATTCAAGCCGGCCTGCGCGCGCATGGCGTGCTGTCGATCGTCGATTACCCCGGCTTCGAACACGTTGGAGCGCCGGACATGGAAACTTATTCGAAGGCGCTCAACGCCGGCCAGTTTCCACTATCGGTGCTCGCGGTAAACGAACGCGCATCAGGTTTGTACCGCAAGGGCGTGTACGGCAATACCATGACCAGCAACCCACGCGCGATGGACGTGGCCTGTGCCACGCTCGGCATGCTGACGCCGGAACTGCGCGCCAACGTGCGCAATCAGGGTCGCGCCTTTATCGCCAAGCTCGAAAAACTGAAAGACGAACTCGGCGGCCTGATCACCAAAGTACAAGGCACTGGCTTGCTGTTCTCGTGCGAACTCAATGACGCGTTCAAGTGCTACGGCGCCGGCTCCACCGAAGAGTTCATGCGCGAAAACGGCATCGGCGTCATCCACGGCGGCGCCAATTCGCTGCGCTTCACCCCGCACTTCGCGATCACCGATGAAGAAGTCGACCTGGTTGTATCGCACATCCGCAAGGCGCTACTGCAAGGTCCGCGCAAGGCGCAGGCTGAGGCACAGGGACGTGCAAATGCCGCGAGCGCAGGAGCGGCTGAAGCGGCCTGAGCTTCGCTCCCATCGATGCATCGAACCATAAGGCCGGAGAGAACCCGGCCTTTTTGTTGGTGATGGTTCGAAAGTTATTCTTTGAATCTTTTCGTGACGAGCCTGTCATCGCTCGCTGAGCCCTTCAATTTCGTAGAGCCTCTTCCAACTAGTCCGCGCCTGCACAAGGTTCGCCAACGCCTTGAGCGCCGGCCAATTGGTCGCCGGCTTCGGCATGTTGCGCGACCAGCGCAACAGCATCGTCAGCAGCAGGTCGACGCCGGTGAATTCGCCAAGCATGTACGGACCATGCGTGGCCAGATGCGCATCAAGCAAGTCGAACGCACCTTCGATGCGTGCTTGGATGATCGCGCGCACGTTGGCCGGATGTGCGTCGGTACCGGCAGCTTCGGCCGGATAAAACCACAGCCGATACGCAGGCATGAGCGTATTCGCCATGAACAAGATCCACTGGTACCAAGCCTCGCGTTCCGGTGTTCCGATGGCGGGCGCGAGGCGCGCCTCGGGATGGCGTTCGGCAAGCAGCATGAGGATCGCTGCGGCTTCAAAGACGGGCCTGCCATCGACGATCAACGTCGGCACCCTACCCTGCGGATTGAGCTTCAGGTATTGCGGATCGCGCTGGGCGTTCGTCTTGAAGTCGACGAGTTCGAGCTTGAAAGGCGCGCCGATTTCCAGCAGCGCCTGATGCACCACCATGCTGGCAGAGCCCGGTGAGTAATAGAGTGTGTACATGGATGACATCCGTTGAATACTGCCTGCATTGTCGTGGAACTACGCGCGCGTGCAAGAGCGGCTGCATGGCCGTTTGACGGCTATGCGAAGCCCGTTACCGAAACGCAGGATGAACCAGTCCCGCAACATGAAGAAAGTTTCACTTTGCGGAATACGCGGCCGTGATTGGTTCTGAGTAGCATCCGTCTCGCAACGTCCCGTCGTGCATACGACCCGCCCATCGAGGTGACACCATGAAGTCCAGCATCATCGCCCTGTCCGTCGCTGCCATGCTCGCGTTCGGCGTCGCCAATGCCGCCACTACTGCTACCGCACCGGCCAAGGCTGAGACCGCCCAGCAAATGAAGATGGGCGCCTGCGCGTCCGCGAACAAAGGCAAGAAAGGCGAGGACTACAAGAATTCCGTTGCCACTTGCATGAAGGATTCGACTGCTGCTGCCCCGACACCCACCAAGGTCGAGACCGCGCAGCAGCAGAAGATGGGCGGCTGCGCCAAAGCCAACAAGGGCAAGAAGGGCGACGACTACAAGAATTCCGTTGCCACATGCATGAAGAGTTCGACCGCTGCTGCCGCGACACCAACCAAGGTCGAGACCGCGCAGCAAATGAAGATGGGTGACTGCGCTACCGCGAACAAGGGCAAGAAGGGTGACGACTACAGGAATTCTGTTTCCGCTTGCATGAAGGGTTCACCGACTGCTGCCGCCGCGTCATCGGTCAAAAGTGCGCAGCAGCAGAAGATGGGCGACTGCGCTAAAGCCAACAAGGGGAAGAAAGGCGCGGACTACAAAAGCGCGATGAGCGCCTGCCTGAAGCAGTAGTCCGATTCATCAAGGTCGCTGACTAACGTCGCGATATCGAACGGCGCGTCCACAGGGCGCGCTGTTTTTTATGTCTGCACAATCATCGATGGAAGCGACTGTCAAGCAAGCAGAAATTATTCAGCGTGAGGCAACACTAACGACGGCGCTTCCACAACAACAGCAAAAGTGCAAACACAATTCCGGCGATTGCAATCGCATTGAAGTGATCGCCCAGTATGCGTTGCAGCCACGCCTGCGTCGGGTTGCCCGGTAAAGAAGTCGTGGGTGACGCGACTGCAGCAGTTGGCGCTGAGGCAGTTGCGGTCTCCCGCAATTCCCATCGTCCAGCAATCAGCACTGCACCGATTGGCGCAGCGGCATGTTCGATTACACGCCAGTGCACGCGCACGTCGCCAATGGCCGGGTGCGCTGGATCCTGCGAGGTGGAAAGCCATGCGCCATCGGGCTGGAAACTAACGGCGAGGTTGGTCGGCAATTGCGACAGATCGGGTTTCAACGGTGTCCACGCATCCAGCGCCGCAAGCACATCGGGCGACACCGGACGGCCATCGAGTTTCGGATCGGTCGTCCACCAGCGCTCACCGTTGAACGGCAAGTCGCCGGTGTTTTTGTGCGCAGCATCGAAACCGGATGAATCGATGTGCTCGGCTGTCCATGCGGATTCGTAATGCGCCGGCGCCGGCAAATCGGCCTGGCGCCACTGCAGCATCTCGACGCCGCGCTCGAGCCCGAGCGCCTTCTCGTGGATTTGGAAGACCGGGTCGACGACCGCGGTTGTGGACTCGATCTGTCCTTGCGGCATTTTCGAGGTTTGCATCGCGGTCGATGCGGTTGCGGATGTTGCCACTGCACTGGAGAGATCCCACACCTGCGCCCGCGCCGAGAATGCCGCGAACAGCAGCCATATGAGCAGTGACCGCCTCATGCGCTCAGTGCCCTCGCATGCAATTCGGTGACTTCATGATCGGTGCCGAAGCGACCCTTGTCGTCGCGCGTAACGCGTGCGAGCGCGCAATCAACATCATGGGTGAAGAACAGATGCACGTTGCGCGCGAGTTTGTCGGTGAGAAAATCGTGTTTCTCCTCGATCAGTAATTCCGGATTGCGGTCGTAGCCCATCGTCACCGGCAGATGGACCCACGGTCGGCCCGGAATGAGGTCGGCGCAGAACACAACTCCGCCATGATCGTGCAATCCACGCAACTCGGCGAGCAACAAACCTGGCGTGTGGCCTTCGCTGTGGTGAAAACGTACCGTCTCGCCGAAATATGGATGACTATCGCCGCGTACGAGTTCGAGGCGTCCGCTGCTTTCGAGCAAACCGGCTAATTCGGGAATGAACGATGCACGATCGCGTGGATGCGGATGCGTTGCACGTTGCCACGCATCCTCGCCGACGAAATACTTTGCATTCGGGAACAGCAACGATGGCGCTTCGCCTTCGCGCCACGCGCTGAGCAAGCCACCGGCATGATCGAAGTGCATGTGGCTGAGTACGACTGCATCAATGTCGTCATGCCTGAAGCCTGCATGCGCGAGCGATTCGAGCAGCACGTGGCGATCCTCGACGACGCCGTAGCGCTCGCGTAATTTGGGTTCGAAGAACGCCCCGATGCCGGTTTCAAACAACACCGTCTTGCCGTTGAGCGGACTTGCGAGCAAGGCGCGACAAGCGAGCGCAATGCGGTGCTGATCGTCCGGCGCGATCCATTTGGACCACATCGCGCGCGGCACATTGCCGAACATGGCACCGCCGTCTAGTCGCTGCGAGTTACCCAAAATCGACCAGAGTTTCATGGCGTCTTGATGACCTCAGCCTTGCCGGTGGGACGGCGCGGATCGCTCCCACCCGACAGGGTATTATCGCGACGATCCCACTCCACCGCCTGCATGTCGCCCCAGGTGCTCGCGCGGGTGGTGACGGTCTGGCCCATCGCTTCGAGTTGCGCCACGACTGCGGGCGACAGTGCGCCTGGTTCGATCGAGATTTCATCCGGTAAATATTGATGATGAAAGCGCGGCAAGGCGACGACCTGCTGCGGGGTCAGGCCATCGTCAAAACCAAGAATACCGAGCAGCACCATGGTGATGATGCGGCTGCCGCCGGGTGTACCGAGAACAATGTCGCGATCGCGGCCGCGCATGATAGTCGGCGACATCGACGATAGCGGGCGCTTGCCGGGCTTGACGCTATTGGCGTCGTAACCGGTGACACCATAGGCATTGGGCACGCCGGCCTGCAGGGCGAAGTCGTCCATCTCGTTGTTGAGTAACACTCCGGTGCCAGCTGCGATGAGGCCCGAGCCGTACGCGGTGTTCACCGTCATCGTCGCGGAAACTTCATTGCCATCGGCGTCGATGATCGAGAAGTGCGTCGTATGCGGGCCGACTTCCGGCGGCGCCATACCCGGCAGCATCGAACTCGGCGTTGCATGATCTGGTGAAATGCCGGCGCGCAACCCATCGGCGTAATACGCACTGAGCAAGCGTTCGATCGGCATGTCCTTGACGAAATCCGGATCGCCGAGAAAGAACGTGCGATCGCGGAATGCTCTACGCATCGCTTCGACGATCAGGTGCACGCGCTTGGCCGGATCCAGCTTGGGCAGATCCCAGGCCGACAAGATATTGAGCATCTCTGCGATCGCGACGCCACCCGACGATGGCGGCGGTGCAGTGATGATGTCCCAGCCGCGATAGCGCAATCGGATCGGTTCGCGGAGCTTGACCTGATAGTTGGCCAGGTCGGCGGCTGTCCAGTGACCGCCGGCAGCATTCACAGCGGCAACGATCTTCGTCGCGACTGGGCCGCGATAAAAACCATCGAAGCCGTGATCGGCCAGAGACTGCATCGCCATCGCAAGTTCGGGCTGGCGCATCGTCTCGCCCACCCTCAGTGGCTTGCCATCGGGCTCGTACACTGCGCGCGTCGCCGGCCAGCGCCGCATCACTCCAACACGAGCATCCGAACAATCGGTATAGCCCGCCGTGCAGCCAGCGCCGTACTCGTCCACCATCCGCTGATACACGGGAAAGCCATCGCGCGCGATCCGGATCGCGGGCGCAAGCGCTTGCGTCAGCGACAGCCGGCCATAATGTTTCGACAGATATACCCAACCTGCCGGCTCGGAGGGAATGCCGACGGCCAGCGCACCATCAAGCGCCTTGTCGTGGTCGAGCTTGCCATCGGCGCCGAGATACTCGGCCGCCGTCACCGATGCCGGCGCGGTTTCGCGCGCATCGATGAAGATGTCTCGATTGGTTTTGGCCACGTGGATCAGAAAGAATCCGCCACCGCCCATGCCTGAACTTTCTGGTTCGACCACGCCGAGTGTCGATGCGACTGCTACTGCCGCATCGAAGGCATTGCCACCTTTGGCCAGCACATTTTCGCCAGCTTGGGTCGCCAGATAATGCGCGCTGGCAATCACTGCGCCTTGCGGATGCGCAGGAAACTCCGAACGATGCGTCGCTCCGGTATTCGTCAACGTGTTCGACTGCGCGCTTCCATCCGGCGCGCCCATCGCCGAACCGCAGGCGACCAACGCGGCGATTGCGAAGACGGCCAAACGATTCTTCAGTATCACTCCGACTCCCCGGTCAGTTCCAGATATCTATCCTGCAATTGTGCGCGCGATTCAACATGTTCCGGATCGACGAAAATGCATTCCACCGGACACACCTCGACGCATTGCGGCTCATCGTAGTGACCGACACATTCGGTGCAACGCGACGGATTGATCTCGTAGATGGTTTCACCCTGCGTGATCGCGGTGTTCGGGCACACCGGTGCGCAAACGTCGCAGTTCACGCACAGATCGTTGATCAGCAATGCCATGTGCGGTGTATTTCTGCAAGCGGCGGAGTGCCCAGCCCCGAAAATTCAGGACTGGGTTGAGCGCGGACGATCACGCGAACTACGTCAAATCATTTTGCTTCCACGAACCGATACGTCGCACCGGTCGGCGCAACGACCGCCTGTACACGATCGTTGTCGGCGGCATGTCCGACGAACAGGACGATCACGCCTTTCATGCTGCCGGCAGATGCGTCCTTGAATGCGGCGACGATCAAGTCGGCCATCTTGGTCGAATCCGGCGACATGAATGCCAGCAGGTTGCCAGGCAGCACGCCGCGCGCTGCAGTGTCGTGCACGCCCTGCAACTGGCGCGTGTATTTACCGTCGTAATCGGCAGTCCCGGGTGCGGGCAGATAGTAGGCGTTGCTGGTATCGGTCACGCCCTGGCGATTGTGGCTGATGACGTCCTGGAAGTAAGCCTTCCAGCCGGCATCGTCGGTCTGGCTGGCAGGCGCGTGCAACGGTGCGGCGACAACAACTGGAGCCTCCTGTTTCTTGCATCCGGCGAACAGCAGCAAAATCGCGAATACAGCGAAAAACGGAACAAGACGAAAACGTTTCATGGCAATTCCTCTTTGGTCTGGGTGACGGTCACGGAAAAAATCATCCGCGCTTCCATCGCGAATGCAACGCAGCTTGCACCGCCGGATGCACGAAGCCGGTCACATCGCCGCCAAGCCGTCCGATTTCGCGGACCAGCGACGATGAGAGAAAGCTGTATTGCTCCGACGGAGTGAGGAACAAGGTTTCCACTTCGGGAATCAGGTGCCGGTTCATGCTGGCGAGCTGAAACTCGTATTCGAAATCCGACACCGCGCGCAATCCGCGGAGTAAAACGCCAGCGCCCAGATCGCGCACGAAATGCGCAAGCAGCGAATCGAAACCGAGCACTTCCACATTCGGGTATGCGGCCAGCGCGATACGCGCCATCTCGACGCGTTCGTTGGTTGAAAAAGCCGGATTCTTGGCCGGACTCTCGGCGATGCCGACCACGATCCGCTCAAACAGCGGGGCCGCGCGGCCGACCAGATCGACATGACCGTTGGTGATTGGATCGAACGTGCCTGGATAGACCGCAAGGCGATTATTGGCCGTGGTCATGCGCGGGCGGCATCCTGCTCGGCGAGTATTGTTACAAGTGTAGCAGCGCCAACCGGTACAGCGCATA
Source organism: Lysobacterales bacterium (assembly GCA_038316385.1). Taxonomy (GTDB): domain Bacteria; phylum Pseudomonadota; class Gammaproteobacteria; order Xanthomonadales; family Xanthomonadaceae; genus SZAS-103. Next base: position 24,504 of record JBBQAN010000020.1, on the reverse strand, counting down.
ACGCACGTCGCGGGTGCTTCCTTCGCGATGCAAGATACAGCCGGCGGGAACCACGGGCTGCACGAAACGCGGCGTTTCCAGATAGACCATGGCGTCGTCGGCCAGCCACGGAGCCACGGCCGCCAGCGCAGGCTGCCAGAGTGCGGCCGCAAACGGCGGGTCGATAAACACGATATCGAAACGGTCGACTGGCTCGCGCGCAAGCCAGTGCAGCGCATCAGCGCAGCCCACTTCGACCATGTCCGCATGCAGTCGCGCCGCGCTCGCGCACAAACCGGCCGCCAATACCGGATCGCGCTCGACCAGCACGACATGCGCCGCGCCGCGCGATGCCGCCTCGAAACCCAATGCTCCGGTACCTGCGAACAGATCCAGCACGTTCGCGTTGGGTAATCGGGGCTGCAACCAGTTGAACAGGGTTTCGCGAACACGATCCGACGTCGGACGCAGGCCGGCAACTTCGGCGACGGGCAGCTTCGAACCGCGCCACTGACCGCCGATGATGCGCACGCTGCTGAGCGGAGCACGCGTCATCGTTGACTGCGCGTCGCATGGCGCACGGAAGCGGCGTCGGGGGCGAGTGGTAACATGCCGCGATTCTCCCGCATTCGTGGCCCATGTTCAGTTTCTGGAAGAAAAAACCGCCCGACCAGGCCGCCGAGCGCACGCCAGCACCTGCTGAGGCCGAGCAAGCGCGCGACGCTCCTGCGCCACCAACCACCGACACGCCAGAACTGGCCGAACTCGGCGCTCACGGTCACGCGCCTGCGGCTGCGCCCGGCAAGCGCGGCTGGCGCGAGCGCCTGCGCAACAGCGTATTCGGCCGCGACGTCATGGAGCTGCTCGGCGCCAATCCGATCCTCGACGACGACTTGCTCGACGAAATCGAGACCGCGCTGATCGGTGCCGATGTCGGCGTCACCGCCAGTAGCGAGCTGAGCCAGAAACTGCGCAAGCGCATGCACAAACGCGAATTCGCCGACGGCCGCGCCCTGCTCGCGGCATTGCGTGCCGAATTGATCGCGATACTGCGCCCGGTCGCGGTGCCGCTGGTGATCGACCGCAATGCCAAACCGTTCGTGATCCTGACCATCGGCGTCAACGGCGTCGGCAAGACCACCACAATCGGCAAGCTCGCGCGACGTTTTCAGCACGACGGATACAGCTTGATGCTGGCCGCCGGCGATACGTTCCGCGCGGCCGCCGTCGAGCAGCTGAAAATATGGGGTGAACGCAACAACGTCGCGGTGATCGCGCAGGGCAGCGGTTCGGATGCGGCATCGGTCGCGTTCGATGCATTGCAGGCGGCAAAATCGCGCGGCATTGATGTGCTGATCGCCGATACCGCCGGCCGCCTGCATACGCAGGCTGGGCTCATGAACGAACTCGGCAAAATCGGCCGCGTGCTCGGCAGGATCGATCCGGCCGCGCCGCACGAAGTGTTGATGGTGATCGACGGCACCACAGGCCAGAATGCGATCTCGCAATTGCGCCAGTTCCACGCGATCGCGAAAGTCACCGGCCTGGTCGTGACCAAGCTCGACGGCACCGCGCGCGGCGGCGTGCTGTTCGCCCTGGCGCGCGAGTTCGGGATTCCAATCCGGTTCGTCGGGCTCGGCGAACAACTCGAAGATCTGCGCGTGTTCGATCCGGAAGCCTTCGTCGATGCGCTGCTGCCGGAATCGCTGGGCGGCGAATGAGCGCACGCGGTAAAGATCTCGGAGCAGCAGCGGGCAAACCGAAGCGACGACTCTCGCCACGTGTGCTGGGTTCATTTGCTGTGCTGTCGATTATCGGCATCATTGTCATCGCGTATTTTTTGCAACCGGCGCACCTGACCGCGTTGCTCCTCGCTCGCGCCAGCAGCGCGCTGAAACTTGAACTGCACACCGCCGGTCCCGGCAGCTATGTACTGCGTCCGGAACCGCGTCTTGTGCTGCCGGGTTTGAGCGCAACCATGCCGGGATCCAACGCAGCGTTCTTCCGTAGCGAGAAGGTCGAACTCGCGTTGCCGTGGAATACATTGCGTGGCCGCGGCACGGCCATCAGCAGCATCGTGGTGAAGTCGCCGGACATCGACATGCCCGCGCTGCAACGTTGGCTCGCGACACGGCCGCCGAGCACCACTCCTTTCAAATTTCCTGCCCTCACGCGCGGGTTGCAGATCAAGGATGGCTTGCTGCGAGGAAGTTCGTGGCGAATCGAACATCTTGCGGTTGCGCTGCCATCTCTGGCAGATGGCGAACCTGCAAAGCTCGACGCGAGCGGCGATCTGGTGCGGGGAGCGGTAACTTCGACATTCGCCCTGACGATGACAGCCACGCCCGCCGGCCTCGGTCGCGGCGTGCGCATCGGCGACGCGCATCTTGGATTGAAAGCCGACGGCGAACTGCCGTCGTTGACTGCGGCCGGCAACATGCGCGCCAGCGATACGTCCGCGCTTAACGTGACCGGGGCGATGCAACACGTACCCTCGTTGTGGGCAAAATCCATCGACAGTTCGTTTGCAAAACCCGGCGATACACCGTTTTCGATGGTTGCCAGCGATGGGCCGCCGATCCCGGTAGGTGGCACAGCGCCCATCGCGACCGTACAAAACGGTCTGCGATTGCAATTGCAGCTGGGCGATGCCCGACGCCAACCGGCGTTGACGCTCAATGGTGAAGAGAGCATGCGAGAAAATCTCGCCCTCGCCTTGCACGCGCAACTCAGTCGCTGGCCGGATGCATGGCCGGGGCTGCCGCCTGCGCTTGGGTCGAGTGCAGCGCCGATCGTGTTCAACGCGAGTTATCGTGGATCGATTTTTCTGAGCGATCCGATCGTGTTCGACGTCAAGCGCGCCAACACTACCTTGCAGGGGCGATTCCAAATCGCCGACATGCGCGCCTGGATCGCAAACAAGTTCGGCGCTTTGCTGCCACCGATCGAAGCCACGCTGAGTGCGCCGCAGATCGATATCGGCGGCATGCAACTGCATGGCGTGCAGATGGACATCTACGATGACGCGCCAACGCAGCCCGCTGCCAAGCCACCTGTCGTCGCGCCGAAATCGTGAACGCGATCGCGCCGCAGATCGCAGCGCGTTTGCTGGCCTGGTTCGACCTGCACGGCCGCCACGATCTGCCTTGGCAACATCCGCGCAACGCCTATCGCGTGTGGCTGTCGGAGACAATGCTGCAGCAGACCCAAGTTGCAGTGGTAATTCCGTATTTCCGGCGGTTCGTGAACGCGTTGCCCGATATCGACTCGCTTGCTTCGGCAAATTCGGACGACGTGTTAGCACTGTGGTCGGGGCTTGGCTATTACAGCCGCGCGCGGCGCTTGCAGGAAACCGCACAAATCTGCATGCGCGATCACAATGGCGAATTGCCGCGCGGTCTTGACGCATTGCTCGCGCTGCCCGGGATTGGACGCTCGACCGCTGGCGCGATCCTCGCGCTTGCGCATGGCCTGCAGTATCCGATCCTCGATGGCAATGTGCGACGCGTGCTGTGCCGGCATCGCGGCGTACACGGTTGGCCCGGCAGTGCAGTCACGCAGAAGAAACTCTGGCGGATTGCCGAAGATCAACTGCCCGATCCGCGCGTCGCAGATTACACGCAAGCCTTGATGGATCTTGGCGCCACCGTCTGCACACCATCGAAACCCGATTGTCCTGCATGCCCGTTGCACGATGATTGCGTTGCACTGCGCGACAACATCGTCGCCCAACTTCCCGAAACAAGACCATCGAAAGCGCTGCCCGAACGCGAAGTTCATGTTGTGATCGCACACGATCGCGCTGGACGCACGCTATTGCAACGGCGTCCGCCGGTCGGCGTATGGGCATCGTTGTGGTCGTTGCCGGAAGCGCAAAGCATCGACGATGCGCAACGATGGCTCGACCGCCATGCACGCAGCGGATCATTCGAAGCAATGCCATCGATCCGCCACACTTTCAGTCACTTCCGATTACGCATCCACCCATTGTTGTGGCGCGACGCGCGCGCGCGCGATGCGATCGGCGATACTGACGACTTACGCTGGCAACCGTTCGACCGACTGGCCGAGATCGCCCTGCCCGCGCCCGTGCGCAAATTGCTGGAGGACTTGTCCCGATGACGCGCACCGTGTTCTGCGTGAAAGCACAACGCGAGACCGAAGGCCTGGATTTCGTGCCGTGGCCCGGTGAACTCGGCCAGCGCGTATTCGCGCACGTCGGAAAATCCGCGTGGGCTGCGTGGCTCGCGCATCAGACGATGCTGATCAACGAAAATCGGCTGTCTCCGCTCGACCGGAAACACCGCGCGTTTCTCGAAGGAGAAATGCAGAAATTCCTGTTCGGCGAAGGTTCCGCTCTGCCAGCAGGTTATGCACCGCAGACCGAGGAAGACGACGGATCAGGCAAAAACTGATCGGCACCGCTGTACGATCCGCGCCGCGAATGGCCTGACGTCGCTTTCGTTTTCATTTCATCGAAGGGCTTGCGTCGTCCATCGCTCGATCCTGCATCTTGTTTTCGCGATCCGCACGCTTGAGCACAGCAGTATCCACCGGCCGGATTTGCTCGATCCGGCATGGAATCGGGTTGTAACGCACGCGCACGCTGTCGAAACCCGAGGTGACGCGGTGCATGTATGAGGTGAGACCCAGGAACGAGCTATAGTCGAGTTCGCGGCACGCACCGTCCAGATGCAGCAACCAGGCATCGCGCGGAGCGGTGAACACCAGCAGATCGGCCAGTCCGATCGGTTCGTAGGAACTCATCCGCTCGAAACGGAACGAAACCACCGGCTTGCCTGCGAGCGCTGAAACTTCGGCGAGCCGGCGTGCATCGGCGGCATTCAATGGCGGCGGCGCGATGGTTGCGCAACCGCCCGCCACTGCGCACAGCAGCGCAAGCTCTACCCGACGCGCGCTCGACCCCAAAATGCGCGGCCCTGATATGTGATGACTGCTTGTTTGCATGCTCGCATCGATGAAAAGACGCATGGCGATCCTCCGTTTCGACAGCCACACCATACGTCCGTGCGCCTTACGCAAAAGGTCTTCCCTGAAATATGCTCAGGCGCGATTCACTCGCTGCGCCTTGCCCGCATGTCGCCGGCCGTCTATCATTCACGGCTGCTGTCGTCCGGCCCTGCCGTGCGACCCCGGCCGGGTAGCTCAGTTGGTAGAGCAGAGGATTGAAAATCCTCGTGTCGGCGGTTCGATTCCGTCCCCGGCCACCATCTAAAAAGTAGGCCAGATAACGCTCTCAGCGCGTTTTCTAGGCAGCTCGTATCGGCTGCACATTGCTCGGTTGTGCCATAAACGTGTCGTCAATGCGACACGCGGCCCCGAGCAAATGTTGCGTCCCGAGATGCGCGTAACGCAAGACCATCTCATAGCTGGCCCACCCGCCCAATTCCATGAGTTCGCGCAGCGGTGAAGTTTTCGGCGCAATCATGCGTTGCGGCCCGCACAGCCGCTTTGCTCAGATTGGCAAATGACACCAACGGCTAGTCGTGACATCAGGCCTGTCGCCACGCAGGATGTGCACTTGGAGATTCTGCACGGAGCAAAGAATGTCGCTCAGGACGTACATGTGGATGCTGGCCTCGTGGCTCGCTGTTGCTTCCGTCCTTGGGGCGCCGTCGCCCGCTATTGGTGTTCCCGCGAATCTCCCGTTGGTGCCCAATATCGCTACACAGGGCACCCCATCGCCTCCGCCGGCGTCGCCCGAACTACGCCGACGACAGGGCGCGCTCGTTGAGACCGCGAAGCAGTTGCTCGCCTTGCACGGAGAGGATCTCGACGCTCGCGAGGAAGCGCGTTCGTTACTCGAGAAGGTCCTCGCCATCGATCCGCAGCATTCCAACGCTCACGTCGAACTGGCGCGCTATTACATCAAGTCCGGATACTGGAACGGGAAGCCTTACAGCGAGTCGACGCTCGATCACGCGGACGACGTACTCCGGTCGGCGCTTAGCTTCAACCCCGTCGATGCGGAAACCTACGCCCTGCTGGGCGTGCTGCGACTGGACCAAGATCGCGATGAAGAGTGGCTTGCGGCACTGCGCAAGGCCGACGACGAACTTCGGTTGGCACTTCGCTCCAATCCACGCAACGCGGAAGCCTACGTCCTGCTGGGCGTGCTGCGATTGGACCAGGATCGCTACGAAGAGTCGCTTGCGGCATTGCGCAAGGCCGAAGCCCTCGGCACCGACAACCCCTGGCTTCATGCTGACCGCGCAGTCACCTACGAGAAGCTGGGGCGTTGGGATGACGCGGCGAGAAGCCTGCACAAACTCGATCATCGCCGCGACCGTTCGCGATGGCCTCAGAACTTCAAAGCCGCCCTGCCCGGGATCTGGTTGTACCTCCAGCATCACGACGGAGACGTGCGCGGTGCGGAGCGGACCTACCGACACGCGCCTGCTTGGCTTGGTTTCGGAAGCCGGGACGATCACGCGCTCTTCCTGCTCGGCCCAAAGAATGATCCTGATGGCGCGATTGCGGAAACGAACAAGGCGATTGCCCTGTATCCCAAAGCACGGTGGTTCCGGCGCACGCTGGCCCTCGCGCAGTACGTCAAGTGGGACCAACTGCGCAAGACCAATCCCGTCAAGGCAAAGACCTACCGGGCCGCAGCGGAAGCGGGCATGCCCAACCACGGCGAAGTATTCGTCCACGCAACCATCTGGCTCGGCCGCAGCGCCGTCCTCCAGCACCTGGTGCTTGCGCTGCACGCTGAAGGGTGGTCGCTGGACTCCGTGGGCAGCACTGGCATCACGCCACTGATTTGCTCGATCGAATGCGCCACACCGTCGGTCCGCTGGCTCCTCGAACATGGCGCCAATCCGAACGTCGCATCACGCAACGGCGCGACGCCATTGGTGATTGCCATGTTCGGCAACGACATGCAGTCGGTTGACCTGCTGCTTGCGCACGGCGCTGACGTGGACGCCGTGGGTCAATACCATCGCTCTCTTCTTTACCAAGCAGTTGACGCCGGAAAATTCGCAATGGTCCGCAAGTTGCTTGCGCACAAAGCAAAGATTGACCTGCCCGCCTCAGCGCACGAAACACCCCTCATGCTGGCAGCAGGGGAAGGCTCGCAGTCGATGGTGCAGTTGCTCCTCGATGCCGGGGCGGACAAGTCGCTCACGATACCGGTCAACCAGACCGCTGCGGACCTCGCAGAATTGAACCATCACCCCGAAGTGGCCGCGATGATTAGGAGCTATTCCGCGAAGACGACAGGAAAATAGTTGCGGGCGTTCCGCTCGCGTGACTGCCCGCATATGCGGTGGCGCGTCGCAGGTTAGATTTAGTCTTGCATCGTATTAACGTCCACTATTTCTCAACAGATGTCCGGCACAACTACGATCTCAACCTGTCTTTGGATAAAGTAAAAAACAACAGGCGCTGCGCTCACAACACTGCTTCCACAGCTAGCTGCACAGTGACCGCCTCCAAGAGTTTCGGCTACGCCCGCGGATCAACATTGTTGATTGCCGCGCACATGGTCTTGTCACACTATCAAGCATGCTTGACGGAAAGAGTCCGGTAAAACTCCCCGCCCGCGCCGTAGCGGTTGTGTCATAGGCAGAGGTCATTCAAGTGTTGCAAGCTGTATTGCAATGTGAAGGCGAGCGCAGTAAGTGGCTGATTAAATTGCATTTAGATGACATTCAAATGGGCTTTTAGAAAATCCCCGTGTCGACGGTTCGATTCTCTCCCCGGCCACCATCTCAGAGGCGCCAGACAACGTTCGCAGCGCGTTTTTAGGCAGCGCGTATCGACGTTACAGTTTCGTTAAGGCTCACTATGTATGATCAAAAAGGGAACGTCGTTCCCGGTCCGCACCTACGAACATCCTAAAATTGTCAGAGAGAGACACATGAAACTTGTCATGTCCACAGGGGCGCTGGGTCTGGCGATACTTGCTTCGCTTGCCATGCCACCGGCATACGCCGATGAGTGGGGCGGAGGCGGTTACATCGGAGGCAACTTTGGTCGCTCGTCTGCTTCGAACGAAGATCGAAGAATCGTAGAACGCTTGCTCGATGCCGGCTTTGTCACGCAGTCGATCGTCAATGACGACCGCGATAACGGGTTCAAGTTATTTGGCGGATATTCCTTCAACAGGTACTTTGCGATCGAAGGCGGTTATTTCAATCTGGGCCGGTTCGGTTACACCGCGACCACGTTACCTGCGAGAACATTGAATGGCTCCACCAAGTTCCAGGGTGTGAACCTCGACCTTGTTGGAAGCGTGCCCATTGGCGAGAAATTTTCGTTGTTTGGCCGGTTCGGCGGGACCTACGGTGAATCAAGAAACATCTTCGTCGAAACCGGCCCTGCCATTGCCAATGTGTTCCATCGCCATTCGCGCGGAGGGAATTACAAATTTGGCGTTGGCTTGCAATACAACATCAATGAATCGCTTGCCGTCCGTGCCGAAGGCGAACGCTATCGGGTCGACGATTTTATCGGAGGCCAAACTGGCCACGTCGATCTTCTTTCGCTCGGCCTGATCTATCGGTTTGGCGGGATGCGGGAGGTTGCACGCCCCGAGCCAGTCGCTTACGTGGCTCCGCCGCAGCCAGCGATGGATTGCTCGACCATGGACGACGACCGCGACGGCGTCAACAACTGCAACGACCATTGTCCGGCCTCGCCGGCCGGGCAGGTCGTCGGTCAGGACGGTTGCCCAGTGCCCGCCCAGGAGCCGGTCGCGGAGCCGCCGAAGCCTTTCCGCGGCTGATCGAAGCTGCACCGCGATCATTCAAAGCCCGGCGCATGCCGGGCTTCGTTTTTCGGATTCGTGCAGGTTCCGAACGGGTACGGCGAGAGACTCGCGATGAGGCTGAACCCTAACCGGACAGCAGCGACAATCCGGAAGGCCGTGCGAAGAACCGTCGCACCGAACTAAACGCAAAAAAACCAAGGTCACATGGCCTTGACGGTGCCTTCGTCGTCGAGCTTGTCGCAGCAACGCGCGGCGAGCATACCGTCTCGTCGCGCAGATGCATCAGCGCTTCGCCGCGCGTGGCAGCTACTTGGCGCCCGGGACGGAAACCGGTTGGGACGCCCACGCGTCCGACCCTGTCGAACCCTGTTCCACGCCGGAAACTCCTGCGTCGACAGGCTGGAACCCGAACAGCTCGTTCGCCGGGCCGGTCTCCGGCAAAACGTAGACGACGCCTTTTGTTTGGCTGAAGGCGGGGTGGACGAACGTCGTGTAGAACGCCGGTGGAACGTTGATGCAGCCGAAAGAAATACGATTGTCTTGCGGCGTGGGGCTCGCAAGACGCTCGGCGCGATGTTCTGCCGGGGATCCCTTGACCACTGGATGCAGCGAGATCGCTGCATCGTAGTTGAGAACCAGGAGTTCCTTTCCATGCGAGTCGATGGCAAGTGTCGACACAAAGCGGCCCGCAGGTGTAATACGCACTTGCGGAGGCATCTGCGACATCGTCGCGGAATTTGGCGCGAGCAAGCGATCGCCGCGCGCCATGCCTAGCAGCGCCGGCGCCGAGCCTTGAATCTGCCCGGCGGAATTGAAAGCGAAAACCTGGGCGTTGACCTTGTCGACCAGCAGGAAGGGCAGGCCGCCGTTGTCGCCGGAATCGATGACCCAGTGCGCAACGCGCTTGACTTCCGCCGAGGCCGACTGCAGCGCCAAATTGATCGGCGTCGATTGCTGCGTCGCTGCCGGATGAATCGGCAGGGTCGCTTCAGGAGCCTTCGGCTGGGCGCGAACAGCCATGGAACTCAACGCAAGCAGCAAGCCCAGGACTATCATTCGAAATGGAGTTTGCATGCGATCTGTCAGGTCAAACCCGCAGCTTGTTCATTCGAATCATACGCCTTATCTGCGCAGGCTCGGAAGGGGCCGGCCTGTTCCCGTTACACAGAGATTCACTCCGTCTGTCGCAAGCCCGCAGCTTCACCTGTGGCCGCTTAATTCAGGCGTTGGCGAATGACTGCCACAGATAGACTCGGATATGTCGGGCAATGTGCCACGATCAAATGTCATTCAATTCGATACAACGAAAAGACAAGCGCCGCAAGTGGCTGATTAAATTGCATTAGCCGACATTCAAATCGGCTTTTGAAAATCCCCGTGTCGGCGGTTCGATTCCGTCCCCTCCACCAACTAAAAGGTAGGCCAGATAACGCTTTCAGCGCGTTTTCCAGGCAGCGCGTATCGTCTGCACGTTGTTCGGTCTACTTCAAGGTGCGCAATGTAATTCGCTGACCGCCACACAATTCTCCGCCGTGCAAGCCTCGCCATTGACCGTGCGCACCGGATGGCCTGACCGCACCGCACCAAGCACCACGCCTGGGGTGCCGTCAGCATTTGGCTGCAGGTTCCCGGAATAGCCCCTCATCTTGCAATACGCCTTGCCTGCTCCGATGCCAGCACAGCCAGCGCCCTGGGCGTTAACCACCTTGGCACACGCCCAAAGGCGCGCACCGTCCGGGAACTGCGGTGGCATGAACGTGTGTCCCGGCACCGCGGCCGGCTGCGTGCCAGGTGGAGGAATTGGTGGTTGACCTGCCTGTGTCGTCGAGAGAGCTCCGAATCGAGACGCGTCCCGCCCAACGTAACCGGCTTGATTGACTGTCCGATCCGTGAAACTTCCGCCCGCAGCGGCACATGACTTCTCCAGGTCCGCCGCGACTGGTGAGTTCCGCGCACGCGCGTCACGCGCCCGAGCGCAGATCAATGGCTCATCGCCCATGCGGACGGGAGGCGGCGCAGGCGGCCCGGAATTGGTTCCTTCAATCCTTCCCAACTGCACCGGCGGCTTTCCGCCATCGTTGGGCGGAGCGTCTGCGGGAGCGCCAACATTGCACGCTATGACCGTCTCAACCCACCAGTCAGCCCTTGTTGAAGGGTCCTCCGCCTTGTAAGTCGTTCCTGTTAGCCGGCCCTGCGGTCCTACGGTTCCTGTGTACACGCCTGTTATCGGCGGGATTCTCCTGAAGGCGTCCATGCCCCAATGGATCGTGAAGTGAACGTTAGAACCCTCGACTGCTCCTTCTAGAACGCCAGGCACTACATTCCTCATGATACCGGTGCGATTTTCGTCCCAGGATGAACCCAGCGGGACTGGTTGATAATCGCCGTGTACATCGCGAAAATAAGTGTTCGTAGCAGATCCTAAAAAGCCCCCTTCCACGGGGGTCGCGTCAACCACGATGATCGTATTGTTGCTTTGGTTGATCTGCATCTGCTTGGGCATGTCCCAATTGCAGGTCGCTTGTGCTTGCGCAGGACACAGGAAGAAGGCCAAGGCAAAAATCAGGGGCGAAATCGTCGCTAGTTTAAAATGCCGCATGAGGTGCTCCCGGTAAAATTTCGTTCTATAAAGCGAAAAAGTTGTGCCTTTCTTGGAAGAGATTCGACTGCGGATATTTTTGACAGACCACGCCGTATTTGTACTCGTCGAAGAAGGATATGTATAAAGCAATCTGCAGAGGCCTCCGAGGCGTGTCTGCCGCTTAGTGTTGCTCTGATGTCTCGGCGGCGCGCTCTGCGGCCTTCGCATCGGCTTCGGACTGCAATTCCTTCTTTTTTGCGGCGCGCCCAAGCTGAGGATCGGGCTTGCCGCTGACGATGATGATCCCTGTCTCAGCCCCGCCCTTGCCAGCCGGATCCGGAATAGCGCCTGGTACGGGTTTCGCCGGACCAAGATCCGGGCCCGGCGGCAGAGGCTGCGGATTGAGAGAGCGCCCATTTCCATTCGCCGCTGGGTTAAAGACTGCGCTCTGCGCGGATTGCGTCCTGTCAGGATCCGGCCCCGGCGGCAACGGCTGAGGATTCAGCGCGACCTCGTCGACCCTTTGGTTGACGCCACCTGCTTTCCGCACTCCGGTTGTCCCGACCGCGCCATGGCGAATTTGGATGCGTTCGGTCGCGGGCGGTACCCGTTGCCACTGTGTATTGGCGCGCGCGTACTCAGTGCGCAAGGAAACGCGCTGGTCCTCACCGATGCCGAAACGCGAACGCGGGAATGTGGAGTCGACGAGTCCCGGCCACAGCGCGCGAACGTCGAGGGGTACGTTGTCGCCGATGCGCGTGCAATGCGCGTCGTTTAGCCAGGGGTCGGCCGTGCAATGAGCGCCCATGATGACCTCGAATGAACGCGATGGCCCCGACAACATGTCGATGCGATAGGTCTCCGACGCGTTGGCGTTGGCCGGGTTAATTTCGGAAGGCGTCCAGGTACCACCCGCGCGGTAAGCAAACGAGCGACCATCATCAGCAACGCAAGCGCCGCTGAAACTGTATTCCGCACGACCCGGCGAAACCTGGGTGAACTTTGGGCGAGCGGCCAGACCGCCGTTGCTGCAATTCAATTCTGCGCGTGGTGGATCAGCCTGCGCGTGATTGAAAGTCAAACTCGCAAGCAGAGTCACTGACAACAAGATGGCGTAACGCATGACATTCTCCTCATGGATGGATGCGCGATCAGGGCGCGCAGTCGAGTTCGCGAATTACGACACACTGGGCGGCGTTGCAGGTATCGCCGTTCGCGGCGCGGACGGCGATACCTGCTCTCGCTGGCGCGACTGTCACCGCGGGTGCGCTGTCGCGATGCTGCTGCAACTCGCCGGAATTTCCTTTCGCGCGACAAAACGCTATACCCGCCTTCATGCCATTGCAGGCGCCAGACTTCTTCGCGCCTTGTCTCGCATCCGCGCATGCCCACAATTGCGCGCCATCGTCGAACAACGGCGGTGTGAATTGCACACCTGGAATCCCGCGATCATCGGGCATCCGTGGTGGCGGAGCGGAAGCAGGCGACGGAACCGTCTGCTGGTCAACGATCCCGGTAGGCGAGAGGACAACGGCATTGCGTGTCCGGATGTTGGACGGTGCTTGCGTGACCGCGCGATCCGTGAAACTTCCTCCGGCCTTTTGACATTCTGTCTCGAGCTGGGGTGCTAGAGGCGAGTTGCGCGCGCGTGCATTGCGCGCCTGGGCGCAAATCATCGGCTCGTTCCCCATCCTTTCCGGAGGCGGCGCAGGCTTGCCCTGCACGCGGCCCAGTGCGACCGGAGGTTTGGTTTCCTTGTCTGCGCGACAGTCGAAGGTGCGGTCGCTATGCCAATCTGCGGCGTCTGCGGGATCGTTCTTGTCGTAAGCGTGGCCGACGATCAACCCTTGGGGACCGATCTGGCCGGTGTAGATGCCAATTTTGTTGTCGTCCCAATAGACGGTGGCTTCGAAGGAATTGCCCGTTACCGTTCCCACGATGGGGCCGGATGTGATGATATCGCCATTAAACTGAAGGGTGGAACCCTGGTCGTCGGTATATTCGTACCGGGCACTTCCCCTCAACTGCGATCCTGTCTGCTCCAACTTCAATTCTGGAGACCTTCGGTTCGCCTGAACAGCATGCCAGGAGCCACTCAAGTCCCATTGTGAGCAGATGGCATCCTCGGCAAAAGCCGGAGTCGCGGCGAGCGCGGAACACAAGGCGAAAAAACCGGACAACGCAATGACAATCCTGCTGCGGTTCATGCCGTACTCCCGATGGGTGGTGTTCACAGCTTCAGCTGCCATCTGTCGAAGATCATTCACTGCATTGACGAGCGGATCGTTGGCCCGGAATACGCGATGCTCGGCAGATGCCCGGGCGCTGCGAGGCGATATGCGATCGTGCGACGTTCATGGCGCTCTCGTATGGATGGGTTGATCAGAACCGCTTTCTGGTATTTGTTGCTCGGGCATGTTTTCCGGGGTAGGCAAGTCGTCATCGGATTGCTTGAATCGGGAATCGGGAACAGGCGGACCGACCCGCTTCACAGGCTGTCGCAGTCGTTGTAATTGCGCGGGTTGCGCGGCGTAGTCCATCCAGAAAACCACCTCGGCCCGCGGCGCGGCGTTGCTGAGCACAATGGTCTTCGCGTTGCCACCGATGATACGGCGCTGGCCCGCAGGCGGCTGCGGCTCGATGCCGCCAATCCACGCCTCGGTCCGCAACATTGGCTCATCTCCCAGCGAAACGCTTACGTCAATCGGCACATCGAGCGGCAAATCCGATGCGGTGTAATCGCACCAATACAGACCGCTGGCGCGCCGCATTGCGGGCTCGATGTGAATCCCGACCGGCTGGTCCGGAGACGCGACCGTGGGCACCACGGATACGCTGAACGCATCGCAAGAATTCGGGCCTGCATCGAACAGTCCAGCAGCATGGCGATATCCATATGCATCCGGGTAATGCACGGTCACATGGATAGAATTAGCCGACGGTTGCAACTCTGTATATCTCGAGCGTTGTGACAAGCTGGGTACCGCAGCGCGTGACCCATAACGCATCACGTGAGTTCGACCATCATCGCTTCCAGATGGCTTGTCCTGCGCCTTGGCAATTGACGGTGCGATGCCGCAGGCAATCGCAATTGCGAAGGCTGCGAGGAAGATCTCTGCACGAAAACGATCATTGGTCATGTGCGACCTCGTGAGTGCTCTGTTGTATTCCGAACTCGACGGCTGTTATGCAACCCCTGTCTTAACTGAGAAAACGCGTCACGAAAATGAATGCGGACACTCTGTGCTCCGCTCACCTCTAGGGCGACGGCAACCGTTGCACTGCTTGCCGCAGCAGCTTGACCGATAGGTCGCGGTTAGGAGTGATGACGTAAACCGTATTGGTATCGGTTCGTGCGCCGGCACGGCTGTCGCCCAGCCAAGGGCCAACGAATGCCTGCTTGCCGATATCGGACAAGGATTCGCCCCCGCTGTCCTTGGCTAATGGTTCCCAATCGTCCACGCGCGCCACGACAACGTGCACAGCCTGGTCACCGGACTTCCACTCGCAGCCGCCGGCACTCCAGTCGTGGCCCGCGTCCACAGGTTTCCCTAGCGCTGCGGAAATATCACCTGTGGAGAACAGCTTGCAAGCCTTGCTGGTCGCCGGGCTGGACGCAGCTATCGTATGGGTGATGCCCTGAGCCAGATTTTCTGCATCTGCATGATCACTACTCTTGGAGCAGCCGATCAAAATCGAGCTCAGCGATGCGAGCGTTGCCACCATGAAAAACAGCGAGGATCGACCCATCTGCAATTCTCCACTCGACTCGATGCAATGAGCATTGTCAGCCTAACATCGCGGGGGCGCAAATCAGCACAACGTCATCAGCTTGCCAGAGCAATCCCACCGTGGAAGACCTGGTTTGACTGACGGAGATGCAGATGAACAAACGTATCGTCTCGATGATCGCCGTGCTGACTCTCGCCGTGTTTGCGCCTTCCGCCGCATTCACTGCCGAAGCACTGTCACCAGAAGCCCTCTCGGCAGATGCCGTGCGCGATCCATCGCCGCGCTCGACCCTGCGGTGTTCGACGCGTTCAATCATTGCGACGCACCGGGACAACTCGACAAGCACGCCAGCTATTTCGCGCCCGATGTCGAGTTTTGTCACGACACCGGAGGCGTGACGTGGTCGCGCGATGCAATGATCGCCAACACGCGCAAGAATGTCTGCGGACATTTCCGCCGCTAACTCGTACCCGCCAGCATGAGGGTGTATCCGATCAAGGATTTCGGCGCCGTCGAACTGGGGACGCACCGCTTCTGCCAATTCAAGAGCGGCGACTGCGAAGGCATCGCCGATTTCGTGATCGTCTGGCATCACCAGGGTGACGCCTGGACGATCACCCGCGTACTCAGCTACGGCCACCGCACGAATCAATAATCGCTGTCGAAAGCATGACTCGGCGACATCGGTTTTGCAGACCTCTGGTCATCGATCGACGCGAACCCATCCAGCCTTGGCTGCCTGCCTGGCTTCGTCCCAGCTCAACCGCGAGCCGCCGTGGCTGGTTTGCCATTCGCTCCGCAACACTTCTTCCTGCTGTTCGTTCCAGGACTGAATGCCGGACTTGCGACGACCTTCGTAGCCAAGCTTGTAAGCGGGACGATAATCGTCGTAGTTGTAACTGGAGTTGTAATACGGCTCGTTGACATGCGCGACCTGCCAATACTCCTCCTCGACTCCGGACGGATTCACTTCTTCGCCGACTTCACTGCCGAGCAGTCCGCCGACGACAGCCCCAACAACGCCGCCGATCACCGTTCCGATGGGGCCGACCACTGAACCCACGGCGGCACCTGCCACCCCAGCACCTGCTGCGCCGATCCCGGTACCAAGTGGATGCGAACCCGGCGCCCCGGTGATCGGATCGCGGTGCATGTCGCGTGCTTCCTGTTTCTCGAGGTCGCGTTCGGTGACCATGGCAATTCCTTTGGTAGTGGGGGGATGCTACGTTGAAACGTATTGGCTCGAAACTAGGCTTCCATGCCTGAATGCAGTGCCACCAAGAAGGCTTGTGAAGGCGCACGCAGAACAGAGCGCGCATTTTGCTGTGGCGAGTTGAAGAAAAGGCGTAAGGTCTTTTCCTAATGCGGATATTTGAACGTGACCTCGCGTCACGGGAACCCGCGCTAATCTCTGAATTTACCTGCGCTGAGGCACAACCCGATGGCACTCGCGAACACTTCCCACTTTAAGCCAGCTTTCCAATGCCTACGCTGATTCTCGGCCCGATGCTGCGGTATGTGGGCGAGACCGAAGCCACCGTCTGGGTGGAGGTTGACAGCGCCTGCGAGGTGGAGGTTTTGGGTCACACGGCGCCGACCTTCGAGGTCGAGGGCCACCACTATGCGCTGGTTTATATGCGCGACTTGGCCCCGGCCACGCTGCAAACCTACACGGTGCGAATCGACGGCCAATGCGTGTGGCCCGAGCCGAACTCCCCGTTTCCACCGTGCGTCATCCAGACCTTCGACAAAAACGCGACGCTGCGGGTCGCCTTCGGTTCGTGCCGAGTGGCTATGCCGCACGAGCCGCCATACACGCTGACGCATGCCGAGAACGAGAAGCAAGGTTTTGAGATCGACGCTCTGCGCGCGCTCGCACTGCGCATGCGCGAGCAGGCTCCGGAACAGTGGCCACACGCGTTGCTGATGATCGGCGACCAGTTGTATGCCGACGAGGTTTCGCCGCCGGTGCGCGACTGGATTCGTGCCAGGCGCGACACCAGCCAGCCGCCATGCGAGCAACTGGCGAATTTCGAGGAGTACACGCAGCTATATCGGGATTCATGGGGCCAAGCCGAGATTCGCTGGCTGCTGTCAACTGTGCCCAGCGTGATGATCTTCGACGATCACGATGTTCACGACGATTGGAACATTTCCGAATCGTGGGTCAAGGAGATGCGCGCCAAACCCTGGTGGCACGATCGCATTGTTGGCAGCTTCATGTCGTACTGGATTTACCAGCACGTCGGCAACCTCTCGCCGCACGAACTGCACGAAGATGAATTGTTCGACCGGGTGCGCCGTGGCGATGCGCCGGAACAGTTCGCGCGGCACTTGCGTGAGTTTGCGCAGCGCGCGGACCGCGAGCCCGACACCTATCGGTGGAGCTTCTACCGCGATTTTGGCGACACCCGGCTCGTGGTGGTGGATTCGCGCTCGAGCCGAGTACTCGGCGACGGCTGCCGCGACATGATCGACGAGAAGGAGTGGCAGTGGGTCGAGGCGCGCACGCGCGGAGAGTTCACGCATTTGATGCTGGGTACGTCGCTGCCGATCCTGCTAGGCCACGGCATCCACTATCTGGAGGCGTGGAGCGAGGCTCTCTGCGCCGGTGCCTGGGGCGGCTGGTGGGCCAAGCAGGGAGAGCGCTTGCGCCGTTGGCTCGACCTCGAGCACTGGAGCGCGTTTGGCATCGCGTTCAAGCGCATCGTGAACCTCATTCGCCAAATATCCACCGGCGAACACGGCCACGCGTCCGCTACGTTGACTATCCTGTCTGGCGACGTCCACCACGTGTATCTGGCCGAAGCCAAGTTCCCGCAGGGGCCAGTTCACAGCGCGGTATACCAAGCCGTCTGCTCGCCTCTGCGCAACCCGCTGGATGCAAACGACCGCCGGATCATGCGCGCAGGCTGGTCACGTTGGGCAAGTGCGCTGATGCGGTCGATCGCGCGTATGGCCGGCGTCGGGCAGCCCGATGTGAGCTGGAGCCTGTGCCACGACGAACCCTGGTTCGACAACCAGATCGCCATACTCTCGTTCAAGGGCCCCGAGGCGTCGATCTGCTTCGAGAAGAGCGTTCCCGGCGACGCAACTCAGCCGCGTCTTGAAAAGGTGTTTGAGTATCGGTTGAACAAGACCGACGTCGACCGAACTGTAAGCTAAAAGGGTACCAATTCGCCCCGTACACCCTGCGCACAGCGTCGACGATCGCAAACACGCCCCTATGAGTCGCTGGAAAAGCTACGGTATTCATCTGACCGCCAAGAAACTGAACGCATCACCACTTGAGCAGCAGGTAACATCCACACTGTAGTCTTCGAACCGAGTCTTCGAACCAATCTTGGCAGGATGCCACCATGACCGATGCGGATGTACCAGACACGGAATCTGCGCGGCTTGCCGCTCTGACTAGCTACGGCATCCTGGATACGTTGCCGGAAAAATCCTACGACGACCTTGTCGCGATTGCTGCCGGTATCTGCGACGCCCCGATGGGTTCGGTTGCGTTGATCGACGCGGACCGCAAATGGTTCAAGTCCCAGCGCGGATTCACGCTGTCGCACATGGCGCGCCATGTCGCATTCGGTGCGCATGCCATCCAGCGCCCACACGATATAATGGTGGTTCCAGACGCCCTCGCCGATTCGCGCTTCGTGAACAATCCACTCGTGGCGGGTGAGCACAAAGTGCGCTTTTATGCAGGTGCACCATTGGTTAGCTCTGGTGGCGCGGCAGTGGGGACCATCTGCGTGATGGATCGCACCCCGCGCGATCTGGCGCCATTTCAACGCGAGGCACTTGGCGGACTTTCGCGGCAGGTGGTCAACCTGCTCGAACTCGGCGTGGCCCATCGGGAGTTGACTAGCCATCTTTCCGAACGCGAATGGTATGAACGGAAACTCGTGGGATACCAGCAAGAGCTGATTGCCGAAAATGCGCACCTCACCGAGATGAGCCGTACCGACGCCCTCACCGGATTGTTCAATCGGCGCGCCTTCAGCAGCATCATTAAAACAGCGATCGACAAAGCGGTGCTCGATTGCAAACCGCTGGCAATGGCGATCGTCGATATCGATCGCTTCAAGGACATCAACGACCGCTATGGTCATCCTGCTGGCGACAAGACCCTGATCGCCATTGCGCATGCGCTCAAAGCCCACTGCGGTGACCAGAATACTGTTGCGCGGATTGGTGGTGAGGAATTTGCAATCGTCATGCCGGGCACCGATGTGGCACACGCAACTGTCCAATGCGAACGTCTACGCGCGACGATCCAGGCATTGCCGCACGATTTTCAGCTCACCGTGAGTATCGGCCTTACGGCTTTGCGCATCGGCGGCTCGGTGAGCACCCTTTACGCGCGCGCCGACGAAGCGCTGTATATGGCAAAGCGCAGCGGCCGCAACAGGGTGGCTTCGATCGACTGAAGGCTGTGCACCCGATGGTTGTGCAAGCGATGTCCAGCGAGACGAAAAGCGGCGACGGCGAATTAGCGCTCTAATTCGAAATTGATTCTGGCCCGTTTTCTTCGCCGCATTTTGCGCCTTGGCAAACGGTCTATGCTCGCTTGATGACCCCGCCGCAACTGAGCCTGGTGATCCCCGCCTGGAACGAGGCCGCATTGCTGCCGCGTCTGCTTGATACTGTGGGCGTGGCACGCCGGCAACACCGCGACGGCGTTCGTGCATTGGAACGAGGGCATCGGACCGACATTTTTGCAATATTTGTGCTGCGGGCATGATGCGGTCTCTTGGTGCCTGGTCATCGCAAGAATGAATGCATCATGCGTGCACTGTCATGCGCTGTCCCACCGCAACGCATTGCATAGTTTTGAAATTTTGCGGGGATACCTCAGTCTCTGACCCCATCCTTTGGATGGGGTAGGGGCAAACGGATCTTGACTCCTGGCCCCTCAAACAACGCAGTCTCGATAAACTGCATCGCTGCGACAATCGCAAGTCCGCTATCGCGAAGCCTCTTGATGCGGGTGGCGAAAGGGAACCATGACCGACATCACCATTGTGGGCAACGAAACGCTGGCGTTCGCGCGCGACACGCAGCCGGGCGGCTACATCGGCCCCTTCCGGATCCTGCAGCAACTTGGCGAAGGCGGCTTCGGCTCGGTGTTCGAGGCCGAGCAGGAACAACCGGTGCGGCGTCGGGTTGCGCTCAAGGTGATCAAGCTGGGCATGGACACGCGCGAGGTGATCGTGCGGTTCGAGGCCGAACGCCAGGCGCTGGCGATGATGGACCACCCGCACATTTCCAAGGTGCTCGATGCCGGCGCGACCGAGAGCGGCCGTCCTTATTTCGTGATGGAATTGGTCAAGGGCGAATCCATCACCTACTATTGCGACAAGCACAAGCTGCCGATCGAAGCGCGCCTGCATCTTTTCGAGCAAGTCTGCGCAGCGGTACAGCACGCGCACACCAAGGGTGTCATCCATCGCGACCTCAAGCCGAACAACGTGCTGGTGAGCACGCAGGACAATGCGGCGTTCGCCAAGGTCATCGACTTCGGCATTGCCAAGGCGACCAGTGGCCGATTGACCGACAAGACGATGTTCACCGAGGCGAACCTGATGATGGGAACTCCGGCGTACATGAGCCCGGAACAGGCCGAGGGCAGCGCCGACATCGATACCCGCACCGATATCTATTCGCTGGGCGTGATCCTCTACGAACTGCTCACCGATTCCACGCCGCTGGATTCGAACACGCTGCGCTCGGCAGGTTACGCCGAAGTGCAGCGGATCATCCGGGAAGTCGATCCGCCGCTCCCGAGCGCGCGGCTGTCGCAATCGACCATCATCCATTCCGATGTCGCGGCAAAACGCCAGGTCGAGCCGCGCAAGTTGACCGGGTTGGTACGCGGCGAACTCGACTGGATCGTGATGAAGGCGATCGAGAAGGATCGCCTGCGCCGCTATGAAACGCCGGCCGCTCTGGCGGCGGACGTGCGCCGCTATCTCGATGGCGAAGCGGTGTTGGCGGCACCGCCCAGCACGACGTATCGCATGCGCAAGTACGTCGCCCGGCACAAGGGTGCGGTGGCAGCAGTGTCGCTCATCGCGATCTCGTTGCTGGTCGGCATCGTCGCGTTTGCGTGGCAGGCACGCATCGCCGGACAGCGTGCGGCAGAGCTGGAGAAAGTCACTGCGTTCGAAACGGCCATGTTCGAGCAGATCGATCCGGCCACTGCCGGCGAACGGCTAACGGCCGACGCGAGTGCCAGGTTCGATGCATCCCTGCGCAAGCAGGGCGTTGCCGTTGCCGAGCGCACGCAGCGGCTGCAGCGCTTCGTTGCAGACTGGCAACAGGTCAATGCCACCGATACTGCCCGCGACGTGATCGACCAGAATGTGCTCAAGCCAGCGGCCCAGGAAATCGACAAACGCTTCGGCAACGATCCACTGATCGCCGCACGCCTGCGCGAATCGCTGGCTGGGCGGTATTCCAATATGGCGCTGTATGACGAGGCCCTGGAACTGCAAACCGCAGCGCTGGATGTTCATCGCAAGTTGCTCGGCGACAAAAACCTGAAGACGGCGCATTCGGAATTCGCCATGGGGACGCTGTTCCAGGGCAAGGGTGAGTTCGACAAGGCCGAGACGCATTACCTCGCTGCACTGCGAACCAATCGTGCGCTCGTCGGCGAGGACGACCCAGCCACGCTCGACGTGATCGGCAACCTGGCCGTGATGTACGGTCACCAGGGCCTGCTTGCGAAGGCCCTGCCGTATGACCGGGAAGTACTGGCGTCGCGCCGTCGCGTGCTCGGCAACGACCACCCCGACACCTTGCAGTCCGTACTGAACATGGGCGTGTCGCTGCGCGACCAGCGCAAACCCGATCAGGCCGAACCGTATTTGCGCGAAGCCGCCGCCGGGCTGCTGCGGGTGTCGGGCGCGAATGACGAAAGCACCATTTATGCCAACGGCAACATCGCCTTGCTGGAAGAGGACCAGGGCAAGCTTGCAGCGGCCGAACGCGACATTCGTGGCGTGCTCGAGCGATCCCGGCGCGTCCATGGCGAAAATCACCCGACCACACTGCTGGCCAGCATCGTGGAATCCGGCATCCTGATCCGGCGCGGCAAGTACGCCGAGACCGAGCAATTGCTGGCGCCGATCGAACCGATCGCGCGCAAGACCTTGACCGACGACAACGCCTACTGGTTCGGTACCTTGTTGATGCACCTGGGCCAGTCACGCGCAGGGCAGGCCCACTACGCGCCTGCGGAAGCCAACCTGCTGGAGGCCGAGCAGATCCTGCGTCTGCCGCACGCCGCGGTGGAACTCGACGATCAGCGCAACTGCATGAGCGCATTGGTTGATCTTTACACCGCATGGAACAAGGCCGAACCCGGCAGGGGCCACGCTGCAAATGCGGCGAAATGGCAACGGCAGCTTGCGGCGATGGGCGCGAAAGCTACTGCGACAAACAAGTAGTGGATGGCGGATATCGATGTCACCATTTGAGCCGAAAAGCGGCCAGAGTAAATATCCGATTGAAGCAATATTTACTCTGGCCCCTTTTGCGCCGCCGCAAATCAGCTTGGTGATCCCCGCCTGGGACGAGGCTGCGTTGCTGCCGCGTCTGCTGGACAGCGTGGACTTGGCACGCCGGCGCTGGGTCGACGCCGGTCATGCAG
This sequence comes from Lysobacterales bacterium, assembly GCA_038316385.1. Taxonomy (GTDB): domain Bacteria; phylum Pseudomonadota; class Gammaproteobacteria; order Xanthomonadales; family Xanthomonadaceae; genus SZAS-103. The sequence continues at coordinate 1,818 of JBBQAN010000020.1, read as the reverse complement.
CCGATGCGATCCAGGTCATCCTCGCCGACAACGGCTCGACCGACGCAACCGCGCAGATCGCCAGCGCGCGGGGCTGCATCGTGGCGACGATCGAACAGCGGATGATCGCAGCGGTTCGCAATGGCGGTGCTGCGATGGCTTCCGGCGAGGTAGATCCTCGTTTCCATCGATGCCGACAGCATCGTGCATCCCGACAGCTTCATCGCGGTCGCCGCGGCGATGGCAAACCCGCGCACGGTCGGCGGCACCAGTGGTGTGGCGATGGAGCGCTGGTCGATCGGCATCGCATTGACCTACGCGATGATGATGGGGTTCGTCTGGCTTACCGGATTCGATACCGGGCTGGTGTTCTGGCGTCGCGCCGATTTCGAAGCGCTCGGTGGTTACGACGAGCGTCGCATGGCCGCCGAGGATATCGATTTTCTGGTGCGCCTGCGCAGGCTCGGCCGCACGCGCGGGCAACGCCCACCCGCAAGTTCGACCAGCACGGCGACTGGCACTCGCACCCAGATGCCGGCGCAAGGCTGGCGCCTGCTGCGCGACCGCAGCGCGCTCAACGACTTCGCACGGCGGTATTGGTATGAAGGGCGGTGACGCGATAAATGGACGGAACAAGTTGAACTGAATTAACTACCTCCGCCTCTATGGCAGACTGATGCGACCTCAACTTTGGAGCCGAACATGAAGTTCATGATCCTGGTCAAGTCCAACCCCGATCTCGAAGCGCGTATCGCAGCGATGAGCGACGCGCAGATGAAGGAGTCGATGGCCGCAATGGAAGTCTTCAACGACGAGCTCAGGAAGGCCGGCGTGATGAAAGACTGCGACGGCCTGCGCCCGACCAGTGAAGCAAAGCGGGTGCGCTTCGACGGCGATGCGCGCACCGTTGTTGACGGGCCTTTTGCCGGAGACCTCGTCGCCGGCTACTGGTTCTGGGAACTGCCATCCATCGACGAGGCGGTTGCCTGGGTCAAGCGCTGCCCGAATCCGATGCCTACAGCATCGGTCATCGAGATCAGGCCGATATAAGCCGCTACCTAGGACCGTGATGAAGCATGGCGGGGCCGTGGGACAAGATAGGTATTGAGACGTAAGCTGCTGACGCATCTTCGGGGAACGCCATGAAATTCCGCATGTCCGCCATCACCGCTAGCCTTATTTTCGCAGTTGTTTCCGCGCCTGTCTTGGCAGGAGCTCACCATCGCGCGCCTGAGCGCAAGATTCCAACCGGTTCGGGCTCCACGAACATTGCGCCCGTTATGCATACGGCTAATAAGGTATTCACTCCCAACTCCGCGAACACAGCTGCCATAGCCACGCCATTGGATACAAAGCGCAATTCAATGAAGGGTTCCGCCAGCGAAGCGGGTCCAAAAGCAGGCGATAATCCGCACGAGTGATTGTGCTTTAACGTGCCACTTACAGACCCCACGAGAAAAAAGGGACGGCGGCACCAGTGGCGTGGTGATGGAGCGCTGGTCGATCGGCATCGCGTTGGCCTACGCGATGATGTTGCTGATCGTCTGGCTCACCAGATTCGATACCGGTCTGGTGTTCTGGCGTCGCGCCGATTTCGAAGCGCTCGGTGGTTACGACGAGCGTCGCATGGCGGCCGAGGATCTCGATTTCCTGGTGCGCCTGCGCAGGCTCGGTCGCACGCGCGGGCAACGCCTGCTGCGGTAATCCCCCCGCCAATTAGCTGACGCCAGAAGTGGAATTTTCTCGTAGTCTTTTCCGAGGAGGTTCCATGAAGAAGTCCCGATTTACCGACAGCCAGATCATTGCCGTTCTCAAGCAGGCCCAAGCCGGTACGCCGGT
>JBBQAN010000007.1:0-139734 GCA_038316385.1 Lysobacterales bacterium | reverse complement strand
CGCGATCGATCGCATGCTCGCTCCACGACCACGTTCGATCCTGATCACCGCTCGATCTTCAACACTCAAATGCTGATACTGTTTTTCCATGGCAACACCTTACGTCAGGGTGTTGCACTTGAAGATTGAGTCTAAGCAGCCTCTCTAGCTTGGCGCGTTTGCTCGCGCTTGATCGGACCCTCCATCGGAGGAAATATTTCATGAAATCCGTCAACAAGAGTGTGGATCATTTTTACAACAAGCTCGGTCAATCGCTGAACATCATTGGAAGAATCACGCAATGCCTGACCTAGCCGGACGTTGTCACCAGTAACCTCCAAATATCTCGCATCGACCAAACCACCATTATGCTCATAAACATGTCTTCGATAAAACATTAGGGAGCAAAACACTTGATCCGATTCCGATAAACTGTCAAACATGTCAATTGCAAATGCCGCGTCAATGGCTCTCACTATCTCTTTGAGTGCCTGAAATGATCGCTGCTCTAGGGGAGCAGCGCGTTTGCGCCGGAGTGGAACACGAACCAAGAGCTGGTCAATCAATTGACGAACAACGCCATCGAAGAGCGAAATAACATCTCTGATGCAGTCCCCCATCGACGACGCGCCAGAGTGGATTCGAGCGCGAATGCTCGGCATACGTTGCCTTTGGACGAAATCGAGGTCGCTTCTAGAACCGCATAGCGCGCAATATCCCGTAGTACCAAGAATATCGTTGTACGCGTTGCAAGCCGAACACCGGAAGGCGTTTTGCTGCGCCTCCTCCGAAAAAAAGTGCTCTGGCCTATCATCCGGATCATTAGCAGCATCAGCCACTTGATCAAGATCAATTTCATATGATCCAGGGACAGTCGACCGCAGTGCCTGATCCAACTTTTCGAAATATGCATGTAGATATTTGCGCTGCCCAGCGGTCAAAGTGTTGTGCGTGCCTATTTTTAGCCCGCAGTAAGGACAAATGACACTGGAACCGGCACCTTCATCGCGCCACTTCTTGTTGCATCGCCGACACTCTCGACCAAATTTGCCTTCACTATCACAAGGCATGTAAACCGGAACCGCATCTGGCAACGGTCGAGGCGGCATTGGACTCCCGATCCCTCCCATTGGTAGAAATCCCAATGGGATGCCTGGCGATATAGCCCATAAAGACCACAAACTGCAAGGGACAGGGCGGGAATGACGATATCCGAAAGAAAGCGCCAGTCCATTACCATTATCGCGAACCTCAATAGTCACGATGCCACCTGATATCGCCACTTCCCGGAATTCCGCGTTCGTCATCGAGTAAATACTTCCGGAAGATGAAGCTGGGTCGAGTCCAGAGCCTCAGGGAATCGTGGCTCACCCTAATTACTGTTTTTCTTGAGAGAAATCATTGGCAATAATGTGGTGCGCCCTCATCTTTTTACGATACCCGAAAGACCCAAAAGGACATCCAAAAGGGACGGAGGTACTTAAGCCGAAATAACTACGTCCGCCCCCTTTTCTGAACAAAGGGGCCAGGGAGAATATCCGTTTCAAGCGCTATTTTACTCCGGCCCCTTTTTCAGCTCTTTTCGTTTTATGCGTTATCCAGGAAAGGTCAGAACGAAGGTGTTTCGCTGATATTCGGCGTCATCCTTTAAGAACTTCGTTTGGGGATCAGTTCGAATCTGCAGTGAACCTCCATGCAGATCCATAACACGCTGCACAAGACTCAATCCAACTCCGTCTCCGTTTAGTTCCAGCCTACGCGGAAGCGTCCCTGAGAAACCTTCCAATGCAAGCTGATCCAACTCGGACTCCGCAATAGCCAAACTACACATGCTGAACGAAATTAATGCTCCTCCCGGAATACTGGCAATGGAAATATCCAGATTTGTTCCTCTACATACGTACTTTGCTGCGTTATCAAACAAATGATACAAGGCAACGAATGCACATTCGTAGTCAATCTGGACCTTCAAATCCGACTCAGCAATGTCCACGAAACTATCAACGTCGGCAAAATCCGAGAAGAATAAATATGCAACGTTCATCAAAACTTTGTGTAATGAGTGACTTCGCTTGTTTACTGACGTCTCTAGCGAGTTAATTTTCTTGAACACCGAGAATTCGTTCTTCATCGCCGCTGAGTGCTTGGCAAGGCTCAGGAAGCACTTGGCAAAGTCATCAGCTTTCGCTCCTTTCATTTCAGAGGCGATGAATGGGATTTCCTTGCGTATATTTCCAGCAAGGCGCTCTTGAGGCAAAACGACGTAGAGATCATGAATCATGTGGCCGTTCAAAGAGGTCAAGTTGTGAACCAACCGTTTGCTTTTTGCGGTAGATTTCTCCTCCGATGAAATTACTGCAGCGATCAAGTATTCAAGGCTCTCAACGAGCAGATTTAGGCTGCTCTTAAAGACTTTACCGCTTTTCACCAAACTCGGATCTCGACTGGCGAGAAACACTGACCCGATAGCGTTTGATCGCGAGCCAAGCCGCGCTTTCCCTCCGTGAAGAGACAGAACGCCAACCTTCCCATCTGAAAAGCACTCCTCCTCATCGCGATTCAGTGTGTTCAACACCACCCTTCCTGCTGAATCAATTACTTTATAGTTTCCCTTCATGGGATGCCTAGGAAGCTATTAACTAATTGTTGAAACTCATACGGGTCGGCATTTTTTTCCAGAGCCCCATCCGCTTTTCTCAACGCCTTGTGAAAACGTTCACCTCGAGGCTCGGCGGAATAAATAACAACTTTCTTGCCCGGGTATCTGTCCTTTAGCGCTGAGGCTAACCCAAGCCCTTCGTCTTTGAAGCCCAGTTTTAGACCCACGCCCTGCACATCCACAAAATAGATATCAACCTCCGATATATGTCGGTCATCGAGTGATGCCACGTCTTTGACGATGGTCGTATTTGTCCAGCCCGAGTTCTTGAGGATCTTGACAACTTTGAACTTATCGTCGTCGTCAATGAAAAGTATCCTAGTCGAATCTTTGATCCTGCGAATCTCCTCGTCGGTTCTCATTGCAGGGGCCTCATTGATTGGCAAAGACGCATCAGCAGCTCGCATATTGTTTACGATGTTGATGCTGTTCGTATTGATTACATCGATTCCATCCGCGCCTTTTTTCGGCTCACGCTTTAGCCAGAGAAAAAAGGCGCCTAAAATTGAGACTCCGACACCACTGAATATCCATTCCTTGTTCTCTACAATCCAAGTCAGCATGCTGCCCCCTATAGTTCAATGACTAAATGTTTCGTCGCACCCCATGCCACGAAGCCTCATCTATTCAGTAATGGTGTCAGGGACACCAATCGCATGCTGAAAATTACCCGCCCCCGCCCCCCGGCTTCCCATGAATCCCGCCCTTCGCCAGCACCGCCGGATCCAGCAGCTTCTTCAGCTCCTTCTCCGATAGTCCGGTCGTCTCCTTCGCCACATCGAGGATCGGCCTGCCTTCCTTGTACGCCTGCTTCGCCGTCGCCGCGCCCTTGGCGTAGCCAATCACCGGATTCAACGCCGTCACCAGGATCGGGTTCCGGTTCAGCGCCTCGGCGATGTGATCGGTGCGTACGGTGAAGCCGGCGATCGCCTTGTCCGCCAGTAGCCGCGTCACGTTCGCCAGCAGGCCGATCGACTCCAGCAGGTTGTGGGCGATCACTGGCAGCATCACGTTGAGCTGGAAGTTGCCGCTCTGGCCGGCGACGGTGATGGTGACGTGGTTGCCCATCACCTGGGCGCAGACCATCGCGGTCGCTTCGGGGATTACCGGGTTGACCTTGCCGGGCATGATCGAGCTGCCGGGCTGGAGGGCGGGCAGTTCGATTTCGCCGATGCCGGCGAGCGGGCCGGAGTTCATCCAGCGCAGGTCGTTGGCGATCTTCATCAGCGAGCAGGCGAGCGTGTTGAGCTGGCCGGAGAGTTCGACCGCGGCGTCCTGCGAGGAGATGCCTTCGAACAGGTTGGCGGCGGCTTCGAACTGCACCTTGGTTTGCTTGCTGAGTTCGGCAGCGACGAGCTTGCCGAACTTCGGGTCGGCATTGATGCCGGTGCCGACGGCGGTGCCGCCCTGGGGAATCTTGCGCAGGCGCTTGCTGGCGTCTTCGATGCGGGCGATGCCCGAGCCGATCTGCGCAGCCCAGCCGCCGAGTTCCTGGCCGAAGGTGACGGGCATCGCGTCCATCAGGTGGGTGCGGCCAGTCTTGACGACCTTGGACAGTTCCTTAGAGCGCTTGAGCAGGGTGGCCTGCAGGTGCTTGAGGGACGGCAGCAGGCGCTCGTGGACGCCGAGGTTGGCCGAGACCTGGATGGCGGTCGGGATCACGTCGTTGGAGCTCTGGCCCATATTGACGTGGTCGTTGGCGTTGACGGCGTCTTTTGAGTCCGACTTGATCTCTCGGCCGACGAGGGTGCTGATCACCTCATTGGCATTCATATTGGACGAGGTACCCGAGCCGGTCTGGTAGACGTCGATCGGGAATTCGCTGTCGAAATCGCCCTTCGCGACCTGCTCGGCAGCCTTGCGGATGGCCTTGGCCTGGACCTTGCTCATGTAGCCGAGGTCGGCGTTGACCTGGGCGCACGCTGCCTTGATGAGGCCCAACGCGCGGATGAACTCGCGCGGCATGCGGGTGCCGGAGATCGGGAAGTTGTCGACGGCGCGCTGGGTCTGCGCGGCGTAGAGCGCGTCGGCGGGCACCTTGAGTTCGCCCATGCTGTCGCGTTCGGTGCGGTATTTCGTGGTCATGCGGGTTCCGGTTGGTTGAAGAAGCTGCCCGATTATATGCGCGCCACCTTCGCGTCGCGGGGCGGGTAAAATGCGCGTTCTTCTGGAGCCCGCAATGACCGATCCCCTGCTCGCCCTGTCCCCGATTGATGGCCGTTACGCCGCCAAGGCCGACGCGCTGCGGCCGATCTTTTCCGAATATGGATTGATCAAGGCGCGCGTGCACGTCGAAGTCGAATGGCTGCTGGCGCTCGCCACCGAGCCGGGCATCGTCGAACTCAAGCCGTTCTCCGATGCAGCCATCGCGACCCTGCGCGCGCTCGCGAAAAACTTCAGTGTGGATGACGCGGCGCGGGTGAAGGCAATCGAGCGCACGACCAACCACGACGTCAAGGCCGTCGAATACTTCATCAAGGAACAGTTGAAGGACGATGGCGAACTTGGCCCGGCGCTGGAATTCGTCCACTTCGCCTGCACGTCTGAAGACATCAACAACCTCAGTTATTCGCTGATGCTGTCCGATGCGCGCGAAACGGTGTTGCTGCCGGCGCTCGCGAAACTTGCCGACAACCTGCGCTCGCTGGCGCACACGCACGCGACGCTGCCGATGCTGTCGCGCACACACGGGCAAACCGCTTCGCCAACGACCGTCGGCAAGGAATTCGCGAATGTTCTTGCGCGCATCGAACGCCAACGCAAGCAATTGGCGAACGTCGAACTGCTCGGCAAGATCAACGGTGCAGTCGGCAACTACAACGCGCACGTCGTCGCTTATCCCGACGTGGACTGGCCGGCGTTCGCGCAACGCTTCGTCACTTCGCTCGGGTTGACGTTCAATCCATACACCACGCAGATCGAACCGCACGATTGCATCGCCGAACTCTGCGATGTGCAGCGCCGCATCAACACCATCGTGATCGACCTCTGCCGCGATGTGTGGGGCTACATCTCGCTGGGCTATTTCAAGCAATCGGTGAAAGCCGGCGAAGTCGGTTCGTCGACGATGCCGCACAAGGTCAATCCAATCGACTTCGAAAACGCCGAAGGCAACCTCGGCATCGCCAATGCCCTGCTCACGCACTTCGCCGAGAAGCTGCCGATCAGCCGCTGGCAGCGAGACCTCACCGACTCGACGGTGTTGCGCGCGCTGGGCACCGGCTTCGGCCACAGCCTCGTAGCGCTCGATGCCTTGCAGCGCGGCCTCGGCAAGCTCACCGCAAATCCGGAACGCATCGCTGCCGATCTCGACGCCGCATGGGAAGTGCTGGCCGAACCGGTGCAGACGGTGATGCGCCGTTATGGCCTTCCAGAACCGTACGAACAGCTCAAGGCGCTGACCCGTGGGCAAGGCATGACCGAAGCGACGATGCGCACCTTTATCGCCTCGCTGGCTCTGCCCGAAGATGCAAAGCAGCGACTGCTTGATCTGACGCCCGGCAGTTACACCGGCCTCGCCACAGAACTGGCGAAGGACATCTGACACATGGTGAAGCCGACACCGCTAGCGATGGAAGTTCAAGCCACTCCGAGCCACCTGCTCGGCATGCCGGCCGCGCAATTCCTGCGTGACTACTGGCAGAAGCGCCCGCTGGTGATCCGCGCCGCGTTCCCGGATTTCGAATCGCCGCTGTCGCCGGAAGATCTTGCCGGACTCGCGTGTGAGGAAGCCGCGCTGTCGCGGATCGTTCAACATGATCGAAAGAAGGATCGCTGGACACTGCGCACCGGCCCATTCGCAGAAGAAGAATTTCCGAAGCTGCCGACAAAGGATTGGACCCTGCTCGTGCAGGACGTGGACAAGTGGGATGCCGACGTGCGCGCGTTGCTGGAGCGTTTCGATTTCCTGCCGTGCTGGCGCATCGACGACGTGATGATCAGCTTCGCCGCGCCCGGCGGTTCGGTTGGTGCGCATGTCGATCAATACGATGTGTTCCTGCTGCAAGGTCTCGGCAAGCGCCATTGGCAAATCGACACGAGCCCGAACACTTCACACGCATTTCGTGATGATGTCGAACTGAAACTGCTGCGCGAATTTACTCCAACGCATGAGTGGACACTCGAACCCGGCGACATGCTCTACCTGCCGCCCGGCGTGCCGCATCACGGCGTGGCCGTGGATGCGTGCCTGACGTATTCGATCGGTATGCGCGCGCCTTCGCACGCCGAACTGATCGTCGACTTTGCCGAACATGTTGCCGAGAAGCTCGCCGATGAAGCGCGCTATGCCGATGCAGATCTTGTGGTGCCGTCGGATCGGCATGAGATCGACGAAGCGGCGCTCGCCCGCGTGCGCCAAGCGTTGTCAGCGTTGCAATCCGACGATGCGGCGTTGGCGAAATGGTTCGGCAATTACATTAGCGCCTATCGCAGTGCCGATGTCGCGGTGCCGCCGAAGCCACCAACGGCCGACGCAGTGCGCAAGGCACTCGCGGATGGCGGCGCGTTGCTGCGGCATCCGTTCGTGCGCAGCGCGTGGATGCGGCAAGGCAAGCGTGCATTGCTGTTCTTTAGCGGCGAAGCATTTGCGATGGGTCTCGTATCCGCGCGCAAGCTCGCAAGAGCGCCGATGATCGACGCGAGGGCTTTCCACGCGCTCGATACTGACGCGCAGGGTGCGGTCGTCGCCCTGGCGATGGGCGGAAGTTTCGTGGTGCAGAAAGCTTCGAGAGGACGCCGCCGATGAACCATGCACTGTCTTCCGACTTCCGGGTGGAGCCGGCCGATTACCGCACCGATTTCCAGGATCTGCGCCGCGTGCGCGAGCCGGTGTTCGTGGTCGAGCAGCAGGTTCCGATCGAACTCGAATGGGATGCGCTTGATCCGCTCTGCCAGCACGTGGTCGCGCGCGATAACCAAAACCAGCCGATCGGGACGGGGCGACTCACTCCCCAACGCAAGATCGGCCGACTCGGCGTGCTCAAGGAATGGCGCGGCCACGGCGTGGGCGAAGCGCTGCTCGTCGCCTTGATCGATATGGCGCGCGTGCAACGCTGGCCGGATGTCGCGCTCAACGCACAGGTCGATGCAGTCGGTTTCTATGAGCAATACGGTTTTGTCGCATACGACGCCGAGTTCATCGAAGCCGGCATCCGCCACCAGGCCATGCGTTTGATGCTGGAACCGTTCGAGGAACGCCCGCCGGTGGTGTCGAAGCTCGAACTGACAACGGTGGAGTCGCTGGATGAGGCATTGCGAGCGACGGCAGCGGTGATCGCCGGTTCGCGGCGCGAACTGTGCATCTTCAGCCGCGATCTCGACTACACCTTGTTTGCGGCATCCACCACGACGGCAGCGTTGCGAAGCTACGCCACATCCGGACTGGACACGAGCGTGCGCGTGCTGTTGCTCGATCCGGTGATTCCGACCCAGCAAACTCATCCGTGGCTGACCTTGGCGCAGCGCCTGCCAAGCGTCTTCCAGTTCCGCGCCTGCGAGGAGGAACACGATCGCCAGTATCCGTCGGCGTTTGTAGTCGGTGATCGGGGTGGATTGTATTTTCGCCCGATCGGCGGACGCATCGAAGGCGAAACCAGCGATGCCAACATGGCGCGGGCGCGGCAACTGCGGGAAAGCTTCGAACGTATGTGGGAACGCGGTCGGTCATGCACGGAATATCGCGCGATTGAAATTTGATGGTGCGTTACCGCATTGCAAAACCATGGATAACTCGCGCACCCGGACTCAAACCACGGTTCCGAAGCGCGGTGCCCTCGCGCTATACTGTCCGACCGTTTTGGTGCGCTGCAAAATTTGCCGCCGAGATTTGAAAAATCAATCACTTGCCAGTCAAACCTAATCGCTGGGCGCACACTTGTGGATAGCCTGATCAAGCAGTTTGCAGCGACCTCGCAGAATTCCGGCGGCAACGCCGCGTACATCGAGGATCTCTATGAGCTCTACCTTGCTGACCCCGCCAGCGTCAGTGCGGACTGGAAATCCTATTTCGACGGTCTGAAGGGCAGCGCCTCCGACGTGCCGCATTCAGCCGCGATGGCACGCATCCAGCAGGCCGCCAAAACTGGCGGGCGCGTTGCGACTTCGGCCAAGGCAGTCCCCGATGCCGCCGCGCAAAAGCAAGCGGCCGTGCTTAAGCTTGTCACCGCATATCGGTCGCGTGGTCATCTGCGTGCCACGCTCGATCCGCTCGCGCTCGCCGCGACCGGCGACGGAATCGAACGACCTGATCTGCCCGCCGCGCCCGATCTCGACCTCGCTTTCCACAATCTCGCCGACGCCGATCTCGACAGCCGCTTCGCAACCGGCCTGATCGGCGGCGCGCCTTCGCTGACTTTGCGCGAATTGCTGGCAACGTTGCATGCGACGTATAGCGGCAGCATCGGCGCAGAATTCATGCACATCAGCGACGCCATCCAGCGGCGCTGGGTTTACGAGCGCCTGGAGCGTGCGGGCGGCGCGTTCGGATTCGATGCGGCGCAACGCAAACATATCCTCGAACGCGTCACCGCTGCTGAAGGCCTTGAGCGTTACTTGCACACCAAATACGTGGGTCAAAAACGCTTTTCGCTGGAAGGCGGCGATTCGTTGATCCCCATGATGGACGAACTGGTGCAGCGTGCTGGCACGCACGGCGTCAAGGAAATGGTCGTCGGCATGGCCCATCGCGGCCGCCTCAACGTGCTGGTGAATACGCTCGGCAAGCCGCCGCAGAAACTATTCGCTGAATTCGAGGGCAAGTACGAACACGTCGACGATCCTGCGCATTCTGGCGACGTGAAATATCACATGGGTTTCTCAGCCGACATCGCAACCAAGGGCGGTCCGCTGCATCTTGCGCTCGCGTTCAATCCATCGCATCTGGAAATCGTCAACCCGGTGGTCGCTGGCAGCGTGCGTGCGCGCCAGGAACGTCGCGACGATGCAGAACGCGACGCGGTGCTGCCCGTACTGATCCACGGCGATGCCGCATTCGCAGGCCAGGGCGTCGGCATGGAACTGCTGCAGATGTCGCAGGCGCGCGGCTTCGCGGTCGGCGGCAGCGTACACATCGTGGTCAACAACCAGATCGGTTTCACAACGAGTCGTCCGGATGATGCGCGCTCCACGTTGTATTGCACCGACGTCGCGAAGATGGTTGGCGCTCCGATCCTGCATGTGAATGGCGACGATCCCGAAGCGGTCGTGTTCTGCACCCAGCTTGCGTTCGATTTCCGCCAGGAATTCAACAAGGATATCGTTGTTGATCTGGTCTGCTATCGCCGCCACGGTCACAACGAGGCCGACGAACCCGCTGCAACGCAGCCGGTGATGTACCAGATCATCCGCGCGCACAAGACCACGCGCGAGCTGTATGCGGATCGCCTCGTCGCCGACGGCGTGATCGACGCCGCCGCCGCCAGCGCGATGATGGACGCGTACCGCAACAAGCTCGAAACCGGCGCGGTCACCACCACACTTGCCGACAAGCCCGGTGAAATTTTCGGCGTGGACTGGACGCCGTATTTGCACGGCACGTTGCGCGATGCGGTCGATACCACCGTGCCGCGCGCCGAACTCGATGCGCTCGCCAGCGCAATTAACACGATTCCTCCGAGCACCAGCCTGCATCCGCGCGTTGCGAAAATCTACGATGACCGCCGCAAGATGGCTGCCGGTCAACAAGCGGCCGATTGGGGCTTCGCCGAAAACCTCGCGTACGCAACGCTACTCAAAGACGACTACAAGTTGCGCTTGGTCGGCCAGGATTCCGGCCGGGGCACCTTCTTCCATCGCCATGCCGTGCTGCACGACCAGAATGGCGGTCCGGATTACTTGCCGTTGCGTGAATGCGTCAAAGATCCGCAAGACGTCACCATCATCGATTCGTTGCTGAGCGAGGAAGCGGTGCTGGCGTTCGAATACGGTTACGCCAGCGCCGATCCCACCACGCTCGACATCTGGGAAGCGCAGTTCGGGGATTTCGCTAACGGTGCGCAGGTGGTGATCGACCAGTTCATCAGCTCCGGCGAATCGAAGTGGAATCGCTTGTGCGGCCTGACCTTGCTGTTGCCGCATGGCTACGAAGGCCAAGGACCGGAACATTCTTCGGCGCGGCTCGAACGCTTCCTGCAACTGTGCGCACTCGACAACATGCAGGTCTGCGTGCCGACTACGCCCGCGCAAATCTTCCATCTATTACGCCGGCAAATGTTGCTCAGAACCCGCAAGCCACTGATTGTGATGTCGCCGAAATCGTTATTGCGACACAAGCTGGCGATCTCCTCGCTGGATGAGTTGGCGTCGGGCAGCTTCCACGACTTCATCGGTGATGCGACTGCCGATGCGAAGAAGGTCACGCGGGTGGTTGTATGCGCCGGCAAGGTTTATTACGACCTCGTCGAGGAAAATGCCAAGCGCGGGCTGACAGATGTCGCAATCGTGCGCGCTGAGCAGTTGTTCCCGTTCCCGCGCGCCGAGCTATCCGAAGAACTCGCGCGCTTCGCAAAAGCGAAGAGTCTGGTGTGGTGCCAGGAAGAGCCGATGAATCAGGGCGCGTGGTACCAGATCCAACACCATCTCTCGCGTTGCCTGCAAAAAGACCAAACCCTCTACTATGCCGGCCGCACGCGTTCGGCAGCGCCGGCTTGCGGGCATTTGTCGACGCACCAGATCGAACAGGCGAAGCTGGTCGAGGCAGCGTTGGCGGGCACGCTCGGCGACAACATCGTCATTGAATAAGCATTTGATCCATTCTTTCAGGACTCCATCATGAGCATCGAAGTCAAAGTTCCGGTTCTGCCCGAATCCGTTTCCGACGCGACCATCGCAGCGTGGCACAAGAAACCCGGAGACGCGGTCAAGCGCGACGAAAACCTCGTCGATCTGGAAACCGACAAAGTCGTACTGGAAGTACCCGCGCCAGTCGATGGCGTATTGAGGGAAATCAAGTTCGAGACCGGCAGCACGGTAACCAGTTCGCAGTTGCTGGCGATCATTGACGACACGGCAGTTGCGACAGCGCCGAGCGCGCAAAAGGCAGAAGCGGGCAAGGCCGAATCTCCGAAAATGGCGACCGCATCGGCACCTGAATCAAAATCCGACACGTCATCACTGTCGCCGGGCGCACGTTTCACTGCCCAAGAAAAGCATGTCGATCCGGCCAACGTCGTTGGTACCGGTCGCGGCAACCAGGTGACCAAGGAAGACCTGATCAATTTCATGCGTTCGGGAGGTGCTACCGTTCCGGCCGCTTCAACGCCCGCGGTTTCTAACAGCCGAACGGCTGGTCAAGCCGTACCGGTCGCGTCGATCACGATGCCATCCGGCCCACGCCCTGAAGAGCGCGTCCCGATGACGCGCATGCGCATCAAAATTGCCGAGCGCCTGATGCTGTCGAAGAATTCCATCGCGATGCTGACTTCGTCCAACGAAGTCAACCTCAAGGCGGTGATGGATATGCGCAAGTCGCAGGGTGAAGCGTTCGAGAAGGCCAATGGCGTGAAGCTGGGCTTCATGAGTTTCTTCGTGAAGGCCGCAGCAAATGCGCTAGCGCGGCATCCGGTCGTCAACGCCTCGGTTGATGGCAACGACGTGATTTACCACGGCTACTGCGACATCTCGATTGCCGTTTCCACCGATAGAGGGTTGGTCACGCCGGTACTGCGCAATGCCGAGACGATGAGCTTTGCGGACATCGAGAAAGCAATCATCGGCTATGCGAAGGCTGCGCGCGAAGGCGGCTTGAAGCTCGAAGATTTGCAAGGCGGCACCTTCACCATCACCAATGGCGGCACCTTCGGCTCGCTGTTCTCCACGCCGATCGTGAATCCGCCGCAGAGCGCCATCCTCGGCATGCACACGATCAAGGAACGCGCGATCGTCGAGAACGGCCAGGTCGTCGCCGCGCCGATGATGTACATCGCGATCAGCTACGACCACCGCATCATCGATGGCAAAGACGCGGTGCTATTCCTGGTGGACATCAAGAACCAGCTCGAGAATCCGCACCGGATGTTGCTCGGCTTGTAACTTCCTGCCTTTCGTTGTGCGATCGATCAAATCAAGGGATGACAGATGAGCGCTGCCTCAACAAACGAAACTTTCGATGTCATCATCATCGGCGCCGGCCCGGCCGGATACGTCGCCGCCATTCGCTGCGCGCAACTTGGCTTGAAGACAGCCTGCATCGACGACGCACTCGGCAAGGACGGCAAGCCCGCACTCGGCGGCACCTGCCTGCGGGTCGGCTGCATTCCGTCGAAAGCGCTGCTCGATTCCTCGCGCCAGTTTTACAACCTGCAGCACAGCTTCGCCGTCCACGGCATCACCGCGAACAACGCAGCGATCGACGTCGGCACCATGGTCGGCCGCAAGGACAAGATCGTGAAGCAGTTCACCGGCGGCATTGCGATGCTGTTCAAGGCGAACAAGGTCACTGCGATCGCCGGCTTTGCAACTCTCCATCCGAATCGCGTAGTGAAGGTCAAATCGGCTGACGGCAAGGAAACCGAATTCAGCGCAACCAATGTGATTCTCGCGCCGGGTTCGACGCCGATTGAATTGCCGTTCGCTAAATTCGATGGCAAAACCATCGTCGATAACGCCGGTGCGCTCGATTTCGAGTCCGTACCCAAACGCCTTGGCGTAATCGGCGCCGGCGTGATCGGGTTGGAACTCGGCAGCGTGTGGCGGCGTCTTGGAAGCGAAGTCACGATCCTCGAAGCACTGCCGGATTTCCTCGGCGCAGCTGATCCCGACATCGCGAAAATCGCGTTCAAGGAATTCGCCAAGCAGGGTCTCGACATCCAGTTGAATGCAAAGGTCAGCAAGGCGGAAATCAAGGGCCACGAAGTATCGCTCACCTACACCGGCAAGGACGGCGAGAAGACGATCACTGTCGACAAGTTGCTGGTTTCGGTCGGCCGTCGCGCCGCAATCAGGGGCGTGCTCGCGGAAGGTACTGGCGTGCAGATCGACGAACGCGGCCGTATTGCGGTCGACGAGCATTGCCATACCGGCGCTGATGGTGTGTGGGCGGTCGGCGATTGCGTGCGTGGCCCGATGCTTGCGCACAAAGGTAGCGAGGAAGGCGTCGCGGTTGCAGAACTGATCGCCGGCCTGCCAGGCCACGTCAACCTCGACACCGTGCCTTGGGTGATCTACACCGAGCCGGAAATCGCTTGGGTCGGCAAGACCGAAGCCGAACTCAAGGCCGCCGGCATTCCGTACAAGACTGGAACCTTCCCGTTCGCCGCGATCGGCCGTGCCGTCGCAATGAACGAGCCAGCCGGCATGGTGAAGCTGATCGCCCACGCCGAAACCGACCGCCTGCTCGGCGCGCACATGGTCGGCGTTAGCGTGTCCGAACTGATCCACGAAGCCGTCGTCACGATGGAGTTCAAGGGCGCCGCCGAAGACCTCGCCCGCATCTGCCATGCGCACCCGACCTTGAGCGAAGCCGTGCATGAAGCCGCGCTCGCGGTGGACAAGCGGGCGATTCACAAGGCGAATTGATGTCAATCCGTCTGCCCGTGCTGCTGCTGATCCTGTCTTTGTGGGCGGCGGCGACTGTCGCACGCGCAGCGGTGCAGCCGGCTCCGGCTTCCACGAAAGCGACGAGCAAATCAGCGGATGCACAACGCGACATCCTGATCCGCCTTGAACGCGTGCCGTGCATGGGCTCGTGCCCCGCATACAGCGTTACCATCCTCGGAGATCGAAGCGTCACGTTCGTGGCGAACGATCCAAAATCCGCACCTCCTGCGTGCTGCAACCTTGTCAGAAAGAACGTCTTGACGCTGGACGATTACAACAAGCTAGTCAAACAGATCGAGGCGATGAAGTTTTTCAAGCTCAAGCCTATTTTTGGACCGCCTCCCCCCGATGTCGGCTATGAAACCATCACCGTCATTAACGCACCAGTCGAATATAACCGCGTTCTTTATCCGGGTTTTCTTTGCAGGGCTCGCGACCGGAAACCTGTTACGAAGACTGATACAAACATTCCACCCGATAGCCTTTGCAAACTCGATTCCATGATCGACAAACTCACCGGCGCCGACAAATGGGGCGAAGAATCAAAGATCGGGCAGACGAAGTGATCAGGCTCGCGCCATAGCTAACTGGAAAATCTCTTTCGGCCCGTCGGCATAGCTTCGTCGAGCGTGCCGCAAACAGGCATCCCTGCGTGACCTTCCGGTCAACACATCCATGTGCTGGCGTTCGCAGGAGCGAAGCAGTGCTTCGCCTCACCTGCTCACCCCTGCCATCGGTCACATTGGCCCGGCGAGCCATAGCGCTTATCATCAGAAGGTTCAGCCAAATACGCGACAACCTGCCCACAACGAGGATTCCCCCCGATGTCACCATCCCGCACCCTGCCCCGCCTGTTGACGATTGCAATCGCAGCCAGCCTGACTCTTTCCGCCGGCGTATTCGCTGCCGATGCCAAGCCGATGTCCAATCACACCGAAGCCACCATGTCCTTCACCGCCTCCAACCCGTTCTATGCGTCGAGCAAGCTGCAATATCAGACGCCGGCCTTCGACAAGATCAAGGACAGCGACTACACGCCCGCCCTCGACGAAGGCATGCGTCAGCAGCGCAAGGAAATGGCTGCGATCGCCAACAATCCGGAGCCCGCGACCTTCGAGAACACCATCGTAGCGATGGAAAAAACCGGCGCGCTACTGACCCGCACTTCGAAGGTGTTCTTCAACCTTAGCCAGTCGACCACCAACGATGCGATCCAGAAGATCGAGGAGGACATGGCGCCGAAGATGTCGCAGCACCAGGACGCGATCACGCTCGATCCGAAACTCTTCGCGCGCGTGAAGGCGGTGTACGATCAGCGCGCGACGCTCAAGCTCGATCCGGAATCCAATCACTTGGTCGAACGCTACTACGACATGTTCGTGCGCGCCGGCGCGCTGTTGAACGATGCCGACAAGACCAAGATCAAGGCGATGAACGAGCGCCTTGCCACGCTCTCCACCGAGTTCGGCAAGAACGTGCTCGCTTCCACCGCCGCCGGCGCGGTCGTCGTGGACAACAAGGCCGATCTCGACGGCATGTCGGACGACGACATCGCAGCTGCGGCCGAAGCCGCCAAGGGCCGGCATCTCGACGGCAAATACTTGCTGCCTCTGCAGAACACCACAACGCAGCCCGCGTTGGCTACGCTGAAAAACCGCGCTCTGCGCGAGAAACTCTTCAAGAACTCGATCAGCCGCAGTGATACCGACGGCCCGAACGACAACCGCGCGATCATCTCCGAGATGGCGCAATTGCGTGCGCAACGCGCGAAGCTGCTGGGCTATCCGAACTATGCCGCTTACGCGCTCGAAGACCAGATGGCAAAGAACCCCACGGCCGCGATCGATCTGATGACCCGCGTCGCCGCACCTGCAGTCGTCAATGCAAAAGCCGAGGCTGCGAAGATTCAGGTGCTGATCAATACGCAGGCCGCCGTCAAGCACGCGATGGGCGTCAAGCTGCAACCGTGGGATTGGGACTTTTACGCAGAGCAGGTGCGCAAGGCCGAATACGACCTCGATGAAGCGCAGATCAAGCCGTATTTCGAACTCGATCGCGTACTCAAGGACGGCGTGTTCTTTGCCGCAAACCAACTCTATGGCCTGACCTTCAAGGAGCGCAAGGATCTTCCCGTTTATCAGCCCGACGTGCGCGTGTTCGAGGTGTTCGACGACAAGAACAAGTCGATCGCGCTGTTCTACTTCGACTACTTCGCGCGCGACAGCAAGCACGGCGGCGCGTGGATGGATACATTCGTCGACCAGAGCGACCTGCTGCACCAGCGTCCGGTGATCATCAACGTGGGCAACTTCACAAAGCCCGCACCTGGCCAGCCGGCGCTGATCTCGTTTGACGACGTGACCACGATGTTCCATGAATTCGGCCACGGCCTGCACGGCATGCTGTCGAACGTGAAATATCCACTGTTCTCCGGCGCGAACACGCCACGCGATTTTGTCGAGTTCCCGTCGCAGTTCAATGAAAACTGGGCGCTCGATCCGAAGGTGTTCGCGAATTACGCGAAGCACTACAAGACCGGCGCACCGATGCCTGCCGACCTGGTCGCGAAGATCAAGAAGTCCGGCACCTTCAACCAGGGTTACGCGACGACCGAATACGTCGCCGCCGCCCTGCTCGACATGGCCTGGCACGAACTGCCCGCAGATGCACCACGACAGGACGCCGATGCGTTCGAGACTGCCGCACTGAAGAAATACGGCGTCGCCGTCGACGAAGTGCCACCGCGCTATCGCAGCACCTACTTCCAGCACATCTGGAGCGGCGGTTACGCGGCCGGTTACTACGCCTACCTGTGGACGGCCGTGCTCGCACAGGATGCGTTCCAGTGGTTCTCCGAACACGGCGGCTTGACGCGCGCCAACGGCCAGCATTACGAAGACACCGTGCTTTCGCGCGGCGGCACCAAGGATGCCCACCAGTTGTACCTGGACTTCCGCGGCAAGGAGCCGAGCGTCGAGCCGTATCTCGAAAAGAAAGGCCTGACCGCCAAACCTGCGCAACAGTAAGCGTCGCGCAATGCAGCATCAAAACAGGCGGCTTCGGCCGCCTGTTTTTTTCGCACATGGCCGAAAAATGCCGCGGGCATGGATGCGCACTAGCGGCTGACGCGATCCACAAACCGTGATCGCAGCGATGCCTGCGGCTATGCTTGGGTATCGCAATCGTCAGAGGATCTGCATGACCATCCCCGCAAGCTTCCGCACCTTTCGCATCCACAGTACCAACGGCACGCATCGCGCCGGCATTGAGGATGTGACGCTCGCCGATCTCTCGCCAGGCGAAGTCGTGATCAAGGCAGCGTATTCATCGGTCAACTACAAGGATGCGCTGGCCGGAACCGGCGCAGGCAAGATCCTGCGCAAGTTTCCGCTCATCGGTGGCATCGATGCCGCCGGACACGTGGTTGCATCCACAGACGCGAATTTCCGCGAAGGAGATGCAGTGTTGTGCACCGGCAGCGGATTGTCGGAGACGCGCGATGGTGGTTATTCGGATTATGTGCGCCTCGAAGCTGCGAACACGATCGCGCTGCCGCATGGTCTGGATCTACGCGAAGCGATGATCCTGGGCACCGCGGGTTTCACCGCAGCGCTCGCGCTGTTGCGCATGGAAGCCAACGGGCAAACGCCCGACATGGGGCCGATCGCGGTGACCGGCGCGAGCGGCGGCGTCGGCATGCTCGCAATCGACATCCTTGCGCGCGCTGGGTTCGAGGCGCATGCGATCACCGGCAAGATGGATCATCGGGATTTCCTCACCGAGCTTGGCGCACGCGAGGTGATCTCGCGCAAGGATCTCGACCTAGGCAAGCGCCCGCTGGAGAATGCCCGCTGGGCAGGCGCGATCGACAACGTCGGCGACGACATGCTCGCCGGTCTGACCCGCGTCATCCAACCCTACGGCAACATCGCCTGCTGCGGACTGGCCGGTGGCGCGGCGCTCGCGACCACGGTGATGCCGATGATCATCCGCGGCGTGTCACTGCTCGGAATTGCTTCCGCAGGTACGCCACGTGCACAGCGCCAGCAGGTCTGGGAGCATCTGGCCGGGCCGTGGAAGCCGGCGCATCTGGATGCGATCTGCACCCGCACGGTCGGTCTCGACACGTTGCCGCTGGTATTTCCGATCATGCTGGGTGGCGGCTCGTTCGGACGCACTTTGGTTCGGATTTAGGCCACCGACTATCGGCCCGACCGATGGTCAACGTTCCGATGGACAAGCGCCAACGCACGACTACAATGGCGCATTGCACCCCCTGAGAGAACTGGCATGGCGCGCATCCTGATCGTCGATGATTCACCATCCCAGTTAACCGGCATGCGGCGCATCGTCGAAGCACTCGGCCATTCGGTGGTCACCGCCGAAGATGGCGCGGCCGGAGTTGCGGCAGCGAAGAAACATATCCCCGACCTCATCCTGATGGACGTGGTGATGCCGAACCTCAACGGTTTTCAGGCGACGCGCCAGATTTCGAAGGAACCGACGACTGCGCATATCCCGGTCATTCTCGTCACCACCAAGGATCAGGAAACCGACAAGGCTTGGGGCATGCGCCAAGGCGCAAAGGCCTACATCACCAAGCCGTTCAACGAAGCGCAACTCGAAGCAGCAATCAAGGAACAACTCGGTAGCTGATTGCCGCAGTTTGCGGATGCGTCAAGCGCGCCGTGGATCAAACACGAACAGCTTCTGCATCTCGCCGTAGAACTCTTTCTGCTCATCAGTCGACGCTTTCGGAGTGCGCACTTCGACTTCGACGATCTGATCGCCGGTTGCGGGTTTTCCGGGCAAGCCGCGTCCGCGCAAACGCAGCTTTTTACCGCTGTCGCTGTTCGGCGGAATCTTCAATTCGACCGCGCCGCCGAGCGTGTGCACGCTGACGGTCGCGCCCAGCGCCGCTTCCCAAGGCGCGAGCGGTAATGTGTAGAGCACATTCAAACCATCGACTTCGAATTCCGGATGTGGGCGGTAATCGACTTCGAGCAGCAGATCTCCCGCCCGCCCACGCGCGCCGCGCCCCTGTCCCGCGAGCCGTATTACCTGCCCCGGCCGCACGCCTGCAGGAATTTTCACGTCGAGCACGCGTTCCTCGATCTGGATGCGCTGGCTGCCGCCAGTGAATACCGCTTCCAGCGGTACGCTCAGTTTCGCGCGCAGATCGCCGGCGGGACTCTGCTGCTGACCGGGGTGCGACGGTTGGCCGCCGCGCTGTCCGCGCGCGCGCGCGCCGAACAGCGATTCGAAGAAGTCGCTGAAACCGCCGCCGCCCTCATCGCCAAAATCGAAATTGTATTCGCCGCCATTGCCTTGATTGCCGTAAGCCTGATTGAAATCCGGAGGCGGACGGAACTCCTCGCCCGGCTTGTAGCCGCGCGTGCGCAATTGATCGTAGGCCGCGCGCTTCTTCGCGTCACGCAGCACTTCATAGGCCTCGTTGACCGATTTGAATTTTTCCTCGGCGCCTGATTCCTTGCTGACATCCGGATGGAACTTGCGCGCAAGGCGCCGATACGACGTCTTGATTTCGGCCTCGCCTGCGCCAGGCTCGACGCCGAGCACCTTGTAATAATCCTTGAACTCCACCGTGCCTCCCATTGCAATGCGGCAACTCCGGCCGCATGCCCAAGATGCGGCCTTCGAGGCGTGCGATCAAGCCCGCCGGATCGAATCGTATCGATCGGAACGGATTGCGCACCGAACGACGCATCCGTCGTCGCACGGCCATAACATGATATGAACATTCGCGGGCTAGAATCGACATTTCCAAACGAGGGCGACACATGAGTATCCAGATCGGCGAACGTATTCCAAATGCAGTGTTCAACGTCCTCAAGGATGGCGTCCAGTCCGTCAATACCGACGACGTGTTCGGCGGCAAGAACGTGGTTTTGTTCTCCGTGCCCGGCGCGTTCACGCCAACCTGCTCGGCCAAGCACCTGCCAGGCTTCGTCCAACACCTCGACGACTTCAAGGCAAAGGGCATCGACGTCGCTTGCATGGCGGTCAATGATGCGTTCGTGATGGACGCGTGGGCGAAACACCAGAATGTGCCGGAACACGGCATCGCGATGCTTGCCGACGGCAACGGCGCATTGACCGACGCACTGGGAATGGAAATGGACGGCAGCGCATTCGGACTGGGCAAACGTTCGAAACGTTTCGCGCTGTACGCCGAAGACGGCGTCGTCAAACAGTTGTTCATCGAAGCGCCGGGCGAGTTCAAGGTCTCCAGCGCCGAGCACGTTCTGTCCGCGCTCGCCTGATCCATCTCCATCGATCGCATCGCCTTCGATTCTATCCGTCCTACTCAACCATCAACCAAGGACACAACGATGAGCAAGAAGCCCGCCGTCAGCAAAAGCGCCAGGCCGGCCAAAACCGATTCGAACGATCAGCCATTTCTTACCGACGTGAAAACCCTGCGCGCCCGCGCGCGCCAGCATATCGATGACGGCGCGGTGACCGACGGCTATCTCGGCGATCGCAAAACCGTGATCAAACTGCTCAACGAAGCGCTCGCGACCGAAATCGTCTGTGTGCTGCGTTATCGCTACCACCATTTCGTCGCCAGCGGCATTCACGCCGACGCAGTCGCTGCCGAGTTCATGGTGCATTCCAACGAAGAACAGGAACACGCCGACTGGCTCGCCAAACGCATCGTGCAACTCAATGGCGAGCCGAACATGGATCCCGCCGGGCTCACATCGCGCAGCCATTCCGAATACGTCAAGGGCTCCAACCTGCGCGACATGATCAAGGAAAACCTCGTCGCCGAACGCATCGCGATCGACAGCTACAAGGAAATGATCGCCTACATCGGCGACAAGGACACCACCACCAAGCGCGTCCTCGAGAGCATCCTGGCAGTCGAGGAAGAACATGCCGACGAGTTGTCGGATTGGCTGGAGGGCGAATGGGGGTGAGCTGACGCGTTCGCGAGGCACTGCCTCGCGCGTCAGCGAACGCCAGCACATGGATATGCTGGCCGGAAGGTAACGCAAGGACGCTTGCTTGCGATGAACTCCAAGCGTATGCGAGCTGCCAATGGCAGCACGCGCGGCGATCAGCGACCGGACATAGTTGTCCGGGCCGGGCGAATCTGGTGAGGCCCGGATGGGCCGAAACAGATCGATTGTCGGCTCGCGTGGTGTCGCCTTGACAACCTCGAAAAGCAAAGCTTTCACGCGCTGCGCGCGCGAATCACTTTTCTTTCGGGAAAAGTAACCAAAACCATTTACGCCGGACGCTCACCGGAACGATGAAGCTGTTCCGGTACCCTGCGCTCCTCAGCAAGAACGGGCCGGCCCGAACTCGCGCATCCATGCGCTCAAACATGCGGGCCTTGCTCCCGCCCTTGCTTCCGGTGCTCGGCTCGCTTTACGGCGCAAGAGCCAAGAGTAAAACAGCGCTCAAGCGCGTATTACCGCAACACCCGAAACCCAATCTGCGTCCAAGCCCCCGTCTCCGCCATCGCCGTCACCGTTTGCATGCCTGCATCCGGATAGTCGTGCACGAACGAGCGCCCACTCATCGTCTCGCCCTGCAAGCGTCCATTGACCATCCACATCACGCGCCCCGCCGCACCGAGTGCGCGTAGCGACAAGCGTACCGGCGTCGGACTGTTCGGTGCGCGCGCGACGGTCGCATGGTCGGCGACGCCTTCGATTTGCAGCGACGCGGTCGCGTCGAGTCCATCTGGTTCGCAATCCTTCGCAAGTGGCGGAATCGCGGAACGTTGGCGCTCGGCCGCCGACAACCACGGCGACGCAAGCGCGGGCCAGCGTGCGATGCCTGTATCGCGCACGACGTGCGCCTTCGTGCAGGTCGCGCTCAAGCGTTCACCGGTTGTCGCATCCACGCGCAATGGCATCCGTCCGGCGCTCCATAAGCGCGTGCGGCGTTCCGGTAGCGTTGGCGGAATTTCGTTATTGAGCACCCACGCGGACATCTTGCGTGCGCACAATTCAGGATGCGAACGATCGAACGCCAGACCGAGTGGCCAGCAGGTATCGGCGCTGCGCACACTCGCCGGCGGCGGTTTTGCGATGGAGTCGGCGGCACTGCGCGGCAAACTGTCGATGATCTGGAAAAACAAAGGCAATGCCGTGATTGCGCCGTACTGGCCAGGCAGCGGCGTTCCATCGGGCCGCCCGACCCATACGCCGACGCTATAGCGCTGGGTTCCGCCGATTGCCCATGCATCGCGGAAGCCGTAACTCGTTCCTGTCTTCCACGCGACGCGCGGGCCGAATCCGGGATCGAACGTATCTGCGCGTGAACCTGGACGCGGATTCGCATCGAGGATTGTCTTGACGATCCACGCCGCTCCAGGCGACAGCAGCATGCGATCGGTATGTGGTGCGTCCGGCCGCAAGCGCACGCGTCCGGCGATGCCGTCGCGATGCAGCGCGGTGTACGCGCCGACGAGGTCTTCCAGGGTCACGCCATCGCCGCCGAGAATGATCGACAGATTCGGTTGTGCGCCGCGCGGCAGCTTCAGCACGACGCCTGCATTCGCGAGCCGCGCTGCGAAGCGCACCGGATTAATGCGATCGAGCAGATCCACCGCAGGCACGTTCAACGACAACCGCAACGCCTCGGCCGCGCCGACCGGCCCATTGAACGTGGTGTCGAAATTTCCCGGTCGGTAATCGCCGAACGACTGCGGCGCATCGACGAGCAGACTTTCGGAATGGATCAGGCCATCGTCGAGCGCGAGCCCGTACAAAAATGGCTTCAGCGTCGAACCCGGCGAACGCCATGCGCGCACCATGTCCACGTGGCCGAGGCGTGGAATGTCGCCGAACGCGACCGAACCGACGTAGGCGCGCGCTTCCAGCGTCGTATTGTCCACCACCAGCAGCGCCGCCGAAGTGCGTTCCGGCAGACTCGCGAAATATGCAGTCACGCGCGCTTCCAGTGCGCGCTGCAAGTCGGCGTCGATGGTGGTGACGATACGCTGCATGCGCGGCGTCTGTTCGCGCAGGCGCTCGGCGAGCAGCGCTGCGGACATCGGTTGTTTGAGACGGCGCGTGATCACCGATTCGACGCGCGCATCGGCGACTTCGGCTTGTGTCCATACGTGCAGGTCGGCCATGCGCTTGAGCAATTTGTCGCGCGCGATGCGTGCGATTTCCGCGTGGCGATCCGGACGCAACCGGCTTGGCATTTGCGGAAGCACCGCAAGCAGTGCGGCCTCGGCATGCGAGAGTTGGTGCGATGATTTCCCGAGATACGCCCAACTCGCGGCTTCGACGCCCTGAATGGTGCCGCCGAATGGCGCGTGATTGAGATACAGCGTGAGGATGTCGCGCTTGCTTAAATGAGCTTCAAGCTGGAATGCGCGAAGAATCTGCTGGATTTTAGCGCCGATGCTGCGATCGTTTGTGGCGGGCGGATCGATGATGCGGGCAACCTGCATCGTCAGCGTCGAACCGCCGGACACAACGCGGCGGTTGCGCATCCATTGCACACCCGCACGTGCGAGCGCGAATGGGTTCACACCGGGGTGTCGCCAGAACCAGCGGTCTTCGTAGGTCAGCAGGGCCTGCGTGTATAGCGGCGAGACCTGCTCCGGCGTGATCGGATAACGCCAGATGCCTTCGTGGTTCGCGAACGCGCGCAGCGGCGTGCCATCGCGCGCAACCACGATCACGCTCGCATCGCCCGCATCCGGCAATGGCAATGGATACAGGCGATCGAACGCGAGCAGGATCAGCAGCAGCGCGAGGAAACACCACGCGCTGCGCCTGATCCAGCGACGCACGCGTGCGCTCAGGGCTGGATCACCTTGATGCTCGCCGGCGTGGATTTGCCGATGCCGCGAATCTGCGGACGGTACATGTCCTGCACGAGCGGTGGCGGCACGCTGTAGGTGCCCGGCGTCACCGCACGCACGAGGTAGTACACATGCGCGTTGTCGCCTTTGTCGAGCGACAGCGCGGCGACATAGCGATCGTCGCGGAACTCTTCGTGTTTCACCGTGGCCGCGGAACTGCGCTCGGTCAAGGTGATGCCATCGACTACGATATCGGCCCACTGCTTGGCGTCGCCGAGGTTGAAATTCTCGATTTCAACGCCCGCTGGAAGCAGGTCGACGATTAATGCGTCGGGCACTTTTTCGCGCGATGCGATCGCAAGCCCGACGATCAATGCATCGCCCTCCTTCAACACGCCGCCTTTCCATTCCTTGCCGTCGGTCGTGTAGTAAGTGCGCACGACACTGATGCGCTTGTCATCCGGCATCGGCGCGCTTGATGGCACGCCAGCGACATCGATCAATCCATACAGCGGCGGTTTGCCCTCGGGATTGAAGCGCACTCCCTGGCGCAACGCAGCAGCATCGAAACTGCGGCTGAAGATGCTTTGAGGCGCGATCGTCTCCGTGTTGCCAGCAACCGACAGCGTGCCGGCAACGCGCGCATCCGAATCGGTTATGAGCGCCTTGCCGAGTGCAGCCAGCGCGATCTGATCCTGCGTGCTGAGCCACATCCAGCGTTCGTCAGTTTTGCTTTTCACGTCGCGTGCAAGCGCAAGGACGCGCGCATCGTACTCGGGCTTGACCATCTTGAAGCGATGGGTCAGCGTGACCATGCGCGCGAGATCGCTGATGTCCGATCCGTAATCGCCGAGATACCACGGACGCTTGGATTTCATCGCGAAACCTTCCGCGACCGCCTTCTGGCCGCGTGCGTGATCGCCCATCAGGTCGAGCGCGATGCCGAGTTGCACCAACGGCAGCGGCGTCAACGCCTTGCTGCGTTCGTTGTCGTACAACGCGCGCAGCGTGCCGAGTGGTGCGCGATTCACGCGCGCGAGCACGTAACCCGCGTAGGCGTTGTTTGCGAACTTCAAGGCATCGGCGTGTTCGTAGCTGTAATACTTCTCGCCGCCGGTGAGCAGGTCGTCGCCGAGGCGCTCCAGCGCTTTCTGCAACACGCCATCGGGAACCGCGAATCCGCCGTCGCGCGCATCCAGCAGGAACTCGACGACGAACGGTGTCATCTGTGGCACTGCTTCGCTGTCGCCGCCCCAGAACGAGAAGTGGCCGGATGGAATCTGCATCGAAGCGATGCGCCCGAACGCACCTTCCATGCGTTGCTTGCGCGTTGCGTCGTCGAGCCCGGTGATGCCGAGCTTGCGCGCGGTGTCCTTGTCGAGCAGCAGCGATGCGTAGCCTTTGCTCGTGGTCTGCTCGATACAGCCGTAGGGATAATCGAGCAGGCCTTGCAACGCACTCGCGAAAGGCAGCGGCGGCAACGCTGTCAACGTCATTCGCACGTTGACCGAGTCGGTCATCATGCCGACCGCATCGCTGCTGTCGATGGTGATCGGCGCAAGCTTGTCCAGAGCGATCATGCGCGAACGCACGATTGCCGGCCATGCCGGACGCACCGCAACCTCGAAGTGGCGTTCGACGCGATAACCGTCGGTGACAGCGAGGATGCTGTATTTGCCGACCGAATTGCCAGGCAACGCGGTCAACGGGAAGTTCAATGTGGTCTTCGCGCCATCCTTTAAGGTGACCTTGCGCGACGCGCCATCGAGTTTCAACGGCGCAGTCGCCGTCGCACTGACCGTGAACTCATGACTGGCACCGGTGAAGTTCTGCAAGTCGAGCGTGAGCGTGCTCGCGTCGCCCGGAGCCAATGCGCGCGGCGCGCTGACTTCGGCGACGACTGGCGCACGCACCAGCGTTTCTGCATCGGCCTTGCCGTACCGATCGGCTGAATACACGACTGCGGAGACGCGCAACGTTCCGTTGAAATCCGGCACCGTCACCGGAACCACCGCAACGCCGGAGGCATCGAGCGCAACTGGCCCTGCGAACAGATCCACCGTCTGCACGTGCGCGGTGGGGCGTCGCGCCTGCGGCAACGGGCCGAGCGCCTGGTCGCCGCCGAAGCGCAACTTTGCGGTACCGCCTTCGAAGCTCTCGATCACACGCCCATAGATGTCGTATGCATCAATGCCGAGCCGGCGTGGTGAGAAGAAATACGCGATCGGATCGGGTACCGGGAAACGGGTGATGTTGAGAATGCCGACATCGACCGCCGAAACGGTGACATAAGCCTGCTTGCCCGCGAGTTGCGGCGCCTTGATCGTCACCGGCAACTGGCGTTCGGGCAGCATCTGTTGCGGTGCGCTGAGGGTGACTTTTACTTCGCGATCGGCGCGACCCATCGGCACGTGGGCAACGCCGACTGCGCGCGCCGGCGTGGTTTTTTCAGTTGCGGAGCCGCCGCGGAACACCAGCACAGTGATATAGACATCATGGCGTTCCCAATCGGCGGTGACCGGAATCTCGAACGTCGCTCCTGACTTAGCATCGATCATCATCGTCGTCAGCAAATGATCGCTCTCGACTAGCAGCAAACCTTTGCCTGGTTGCGGCGGCGTGATGGTGACCTTCAACGTGTCGCCAGCCTTGTACGAGGTCTTGTCGAGCGCGAGCTTGACCTTGTCGGGACGCGCATCAAGTCCGCGGTTCTGGTCGTTCCAACTCCAGCCTGCCTTGAACGGATAGCGACTGGTCAGGCCAGTTTCGGAATCAAGCACTTCCAGCCGGTACTCGCCCCACTCCACCGGGAAATCGACTTTTGCGCTGGTGCTTGCCGAAACATCGACAGTCCTGGTGGTGATGGTGTCGAAGCGGCTGGTGAAATCGTAATCCCACGCGTTGTCGCTCCAGCGCCAGATGTAGTCGCGATGTTCGCGTACGAGATTGACTTTCAATCCGCTCGCCGGCACGCGCTTGCCGCTCGCATCCACGCGAATGATCTCGAAGCCTGCATTGCCGTTCGGCGATGCGCCGTCCTTGTCGTCGAACAGCGGACGCACGCCGACCAGCGTGTTCGCCGGCCACAACGTGCGCTTGAGCGTGCGTGTCACCGTGCGCCCACCGGTTTCATAAACGCTTCCGGAAACGACGATCGAAACCGGCGCTTTGGCAGCGGCAGCTTCAGCTGGCAACGCGATGTCCTGCGCATACACGCCCTTATCGTCGAATTTCTCATCGATGATCTCTTTCGCATCCTTCGGCAACGCGATCGTTGGATCGCCGAAGAACCAGCCCTTGTACGCATCGGCATTGCCGATGGCAGCCTTGGTCGCATTCGCCTTGCTGGCATCGGCCGCATTTCCTGCGAACGGATGCTGATCCGGACTCACCGCGAGCCGCGCGGTGAAACGATTGCCGTCTGCAGGCGCGCCATACAGATACGCGGCGGTCGCCTTGAGTTTCAGCGGCTCGCCCGAATGCACGACGGTCTGCGCTGCATCGAGGTCGAGCTTCATACGTTCGGGCAGAAACTCCTCGATGCGCAAGGTGAACGCATCGACGACATCCTTGCCGTCCGGCGTCGCACGGAATTCGACTTGCCAGCGGCCGGTCGGCGCATCGAACGGCATCACATACGTCCATGCGTAATAACCGAGCGTTTGCGGATCGAGTCTGGTCTTCAGGAACTCCTTCCCGTCGGGTTGCTTGAGCACAAGAAACAGTGGCTGTGGCTTGATGGATTTGCCGTCGTAATCACGCATCAATGCCGACAACCGCACGGTTTCACCCGGGCGATACAGATCGCGTCCCGACCACGAGAACACGTCGAACCATGCCTGCTTGCGACCGGCGACTTCGAATTCGGACAAATCCAGCGCGGGCTGGTTGAACGGCAGCAACGAGGTGTCGCTGCCATGGCGCGCGACCATGACCTGCGTGCTGTCGAGCGTGTAGGCAATCAATGCGTTGCCCGCGTCATCCGTCTTCGCCTTGACGACGGGTTCGCCGGACTTGTCGAGCACCTGCAATTCGACCCCGGGAATCGCCGCACCGGTTTGCAGCGACGCGGTATGCACGAACATCTTGTCCTTGTACGCGCGCGCGTGCAGGCCGATGTCGCTGACGTAGAACAACGCGGTCTGGTAACCGTTCTTGAAATGCCCTGCGGGTTTCATCACGGCGAAATACAGGCCGGGCTTGTTCAATTCATCGATGGTCTGGATCGGCAGATAAGTGAGCACTCGCTCGTTCTCCTTGCCGCCGAGCACGAAGCGATTGAGATAGACCGAGTCGGCCATCTTTGAGATTGGTGTGTGCTTGTCGTAGTCCTCATCAAGCTCGTAGCTATCCTTCTGCCCGCCGCGCTGGTATTGCGAATAGAAGGTCGAGAGCTTCTTGTCCTGCACGCGAAAGAATTCCACATCGACTTCCGGCACGTTGACCGACACCACCGGCAAGCCGCGTGAATCGCGCGCAGGCAACACGCTGCCCTGCGATGCGAAGCCGACGACCGGATCAAGCGGGCCAGTATAGACCTCCTGGGTGATGTCGTGACCGAGGGTGTTGCCATCTGCGGCGGCAAGCTTGCCGTCGATCTTCACCGTGTATTTCAGCGCCGGCTGCACGTACGGGAAACGCAATACCTTGTTGTTCTCTTCAAGCGACCAGCTTCCCTTCACCACTGCGCCATTCGCATCGGTCACGCTGACAAGACTGTCGAAATTCTGCGAACCGACGATCGGTCGGGTGAACTCGAGCGCGATCGCGAGTTGCTCGGACTTGCTGTCCGGATACGCCGACAACAACGCAAAACCTTTCGGCACCGTGCGCGCATCGATTCCCTGCGTCGGCATCGCGCCCTGCACCGCCGGCACCGATTCGGCGCTGCGTTTGCAGCCGCCGAGCAAGGCGAGCGCGATCAGCAGCGACGCGATACACGTGCGCGATCCAATGGAATCGAATGACCAGACCGAACCTGCGCGCATCGTTGTCTCCCCCGAGATTGGGGAAAGTATAGAGTGCGCGAACGCTGCAAGGTGCGGGATTTTCATGCTTTAGTGCGCGAACGTATTCGCACGAAAAACCGGACAGTCGCGCTAGTGTTTTTTCGGGCCGGCAAGATTCGCAGGCGCCGAATCTTTCGTGATCGGATCGACCGGCGTCGGCGTGATCGCAGGCTTCGCCGGATCCGCATCCGGAGCTGTCGGCACGGCGACGCCGTGTTTATGCGACGGCAGCGCAGGCTTCGGCTCTGGCAGCACGTCGGCATCGTCCGCATCCGACGACTTCACGACCGGTAACACCGCAGCTTGCGCAGTGGCGCGTCCGAGGCGAGCCGCTGGCGTCATGCTGAACACCGAATCGCCCATATCCATACCGATGCTGCCCGACGATGAACGCGAACGCATCATCGCCGCCAGATCCACGTCCACGTAGCCTGCGGGTTTGCCGTCGCCGTCGAAAGCCACGCCGGGCGAGCCATCGATCAGGAAGCTAGTGCGCGGCACCGTGGTTTCGCCAAGCACATAGCCCGCGCGCACGATTGGTACGCTGCCGAATTGATCCGACGTGCGCATGACAGTAAACAACTGTGTGCCTACGGCAACCTCGGCCGCGTCGCTGAAATCCACGAACGGAAGCTTTCCAGCAGGATGCCGAAGGCGCAGCCACGCGATGCCGAGTTCGGTATCGCGGGTGACCAGATCCGCTGGCAGCCATTCCTCGCTGCCCGCCAAGCGGACCCGGAACTGCCCGGATTTCGCGGACGGCGCGCCGCCGCCCAAGCCACTGTTCGCATCACCGCGCGCGAACGATCCAAGGTTGAGGCTGACCACGCGTCCAGGCACCAGAATCAAGCCATCGTCCGATACCAGCGTGCCCTGCGTCTGCCCTTCCTGCTGCTGTTCGCTGCCCATGCCCGAGACCGACATCACAAACTTCACCGGCACCGCAGTGTCGCCGCGCTTCTGCATCACGATTTTGAATTCGCGCGCCGTGTCTTCATCTGCACTCGGCGTCGCGGCCTGCGATGCGATGGGTACGAGAGCCATCAGCAATGCAGTCGCCGCCACCATTCGAAACGGAATGCTCTGAAATGTCATGTAGCTTTCTCCTGCAGCCAACTGCGATCGAGGAATGAGCTGCGGATCACGGAGTCTTCTCCTGCATCCAGCTGCGATCGAGGAACAGAAGACGGACTTCGGCGCCGCGCACGACCCGGATCGGAATCGCCTGCGTGTGCGATTTCAAGGCCAACGCGAGCGCGGCGCTGAACGCATCAAGATCGGGAGTCGCATGACCATCAAGCGAGAGCACGATATCGCCGCCCTTGATGTGCGCCAGGCCGCCCGGGCCGCCGCTTTCCACGTTGTCGATGTATACGCCGCTCTGGTCGGCAGGCAAGTGCCGCGCAACGCGATCGTAGAAACTCAGCTCGCGCGCCTGGATGCGCAGTTTGCTGACTTGCAGGGTCTTGAGTCCCGATGCCTCGACCGGCGACGCCGTGAGTTTGACTGTCAACACACTCGCATGGGTGCCGTGCAAAATGCCGAACTTTGCGGGCTGGCCGACTTCAAGTTCGCGTACGGCCTGATCGAATGCATCGGTGTTGTTATCGCTGCTCGGCTTCATCTGCTTGTCGTTGATCGCAGTGACCAGATCGCCGATCTGCGCGCCGGCAGCTCCAAGAGGGCTGCCCGGGTACACGCGGCTGATCCGGTAGCCGGCAGCGCTTTCGTCGAACGCGGTCGCGAGCGATGTGGTCACCGGCTGCACTTCCACGCCTGACCACGCATTTGGCAACTCCGGCAATGGCGTACGCGAACGATCGCCGTAACTTGG
The DNA here is from genome assembly GCA_038316385.1 of Lysobacterales bacterium. GTDB lineage: Bacteria > Pseudomonadota > Gammaproteobacteria > Xanthomonadales > Xanthomonadaceae > SZAS-103. Next base: position 108,919 of record JBBQAN010000007.1, on the reverse strand, counting down.
CCGCAGCGTGGTCAACAGATCCTCGCCCTGGCGCTGAAATCCAATCAGCAACGGCTCGATTTTCGCCGGCTTGTCCTGCCACGATTTCAGATCGGCAAGCGTGCGCACGGGTTTGCCGCCAATTGAACGCAACACATCCCCGGCTTGCAAAGCGGGACGCGCGGTCGAGCCCGGGCCGCCCGGACGCAGGCCGGTGAGGATCAATCCGTCTTTGAAATCGAGCCCGCGCCGACGCGCCATCGCTGCGGTGAGTTGGCGCAACGACACGCCGAATGCCGCGTAGCCGACTTCATCGCTGCCGTCGCGTGGATACGATGCCGTGGTCAACTTGACCTCCGATCGCTTGCCATCGCGCTCGATGCCGAGCGTGATGGCTTTACCGATCGGCAACTCCGCGATGTCGCGTTGCAGCCCTGGCACATCGATCGGTTGCGGCGCGCTTACCGCACGCCCATCGAGCGTCAGCAACAAATCGCCGACGCGCAAGCCCGCGTGCTCGGCAGGCGAGTCGCGATCGACAGCATTGAGAAGCACCCCGTTGGAAACGTTTGTGCCTTTCAACGACCGCAACCGGAAACCAAGATACGCGCGTTGCACGAAGTGATGCTCGATCAGCGCTTGGGCGACCTTTGCGGCGTCCGGTCCCGGAATCGCGAACGCCAGATCGCCGCCGAACACCATGCCGCGCGCATTCACGCCGACAATGCGGCCGTTCGCATCCACCAGCGGGCCACCGGAATTGCCAGGCGCGATCGCTGCGTCGTGCTGGATCCACGCGTAATAACGACCAGTCGGAAGATCGGGGCCAAGCGTGTCTTCGTAATCGGCTTCGTCGTCGAACAGCGACACCAGCAGGCGCCGCGGATTGTTGACGATGCCAGCGCTCATCGAGTTCGACAAACCCCAGGGCGCGCCCATCGCGAGCACTGTGTCACCGGCCTGCAATTCGTTCGCGGTCGCGAATTCGGCATGACGAAACACCTCGGGCTTCGGCGGTAGCGCCTGCAATACGGCGAGGTCGGACAAGGTGTCTTCACCGATCAGCTTGGCCGGCAATTCGCGGCCATCGGCGAAGACAACGCGAAACGCCTTGCCCTTCTCGACTACGTGCGCATTGGTGATGATGTGGCCCTGCGGAGTAATCACCGTGCCACTGCCGCTGGACACGCTGAGCGTGGGTTCGCCCTGCTGGTAACTTTCACTGACGGTAAGGATGCTGACCACATACGGCAGCACCGCGTCGCGGGCTGCTGCGATCCTGCTACCGGCAGCTTCGGGCAATACGCCCGGCGACGCGCCTGCGCTACCCACGGGTGCCGACGTCACCTCGGGCGGGGTCGCCAACGCGATGCATGGAATCGCGATTGCTGATAAGGCAACCACCAGCAGCATCGAACATTGCCAAACGCGCATCCGCGTCATGCTTCATCCTCGTCAGTTCAGTATCCGATTATGCAGAAATGCGGTTACGCGGGGGGCATCGCGCCTTCACTGTCGCCGACTTCCGCGTTGTCATCAGTTTCATCGACGATAGCCAGCGCATCCACACGTTGCAAAGCGATGAGTTTCTCGCCATCGCCAACGCGCATCAGGGTCACGCCCTGGGTATTGCGACCGACTTGCGAGACTTCCGACGCACGTGTGCGCACCAAAGTTCCCTTGTCAGAAATCAGAAGGATTTCGTGCGCTTCGGAAAGCTGGATCGCGCCGACCAAGGAACCATTGCGGGCGCTCGCCGCGAGCGCGATCACGCCCTGCGTGCCGCGACCCTTGCGCGGATACGCTTCAACCGGGGTGCGCTTGCCGAAACCATTTTCGCTCGCGGTCAGGATGTCGCCATCGCCTTCCACCACGATCAGGCTCTGCACCTGCGCGGCGGCGGCCAGACGGATGCCGCGCACGCCATGCGCGGTACGGCCCATCGAACGCACCGCATCCTCGGCAAAACGCACGGCCTTGCCGTTCGATGCGAACAACATCACATCGCGGGCGCCATCGGTGAGTTGCACGTCAACCAAACCATCGCCTTCGTCGAGATTGATCGCCCAGATGCCGCTCGTTCGCGGACGCGAGAAATCCGACAGCGGCGTTTTCTTGACCGTGCCCGCACGCGTCGCGAAGAACACATAACGATCGTCGGCGAATTCGCGCACCGGCAACACGGCCTGTACCTGTTCGCCGGCTTCCAGCGGCAGCCAGTTGATGATCGGCCGACCGCGCGATCCCGGGCTCGCATCCGGCAATTGATACACCTTGAGCCAGAACACACGCCCTGCGCTGGTGAATGTGAGCAGGGTGTCGTGCGTGTTCGCGATCCACAGCCGATCGACGGAATCCTCGTCCTTGACTGTCGTCGCCGAACGCCCACGCCCGCCACGCTTTTGCGCGCGATACAGGCTGACCGGCTGGCGCTTGGCATAACCGGTGTGCGAGAGCGTGACGACAACGTCTTCCGGCACGATCAGGTCGAGGATGTCGAGATCTTCCTGGCTCGCGCGGATCTCGGTGCGGCGCTTGTCGCCGAACTCTTCCTTGATGTTCGCAAGTTCCGTGCGGATCACCGCGAGCAGGCGATCGGGATTCTCGAGGATTTCGATCAGTCCGCGGATAGTGTCAAGCAGCAAACGGTATTCATCGGTGAGCTTGTCCTGTTCCAGCCCGGTCAGGCGGTTCAGGCGCATCTCGAGGATTTCTTTCGCCTGCGTCTCGGACAATTGGTAGCCTGCCTTGACCGGCTGTCCATTGGCATCGATGCCGTCCGCATGCAGCCCGAAAGCGCGATCCAGTTCTTCAGGCCGCGACGCGTCCGCGCCCGCGCTGGCGAGTAACGCACCGACGAGTCCCGGCTCCCAGCGTCGTGTCTGCAAGCGTTCGCGCGCGATCTGCGGATTCTGCGAGGTCTTGATCAGCTCGATCATCTCGTCGATGTTCGCGAGCGCGACGGTGAGTCCTTCGAGGATGTGTGCGCGCGCGCGCGCCTTGCGCACTTCGAAAATCGTGCGGCGGGTGACGACTTCGCGACGATGGCGCACGAATGCGACGAGCATGTCCTTGAGGTTCAGCACGCGCGGACGGCCATCGACCAACGCGACCATGTTGATGCCGAAAGTCACCTGCATCTGGGTCTGCTGGTAGAGGTTGTTGAGCAATACCTCGGCCGATTCGCCGCGCTTGAGTTCGATATAGATGCGCATACCGTCCTTGTCGGACTCGTCGCGCAAACCATCGGGGGCGATGCCTTCGATCTTTTTTTCCTTGTGCAATTCGGCGATGGCCTGGATCAATCGCGCCTTGTTCACCTGATATGGCAACTCGGTGACGATGATCGATTCGCGACCGTTCGATTCGTCGATTTCGATTTCTGTAGTTGCGCGGATCAGGATGCGACCGCGACCGGTGTGATACGCCGCATGGATGCCTGCAGCGCCGTTGATGATGCCGGCGGTCGGGAAATCAGGGCCGGGCACGTGTTGCATTAAACCGGGGACATCGATTTCGGGATCCTCGATCAGCGCGACGACCGCATCAATGATTTCAGACAGGTTGTGCGGCGGAATGTTGGTCGCCATGCCGACCGCGATACCGGCCGAACCATTGACCAGCAGGTTCGGGAAGCGTGACGGCATCACCGTCGGTTCCATTTCCTTTTCGTCGTAGTTCGGCTGGAAATCGACGGTGTCCTTGTCGATGTCGGCCATCAACTCATGCGTGAGTTTCGCCATGCGCGCTTCGGTGTAACGCATGGCAGCCGCGGAGTCGCCGTCGACCGAACCGAAGTTGCCCTGCCCGTCCACCAGCAGATAGCGCAGCGAGAACGGCTGCGCCATGCGCACAAGTGTGTCGTAAACGGACTGATCGCCATGTGGATGGAACTTGCCGATCACGTCGCCGACGATGCGCGCGGACTTGTAATAGGGTTTGTTGCTGTGCGCGCCGAGTTCGCTCATCGCGTACAACACGCGCCGATGCACGGGTTTCAGACCATCACGGACATCCGGCAGTGCGCGCCCCACGATCACGCTCATCGCGTAATCGAGGTAACTCTTGCGCATCTCGTCTTCAAGATTGACGGGGATGATTTCCTTCGCGTGTTCGGTCATGCGTTCTTCCGTTTTGATAAGCAAAAAACGTCCCGACATACAAGCCATCGCCAGACGCGTTCAACAAACGGAAATTGTAGCAGAAATGCGCATTTCAGAGGGCGTGGATACGTCTGAAAAACAGACACTTAGACGCTTGACATCGATCCGAACAGAGTTTCCATTTTCGCCGGAACCGGAGCCTTGATGACGCCGCGTTCGGTGACGATCGCATCGATCAATTCTGCAGGCGTCACATCGAATACCGGATTCCATGCCGATACCCCATCGGCGACATGGCGTACACCGGCAACGTCGAGCAATTCGGACGGATCGCGCATCTCGATTTCGATGTCCGCGCCCGTCGCAGTGCGCATGTCAACGGTTGAGGACGGCGCGACAACCATGAACTTGACGCCGTGGTGGCGGGCGACGATCGCAAGCTGGCAGGTGCCGATCTTGTTGGCGACATCGCCGTTCGCGCAGATGCGATCCGCACCAACGACGACCCATTGCACCTGCCCGGTCGCCATCAGATGCGCGGCTGCAGAATCTGCGATCAGGGTCGCTTCGATACCGTCCTGCAACAATTCCCACACAGTCAGTCGAGCGCCCTGCAACCACGGACGCGTTTCGCCAGCAAATACGTGCGCGATACGCCCACTGGCGACTCCGGCACGAATCACCCCGAGCGCCGTGCCGAATCCTGCGGTTGCGAGCGAGCCGGTATTGCAATGGGTGAGGACGCCGGATCCAGGTTCGATCAACGTCGCGCCAGTTTCGCCCATGCGTCGATTTGCGGCGAGGTCCTCGGTGGCGATTGCCAGCGCCTCAGCCTGGATGAGTTGCAACCAATCGTTGCCTGCATCGTCCAGAACGCTGCGCATCCGGCGCAACGCCCATGCAAGATTCACTGCGGTCGGGCGTGCAGCCTGCAGGCGATCAAGCGCTGATTCCATCGCGATCAGCGCCTCGGCGCCGGACACGACGCGCTTGCCCAACGCTTGTGCAGCGAGCACAGCCCCCCACGCAGCGGCAATGCCGATTGCCGGCGCGCCGCGCACGATCAGATCGCGGATGGCCGACGCGACTGCATCCGAATCGTTGCATGCGACGTACGCGACCTGGAACGGCAATAGCCGCTGATCGAGTAACTCCAGCCGATCGCCAAGCCAGCGAATCGGGCGCACGCGGTCATAGCGGTCAAAATCCATCGTCAAATGCCGTGGTCAAGGGTACGTTCGAGCACACGTATTGCGCGATGTGCTTGCGACGCATGATAGCGGGCCGCAGCGAATCTTTTCCGTGCCGGAACGACAACGGAGCGGATCATCCGCCCCGTTGCATGGGTCACGCGACGCTTTCAGATGCGGCGTTGCGTTCTAGCGGTAGTAGCCTCCAACCCGGAAATCCGCGCGGCAGCCGTTGGAAACCCAAATTCCGCGGCGATCCCAACCCCAGCTACGGCCCTGGATGCAGGAACTGTTCGATATCTGCGAAGCAAGGCGGACGCCACCGCGGGTATCGACAGCGCATTGCACCGTGCGGCCATTCGTCGATTCGCAACGCACAACACGGTCCTGGATACGCATCGAAACTGGTGGCCGCAGGCCGCCGCGATCACCCCAGCCATTGCCCACGGCAAAATCACCTTTGCATCCATCACTGACCCACACGCCACCGTCGTCGAAGCCCCAGCTGCGGCCGCGGGTGCAGTCACTATTGGAAACCTGCCGCTGGAGCCAGACGCCTCCACGCGTATCGGCGCGGCAATACTGCTGCTGGTAATCGTTCGATTCGCAGCGGATCACCCGACCCCTGACGGGGCCGCGATCATAAATTGGACCGGGATTGCGACCGCCCACCATGAATTCCGCTTCACAACCATTGCTGACCCAGACGCCGCGCCGATCGTAGCCCCAGCTGCGACCCTCTGTGCATGCCGAATTGGAAAGCTGCCGCGTCATCCTCACGCCATCGCGGGTATCGGCACCGCAATAGTTCTGTTGATAACCGCTCGATTTGCAGACGAAAACTTCTCCCGGCCGACTGTGAAACTGCGCCTGCGCCTGCGTCGCCAGCAAGCCCAGCACCGCCACGAACATCCAGCGTGAGAAAATTCTCATTTCCATTCTCCTTGTGTCGATTGCGTGGTTGCATCCACGTGGCGAACTATAAACCCGAATGGCAGTGACAAAAACCCATTTGACAGGATGCACTTTGCCATTGTCGCAAACGGGTGTGGGGTTCTGCAGCGTGTAAACCACAATCGGCTCGACCCTCACGCCGATGCCGACAGCATCAGGCACGATCAAAAGCAAATGTCAGGGTTTCCGCCAGTGTCCCGGTGTCCATCAGGATCGCCAGCAGGCGATCCATGCCCATGGCGACGCCGGCACAGTCCGGCACGCCCTGTGCAAGCGCGGCAACCAGGTTTTCATCCAGTGGAGGCTGGATGTCCCCACGATGCGAGCGCAGCGTCAGGTCACGCTCGAAGCGGCGCCGCTGTTCGGCTGCATCGGTCAACTCGTGATAACCGTTGGCAAGTTCGACCGGGCCGAGATACAGCTCGAAACGTTGGGCGACTGCAGGATCGGCTGCGCTGATTTTTGCGAGAGCGCATTGCGATGCCGGATAATCGTGCACCAGCAGCAGTTCGTCGCGTGCGAATGCCGGCTGGATGCGATGCGTGAGCAGCAGATCGAGCCAGTCATCGCGGCGCAGCCCGGCTGGATCGATCGCGACATCGGCCAAAACCAAACGCAATACGCTTTCATCGCATAACAACGGGTCGATGCCGAGCGTTTCGAGGAACAAATTGCGATAGGTCGTTTCGCGTATGCGTGCGCAGCCATCCACCATCGCCAGCGCCGAGACGACAAGCTCGGCCGTCTCGCGCATCAGGCGACGATGATCCCAGCCCACGCGATACCATTCGAGCATCGTGAATTCGGGATTGTGCTGACGGCCAGCCTCGCCATTGCGGAACACGCGCCCCAGTTCGTAGCAATCGCCGACGCCTGACGCGAGCAGACGCTTCAACGGAAATTCCGGCGAGGTGCGCAGCCAGCGCTCGCACACACCTGCACCGACGCGACCACTGAAGTGCGTGCGAAAGCTTTCGATGTTCGGATCGGTGTTTCCGGCCTGCGACAGGATCGGCGTCTCGACTTCGAGCACGCCGCGTGCTGCGAAGAATTGCCGGATCATCGCGTACAGTTCGGCGCGCAGGCGCAGCGCAGCAAAATCTGCTGATGGCCGCCAGCCTGCACTCACGACGACGGGTTCTGCGCGAGAAACTCCAGCAAGCGCGCTTCGTCCCAGACATCGATACCAAGCTCGCGCGCCTTGTCGAGTTTGCTGCCGGCCGATTCCCCTGCAACGATGAAATCGGTTTTCGTCGAAACGCTCCCGGCGGCTTTCGCACCCAGCGCTTCCAGCTTTTCTTTCGCGGCATCGCGGCTCATCGATGCGAGCGTCCCGGTCAATACCACAGTCTTCCCTTCGAGCGGGCCTGCCGCACCACTTTCGTTGTGCGCTGCGCGTTCGCGGATCAGCTCTGCCGCGACATCGCAACGGGCGAACAAATCATGGCCGCTTGGCTCGGCGAAAAAGTTTTGCAGGGATTCGATCGCGTCGGCAGGTATGCCCGCCGCGCGCCATCCTTCTGCTGATCCTTTCGCGACCGCCTCCAGCGATGCCGCGGCCGCCGCGAACTGTTCGCTGCGCTTGTCGGTGACGCGCGCAATCTCCATGTTTGCGAGCACGCGCGCCGGCGCGAGCGCAGCGTTCAATTTCGCGGTCGGCGCATGTGTGTCGCAAATCACCACGCCGCGCGCGAGCAATTCGTCAACGACTTTCTGGTTTCCCGACTGCGCGAAAAAATGATCGATCGCGCGCGCGACTGTCCCGCCGATGTCGGGCGCGGCTTTGAAGATCGGCCACGGCGTCCAGCGAATCAGGTCGATGTCGCCGAACCATGCCGCAATGACCTTCGCGGTACTCTCGCCGACATGCGGAATCCCGAGCGCATACAAAAATCTTGCGAGCGTCGTGCGCCGGCTGTGGTCGATTGCCTCGATCAGGTTTTCGGCCCATTTCGTCGCGATCTTTCCGCCCTTGACGGTCTCGGGTGTCGCGGACTCACGCTCGTCCGATAGTCGCTTCATTTCAAGCAGATCAACCAGCGACAACCCGTACAGGTCGGCGACGGATGCGACGAAATCGAAATCGCTCAAGCCTTCGATCAGACGCTCGCCGAGCCCGTCGATGTCCATCGCACGTCGCGATGCAAAATGGAAGATCGCCTGCACGCGCTGCGCGGCGCAACTGAGTCCTCCCACACAACGCGCGACGGATTCGCCCTCTTCGCGGTCGATTTGCGATCCGCAGACCGGACAATATTCGGGCATCCGCCACGGCTCGGCGCCCGTCGGACGCTGATCCATCACGACGCTGACGACTTCCGGGATGACATCGCCAGCACGTCGCACGATCACTGTGTCGCCGACGCGCACGTCGAGTCGCGCAACCTGGTCGGTGTTATGCAAGGTCGCATTGGTTACCGTCACCCCACCGACGAAAACGGGCGTGAGCTTGGCAGCCGGAGTCGCCGCACCGGTGCGGCCGATGTTGATGACGATATCTTCGACGATCGTGGACTGTTCCTGTGCCGGAAACTTGTGCGCGATCGCCCAACGCGGAGTGCGTCCAACGAAACCAAGTTCGCGTTGCGCCGCGAGATCGTCGATCTTGTACACGACACCATCGATATCGAACGGCAATGCGTCGCGCTGCTCGCCAATGTGCCGGTAATAATCCAGGCAGCCTTCGGCACCGACTGCGGTATCGACGAACGCACTCACCGGCAGGCCCCATGCACGCAATTGTTGCAACGTTTGCGAATGCGTCGGTTGCAATAAGCCTTCATTGTCGCCGAAGTCCACGACACCGACTGCATACGCATAAAACGCAAGCGGACGTTGCGCGGTAATGCGCGGATCGAGTTGACGCAGCGAACCCGCAGCGCCGTTGCGCGGATTCACCAGCGGCTTGATGCGACCTTCCGAAGCATGCGCTGCATCGTTGTATTTACCGAACGCCGCACGCGGCATATACACCTCGCCGCGCACTTCGAGCACGACAGGGACTTCCGCGCCGCGCAAGCGCAACGGGATCGCCTTGATGGTGCGCAGATTTGCGGTGACGTCCTCGCCGGTTTCACCGTCGCCGCGCGTCGCGCCACGCACAAACAGGCCCTTCTCGTAGCGCAGGCTGATCGCGAGTCCGTCGAATTTCGGCTCAACCGAGAAGCCTATTGGCGCATCGACCCTCAGACCCAGCCGGTCGCGGACGCGTCGCATGAATTCAGCGACTTCCACATCGGTGAATGCGTTCGCAAGTGACAGCATCGGGACGTCGTGGCCCACTTCCGCGAAACCACCAGATGGCCGCGCGCCAACACGCTGCGTGGGCGAATCAGTCGTGATCAGTTCCGGATGCGCACCTTCGATCGCCTCCAGTTCGCGCAGCAAACGGTCGTAGGCAACGTCCGGAATCGACGGTTCGTCGAGCACGTGATAACGATGCCCGTGCTCGGCCAGTGCACGGCGCAGGGCTTCTGCGCGGGCGGCCGTAGCGGCGGACGCCTTCATGTCGGATTACCGATTGGGCCGGATGTTCTGCTGCTCGCGTTGGCGATCGTAAGCGCGCAGTTCGTCGCGGATGTGCGCGATGCGCTGGCGGCCGAGCGCGTTGCGTTCTTCGTCCAGCACCAACGCATCGAGCAGTTCGGCCATGCGCTGTGCGGTCGGCAGCATCGCATCCCACGCGTCGAGTGCTGGCATCGGCGCGGGCAGCGTCATGAAGAAGCTGATACCCGGCGTGCGCAGTTCCTGCACGCGGGTCAAGTCGAAGTTGCCGGGCTTGACCATATTCGCCACGCTGAACACCGGTCCAAGTTCCGGGCGACCATCCACCAGCCGGTGATAGATGCTCATGTGTCCGTGCACGAGTCCGGCTTTTTCGGCTGCGACAATCAGATCGGCTCCGTTGAGTTGATTGCCCGCGCGCGCGGCAACGTACAAGGTGACGATGCGATCGAATTGTTGTTCCTGGCGAATGCCGAGCGTCGGCTGGCTGGCCTGCATCGGACGTGGCGCGCCGACCAGCGAGGGCCGCAAGGTGCCGGACCGGACTTCATGCGCATCGCCATCATCGCCGGGACCGTGTTCGGTCAAATCGAGCCGCGCCTGTTCGGTGCCATCGTCGATGCTGTCGCGTCGATTGTCCTGTTGTGGCGTTTCGCTCAGCGTCGGTTCGGTGCGCGCGCCGTCGTTGCGTTGATCGGCACGACTCCCGTCGGAGCGGCGCCCTTCGACGCGACGACCTTGATCGGGCTTGCGTGGCTTGCCGAGAACATAAATGACGACAATCAGCATCACACACGCGATGCCAATGATGAGGCGATATTTATCGATGTCGCTCATGGTTGCCTCTCATCCATCGTTGCGGGGGCAACAGGATCGCTGGCGAGTCGCGGCAATTCCATCACACCCATGCAACAGCCCTCACCGGATTCATTGCATCAAAACGTCAAAAATCAGGCCACGCCAGCCAGAAGCGCCGCTTCAGCCAGATCCACCGACACCAGTCGCGACACGCCCGGCTCGCGCATGGTGACGCCACTGAGCTGGTGCGCCGCCTGCATGGTTCCCTTGTTGTGGGTCACGAACAGGAACTGCACTTTTTCCGACATTTCCGTGACCATGTTACAGAATCGCTCGACGTTTGCCTCGTCGAGTGGCGCGTCCACCTCGTCGAGCAGACAGAACGGTGCCGGATTGAGCCGGAATATCGCGAATACGAGGGCGACTGCGGTCATCGCCTTCTCGCCGCCTGACAACAGCGAGATGCTCGACACCCGCTTGCCAGGCGGGCGCGCCATGATCGTCACGCCGGTATCGAGCAGGTCCTCGCCGGTGAGTTCAAGGTAGGCGTGGCCGCCGCCGAACAGGCGCGGATAGAGTTCCTGCACGCCGGCGTTGACGCGATCGAACGTGTCCTTGAAGCGGCCGCGGGTTTCGCGATCGATCTTGCGAATCGCCGACTCAAGAGTGTCTAGCGCAATGGTGAGATCGTCGTTCTGTGCATCAAGGTACTGCTTGCGCTCGGACTGCTCGCCGTATTCCTGGATCGCCGCAAGATTCACCGGTTCGAGGCGGCGAATTTTCGCATCCAGATCGGTCAATGCCTTCTGCGCAGCTTCGACATCGGCGTCGGCGGGCAATGATTCGAGTACGGCGGACAATTCAAGACCGGCGCCGACGATCGCCTGCGCCTGCTGGTCGGCCTTGAGCGCGATCATCTGTTCGTCGAGCTGACGGCGCGCCATCGTCTCGCGCTGTGCGAGCGACTGCTGGTCGCGCTGCTGACGGGTGTGTTCGTGCGCGCGAAGTTCGGCGTCGATTTCTGCAAGCACAGTGCGCGCGGCGGCAAGATCCTTCTCGACCACGATGCGTTGTTCGAGGCTGGATTGCCGCGCGCTTTCCAGCTCCTGCACCGGCGCAGCGCCGTCGGCAAGTTGCGCTGCGAGCTCCTGCAGCCGGTCCTGCAATTGCGTGCGCTGCGTAGCCATCCGCGCAAGCGCCTGGCCAAGCGCGAGGATGCGCGCGCGGTGCGATTCGAGCGTCAATTCGGTGCGATGCGCGGTATCGCGCGCTTCGCGCGCTGCATTGCGCGCAGCATCGACCTGCTGTATTCGCACACGGCGTTCGTCGTCGAGTGTCTGGCGTGCGGTTTGGTGTTCGCCCATCGCGGAGACCGCGTTTTCGAGACGGGCGCGTGCTTCGCTGGAATCGATATGCGTCTGCTGCAAGCTCTGCGCGAGTTGCGCGAGCTCAGCATCGAGTTGTTGCGAGCGCGCACTGGCCGAATCGAGCCGGCCTTGCTGGCTCTGCAATTGGCCGGCGAGCTCGGCGACGCTGCGATGGCCCTGGTACAACGTGCGTTGCGCATCCTCGCGTTGCTGCTCGGCATCGACCAGGCGCACATGCGATGCAGCCTGTGCCTCGACGAGCGCCGATTCGCGTTTCACGAATGTGGCGATCTCCACACGCAACTGCTGGATTTCGCGTTCGCGCAACAAGCTGCCGTGTTGCGCCTCACCGCTACGCAGCACGCGCGCCCAGCCTGCGCCCAGCCATTCGCCGGCGCGGGTGACGACCGCTTCGCCATCGGCGAGCGTCGGCAACAATGTCCGCGCAACGTGGATGTCTTCTGCGCAATGCACGCGAGCGAGCAAACGGCGCACTGCGAGCGGCCCCTGCACTTGCGCGGCCAGCGATGTCGTCGGCGCATCCAGCGCGCCGCTCGTCGCATCCATCAGCGCAATGCGGCCATCGGTGAGGGTGGTCAGTGCAGGCAGGTGTGCGGCGATGCCATCGGTCGTCACCGCTTCGAGCAATCGCCCAAGCACGGTTTCGACAGCGGTTTCCCAACCATTCGCGACTTGCACGCGTTCGCCCAATCGCGTCGCAGAGTCCAGCCCTTGTTGCTTGAGCCATGCGCGACCGGCGCCTGATTCCTGCCCGAGCGCCGCATGCTGCAGTGTTTCCAGCGAACCAAGCTTGCCGCGCGCGGCCTGCAATTGTTGGCGCAACGCGGCTAGTTCTGTCTGCTGCGCACGTTCCTGCGTTTGCAGATCGACAAGCGATAGCTTGCGCGCCTCGAGTTGCACGGTATGCGCATCGAGTTCGACGCGTTGCGTGTCGTGGGTGTGGCGGAGGGTTTTCAATGCATCCGCAAGCGCGACGAGATCCAGACCCGCCCGTTCGCCATCATGCGCATCGCGACGGCGCGACGCTTCCATCGATTGACGGTCGAGATAATCGATGCGCGTGCGTTCGACTTCGGCAGCGCGCGCGACTTCGGCATGCGCGCCAATGCAGATGTCCCAGCGCTTTTGCCAATCGGCCAGCGCCGCTTCGGCGCTACGCAATGCGTCCTGATGCGTCGCGTCGTTGCGCGCGAGCTCGATCAGCGACGGCTCGGCTTTGGCGATTGCTGTGCGCAACGATTGCAATTGCGCTTCATCACCATCGATCAAACCGACGAGCTCGTTCAATGCGAACTGCGCTTCGTTACGCGCCAGTTCAAGCCGCTGGCGCAATTCGTACTGATGCTGGATTTGCTGCTCGATGCGCGCGATCTCGCCGCCAACGCGATACACCGCCGACTGCGCCTGGTTCATCGTCTCGCCGGCTTCGGCATGACGACCGCGACCGGCTTCGATCAAGGCCTCGGCCTGGCGCTGGTCGGCTAGCAGTGATTGCAATTTGGTTTCGTCGCGCGCGAGGTCGGCTCGCAGCGCGGTCAACTCGCTGTCGAGCCGTCGGTATTCCAGCGCGCGCAATTGTGCTTCGTTATCGCGGTAATCGAGTTTGAATTTCTGATATTGCTCAGCCTGGCGCGCCTGCTTGCGCAGGTGTTCAATGTGCTTGCCGACTTCCTCGCGCAGATCTTTCAAGCGGTCGAGGTTCTCGCGGGTGTGACCCATGCGCGCCTCGGTTTCCTTGCGGCGTTCCTTGTACTTGGAGATGCCCGCGGCCTCTTCCAGATACGTGCGCAGTTCTTCGGGCTTGGCCTCGATGATCTGCGAGATCATTCCCTGCTCGATGATCGAATAGCTGCGCGGCCCAAGACCTGTGCCGAGAAACAGGTCGGTGATGTCGCGCCGGCGGCAGCGCGTGCCGTTGAGGTAGTAGGTACTGATCGAATCGCGGCTGACGGTACGCTTGACCGAGATATCGCCGAAGCGCGCGAACTCACCGCCGACCGCGCCATCGCTGTTGTCGAACACCAGCTCGACCATCGCCTGACTCACCGGCTTGCGCGATGACGAACCGGAGAAGATCACGTCGGTCAGATTGTCACCGCGCAGGCGACTGGCCGAGCTTTCGCCCATCACCCAGCGCACCGCGTCGATGATATTGGATTTGCCGCAGCCGTTGGGGCCGACCACGCCGGTCATATTGCCCGGCAGGTGCAGGGTCGTGGGATCGACGAAGGATTTGAAACCGGCAAGCTTGATCGTGGATAGACGCATGGGAACCGCATAGGGGCGCTGCGACTGACTGCGCTGGACTTCGGCGGCATGCCCGTCGCGGGCGGAATGACTGGGGTGCGTGGCCGCGCCGAACCGCTTGGCGCTGGCCTCGCCTGAGGCGTCAGTATAGCTAAAAGCACTCAGCGGATTTCCACGCCGGGCTTTGGGCGTTGCACCGCTTGGCGGCATGGCGACCGCCGTGTTTCACTCCGACTCACGTATGCAGGTCGACGCGCCCTCGGCGGATCGATGATCGCATGGCCCACCCGCCGATGTTCTTCCGACCCCAGCCACGAGGCGACGATGAAGACCGTTGCATTGCCCCCGCGCGAAGCGCTCAGTGACGACGAACGCATCGAACGCACAGCGGCATTCGCCGATGAACTCGCGCAGCGGCGCACGGTGCGCGAGTACGCTCCGACCCCGGTGCCGCGCATGCTGATCGAACACTGCCTGCGCGCGGCCGGCACCGCGCCCAGCGGTGCCAACCAGCAGCCGTGGCGCTTCGTGGCGATCAGCGACGCGGCGATCAAGCACCGCATCCGCGAAGCGGCCGAAGCCGAAGAACGCGAGTTCTATGCGCACCGCGCGACTCCGGAATGGTTGCAGGCGCTTGAAGTACTGGGTACCGATGCCGAAAAATCCTTCCTCGATATCGCACCATGGCTGATCGCGATCTTCTACGAACGCTTTGCCATCGACGAAGCCGGCAACAAACACAAGCGCTATTACCCGCACGAGTCCGTCGGCATCGCCACCGGTTTGCTGATCGCCGCCCTGCATCGCGCCGGACTAGCGACCCTCACCCACACGCCGAGCCCAATGGGCTTCCTCAACGAAATCCTGGGGCGGCCACGCAACGAGATGCCGTACCTGTTGCTGGTCGTCGGTCACCCCGCCGACACCTGCCGGGTACCGGATATCCAGCGGTTGCCGCTGGAGGATTACGTTGATTTCCTTTGAAGTCGTTGGGATTGACGCGACACTCGCGAGGGCCTCAGGTTGACCCCTGGTCGCTTTGCTCACCCGGCGCCATGGCCGTGATCGAGATCGCATGGATGTCGGTCTGCATCAGAGCGCCAAGTGCCGCATAAACCTGCCGATGGCGCGCTACCGATCCGGCCCCGCCAAATGCGGCGCTGACGATCCGCAGCGCGAAATGTCCTCGTCCATCGCGCGCACCGGCATGACCGATGTGCTTGTGGCTCTCGTCGATCAATTCGATTTCGGTTGGCGCCAAGACTGTGAGTGCGGCGCGGATGCGCGCTGTGCGCGTTTCGCGATCGCCAATTGCAGCTTCAATCACGGCAAAATCCGCCGAAACGGCCGCACATCCACCCTTTCATAGACCAGCGCACTGACATAAGGATCGGCATCGGCCCATGCCTGCGCGTCGATCAAGGATGCGAATTCGGCGACAATCAAGCTTCCACTGAAACCAGCCGGGCCCGGATCTTCAGCATCGATCGCCGGAAACGGGCCGGCGAGGATCAAGCGTCCCGCATCGCGCAATGCATTCAATCGCGCCACGTGTGCGGGTCGTGCCGACAGGCGCGCGGACAGGGAATCGCGACGGTCACTGCCAACAATGGCATACAGCATGTGTAACTCCTGTTCTGAATTTACCCGGTGGTAATTCTGTGGATGCAGGGCATGATACGCACCCATGTCCGCACGCCTCCATGTCCATCCAGTCGATCCGCAACCGCGTTTGATCGCGCGCGCCGCTGCGGCGTTGCAGGCCGGCGGCTTGGCGCTGTGCCCGACCGACGCCGGCTACGCCTTGGTATGGATGCTGGAAGCCCGCGATGCCGAAGAACGGGTGCGGCGCATGCGCGCGCTGGACACGAAGCATCCATTCACCGTACTCTGTGCGTCGTTGAGCGATGTCGGGCGCATGGCCCGGCTCGGCGATCCAGCCTTCCGGTTGATGAAATCGCTGACCCCCGGCCCTTGCACGTTTATCCTGACCGCCTCCTCCGACCTGCCCCGCCGCCTGAAGCTGGACAAGCGCCGTTCGATCGGCGTGCGCATGGTCGAACATCCGGTTGCGCAGGCCCTGTTGCTGGCCGTTGAACAACCGTTGCTGAGTACCACCGTGGCGCTGCCGGACGCTGAGGATCTGGCCAGTCACGTAGCTGACGACGTTGCCGATACCCTGCTGGAAAGGGTGGACATGATGCTCGACGGCGGGGATTGCGAGCCGGGCCCGACCAGTGTGGTCGATGCCACCGGCAATGTTCCGGAACTGCTGCGTCAGGGCTATCGCCCGCTGTCGCTGTAAGGATTTCTCGATTCGCGCAATTGATTTGAGCACCCGACTCAAGATGTTTTGCGCCGGCCCGGAGGGAGCCTGCTCTCAGTGATTATCAAATTCGAATGAACAACGAACTCGTGCAGCCCGCGCTTGATGCTGGCGCGCCGACCGCCATCGTCCATTCCGCTGCCGCGACCGCTGCGCAGCAGGAGATGCCGTTGGCGTTGGTGCGTGGCACGCCGATGCTGACGATTCCGCAAGATCTGTACATTCCGCCGGATGCTCTCGAGATCATCCTCGAGGCGTTCGAAGGCCCGCTCGACCTGTTGCTGTATCTGATCCGCCGGCAGAATCTCGAAATCCTCGACATCCCGGTCGCCGAGATCACCCGTCAATACGTCGAATACATCGGGGTGATGCAGGATCTGCGCTTCGAGCTCGCCGCCGATTATCTGGTGATGGCGGCGATGCTCGCAGAGATCAAATCACGGATGCTGCTGCCGCGTCCGCTCGAGGAGAATGGCGACGAAGCCGATCCGCGTGCCGAACTGGTGCGTCGTCTGCAGGAATACGAACGATTCAAGAAGGCCGCCGAAGACATCGATACGCTGAGTCGGCTCGATCGCGATACCGCAATCGCCAGCGCGCACCTGCCCGAGCATAAGGTCGTGCACGTGCCGCCGGCTGTGGATTTACGCGAGATGCTGCTGGCGTTGCGCGATGTACTCAAGCGCGCGTCGCTGTTCGGCCACCATGCGGTGCGCCGCGAAACGCTGTCGGTGCGCGAGCGCATGGGCGACGTGCTGGCGACGCTCGGCGACGGCAAGTTCCATGAGTTCAGCGCGCTGTTCTCTCACGAGGAAGGCAGGCTGGGCGTGGTGGTGACCTTCCTCGCGATCCTGGAACTGGCGAAGGAACAATTGCTCGAGATCGTGCAGGAAAAACCCATGGAAGCGATCTACGTGAAATCGCTCGCGCTGGCGGCGAATGATGACGCGGATGTGTAACGACGCAAGCAACCCCATGCCACGGAAACTGACGTGACGGAACCCGACGTGATGGAACCAACCGACCCAATCGACACACCTGCATTCGAATTGCACGTTGACATGGAACCGGCTGCCGCGATGGAACCGGCGCTGATCCGCCGCATCCTCGAAGCTGCATTGCTCGCCGCACAGCGCCCATTGAGCGTAGCGCAACTTGCGGAGTTGTTCGCCGACGAAACCTCCGTCACCAACGGTGCGATCGCGCAGGCTCTTGAAACCCTGCGCGAGCAAAGTGCAGAGCGCGGCGTCGAACTGGTCGAAGTCGCATCGGGTTTCCGTTATCAGGTACGCGCTGACATGCAGCCGTGGGTGTCGCGGCTGTGGGTCGAGCGACAGGTAAAATACACCCGCGCAACATTGGAAACGCTGGCGCTGATCGCTTATCGGCAGCCGGTGACACGCGGCGAGATCGAGCAGGTGCGCGGCGTTGCGGTCAACAGCAATCTCATCAAAACACTTGAGGAACGCGAATGGATCCGCGTGATCGGCCACCGCGATGTGCCGGGCAAGCCCGCGCTATTTGGCACGACGCGCACGTTCCTCGATTACTTCGGATTGAAGAGTCTCGATCAACTCCCACCGCTGGCCGAGTTGCGCGAGATCGTCGATATCGATCCGCAACTGCCGTTCGAGGTAGCGCCGACGCTGGCAGCGGTGATGGCAATCGACGCTGACGTTGCGCCCATCGAATCGATCGAAGCCGAACAACAGCGCGCCCACGAACACGATGTCATTGATGCCGGCTCGGCCGAAGTTGATTCAGACGACGCACTTGCAACGACTCAAGACAATACTGAAAGCAAATCCACCGTCGCCATGACGGCCGCACTAATCCACCCCGACGACGCCTCCGATTTCGCAGATGACGAAACGACCGGCGACGCGCAAGAGCAAATTCATGACTGACAAACACGACACCTCCGCGCCTGACAAGAAGCGTCTCTCCCTCAACCGCGGCAGCGACGACAACGCCGCGCCGAAACTCGAAGAACGCCTGCACAAGGTGCTCGCGCAGGCCGGCCTCGGCTCGCGCCGCGCGCTGGAAGAACGCATCGCGCAGGGCCTGGTCAAGGTCAATGGCGAGGTCGCCACGGTCGGACTCTCGATCCACAGTGGCGATCGCGTCGATCTCGACGGCAAGACCTTCGTCGCCAGCGCACTCAACGAACCAGCCCGCGTGCTGATCTACAACAAGCCCGAAGGCGAAGTCACCACCCGCGAAGATCCGGAAGGCCGCCCGACCATTTTCGAAGCGCTGCCGCGACTGAAAGGCGCGCGCTGGATCGCGGTCGGCCGACTCGACATCAACACCACCGGCTTGCTCGTCCTCACCACCGACGGCGAACTCGCGAACCACATGATGCATCCATCGCGCGAAGTCGAGCGCGAATACGTTTGCCGCATCCACGGCGAAGTGCCTGAAAACATCGTCGATCGCTTGAAGCGCGGCGTGGCACTCGATGACGGTCCCGCGAAGTTCGACGAGATCGAACGCATCAACAGTTCCGACTCGCATTCGTGGTTCCGCGTCATCGTCACCGAAGGCCGCAACCGCGAAGTGCGCCGTCTCTGGGAATCGCAGGAATTCCAGGTCAGCCGGCTCAAGCGCATCCGCTACGGCACGCTGACCTTGCCGCGGTTGCTCAAGCGCGGGCAGTCGAACGAGTTGCCGGTCGAGGAAGTCGAGGCATTGCAGCGCGAACTCGGCCTCGAAGGCGGCGCGCAGGTATTGACGCTGCAGCCGGTGATCGGCCAGCGCAAGGCGCGCGCCGAAATCCACATCAACAAGGAAGATCGCCAGGGTAAGGCGTACGTCAACGGTTCGATGGCGGATGAAGGGCGCGAGCTGCGACGCTTCGACCACGTGCGCGAAGACCGTCCGCGTGGACGTGGCGGCCCGGGTGGCCGTCCATCAGGCCCCGGTCGCGGATACCAAGGCGCCCCGCGTGGTGGCGCGCCGCGTGGCGCAGGTTCGCGAGGCAATGAAGCCGGCGTTCCGCGCAGCCCCCATGGTGGCGGTCGCGACGATCAGCCACCTGCGTCGTACAGCCATGATCGCCCAGCGCGCGGACCCGGCGGCGGTTATCGTGGTCGTCCGAGCGGCCCCAACAGTGACCAGCCGCGCCCATATTCGCCGCGCCCGAACAGCCCAGGCGCAGCGCGACACACAGGCGCCGGCAAGCCCCATGGACAAGGCCGTCCACCTCGTCAGGGCGGCGGCCCTGCACACGCTGGCAACTCCACAGAGTTTCGCAGCTGGTACGTACCTGAGGGCGTGGACACCGGCCCGCGCCAGGCGCGTCCGGGCGGCAACACCAATGGACCACGCCCGAACCAAGGCCGTCCCGGCCCCGGTGGCCCGCGCAAACCCGGCGGTCCGGGTGGTCCCGGTGGCTTCCGTGGGAACAATGCACCGCGTAATCCCGGTCAGCATGCGGGTCCCGGCGAGCTGCGCCCATCCACTCCGCATACCCAAGGCGATCGTCCGCGTGGCCCGAATTCCGGCCCGGGTCGCCACGGCCCGCAAGGCCCACGTCCCGGCGGCGGTCGTCCAGGCCAGCCGCCGCGCGGCCCCGGCGGCGCGCCGCAGAACACCCGCCCGCACGGTCCACGCCCGGATCGCTCCAACTCGCCACGCGGTCCGCGCAGCCCGCGTTACGAAGGTCTGCCGCGCGACGAAGACTGATCGCTTCCCTGCGATGACCTGTCAATGATGCCCTGCAGGACTTGCTCGTTTCCGAGTACGCCTGTTCATGCACTTGTCATCGTTCTATTTGAATGAATCGTTCGGAAATACTTGCATCGATATGCATCGATTCTCCGTGCACGTGAACGGCAGCAGTCCTGCCAACCAACCGTATGGCTTGCAGACACTCGATTGCACTCAATTGCCAACGCTCAGTGAACGCAAAACGACGTGCATACGGAAAGCCGTGTGTCCAGCGCCTACACTCGCGTGATGCACAACGAAGAGACGGATCTCTCCAACGCCAGCCACGAGCACGCCGACCCGGCAGTCGTCGGGCCGCCCGCTTCCGATCACGAGAAATCCAGTTCCGCGCCGAGACGGCACTGGCGCTTGTTCATTCCCATCCTGCTGATCGTCCTGATCGCATGGGCGATCGTGTTTTTCGACTGGAACCTGTTCAAGGGCTATGTCGAGCGTCGGGTGAGCGCCGCGACCGGGCGCGAATTCCATATCGACGGCAACATCGGCGTCAAGCTGTCGATGAATCCGCTGGTCACCATGGACGGACTGCGGCTGGGGAATATCCCCGGCGCGCAAGAACCGACGATGGCGTCCACGCAGCAGTTGCAATTCCGCATTGCGTTGTGGCCTCTTCTGCGCGGTCAGACGATCCTTCCGGAATTGCATCTGGTGAAGCCGGTCGTGCTGCTGGAGAAAGACACCAAAGGCGACAACAACTGGACATTTCCGACGTCAACGGCGAACCCGGTCATCCGGAAGTTCACCATCGATCACGGCGTGCTGACCTATCGCGAGGACGCAGTGCGCACCAATCTGGTGATCGATATCGACAGCGATCGGGCGAAGACGGATACGCAACTCGCGCCGCTGTTATTTGTAGGCAACGGAATCTACAGAAACAATCCGTTTTCATTGCACGGACTCGCGGATTCTCCGCTTGAACTTGATAAATCCTCCACGCCGTACCGGATCGATGTCAGCGCAACCGCCGGCCCAACGCATGCGCATGCCAGCGGCGCGTTGCGTAATCCGCTGCAGATAGCCGGATTCGATCTCGATTTTGCGATCGCCGGGCCTGATCTCGCACTGTTATACCGGCTGCTCGGCGTTGCGCTGCCAGAGACTCCGCCGTATCGGCTGCATGGCCGGCTTGGACATGTCGAACACGTCTGGAGTTACAAGCGTTTCACCGGCGTGGTGGGCAGCAGCGATCTGGCCGGCGATGTTGTCATCGACAATAGCGGTCGAAAAAAAATCCTCAATGCTTCGCTGATTTCGCGCAGGCTCGACGTGCACGACCTTGCCGGCTTCATCAACGCGCCCGCGCATGCCAATCCGGCCAGAGCGGCAACCGAACAGCAACGGATCGAGGCCGTGCGCGCCGACGCCACGACGCGCCTGTTGCCGCAACAACCGTACGACCTGGAGCGAATGCGCGGAATGGATGCCGACGTGTCGCTGAGCGCGCAACACGTGGTCGGCACGACAGTTCCACTGGATGCGATGCTCGCCCGCATGTCGATCAAGGACGGAATCGTGCAGCTCGATCCGCTGAATTTCGGCGCGGCCGATGGCGAAGTCCAGTCGAAGATTCGCCTCGATGCATCGCGTCCTGTCATCGCTGCGGCCGCGACGATCCGGTTGCGCAAGATCAATATCGGAAAACTGGCTCCGAACGTAAAGGCGATCCGCGCCAGCAAGGGCCGCATCACGTCCAACATCGATCTGAAGGGCAATGGCAATTCGATCGCAAAAATGCTGGCCACCTCCAACGGGCACGTGAGTTTCGGAATGAGCGGAGGGCAAGTCAGCGACCTGCTGATGGCGTATGCGGGGTTGAACATCGCGCGCATCCTGAAGCTCAAGATCACCGGCGATCACGACATCGCAATCCGTTGCGTCATTGGGGATTTCAACGCGCATGAAGGTATCTGGAGCACCGGCACATTCGTGTTCGACAGCGAAGACACGATCATCCGCGGCGCCGGAAGCATCGATTTGCGCGATGAGCAACTCGATCTGCTGCTTAAACCGCGTCCGAAAGGCCACAGTCTGCTCAGCTTGCGCTCTCCGTTGCGCGTCAGCGGCAGCTTCAGTCATCCATCGATACGGCCGGATTTCAAGGCTCTTGGCGTGCGTGGAATCGCCGTCGCCGTGCTCGGTGCCCTCGCGCCGCCTGCCGCCGAGTTGGCGTTGATCGAATACGGCGGCGGCAAGGACAGCAATTGCATGTCACCCGGCGCGACAACAAAATAGATGCAGCTCAATCCAGCGAAAACGCATCCGCATCCAGCATCGCCGGAAACCGCGCGCGATGCGCGGCGAGTTCGGATGCGAGCAACGTCGTCGTTGAAACCACTTGCTGATCACCGCATTCGCTCAGCGGATGTCCGAGGAAGTCGATGATCGAACTGTCACCCGCATAGTCGTGCCCATTTCCGTCGGTGCCGACGCGGTTGACGGCAGCGACGTAGCACAGGTTTTCGATCGCACGCGCACGCAGCAGCGTACGCCACGGATACGCGCGAATTGCCGGCCAATTGGCGACGAACACCAGCAAGTCGTAATCGACTTCGTCCTTGCGCTCGACGTTGTAGCGGTTGCGCGCGAACACAGGGAAGCGCAGGTCGTAGCAGACCAGCGGGCAGATCCGCCAACCGCGCCAGGCGATTGTGCGACGCTCATGGCCGGCGGCGTAACGCTCGTGTTCGCCTGCATATCGAAACAAGTGGCGTTTGTCGTAATGGACGACTTCGCCATCGGGCGTCGCGAACAGCAGGCGATTGTAGACACCATCACTCGTGCGCAATTGCACGCTGCCGGTGATCGCCGCATCGAGCTTTTTCGCTTGTTCAAGCATCCACGCAACCGTCGGGCCATCCATCGTTTCAGCGTTATGGATCGCCTCGTTCGAGAAACCGCTGGTGAAGGTTTCCGGCAACACAATCAGATCGCTGCGGCCATGCAACGGCGCCACGAGTTCGCCGTAATACTCACGATTGCCGTCAGGATCGTGCCAGCGGGTCGCGCCTTGAATGAGGGAAACGCGGAGGTCTTTCATTGATTCAGCCTTGGCTCGTCATTCCCACGAAGGCGGGAATCCAGTGTCGTTGACATGAGCTACCTATTATCGAAGGTGTGCAGTTTGCCAGCCGTGATCGAAAGAGTTCATCCAGAAATGGCTCCCAAGCAAATCAAATCTTTTCCAGTCTCTGGATCGCCGACTCAAGCGTCGCCTCACTCTTCGCGAAACACAACCGTATCAGCCGCTGTCCCGCCGGAGGCGTTTCGTAAAACGGAGATATCGGAATGCCGGTGACTCCATGCTCGATCGTCAACCAGCGCGCGAATTCGGCATCGGGAAGATCGCTGATCGCGGAATAGTCGGCAAGTTGGAAATAGCCGCCCGGTACCGGCAGCGGTTTGAGTTTCGTGCGCGAGAGCAGCACGCGGAATTGATCGCGCTTGGGCTCGTAAAACGCACCGAGTTCTTCGTGATGCTCGGGATGATTTACCAGCATCTCGATCAGCGCCCGCTGCGCCGGCGCGAACGAGCAGAAGGTATTGTACTGATGCACCTTGCGAAATTCGGTGCTTAGCGCAGGCGGAGCAACGCAGTAACCGATCTTCCAGCCGGTGCAGTGATAGGTCTTGCCGAAACTCGAAATCACGAAACTGCGCTCGGCAAGCTCAGGATAACGCAGCACGGATTCGTGGCGCGCACCGTCATAAATGATGTGCTCGTACACTTCATCGGACAGCAACACGATGTCGGTGCCGCGCAGAATATCAATGAGCGTGCCCATGTCGTCGGCAGAGAGCATGGCGCCAGATGGGTTGTGCGGCGAGTTGATCATCAGCATCCGCGTGCGCGGAGTGATCGCATCGCGCACCTTGTTCCAGTCCACCGAAAAGTCGTTGGAGTCCAGCGGTACATGCACTGCGCGCGCGCCGGCGAGATCAATCGCTGGCTCGTAGCAGTCGTAACAGGGATCGAGCACGATCACTTCCTCGCCCGGATGCACCACCGCGAGCACGGCATCGAAGATCGCCTCGCTGCCGCCGCTGGTGACGGTGATTTCAGCATCCGCATCGATGCTGCGGCCATAGATTTTCTGCGTTTTCGCGGCGATTGCCTGACGCAAGCCCGGCAAGCCCGTCATCGGCACGTACTGGTTTTTGCCTTCGCGCGCGGCGCGTGCCAACGCTTCCACCAACGGCGCTGGCGTATCGAAATCGGGAAAGCCCTGACCGAGATTCACCGCTTTGTGTTCAACCGCAAGCTGCGACATGACAGTGAAGATGGTCGTGCCGACCTTCGGCAATTTGGTCTGGATGCTGTTCAACGGTTCGACTCCGTGCATGCGACGCAGCGTCTGCGGGGACTTGCAGTTTACGGTGGCATCGCACCGCGCGACAGCGCGTGTCTCCCCGATATTCGACCGTGCCCGCGCAAACCGCTAAAATTGGCGTCCTGCTTGCGACCCAACTTCATTGAACCAATTCGACACCACAGCTCCGATGCTCGCGGTCGCGCGACTGCGCTTCGACCGCAACGACGAGCCTTTGTTCGGGCCGCTGGATTTCACCGTGCATCCGGGCGAAGCGCTGCTGGTGACAGGCGGCAACGGCGTCGGCAAGACCACGTTGTTGCGCGTTCTGGCCGGGTTGTTGCGGCCTGCTGATGGCAAGTTGCTATGGCATGGCGAAGTCCGTTCGCGACTGCCCGCCGATGGCGTTGCGCTCGTCGGCCATCTTTCCGGCAACAAGGCCGATCTGGGTACGCTCGACAATCTGCGTTTCGCAGTCGGGTTACATGGCTGCCGTCGCGGTGCATCACCCACCTCGGCGCTTGCCAGCGTCGGGCTCGCCGGTTATGAAGACATTCCAGCAGGCCGCTTGTCAGCCGGCCAGCGCAAGCGACTCGCCCTCGCCCGCCTGATGCTGTCGCCAGCGCGGCTGTGGCTGCTCGACGAGCCTTACGCGAACCTCGATCGCGACGGCATCACCTTGGTCGATCGCTTGTTGAGCAAGCATCTGGGCGAGAGCGGTGCCGCATTGATCACCACGCATGGCGCATACGCAGCGCCGCCGGTGCGGACACGCACGCTGTTGCTTGATCGAGCCGTTGTTGCCGATGCGTCCGAAGCCGACGCCGATGTCCGCGCGGACTCGATGGCATGGGTCACGTGACATTGCGCAGCTCAGCCAGCGCGATGTTCACACGCGATTTGAAGCTGGCATGGCTTCGTCGCGGCGATACCTTGCAACCGTTGTTGTTCGCGGTACTCGTCGTCGCGATGTTCCCACTCGCGCTCGGCAGCGAACGTGCGCGCTTGGCGATGCTCGCCCCTGGCGCGATATGGGTGGCCGCATTACTTGCTTCATTGCAAGGGCTCGACGCACTGTTCCGTAGCGATGCCGAAGACGGCAGTCTCGAACAACAATTGCTCGCGCCGGTACCACTGTCGTTACTGATCGGCTGCCGGATGCTCGCGCATTGGCTGACCGGATCGCTGCCGCTCATCCTCATCGTGCCGGTGCTCGCGCAACTGCTGTTTCTGCCCGATCACCTGCTCGCACCCTTGCTGCTGTCGCTACTCGTCGGCACGCCCTTGCTGGTATTGCTGGGCTCGACGGTGGCCGCGCTGACGGTCGGGATGCGCCGCTCTGGTATGCTGCTGCCCCTGCTCGCACTGCCGTTGTACGTGCCGGTTCTGGTGTTCGGCGCGGGCAGCGTGATGGCCGCAGCGCAAGGACAGGATTGGCTTGGCGCTGTGTTATTGCTCGCGGCCGGCCTCGCGCTGGCGATCGTGCTGGCTCCACTCGCCGCCGCAGCGGCGATTCGGATCGCATTGCCATGACAACCGCCTTGAACGCACCCGCTGTGCTGCCTTTGGTAATGATGAATCGCACACCGTAATGAAATCACTCATCCTGTGGTTCAACAAGCTTGGCTCGCCGCCGAACTTCCATCGCTATGCAACGCGCTGGATGCCGTGGTGGTTCGGTGCCTCGTTGTTGCTGCTCGGAATCGGGCTGTGGGGCGCGTTGTTCGTGGTGCCGGCCGATTACCAGCAAGGTGACAGCTACCGCATCTTGTTCATTCACGTGCCCTGCGCGTGGATGAGTCTGTTCATCTACGTCACGATGGCCGTGCAGGCCGGGATCGCGCTGGTCTGGCGGATCAAGCTCTGCGAAATCCTCGCTATGGCATGCGCACCAATCGGCGCCGCATTCACCGCGATCACGCTTGCAACCGGCTCGATCTGGGGCCGACCGATGTGGGGCACGTGGTGGGATTGGGATCCGCGCCTGACCTCTGAAATCGTGCTGCTGTTCCTCTACATCGGCGTGATCGCGCTGGATGCGTCCATCGAAGATCGTCGTCGTGGCGCGCGCGCAGCAGGCTTCCTGGCAATGATCGGATTGATCAATTTGCCGATCATCCACTACTCGGTGCAGTGGTGGAATTCGTTGCACCAAGGCTCGACGATCCGCTTGCTCGGTCCATCGAAAATGGATTCGAGCATGATCCTGCCACTGGTCGCGACAGTCGCGTCGATGCAGTTGTGGTTTGTCGGCTCGTTGCTTTCGCGCGCTCGCACGATGCTGGTCGAGCGCGAAGCCAGCAAGGCGTGGGCGCAGGATCTCGCGAAGATGCACGGATGACGTACCTTCCCTACATCATTGGTGCTTATTCCGTATTCGGCGTAGTACTGGCATGGGATGGGTTGTCGCCGTGGCTGAAACATCGCTCGTTGCTGCGTGCGATTCGCCAACGCGCCGCGCGCTCCGAAGCGAAGAAGATCGCATGAACCCGACCCGCAATCGTCGCCTTGGCTTTCTGATGGTCGTGCTGATCGCG
Organism: Lysobacterales bacterium; assembly: GCA_038316385.1. Classification (GTDB taxonomy): domain Bacteria; phylum Pseudomonadota; class Gammaproteobacteria; order Xanthomonadales; family Xanthomonadaceae; genus SZAS-103. Next base: position 81,851 of record JBBQAN010000007.1, on the reverse strand, counting down.
ATCGCCATCGCCGGCACGCTCGTCGTCGTCGCCCTGCAACATAATGTGCGCTACCTACTCACGCCTAGCGATGTGGCTGCGGGACAGGCGAACAACGATCGTCTGTTTCGCCTCGGCGGCGTCGTCTGCGAAGGCAGCGTGCGGCATACCGAGGGCACGCTGGCGGTGCGCTTCATCGTCACCGATCGCGTCCACCAAGTGCCGGTGTATTACGCCGGCATCCTGCCCGACCTGTTCCGCGAAGGCCAAAGCATCATCGCGACCGGTCACATGGCAACGACTGGTTTTCGCGCCGACGAGATCCTCGCCAAGCACGACGAAACCTACATGCCGAAGGAAGTCGCCGAAGCCATCGCAAAAGGCAAATCGATGCCGCACAACGCCTGCGCGCCACCGCCGCGATGATCGAAACGACCTGACATGCTCCCCGAACTTGGCCAACTCGCCCTGATCGTTGCGCTCGTGCTGGCAGTTTTGCAGTCGCTGCTGCCGTTGTTTGGCGCACAACGCGGCATTGAGGCGTGGATGCGCGTCGCACGGCCGGCGGCTTATGGCCAACTGCTGTTCGTCGCCGCCGCGTTCGCGTTGTTGATGCATGCCTTCATCGTCCACGACTTTTCGGTCGCCTATGTGGCCCACAACTCCAACTCGTTGTTGCCGATCGGCTACTGCATGGCTGCGGTGTGGGGCGCGCACGAGGGATCGCTGCTGCTGTGGATTCTCGTTCTTGCATTGTGGACAGCGGCCGTCGCGCGCTTTTCCAAAGCATTGCCTTTACCGGTGATCGCACGCGTGCTCGGTGTGATGGGGCTGGTCAGCATCGGCTTTCTGCTGTTCACCCTGCTCACATCCAATCCGTTCACGCGCTTGCTGCCCGCGCCGATCGAAGGAGCCGACCTGAATCCGCTGTTGCAGGATCCGGGATTGATCGTACATCCGCCGATTCTCTACAGCGGTTATGTGGGTTTTACCGTCGCGTTCGCTTTTGCGATTGCGGCGCTGCTCGACGGCAAGGTCGATGCGCGCTGGGTGCGCTGGTCGCGGCCATGGACGAATATCGCGTGGGGATTGCTCACCTGCGGCATCGCGCTCGGTTCGTGGTGGGCGTATTACGAACTCGGCTGGGGCGGCTGGTGGTTCTGGGATCCGGTCGAAAACGCTTCCTTCATGCCGTGGCTTGCCGGCACTGCGCTGCTGCATTCGCAGGCCGTCACCGAGAAACGCGGCAGCTTCCGTGGCTGGACGCTGTTGCTCGCGATCGCCGCCTTCTCGCTGTCGCTGCTCGGCACCTTTCTCGTACGTTCGGGCGTGATCACTTCGGTGCATTCATTTGCCGCCGATCCCGCACGCGGGCTGTTCATCCTGATCTTCCTCGTCATCGTGATCGGCGGATCGCTGCTGCTGTATGCGCTGCGTGCGCCGCGCGATGACGACGGTGCGCCGTTCGTGTTTGCGTCGCGAGAAACGTTGATTCTCGTCAACAATCTGCTACTGACCACGGCCTGCGCAATGGTGCTGATCGGCACCTTGTTTCCGTTGTTCGCCGACGCGCTGCACCTCGGCCGATACTCGGTCGGCCCGCCCTACTTCGGCACCATGTTCATGCTGCTGATGGCACCGTTGGTGTTGCTGTTGCCATTCGGCCCGATGACACGCTGGCAGCGCGAACAGGCTTCGCTACCGATCAAACTGCTGCTGCCGTGGTTGGCGTTTGCGCTGATCGGCGGCGGGATCGCGTTGGTGATGATGCCGAATGCATGGTGGAAGCCGGTCGCCGGCATCGCGATCGGCCTGTGGCTGTTGACCGGCACGCTGAGGTTCGTGCGTCGCCGCTTGGCAATCTCGGGGCAACGATTTACCGCAGAAATGATCGGCATGAGCCTGGCGCACATCGGCGTCGCGTTGTTCTTCTACGGCGTTTTGCTGACGGAAAGCACCAGCGTGCAGAAGGATGTCGCGGTTGCGCAAGGCCACGTCGTCGAGGCCGGCGGTTACGACTTCCGCTTCGATGGCGTGCAGCGCACCACCGGCCCAAACTATGTCGCCGATCGCGGCAGCGTCAGCGTTTCGCGCGCCGGAAATCACATCGCCGACCTGCATCCGGAAAAACGTCAATACCTCGCCGGCGGCCAGATATTGACGGAAACCGCGATCAATCCCGGCATCAGTCGCGACCTGTATGTCGCACTCGGCGCAGCAACCGATGCCCACGGCGGCTGGTCGTTGCGCGTGTACGTCAAACCGTGGGTGCGCTGCATCTGGATCGGCGCGTTGCTGATGGCGCTGGGCGGATTTACCACCGCGTTCGATCGCCGCTTCCGCCGCAAGCCGGAGGCAGACTGAAATGTTGCGCCGTCTGCTGCCATTGATTGCTTTCATCGCCCTCGGCGTGCTGCTGTTCGCCGGCATCGAACTGAGCAAGCATGAAAATCGCGAAGCCTTGCCGTCACCCTTGATCGGAAAATCGGCGCCCGATTTCGCGCTGCCTGAGTTGTTGAAACCCGGCAGCATCGTGCGCAACGCCGACCTTGCCGGCGCGCCTTACGTTCTGAATGTGTGGGCGAGTTGGTGCGTGAATTGCCGCGAGGAACACGAGGTCGTATCTGCACTCACCGCCCGCAAAGTGGTGAAAGTCGTCGGCTATAACCTGAAAGATGAATCTACCGACGCCCAACGCTGGCTCGAACAATTCGGCGATCCGTATGCACTGGTGATCGCCGACCAGGACGGCCGCAAGGCAATCGATTGGGGCATCTACGGTGCGCCGGAAACCTATCTCGTCGATGCGCAAGGCATTGTGCGCTGGAAATATGTCGGGCCGCTCACCAACGACATCGTCGCGAATCAATTGCTGCCGATGCTGGCGACGACGAAGGCTGCACGATGAAGCGCACCGTATTTATCATGTTGATGGTGTTGTCGCTCGTCATCGGTGGCGCATGCATGGCTCAGGCCAAGCCAGTAGCCCCGAATGTTTACAACAATCCCGCCGAGGAAGCGCGCTTTGACAATTTGGCCAAATCGCTGCGCTGTGTGATGTGCCAGAACGAATCGCTCGCCGATTCCGACGCGATGATCGCGCACGACCTACGCCACGAAATCCTCGTATTGATGCGCGAAGGCAAAAACGACCAACAGATCCGCGATTTCCTGGTCGCGCGGTACGGCGAGTTCGTGCTCTACAAACCGCGCATGGAACCCAACACCTGGTTGCTGTGGTTTGGCCCGCTGGGTTTGTTCGTGATCGGCGGCGCGTCGTTGTTCTTCATTGTCCGCCACCGCAGCAAAGGCGCAACTGCAACATCACTCACGACCAGCGAAGCCGCTGAATCAAGCGAGGATTGGTGATGCAGTACGGCTTTCTCATCGCCGTCTTCGTGATGCTCGCCATCGTTGGCGCGTTGGTGGTGCCTACACTGTGGCGCGGCAGTCGGCGCACGGCGTTCGCGGTGGCGATGCTGATTCCACTCACCACGCTTTTACTCTACGCACTGATTGGCAATCCAGCGGCGCTCAATCCGGCCCGCCGCACCGCACCGGCAACATTGGAACAAGCCATCGACGCACTCGCAGTGCAGATGCGGATGAAGCCAGACAACCTTGAAGGCTGGGTGTTGCTGGGTCGCAGTCGCAAGGAGCAACTGCGATTTGGCGACGCCGTCGATGCCTACAAGCAGGCGCTGCGGCTCGCGCCGAAAGACCCCGCGTTGATGGTCGAACTAGCCGAAACCATGGCCTTGCAGGATCAAGTGCACCAGATCAAAGGCGATGCGTTGAAGTTGTTACAAAAGGCGCAGCAGATCGACCCACGCAACCAGCGCGCACTGTGGTTTCTCGGTATCGCCGCATATCAGAAAAACCATTTTGCCGAAGCCGCCGCCGCGTGGCAGCCACTGCTAACGCTGGCGCCGGAATCCACCCGTCCGGCGTTGCGCAAGCAGATTGACGAAGCCCGCGGCCGCGCGGGCATGCCGCCATTGCCCGCAGAAGCTGCTGCGGTTGCCGGCCCACCCTTGATCACGGTCCATGTGGATATTTCGCCGGCATTGCGCGCAAAGCTCGCACCGACCGACGTGTTGTTCGTGTACGCGCGAATGCCTAACGGCCCACCGATGCCGCTCGCGGTGAAGCGCATTCCGGCCAAGGATTTCCCGATCGAAATCGCGTTGACCGATGCCGATGGCCCGATGCCGACGATGCGTCTGTCGCAGCAGAAAACCGTAACCATTGCGACGCGCATTTCCCATTCAGGCGATGCAACGCCGCAAGCCGGCGATTTCGAAGCAGCACCATTGCCGGCAACTGTGGGCGCAAAGAAGGCGTTCACACTGACCATCGATCGCGTGCATCCGTGATCAAACTCGCATTTGATCGAAGCTATCCATGACCGAATTCACCCCCCCAGCAAGCCTCTATCACGTACTGCCGTCGCCATTCGCGATCAAGCGCGGCGGCGAACTGCGCGATGCGCACGTCGCCTACGAAACCTGGGGAACTCTCAACGCCGCTCGCGATAATGCGATCCTGATCCTCACCGGTCTGTCGCCAAATGCGCATGCGGCATCGAACGCCGACAATGCCGATCCGGGCTGGTGGGAAGCGATGCTTGGCCCTGGCAAGCCGATCGATACCAATCGCTGGTTCGTGATCTGCCCGAATTCGCTGGGAAGTTGCAAGGGCTCGACCGGCCCGGCGTCGATCGATCCGGCCACCGGCGCGTTGTATCGCCTGAGCTTTCCAGAACTGTCGATCGAAGATGTTGCGCATGCGGCGCACGCATTGGTGCAAGGGCTTGGCATCGAGCAGCTCGCCGCTACCATCGGCTGCTCGATGGGCGGCATGACCGCACTCGCCTATGCCTCGTTGCATCCGCGCAGTGCACGCGCGCAGATCAACATTTCCGGTGCGGTGCAATCGCTGCCATTTTCGATCGCGATCCGCTCGTTGCAGCGTGAAGCGATCCGGCTCGATCCGAAGTGGAACGAAGGCCAATACACCGACGCGTCCTATCCGGAAAGCGGCATGCGCATGGCGCGCAAACTCGGCGTGATTACCTATCGCTCGTCGCTGGAATGGAGTGGGCGTTTCGGCCGCGTCAGGCTCGACAGCGAGCAACGCGACGACGACGAACCGTTCGGCCTCGAATTTCAGGTTGAGAGTTATCTCGAAGGCCATGCACGCCGCTTCGTGCGCCAGTTCGATCCAAATTGCTATCTCTATCTCAGCCGCTCGATGGACTGGTTCGACTTGGCTGAATACGGCGACGGCGATGCTGCTGCGGCGTTGCATAAAATCGTCTTGGAGAAGGCTCTGGTGATCGGCGTCGAAACCGACATCTTGTTTCCGCTGCAGCAACAGGAACAACTCGCCGATGGGCTGCGAGCAGGCGGCGCCGATGTCATCTTCGCACCGCTGCCGTCGCCGCAAGGCCATGATGCGTTCCTTGTCGATATCGCGCGTTTCGGGCCGGTTGTCGGCGATTTTCTTGCCAGCCTGTGATGCGGAGTAGAATTGCCGCCATGGATGACGCGAGACCCTGCTGCCCGCCGTGTATCCCGGTCGATTTCATTGGCCGTGACAAGCTGGTCGCGCGCATCGATGTGGCGGTCGCGCTGGGCAACGAACAAGCGGTCACTTCGGCGTTGCGCAATGTGTTGTGCGAACTGATCCGCGATCCCGACGTGCGCCTGCCCAACTGCGTGCACGAGGCGATTTCGGATCACTACGCGCGCCGCGAACTCTATCGCAGTGAACGCCTCGGCTACAGCGTCGTCGCCATGACCTGGGGTCCAGGCCAAGGCACTCCGGTGCACGACCATTCCGGCATGTGGTGTGTGGAAGGCGTGTGGGACGGACAACTCGAAATCACCCAGTTCGAATTGCTCGAACGCGACGGCGAACGCTACCGCTTCCGTCCCGCAGGCGGCATGCAGGCCGGCCCGGGCAGCGCGGGCAGCCTGATCCCGCCGCACGAGTACCACACCATCGGCAATCCGAATCCCGATGCCGTCGCCGTGACCTTGCACATCTACAAAGCGCCAATGGACTATTGCTCGAAGTTCTACCCGCAGGACGGCGAATGGTACGTGCGCTGCGGCAGCGTGATGGCGACTGACGACGCCGCATAAAATCCGCTTGTGGTGAGCCCGTCGAACCATTGTGGCAAGACGTCAAACCATCGCTGCAAACAAATCGAATCGCGCGAACACGCCGCAGCTTCCGCTATAATGCGCACATGCCGGTGTGGCGGAATGGTAGACGCGGTGGACTCAAAATCCACTGGCAGCGATGTCGTGTAGGTTCGAGTCCTATCACCGGTACCACAAGAGGGTTTCAGGAGTCAGGAAAGATCCGGACAGCCAACAAAAAGCCCGCCACGAGTGCGGGTTTTTTGTTGGGTGACCAAACACCGTTGCAAAGCGATTGACAGCGGTGGTGGACGAACTGCGTCACCAGCTGAACCCCGCCCCCATACCCACGTTGCTCTCGCCGCTGGAAAACGCTCCGCCGATCGAAACGCTGGCATGGCTGCCGTTGAACGCATGCTGGAAGCCGACCGCGAATGCCGACTGTCCACCCTGGAATCCTCCGCCGACTCCAACCCGGTTTTGTCCGGCCAACCCACCGGTGTTCATCGCCATGTGCGACATCGCGGCCCCCATCGCGCCGATCTTGTTGATCTTGCGATCCTCCATCTGAAACTCATTGTTGACGCTGATCTGGAACGCTCCGAAGTCGTCCGACAGGGTTGTGAAGCGCGTGTCGGTGTAAGTGTTCGCGGAGGTCAGTGTCGACGTAGCCGTTGTGTCCGCGTGCGCATTCGCTGTAGCCAGCGTCGTCGCGTCGCCCGCATCGGCATGCGCATTCGCCGCGACCAGCGCTGCAGCATCGCCAGAAGTCAATGCTCCCGATCCATTCGAGCCAGCCAGTGCTGTCACCTGCGAATTGCTTTCTGCCAGCGCGTTGTTGGCCGTCGTCAAGGCCGTGTTCGCCGTGGACAAGGCCGCGTTCGCGGTTGCCTTCACGCCGACGATCAGAGTCGATGCCAGCGTCGTCGCCTGGGTCAGGTTGACCGCGTCAGTTCCGTTCACGGCCGTCGCCACGTTGGTGATCCGTCGCTCGCTGCCCGCGCTGCCCACCGACACTGTGTTCGCCGCATTGGCAATCGATCCAAAGCCGATCGCGACCGAGTTGGTCGCCGCCGCCGTGACGCTCGAGCCCGCACCGATTGCTGTCTGGTTCGCAGCGGCAGTCGTCGCGCCTTCGCCGAATGCACTGTCGTTAGTGAATCCTGCCGATGCGCCGGTGCCGAAGGCAATCGCATCGGTGCCGGCCGCATTCGCAACCTCGCCCGGATCGATCACCCCGTTGGCGTTGGTATCCTTCCAGCCACCCATCGCGATGCTGCGTATGCCGCTTGCCGTCGCGCCCGCTCCGACTGCCGTGCTGCCGACGCCGCTCGCGGTGTCCTTGAAACCCACAGCGCTGCTATGCAATGCCGACGCGGTGTCCTGGAAACCCACGGCGCTGGATGCGGTGCCGGAGGCGACATCGTGTCCGCCCACGGCGGTCGCGCTCACTCCGGCGACGATATCACCCAAGCCAAGCGCGAGGCTGTCATTGCCGGTCACCACGTTTTTCACACCGACAGCGGTGCTATTGCTGCCAGACACGTTGTTCTGAAATCCGACGACGGTGGAATGGCTTCCTGCAACGGAGTTTTCAAATCCGATCGCACTGCTGTTGCTTGCGGTCGCGGTCACACTGTTGGCATCACCGAAAGCGCTGCCGCCATTCGCATACACCGCGTTGTTGCGGCCGATAGCAGTGGCATTCGTGTTGTAGGCGTGATTGCCATTGCCGAACGCGCTGCTTCCGGCGAATGTCGCCTTGTTGCTGTAACCGAACGCGCTGCTGTTGCCTCCGGTGGCTGCATTGCCGTAGCCGAACGCACTGTCGTTCGAGGTGAACTTCACGGTGCCGGAGAGGTATTCGGTCCCCGCAACATTGCTGTTTCCGACCGCCGAGGCATTGGTGCCATAGGCATGATTTGTCATACCGAATGCGGTAGTTCCACTCGCGTGGTAGTGCACGATGCCCTTGACAAAATCACCGCCAGCCTTGTCAGCGTAGCCGAATGCGTTGCTCTTGATGCCAGTCGCGACATTGCCGGTTCCAAATGCACTGCTGTAGGTAAAGCTGGCGGTGTTCTTGAACCCGAATGCACTGCCTTTGAAGCCGGTCACCGTGTTGCCATATCCAAACGCGCTTGCTTCGAAAGCGTATGCCTTGTCCCTGGCACCGAACGCGGAGCTTAGATTGTCGGCGGCTTGATTATGGTATCCGAATGCACTGCTTTCGTTGCCTGTTGCGGAGTTCTTGTAGCCAAAAGCGCTGCTGTAGCTTCGGGAAGCATCGTTGTGCGCGCCGAACGCGCTGGCGCCGGTGGCGTACGCGTCGTTGAAGCTGCCGACCGCATTTGCGTCTCGCAGTCCTGCCGGGTTGTAGCCGATGGTGTTGTGGTAGCCCAACGCGTTGCTGTTCTTTGCAAAGTAGTCCACGTTGTTTGCGCCGCCGATCGCGCTGGAGTGAATTCCGGCGGCGGTGTTCTTGTAGCCGAACGCAACACTGAAATCGCCGCTCGCCGAATTAGCGTAACCACAGGCCACGGCCTTTGTTCCAGCGGCGGACGAACCACCTGCCGACGGGCAGTCGGTGCTGCCGGCACGAGCGTTGCCGCCGGTCACGGCGAAAAGAATGCAGAGCGTGAGTTTTGCGATTTGCGGACGCTGCATGGCGTGCATGTGATTCTCCTGTATACGCACCGCAAATCAACGAAGACAATCGCGGGAACGGCGCGCGTGGCAGCGCCTCAAAGGCGCGATCGGTTATACGGATTGACGCGTTGCGCTGCCAGCCTCCCCAGGCCCCCAAAAGCGCGGCGCAACTAAAATATACACCCAAGAAGTGACCAATGGCGACCGCCGGCTTCCACGTGCGAATGCAACATCCATCGACATTCCGGGCACATCTGAGAAGCGGGTTGATCGTGAATGGGTGATCGTTCGAAAAGCCACATACGCTGCACGAGATCCGTTGCGCAACTCGCAGACAATCCTTCACTGCCACGACGGGTCTGCATCGATCGCGCATCCTCTTTTCGCATTAAGACGCTCTTTCGTCACGCGATGCTATGGATTCCGGGGTGTGCGGTCACATCCCTGGCGCGCGAGGCTTCCTGACTTTTCGGAAGCTATAAAATGTTGCGCGGCTCCCATCCATCGCCACCGGGAAGCACCGAAGCTTGTAACTGTCAGGTCACGCGCGCCCGACTCCACGGCCACCATCCTCTGCCTGTCCGCGCATAGCGATCGGCGGCTCGCTCGAACAGGTTGCGAGGCGAAATTCCTCCGCAGATGAAATAGACCGGCAGGAAGAAAACGCCGAGCGCCATCGCTTGATAAACGTGCGCGCGCTCGTGGTCGCCGAGTCGATGTTGCATACCACTTGGAGGACACAGACCGTAGCGTTCGGCGTAACTGCGGCAGGAAGAATCAAGCGATGTGTGCGTACACAAGATCGTATTGCCCAATGCGAGTGCTCCGCCCGGTCCCCACGGATAGCGCAGGAATACAATTGCGTCGTCGCTGATGCATGGACGCGCGCCGTACAGCAACGCTGGCAAGCCGATCAACAAACCGATCAAGGTGTTTGGAAATGCCCAGATCGCGCCGAGCATGAACAGCGCGCGGCGCACCGGGATCGTCATGGTGCATTCGCTCGGAAAATCAGCGCGAGCGCTGCGCCAGCCAGTTGTGAATAGCGCTCGGTACTTCGCGTTGCGCGCGACCGGAAACGTAGATGCCGATGTGGCCGCCCTTGAACGACAGTTCGCTGTAGTCCTTCGTTCCCGCAAGATTCTTCAACGGACGCGACGCACTCGGCGGCACCAGGTGATCCTGCTCGGCGAACACATTGAGGATCGGCATGCGCACGTCTTTCAGGCTTACCGGCTTGTCGCCTATGGTGAGTCCGCCTTCGACAAAACCGTTGTGTTGATAGAACTTGGTGATGAACTGGCGGAACGCTTCACCGACCTGGTCGGGCGAATCGAAGATCCATTTTTCCATGCGCAGGAAGTCTTCGAGTGCATGCTTGTCGTCGAGAATGTCGGTCATGCCAACGTACTTCTGCACATTCAGGCGAAATGGTTTCAGGGTGAGGTAGCAGTAATTCATCAGCTCTGCGGGAACATTTCCGAGCGCGTCGACAAATGCATCGACGTCCATGCCGCGCGTCCAGTGCGAGAGCATGTTGTCGGCGGTGTGGAAATCCACCGGCGTGACCATCGTGATCAGATTCTTGATCTTGTCCGGATGCAGCGATGCGTAGCACAGCGAAAACACGCCGCCCTGGCAGATGCCAAGCAGATTGATCGCGGCGAGCTTGTGTTTAGCGCGCATGAAATCCACGCAACCGCCGAGAAATCGCTCGATGTAATCGTTCAAGTCGAGGTAGCGATCCGACAGATCGGGATAGCCCCAATCGATGATGTACACGTCTTCGCCGAGCGCGAGCAATTGCTTGACGATCGAACGATCGGCCTGCAAGTCCACCATGTACGGACGATTGACCAGCGCATAGCTGATCAGCAACGGGATTTTCGCAGTAGGCGTGTTGTCGCCGCGATAGCGGTACAGCACGAGTTTGCCGTCGGTATACACGGCTTCCTTCTCGGTCGCGCCGTAATGCACGTCGTCGAGGTTGCGAAGTGTGGTCAGGCCAGCTGTCAACTTGCGCTGCAAGGACTGCGCTTCGTGCGCGATCTTGTCGGGTGAAAGATTGAGTGGTCCGTACATGTGCGGCTCCTGGATTTATTTCTTTGCGCGACGCGCGGCGGTTACGGATTTTGCCGATTTTGTTGCGGATTTTTTAGCTGCGGACTTTTTCGCCGCGGATTTTTTCGCAGCCGGTTTGTTCGCAGCGGGCTTCACGCGCGCGACCTTGGGTTTCGCCTCGGCTTTCGCCCGTGGTGCAGAATGCGATGCCGATTTCGCGGACGCGACCATCGTGGTTTCCAGCTCGGCTAGACGCTGCTTCAACTCGCGCAGATCGCGTTCGAGCTGGGTAACCTTCTTGTGGCTCGAATTGACTTCGGTACGCGTCGGCATGCCGAACTGGCCGGTCGCGCGCTCGACTTCACCATTCACGCCGGCACGCACGCGGCTCTGCGCGTTGACGAGGTCGCCGTATGCGATGCGGAATTCCGGTGTCATTGCAACTTCGCCCCAGGATTCTTCGGCGGAGTCGATCCACAGGTCGAACATTGCGCGCGTCGAATCGAGCTGGCGACCTGGCTCGCTGCGCTCGGCGAGCTTGTCTTCAAACTTCGCGAATGCACGCTTGCCGCATTCCATCAACTGCGCGTTGTAACCGGACATCGCTTTCTGATATTCCATCTGCGATTTGCCCAGCGCTTGCCAGCGTTCCTGCTGTTCGCGCTGCAAACCAAACGCGGGCATGTTGAACATGCCGCCGAATTCGCCGCGCAGCGCGTCCATCCACGGCGCGGCCTGTTTCATCCATTGATCCATGCCATGCGTGCCCTGCCCTGACATCTGCTCGAACATGCTGGCGAATGGATTGGAGAACCCTACGCTTTCTATGCCAAGCGCTTTTTTCCACTCCGATGCGATGTCCGAGGCATGCGACTGTCCGCCTGAGAAACGCTTCGCGAGTTCCTGCATCTGCCCGAACCAGGCGCCTGTCTGCGCATTCATGCGCGAAACCGTGTCGTTGGTCTGCGCGCGTCCATCGCGCGCCCATGGCGACCAGAGATCCATCGCTTCCTGCCATCCGGGCACTTGCTGCTGCTGTCCGGTGCCGGCCTGCCGCGCCATCTCGCTCCACGCATTCCAGTACTGGCGCGAAAGCGCCTCGAAATCCTGCGACCAACCCTCGCTCGAGGTCATCTTGCGATCTCCTATGCCATAGATGGCTAAACCTTGATGCTATCACGGCTTTGCTGCAGTGCACCATTCGCATCTCTGTCGCTCTGAATGGCGATGCTGAGGATGCCAGTACGAAACAGCACGTCATTGCAGGCGTATCAATTGCACCAGACATTCCGCCGCTTGAGAACATTTCATAAAATAAAAGCGGACAGAAGTCCGCTTTTATTTGGTGATGCATGACGGCAAGGATTATGCAGTCGCTGCAGCATCTTCCTCGACGGCCTTGATCGACAGACGGATACGACCCTGCTTGTCCACTTCGAGCACTTTGACCTTGACGATGTCGCCTTCCTTGAGCTTGTCGGACACTTTCTCGACGCGTTCGCTGGAGATCTGCGACACGTGGACGAGCCCATCCTTGCCGGGGGCGATCGTGACGAATGCGCCGAAGTCCATGATCTTCGCAACCTTGCCTTCGTAGATGCGGCCCGGTTCAACGTCGGAAGTAATCTGCTCGATGCGCGACTTCGCGGCTTGTGCCGCAATCGCGTTGACCGAGGCGATGACGATGGTGCCGTCGTCCTGGATGTCGATCTGGGTGCCGGTTTCCTTGGTGATCGCCTGGATCACCGATCCGCCCTTGCCGATCACTTCGCGGATCTTGTCCGGATGGATCTTCATGGTGATCAGGCGCGGCGCGAACTCGCTCATCTCCGAGCGCGGTGCCGCCAGACCCTTGGCCATTTCGCCGAGGATGTGGATGCGGCCGGCCTTCGCCTGCTGCAACGCGACCTTCATGATCTCTTCGGTGATGCCGTCGATCTTGATGTCCATCTGCAGCGCGGAGATGCCACCTTCGGTACCGGCCACCTTGAAATCCATGTCACCGAGATGATCTTCGTCGCCGAGGATGTCGGACAGCACGGCGAAGTCGCCGCCTTCCTTGATCAAGCCCATCGCGATACCCGCGACCGGCGACTTCAGCGGGATGCCAGCATCCATCATTGCCAGCGACGATCCGCAAACCGAAGCCATCGACGACGAACCGTTCGACTCGGTGATTTCCGAGACCGCGCGGATCGTGTACGGAAACGCTTCCATCGTCGGCATCACCGCGAGCACGCCGCGCTTGGCAAGGCGGCCGTGGCCGATTTCGCGACGCTTCGGGCCCATCATGCGGCCGGCTTCACCGACCGAGTAAGGGGGAAAGTTGTAATGGAACAGGAAGTGATCCTTGTACTCGCCCGAGACCGCATCGATGATCTGGCCATCGCGCGCGGTGCCGAGCGTGACGACGACCAGCGCCTGGGTTTCGCCGCGGGTGAACAGCGCCGAACCATGGGTACGCGGCAGCACGCCGACGCGAACACTGATTGGACGCACGGTGTCGAGCTGGCGGCCGTCGATACGGACCTTGCTCGACAACACCGAGTGACGCAGGGTGCTGTATTCGAGATCGTGGAATTCCTTGGCGAGCTCGGCGGCCGGCCATGCATTCGCTTCGGCATCGGACTTCAGTGAAGCCAACACTTCCTTCTTCAATGCGGAGATCGCATCACGACGCTCGAGCTTGTCGCGCACACCATAGGCTTGCACGAGGCTGTCGCCAACCGCGCCCTTGACGGCGGCAGCAAGCGATTCGTTGCGCGCCGGCGCTTTCCACGTCCAAGACTTCACACCGACTTCGGTGGTGAGTTCGTTGATCGCGCGGATCGCTACCTGCATTTCGCGATGGCCAAACATCACTGCGCCCAGCATCACGTCTTCAGACAATTCCTTGGCTTCGGATTCGACCATCAGCACCGCGTTGGCGGTGCCGGCGACGACGAGTTCTAGCTCGGATTCTTTCAGCTCGGTTGCACTCGGGTTGAGGATGTATTCGCCGTTCTTGTAACCGACTTTCACTGCGCCAATCGGGCCAGCAAACGGTGCGCCGGACAATGCGAGTGCGGCCGATGCGCCGAGCAACGCCGGGATGTCGCCATCCACTTCCGGATTCATCGACATCACGGTGGCGATGATCTGTACTTCGTTGCGGAACCCATCCGGGAACAGCGGACGGATCGGGCGATCGATCAGGCGCGAGATCAGCGTTTCCTTCTCGGTCTGGCGACCTTCGCGCTTGAAGAAGCCGCCCGGGATGCGGCCACCAGCGTAGAACTTTTCCTGGTAGTCGACGGTGAGGGGGAAAAAATCCTGCCCTTCACGTGCGGTCTTGTTCGCTACTGCGGTGACCAGCACCACGGTGCCGTCAACCGAAACCATTACCGCACCGCCTGCCTGGCGGGCGATTTCGCCCGTTTCCAGCGTGACCTTGTGTTTGCCGTACTGGAACGTCTTGGTTACTTTCGCCACGATATTTATTCCCTATTTGAAAGTGCGACCCCAACGGTCGCACCTGATTTTACTTTCGCCCGCGAAGAGCGAACCATCAAAACTTAGCGGCGGATGCCGAGGCGACCGATCAGCGTCTTGTAACGCTCGGCGTCTTTGCCATGCAGGTAGTCGAGCAGGCTGCGGCGCTGGTTGACCAGCATCAGCAGGCCGCGACGCGAATGATGATCTTTCTTGTGGGTCTTGAAATGACCCGTGAGCAATTCGATGCGCGCGGTGATCAGCGCAACCTGTACTTCGGGCGAGCCGGTGTCGCCAGGGCCGCGCTTGAATTCTTCGATGATCTTGCCGGTGTCGATGGACATGCGATTAACTACCTTGGTGATGCGAAACCAGCAGGAATGTCATGTGACACACCGCATTGGCCCGCCGTTAGGGGATGAAGCGTCGATTTTTGCTGGGATGGAGCGGTGAAGCTGGCGTGGCTGCGTCGTGCTGCAGTTGGCCGTTGTCGTCCAAGCGCGAACGGCTTGTAAAAGCAGGCCATTGTAACGCGCGGATACTTTCCGGAACAAGGCTTTAGCTCGATGCGCCTTGCTTCGCAGCCCATACGAACAGCCGTTGCGCACGCAGCATGCCATCGTGAGAAAGCGCTCCCAGCCCCAGAGCGACACCCACTGCGTCGAATACCGCCACGGTGGACGCATCAAACATCGACGGTGGCGGAACGCTGCCAGGAGTTGCCGCGTCGCGCGGCGATTTGCACTGGACTGAATTTACCCAGGTCGGCTGGCCCTGCCCCAGCCTGCGCACCTGCTCGTCATCCAGATGCACCGACGGCAAGCCGATCAGGCCGGCCTCGATCGGTAGCAGGCACGCATCCAGCGCGGCCTCACCAGTCGCTGCGATCTCCCGCAATTCATCCAATCCGAACATCCGTGGCGCACGGAATGGCTCAACCCAAAGGCGTCGCAATTCGGCAACACGTGCGCCGCAGCCCAGCGCTTCGCCCAGATCGCGGACGAGGCTGCGCACGTAGGTGCCGCTGGCGCATTCCACTTCCAGTCGCAACCAATCGTCGCCCCGTTCGGTGCATTCAAGACGCATTACGTGAGCGTCGCGCTCGGCGACTTCAACTACTTCGCCACGGCGCGCTTTCGCATACAGCGGCTCGCCGCCTTGCTTGAGCGCGGCATAGATCGGCGGTCGCTGGCGGATACGTCCACGTAAGGGGGCGAGCCTAGCCTCGATCGTTGCATCGTCGAGAGTGGACACCGGACGCTCACGCAATACGGTTCCGTCGGCATCGTCGGTATCGGTGGTAGCACCGAGTCGGGCCAGTGTGGTGTAAGCCTTGGACTCGCCGAGCAGGACGCCGGCAATCTTGGTGGCTTCGCCGAAGCAAATCGGCAGCAAGCCGGTTGCGAGCGGATCGAGGCTGCCAGTATGGCCGGCCTTCTCTGCGCGGAACAAATGCCTTACGCGTTGCAACGCCTGATTCGAACTGATGCCGGTCGGCTTGTCGAGCAACACGATGCCGTGTAATGGCCTGAAAACGGTGCGCGCCGCGCGCGCTTCACGATCGATCACTCGGGTTCGTTTTCGTTGTTGGGCGCATCGTTCTCGGCCACATCCACATTGCTATCCGCAGGCTGTTCTTCCACGCCGGCCGAGCGCAACAGCTGCTCGATACGCTCGCCGCGGTCCACTGAATCGTCGTAGTGGAAATGCAACTCCGGCACGTGACGCATCTTCACCACGTGGGCAAGCCGGTAGCGGATATCGCGTGCGTGTTCCTTCAGTCCTTTCACCGCTTCGAGCGAGCGCTCCGGTTCCAAGGCGGTGACGAACACCTTGGCGTGTTCCATGTCGCGGGTGATTTCGACATCCGACACGCTCACCGACGGCAGCGAATGCTCGCGCACGGCGTCGTGCACGAGTTGGCCGAGTTCGCGTCGCAACTGGGCGGCGACGCGATCGGAACGATGGAAGGACTTGGCTGGCATGAGGTCGAATTACAACGTGCGCTGGATTTCGATGCGCTCGAAGCACTCGATCTGGTCGCCTGCCTTCACGTCGTTGTACTGCTTGACCGCGATGCCGCACTCGGTGCCGTTGCGCACTTCCTCGACCAATTCCTTGAAGCGCCGCAGCGATTCGAGTTCGCCTTCGAAGATGACCACGTTGTTACGCAGCACGCGAATCGGTTTGCCGCGACGGATGACGCCTTCGGTGACGAAGCTGCCGGCAACCGCGCCGAACTTGCTGCTGCGGAACACGTCGCGCACTTCGGCGGTGCCGATGATTTCCTCGCGGATTTCCACGCCGAGCAAACCGGATGCAACCTGCTTCACTTGATCGATCACGTCGTAGATGATCGAGAAGTAACGCAAGTCGAGACCGTTCGCTTCGATCACGCGGCGCGCGGATGCGTCGGCGCGCACGTTGAAGCCGATGATGACCGCCTTGGATGCGGCAGCGAGCGTGGCATCGGATTCGGTGATGCCGCCGACGCCCGAAGAAATCACGTTGATCCTGATCGCCTCGTTGGACAAGCCGACCAGCGATTCGCGCAATGCCTGCACCGAACCTTGCACGTCGGCTTTGACGACCAAGGCAAGCGAGAGCTGGGCAGTGGCCTGCCCCATCTGCGCCATGATGTCTTCCATGCGGTTCCCGGCTTGGCCAACCAGGCGCGACTCGCGACGTTTGCTGTCGCGCTGCTGGGCGACATCCTTCGCGAGGCGCTCGTCGGCAACCACGGTGAAATCATCGCCCGCATCGGGTACGCCGGAAAGACCCAGTACCTGCATCGGAATCGACGGGCCAGCTTCGTCCACCTGTGCGCCGCTTTCATCGAACAATGCGCGCACGCGTCCATACTGGACGCCGCAGACGAGGTAATCGCCTTTCTTCAAGGTGCCTTGTTGCACCAGTACGGTCGCGACTGGACCGCGGCCCTTGTCGAGGCTCGATTCGATCACTACGCCGCTGGCGCGCGCATCGCGAACGGCCGTCAGTTCCATTACTTCGGCCTGAATCAGGATAGCGTCGAGCAACGCGTCGACGCCATCGCCGGTCTTGGCCGACACCGGCACGAACTGCACATCGCCGCCCCAGTCTTCCGGCACGACTTCGAGTTTCACCAGACCCTGTTTGATGTTGTCCGGATTCGCCTCGGGCTTATCCATCTTGTTCATCGCCACAATCAGCGGCACCTTCGCTGCGCGTGCATGCTGCACGGCTTCGGCCGTCTGCGGCATCACGCCGTCATCGGCCGCGACCACGAGAATCACGATATCGGTGAGCTTTGCGCCACGCGCACGCATTGAGGAGAACGCCGCGTGGCCTGGCGTGTCGAGGAAGCTGATCACGCCCTTCTCGGTTTCGACGTGGTACGCGCCGATGTGCTGGGTAATGCCGCCCGCTTCGCCGGTGGCGACCTTGGTGCGGCGGATGTAATCGAGCAAGGACGTCTTGCCATGATCGACATGGCCCATGATCGTGACGACAGGCGGACGCGACTGCTTGTCGCCCTGCACATCTTCGCCATGCGCGATCAGTGCCGATTCCGCATCGTTCTCGGTCGCGACAACTGCGCTATGGCCGAGTTCCTCAACGACAAGAACGGCAGTGTCATGATCGATCACCTGGTTGATGGTCACCATCGTGCCCATCTTGAACAATGCTTTGACCACTTCGCCGCCCTTGATCGCGAGTTTCTGCGCGAGCTCGGCTACGCTGATGCTTTCGCCGATCGCGACTTCGCGCAGCACCGGCGCAGTCGGGCGCGCGAATCCGTGTTGACCGACGGCTTGGCGGCTCGCTTCGATGGGCTTGGAGCGCACCTTGCGCTTGCCCGCTCCGCGACGTGCGCGTTCGGATTCGGTCAGGTGCAATTGCGTCGTGAAACGATTCGCCGAATCGCCTTCCTCGACTTCACTCGGCATCGCATGGGTGCCGCGATGCACGACTTTCTTGTGACCCGGCTTGTTGTTGGGTTCGCGTGCATTCGTTTCGCGCACAGGTTCGCGGCGACGCACATCCGCTCCTGCGGCATGCTTGTGCGCAGGCTTTTCCGCAGGCGGCGCGACCACCGCAGGCGCGTCAGCTTTCGCCGACGCTGCTTCGGCGACTGGGTTGATCTCGACAACCGGTTCGTTCGGCTTGCGTTGCGCTTCCAGCAACTCGAGGCGCTGCTTCTCTTCATCGACCCGGCGCTGATCGGAATCCCGCAGCGCGTTCTGTTCGGCCAGATTGCGCGCTTTCGATTCTTCCAGCTTGCGCAGTACATCGTCCCGCTCGTCGCTGACCGGAGTTTCGAACTGATCGCGCTTGCCGTAGGTGCGCTTCGTCCGCACCTCGACGCTGACCGTGGTCTTGGTCTTGCCCGCAGTGACAGATATTTCCTCTACCTTGCGCCGGTTGAGCACGATCTGCTTCGGCGCCGATTCCTCGGCCTTTTTCTCGACCTTGCCGTGGGTGCGCCGCAGGAATCCAAGAAGTTTCATCTTCTCGGTGCTGGTGACTACCTGATCCGGGCCGTTGAAGGTCATGCCGGCTTCGGCGAGTTGCTCAAGGAGCTTCTCGACCGGAGTACCGACCATCTTCGCGAGCGTGCTTACCGTAACTTCGGACATTCGATTCCCATGATTCTGACTGTCGTGCATCAAACAACATGCACCCGTGCTGCGTCGTACCTGCGGATGAGGTCAGTTCCAACTGACTACTTCCGCAAGCTAGTTTAACGCGCCCGAACGCATGCGTCCTGGCGCTGTAGCGTTTACTCGAACCAGTGCGCTCGCGCTGCCATGATCAGTGCTGCGGCGCGTTCCTGATCCATGTCGTCGATGTCCAGAATCTCGTCCACCGCCTGCTCGGCAAGTTCCTCGCGCGTGGTCACGCCGCGAGCAGCCAGTGCGAATGCCGTGGTTTCGTCCATGCCATCCAGCGACAGCAGGTCGTCGGCTGGCTGGTGTTCGTCGAGCTCTTCCTCGACTGCCAGCGCGTCAGTCAGCAGTGCGTCCTTTGCACGCGCACGCAGTTCCTCGACGATGTCCTCATCGAAGCCCTCGATCGCCAGCAGTTCGGCGGTCGGGACGTAGGCAATTTCCTCGACGGTGTTGAAGCCCTCGCCCACCAGGATGCCGGCGATTTCCTCATCGACTTCGAGCTTGTCCATGAACAACTGGCGCGCTGCAACCTGCTCGCCTTCGCTTTTCGCGGTGACTTGGTCCTGGGTCATCACGTTGAGCTGCCAGCCGGTCAGGCGGCTGGCGAGGCGTACGTTTTGACCACCTTTGCCGATCGCTTGCGCGAGTTTGTCCTCGGCGACGGCGAGATCCATCGAGTGACGCTCTTCATCGACGATGATCGACTGCACTTCCGCTGGCGCCATCGCGTTGATCACGAACTGCGCGGCGTTGTCGCTCCACAGGATGATATCGACGCGCTCACCATTGAGCTCGTTCGACACCGCCTGCACGCGCGAACCGCGCATGCCGATGCAGGCGCCGATCGGATCGGTGCGGCGATCGTGCGCGAGCACCGCGATCTTGGCGCGGTCTCCCGGATCGCGCGCTGCACCCTTGATCTCCACCAAGCCCTGACCGACTTCCGGCACTTCGAGTTTGAACAGTTCCATCATGAATTCGGGCGCGCCACGGCTGATGAACAACTGCGGCCCACGCGCTTCAGCACGCACTTCGAGCAGATAGCCTTTCACGCGATCCCCCGGCCGCAACACGTCGCGCGGAATCGCCTTGTCCTTCGGGATATAACCTTCGGCGTTTCCGCCGAGGTCGATGAAGATATTGCCGCGCTCGGCGCGCTTGACGATGCCGGTGACGAGTTCGCCGACGCGATTCGTCCATGCCTCGACGACTTGCGCGCGCTCGGCTTCGCGCACTTTCTGCACAATTACCTGTTTCGCAGCCTGCGCCTCAATGCGGCCGAATTCGGCGTTCTCAATCGGCTCCTCGACGACGTCGCCGACGGCGGCTTCGGCGTTGTCGTCGATCGCATCCATCAGGCGCAACTGGCGATCCGGCGATTCCATCACCACGTCGTCGGCCACGACTTCCCACTGGCGAAAGGTTTCGTAGCTGCCGTCCTTGGGATGGATCGACACGCGGACGTTCACGTCCTGGTCGTGATACGACTTCTTCGCGGCGGACGCCAGAGCGGCTTCCATCGCTTCGAGAATCACTTCGCGCGGCACGCCTTTTTCGTTGGCCACCGCATCGATCACCATCAACAGCTCTTTGCTCATTGTTTCTGCTCCGTGACGGGCGGCTGATCCGCTCCGTTGTCGTTGATTGATTGGACGGGTGGGCGTGGGCGACCCTTGTGAGGCGGGCCCTGTTTACGCGGCGTCTTGCCCTTGCCGGGTGCGGGCTTCTCAGGCGCCAATCCCAATGCGGCCCAGTCTGGGACCAGCCGCGCTTTTTCGATGTTCGCGTGTTGCAGCGACAACTCGGCAGCATCTACCCGCAATGCGATTGTGTCGCCATCCACGCCGACGATGACGCCCTGCAAACGACGGCGTCCATCGAATGGAATCTGCAACATCAGCTTGACCCTTTCGCCGATGTGTTTCGCAAATTGCGCTGCGGTGAACAGTGGACGATCGAGGCCCGGCGACGAGACTTCAAGCGTGTATTGCGATGTGATCGGATCGTTGATATCCAGCACCGCCGATACTTCGCGGCTCACCGCTTCGCAATCCTCGATTGCCACGATGCGGCCCGGGGCGTCGATGTACAGCCGCAACAGCGCGTGCGCGCCCGACGCAGCAAGCTCGATCCCCAGCAGTTCTAGCTGTAAGGCTTCGATGCTCGGCGTGAGCATGGTGGCAATGTCGGTGGCGCGGTTCGACACAACAAGCTCCGGTAAACGCGTTCAAGAATCGGATATCAACACGACCCCGAAAAACACAAAGGGGCCGCAATGGCCCCTCCGGTATTTCCAGCTTCCGGTGCAATGGCGATGCCCAGCCAACGCGAGACCAGCGTGCAACAACTGCAATGAAACAAACCCCAGCTTGCAGAAACAAAAAAGCCTCACGTGGAGGCTTTCCGTCACCGAGCTGGTAGCGGGGGCAGGATTTGAACCTGCGACCTTCGGGTTATGAGCCCGACGAGCTGCCAGACTGCTCCACCCCGCAGCAGTAGAACGCCGATTATGCGGATTTGGGTGAGTCTTTGCAAGACCGAGCCTTGCAGAATAGGTATTGTGCACGGGGGACACGCCAAACTTTACGTTGTGTTGCCATATCGCTCGACCAACGCCCACCCACCATGGGGATGTTTCGCTTGCAATCCAACACCTCAACACGCACCGGCAGTCTCGTCTGCGTCGGAATCGGCATGACCCTCGGCTCGCACATCTGCCCGCTCTCGCGCAGCCACATCGAACAGGCTGACGTCGTATTTACCGGATTGTCCGACGGCATCATCGAATTGTGGATCGCCGGCATGAACAACGATGTGCGCAGCCTCCAGCAGTATTACAACGAAGGCACCTCGCGTATGCACACCTACCGGCAGATGGTGGATGCGATGTTGACCGAAGTGCGTGCGGGCAAGAAGGTCGTCGGCGCGTTCTACGGCCATCCCGGCGTGTTCGCGTGGGCGCCGCACAAGGCGATCGAGATCGCGCGCAGCGAGGGTTATGCCGCGCACATGGAGCCCGGCATTTCGGCGGAGGATTGTTTGTACGCCGATCTCGGCATCGACCCGGGCAAGGTCGGCTGCCAGCATTACGAAGCCAGCCAGCTGCTGTTCTACAAGCGTCTCATCGACCCGACTGCCTATCTCGTCTTGTGGCAAGTCGGCATTGCCGGCGACCAATCGCTCGCTCGCTTCTCGACGGGCACAGCCTATCGACAAGTGCTAGTGGATCTACTCGCGCAGGATTATCCGCTCGATCACGCAGTCATCGTTTATCGTTGCGCGACGTTGCCAATCCACCAACCGCGCATCGAGCGCATGACGCTCGACAAGTTGACCGAAATGGATATCGACTTGCACGCGACCGTGGTGATTCCGCCCGTGCGCGCACTGGAACCGAATCACGAGATTCGTGCGCGACTTGCTGCACTCGATCTTTTGTCGACAGAAATTCCTTGAATAGTGCGCTGGGCGGATCGGCCAAAATCAGCCTACACGCTGTCATCCACGCTTGCGGGACTACCGCTGGAAATTGTCTGGTTGCAGTATCATCCAGTGATGCGGCAGCCACACGCCTGTTCACCGGCTTGTGTTTCCAGCCGTATGCCGATGCAGGGATTGGCGATGGGCATTCGGCCCAGTGCGTCCGCTCCATGCATCGATCATCGTGGTGGGGCAGTGACACAACCAACAACCGGGGAGAGGACGATGTCGAACGTGATCGGCTTTCTTGAAAAAATGGGACAGGACGCAGCACTGCGTCATGCGACGCAGAACGATGTCGAACTCGCGTTGGCACGCGCGCAGATCGATCCGGAACTGCAAGCTGCGATTCTGGGAAAGAACTCTGCACACATCGAAACGTTGCTGGGCGCAAAGAGCAACGTATGCGCCAACCTCTTTCCCGGCAAAGAGGATGAAGACGAACCATCCAAGGACGACGACGAGATCAGGGCACAGGCAGCCTGATCGATGCACAGGATTTGCAAACTCCACCCTGCGCTCGCCGCCGGGTGGATTTGTGTTGCGGCAAGCTTTTTTCCATGGGTGGCTTGCGCGACCGCGCCCGTCGTCGGTTCGTCTGACGATCCCGCACAATTGCTGGCGCGTGCGGACAGCATCAAATCAGCCAAGCACGACGAATTCTTGGAGCTCTTGCAACGACTCGACGCGGATCCATCGAAACTGTCTGCATCGCAGCAGATGCAGCTACGCTATCTGAAGGCTTGGCAGACTGCTTATACGGGCGACTACACGGCGGCTCTCCCGCAATTGAACGCGATCATTGTTGACGCCAGGGACGTCAATCTGCGCGCACGCGCGCAAGCTACCTCGATCAATCTGCTTACCAATGCAACGCGTTATGAGAACGCTTATGCGCAGCTGAATGATGTGCTTGCGATGTTGCCGCAGGTGTCCGATCCGATCGCTCGCCAGCAGATTTTTTTCATCGCCGCGAACCAGTACACCGAGGCGGGGCAGTACGATCTCGCTCTTGCCTATGCACAACGCGTGCTCGCCGAGACTCCAAAGTCTTCGACTGGAGCGATCTGCAAAGGACAGTCCATCATCGTCGAGGCCACGTACAGGTCGGCCAAATCAGCGCTCGACAATTCCGAAGCGACGCAGGCTGTCCGCAATTGTGAAGAAGCCGGCGAAAAAGTTTTTGCCAACAGCATTCGGATGTTCATCGCCAGAATGGATCTCGATAGGAACCGTCCTGACGATGCGATCAAGCTGCTTGGCGGCAGCTACGACGAAACCCGGAAAACGCAGTACCCGGAAGCGATCGCGAGAACCGATGCGATGCTGGCGCAGGCCTACTGGAAATCCGGCGATATCGACCAAGCGAGTCACTACGCCCAACGCGCAGTCAATGGCGGCATCAGGAACGAATACACAGAAGCCCTGGTGAATGCTTACCAAGTACTTTATGAAGTCGCCAAGCAAAAGGGCGATACGACTACCGCCCTCGCGTGGCACGAAAAATACACCGCCGCCGACAAGGGCCATCTCAGCGATACCAGCGCGCGCACTCTCGCCTACCAGATGGTCAAACAGCAGGTACGGGAGAAAAAGCTGCAAGTCGATACTCTGAACAAGCGGAACCAAGTCTTGCTGTTGAAGCAGCAGGTCGGTGCGAAAGCGGCCGAGGCCGGCAAGTTGCTGACTCTGCTGCTGCTGACCGTGCTGGGTTCGATCGTGCTGTATTCCTGGCGTACCAAGCGTTCGCAACTCAAGTTCCAGAAGCTGGCGCAACGCGACGGTCTGACCGGCATTTTCAATCGGCAGCATTTCATCGAGGCTTCCGAACACGCGCTGGATTACGCGGCGAAATCGGTGCGCGACGTCTGCGCGATCTTGATCGACCTGGATCACTTCAAGGAAGTCAACGACACCCACGGACATGCAGCCGGCGACGCAGTGCTGCGGCGTGCGGTCGGCGCTTGCGAACAGCACTTACGATCGCTGGACGTGTTCGGCCGGATCGGTGGCGAGGAATTCGGTATCCTGCTGCCCGACTGCGTGCCCGAGCGTGCCGCCGACGTGGCCGAGGCGATGCGCAAGTCGATCGCCGACTTGTGCGAACTGGAAACCGACCGCATCGACTTCCCGGTATCGGCCAGCTTCGGGATCGCCGCAGCGCGCTGGTCTGGCTACGATCTGCGGCAACTGCTGGCGCACGCCGACAGTGCGCTGTATCAGGCCAAACGCGAAGGCCGCAATCGCGTCGCGGTTTTCGACAACAAGGCTGGCGGCAACAATTGAATGTCGGCGCAACGCGATCGCATTTTACGCTGCGAACGCGTGCATGCACCATGTCATGATCGGGTTCCACGCGATGCCGAGCGCAAGCAGCAGCAATGCGTTAATCGACAGCATCCAGCGCAGCGAAGCGTCCATGTTGATCTGCGCGCTCGGCGCAGCATCGGGCTGATCGAAGTACATCGCCTTGATCACACGCAGGTAGTAGAACGCGCCGATCACCGCGAACACCGCGCCGACCAGCGCGAGCCATAGCATGTTCGCATCGAGCGCAGCGCGCAGCACAGCGAGCTTGGCCCAGAAGCCGAGGAACGGCGGCACGCCGGCCAGCGACGCCATGATCAACAGCACCAGCAGCGCCTGCCACGGGCTGCGCGTGTTGAGGCCGCGGAAATCGTCGATGTCCTCGGCGTCGTGGCCTCGATTGCTGAGCAGGATCAGCGTGGCGAAGCCGGCGGTCGCCATCAATGCGTAGCTGATCGCGTAGAACATCGCCGCCGCGTAGCCGGTTGGCGTCGCGTTCGACAAACCGAGGAACAGGAAGCCGACGTGCGAGATCGTCGAATACGCGAGCATGCGTTTGAGATTGGTCTGCACCAGCGCGAACAGATTGCCGATCGCGAGCGACAGCACTGCGAGCCACGCGAGCATGAGTTGCCAGTGTTCCCATAGCGGGCCGGCGCCTGATTCGAGCAGGCGATACGCCATTCCGAATGCGGCGAGTTTCGGTGCCGAGCCGATGAACAGGGTCACGATGGTCGGCGCGCCCTGATAGACATCCGGCAGCCACATGTGGAACGGCGCAGCGCCGAACTTGAACGCGATGCCGACGACCAGGAACACCACACCGAACACCAGCATCGTATGATCCTGCGTGTTGCCGGCCGCTGCGTAAATCGTGTTGAGGTCCAGCGAAGCGGTCGCGCCGTACACCATCGACATGCCGTACAGCAGCATTCCCGACGACAGCGAGCCGAGGACGAAGTACTTCATCGCCGCTTCCGAGCCAATCGCCGAATCGCGGTTCATGCCAACCAGCGCGTAAGACGACAACGCGAGCAATTCCAATCCGAGATATAGCGTGACCAGACTGCCGGCCGACACCAGCAGCATCATGCCGAGGATCGCGAACATGCACAGGATGTAGAACGCGCCGCGCGAGAGATTGCGGTCGGCCAGATAGCTGCGCGAATACACGAATGCGATCGCGCTTACCGCGCAGATGGCGAGCTTGAGCACGTCGCCGATCATGTCGCGCACGAACATGCCGTTGAAGGTCGCCGTCGTCGCGAATGCCGTCTGCGCTTGTGCGCCGACGCGACCGCCAGTCGCCAAGCTCGTCGTCCAGTTGGTGAGCCAGATCAGACTGCCGAGTTCGGCGGCGATGACCAGGTACGCAGCTGTAGCGAGACTCAGGATCGCGACCCAGAACATCATCGCGCGATCGCGCGGACTGGTCGCGAACATGTCGATCAGCAGCAACAGGCAGGCGCCGCCGAGCACCGCTAGTTCCGGGCGCATCGGCAGCAGATCAGCGAGAGTCGGCATCATCGTCTGCATCATCGAACCTTCGCTGCTTGCAGCTTGCTCACGGCCAACTCCGACGTCGTCTGCGCGACCGCCGTACCCATCAAATCGGTCAGCGGTTTCGGATACACGCCGATCAACAGCACACCGATCGCGAACACGCCGAGCACGATGACCTCGCGGAAATTGATGTCCTGCAATTCGGCAACGTGCTCATTGGCGACCTTGCCGAACACCACCCGCTTGATTAGCCACAGCGTATAGGCCGCACCGAGCACGAGCGTCGCCGCAGCGCCGAACGCGACCAGCGGGTTTTGCTGGAAGGTGGCGAGGATCACCATGAATTCTCCGACGAAGCCCGATGTCCCGGGCAGACCGGAATTCGCCATCGCGAAGAACACGAACAGCGTCGCGAACCACGGCATCGTGTTCACCACGCCGCCGTAGTCGCGGATCATGCGCGTGTGCATGCGGTCGTACAGCACGCCGACGCAGGAGAACATCGCCCCGGAAATAAAGCCGTGCGAGATCATCTGTACCATCGCACCTTGCAGACCGAGTTGGGTCGCGTCGCGGTTGCCGTCCACGCGCACAAGCGCGAAACCGATGAAGATTCCCAGCGTCACGAAGCCCATGTGTGCGATCGACGAATACGCGATCAGCTTTTTCATGTCCTCCTGCACCAGAGCGACCAGACCGATGTAGATCACCGCGATCAGCGATAGCGCGATGATCAGCCATGCCCAGTGCTGGCCGGCGTCGGGCAGGATCGGCAGCGAAAACCGGATGAACCCATAACCGCCGATCTTCAGCATGATCGCGGCCAGGATCACCGAGCCGCCGGTCGGCGCCTCGACGTGCGCGTCCGGCAACCAGGTATGCACCGGAAACATCGGCACCTTGACCGCGAACGCGATCAGGAACGCGAAGAACAGCCATGTCTGTTCCGGCATCGACAGCGGCAGCGAATACCAGTCAACCAGCGCGAAACTGCCGGATTTCATGTACAGGAAGATCAGCCCGATTAGCATGAAAATCGAGCCGAGAAATGTGTACAGGAAGAACTTGATGCTCGCATACACGCGGCGCGGCCCGCCCCACACGCCGATGATGATGAACATCGGGATCAGCATCGCCTCGAAGAACACGTAGAACAGCATCGCATCGAGCGCGCAGAACACGCCGATCATCACCCCTTGCAGGATCAGGAACGATGCCATGTATTGATGCACGCGCTGAGTGATCGACGTCCATGCGCCGATGATCACCAGTACCGTGGTCAACGCAGTGAGCACGATCAGCGCGACCGAGATGCCGTCCACGCCCAACGCATAGTTGATGTGGTAACTCGGCACCCATGCATGGCGTTCGACGAATTGCATCAGGCCGTTGCCGTGATCGTAGCGCTGGTAAAGCAATGCGCTTAACGCAAAGCTGACCAGCCCGACCAGCAGTGCGAACCAGCGCGCCGTATTCGGCTTCGCGCCGAGCAGCAACGTCAGTGCGCCGCCCAGAATCGGCACCCAGATCAGCAGGCTCAGCAGTGGGAAGGACGCGAATGGCATCAGGTTATCCATGAAGTCTCATCGATCCTCGGTTCAGGCCGGCCAGCGCAGCAGCACGCCGAGCAGCGCGATCAGGCCCAGGATCATCGCGAACGCATAGTGATAGAGATATCCCGACTGCAATTTGCGCAAGACGGCGGCACTGCGACCGATGAAATGCGAGGTGCCGTCCACCGCGATGCCGTCGATGATGCCGACGTCGCCGACCCGCCAGAACAGTTTTCCGAGTTTCAATCCGCCGCCGGCAAAACCGTCGATCCAGAGTTTGTCGAACCCGTATTTGTCTTCGAGGATGCGCGCCGGCAGCGCGAACCGCTGTTTGAGTTTCGGCGCGAGCGTCGGATGCAGCAGATAGATGTACGTCGCCAGACCGAAGCCGGCGAATGCGAGCCAGAACGGCGGTTGCGCCAAACCGTGCAACGCCATCGCGGTGGCGCCATGAAACTCTTCGGCCAGCGCGCCGACCGCCGGGTGCTTGATCGCATCAATCATGATCGCGCCATCGAAAAAATGCCCGAACAACATCGGCCCGACAGTGAACCAGCCGATCAGCAACGACGGAATCGCGAGCAGGATCAGCGGAATCGTGACCACGAGTGGAGATTCATGCGGCTCGACAGGGCCGTGATAGCCATGATCGTCATGCGCATCGTGGTGATCGTCGTGCGGCGGCGGATGACGGAAACGTTCCTCGCCATGAAAGGTCATGTACAGCAGGCGGAAACTGTAGAAGCTGGTCACGAATACGCCAAGCAACACAGCCCAGTGCGCGTACTGCTGCACCCAGCCGCCGCCGTGTTGCGCGTTGATTTTCGCCGCATCAATGATGCTGTCCTTCGAGTAGAAACCCGAGAAAAACGGCATGCCGCACAACGCCAGCGTGCCAATCAACATCGTGATGTATGTGACCGGCATGTATTTGCGCAGGCCGCCCATGCGGCGCATGTCCTGCTCGTGGTGCATGCCGATGATGACGCTGCCGGCGGCGAGAAAGAGCAAAGCCTTGAAGAACGCATGCGTCATCAGGTGATACACCGCGACCGAATATGCCGAAGCACCGAGCGCGACCGTCATGTAGCCGAGTTGCGACAGCGTCGAATATGCGATCACGCGCTTGATATCGTTCTGCACGATGCCGATCAAGCCGGTGAAGAATGCGGTGGTCGCGCCGATGAACAACACAAAGTTCAGCGCCGTCTGCGACAGCTCAAACAGCGGCGACATCCGCGCCACCATGAAAATGCCTGCAGTGACCATCGTTGCGGCGTGGATCAGTGCCGAGATCGGGGTCGGGCCTTCCATCGAATCCGGCAACCACACATGCAGCGGCACCTGCGCCGACTTGCCCATCGCGCCGACGAACAGGCAGATACAGATCACCGTTGGCACCGACCACGGATGGCCGGCGAAGATCGAAACGTTCAGATGCGCAATTGCTGGCGTCTGCGCGAACACCGCCGCATAGTCCAGCGATCCGCACCACGCGAGCACGCCGGCGATACCGAGCAGAAAGCCGAAATCACCGACGCGATTGACCAGAAACGCCTTGAGGCTCGCGAAGATCGCGGTCGGTCGGGTGAACCAGAAACCGATCAGCAGGTAGGACACCAGACCGACCGCTTCCCAGCCGAAGAACAATTGCAGGAAGTTGTTGCTCATCACCAGCATCAGCATCGCGAAGGTGAACAGCGAGATGTAGCTGAAGAAACGTTGGTAGCCGTCGTCCTCGACCATGTAACCGATCGAATAGATGTGCACGAGCAGCGACACGAATGTCACCACCACCAGCATCATCGCGGTGAGGTTGTCGATCAGGAAACCGATGTGCGCTGAATATTTACCGATTTCGAAAAACGTATAGATATCGGCATTGAACACCGGCGCCCCATGCAGCAATTGCCACAGCACCTGCATCGAAAGCCCGCAACTTACCGCGACACCGAGGATGGTGACGGTGTGCGCGCCGGCTCGGCCGACTACGCGGCCGAACAGGCCAGCGATGATCGCGCCGAGTAGCGGCGTGAGCGCGATGATCAGGAGTGTGGTCTGCGAGATCACGGATCAACCTTTCAGGTCGTCGATCTTGGCGACATTGATATCGCGGTGAGTGCGGAACAGCGTCACCAGGATCGCCAGCCCAATCGCCGATTCCGCTGCAGCCACGGTCAGGATGAAGAACACGAACACCTGCCCGGCCGGATCACCGAGATAGCGCGAGAACGCGACGAAATTGATGTTCACGGCCAGCAGCATCAGTTCGATCGACATCAGCAGGATGATGATGTTCTTGCGGTTGATGAAGATGCCGGCGACACCGATCGCGAACAGCAGTGCACCAAGCGTGAGGTAATGGCCGAGCGTGATCGTCATGGGGACTTCTCCGGCGCGACTTCGGGCTGCGGCATGGCTGCCGGTTGCGACGATTCCATCTTGACCAGGCGCATGCGGTCGGCCGCCTTGACGCGCACCTGCAAAGCCGGTTTCTGGTGCTTCGCACCTTCGCGGCGACGCAAGGTCAGCAGGATCGCGGCGACGACTGCCACGGTCAGGATCAGCGCAGCGATCTCGAACGGCAGCGTGTAGTCCGAGAACAGTGCCTGCGACAACCATGCGGTGTTACTCATGTGCGCGGCTTGCGCAGGATCGGGCGTAGCGGTTTGCGCGTACGGACGCGCGCCGATCAGCAGCACCATCTCGGCGGCCATGGTCAGCGCAACCAGCAGTGCGACCGGCAGATAGCGCGCGAACCCCTCGCGCAACGGTTCGGTGTTGATGTCGAGCATCATCACCACGAACAGGAACAACACCATCACTGCACCAACATAGACCAGCACCAACACCAGCCCGAGGAACTCGGCCTGCAACAGAATCCACAAGCAGGCCGTGCTGAAAAAGCTGAGCACCAAGAACAACGCGGCGTGCACCGAGTTCTTGACGCTGATCACCGACAGCGCTGAAAGCACGGTCGCGATGGCGAACACATAGAAGGCGATGGCCGGGAAATTCATCATGCTCACCTGTACGCCGCATCGGCAGCACGACGTTCGGCGATTTCCTTCTCGAAACGATCGCCGATCGCGAGCAATTGCGGTTTGGTCACGATGTTCTCGCCGCGATGCTCGAAGTGGTATTCGAGGATGTGGGTTTCGACGATCGAATCCACCGGGCAGCTTTCCTCGCAAAACCCGCAATAGATGCACTTGAACAGGTCGATGTCGTAGCGCGTGGTGCGGCGGCTGCCGTCGTCGCGCGGCTCGGAATCGATGGTAATCGCCAGCGCTGGACACACCGCTTCGCACAGCTTGCAAGCGATGCAACGCTCTTCGCCATTGGGATAGCGGCGCAACGCATGCAGGCCGCGAAAGCGCGGCGATTGCGGGATCTTCTCCATCGGATAGATCATCGTGAACTTCGGCTTGAACAGATACTTCAGGGTCAGCCACAGACCGGCCAGCAATTCGATCAGTAGCAGACTCTTGAGATAGGCGACGACGCGGCTCATGCGACCTGGCCTCCGCCAATGACGTGGTAATACGCAAGCAGCGCGACCACGAAAATCCACACGATGCTGATCGGAATGAACACCTTCCAGCCCAGCCGCATGATCTGGTCGTAGCGGTAACGGGGGAAGCTGGCACGGAACCAGATGAAGGCGCTGGCGAAGAAGAACACCTTGGCAAGCAGCCACCAGATGCCCGGCGCGCCTAGCACCGGCACGCTCGTCGGGAACGGCGACAACCAGCCGCCCATGAACAGGATCGGCACCAGGAAGCTGACCAGGATCATGTTCGCGTATTCGGCGAGGAAGAAGATCGCGAACGCGGAACCGGAGTATTCAACGTGGAAGCCGGCGACGATTTCCGATTCGCCCTCGGCCACGTCGAATGGCGCGCGGTTGGTTTCTGCAACCCCGGAGATAAAATAGATCAGGAACAACGGGAACAGCGGCCAGATGAACCAGTTGCCTGCACCGAGCGCGCCGCTCTGCGCATGCACGATGTCGGTGAGGTTCAAACTGCCAGCGGCGAGTAGCACGCCAACCAGCGCGAAGCCCATCGCGATCTCGTAGCTCACCATTTGCGCCGCCGAACGCATCGCGCCCAGGAAGGCGTATTTCGAGTTCGATGCCCAGCCGGCGAGGATGATGCCGTACACACCCATCGAAGTCATCGCGAGCAGGTACAACAAGCCGGCGTTCGCATTCGACAACACCACGCCATCAGCGAACGGCACCACCGCCCAAGCCGCCAGCGCGGGCGCAAGTGCAAGCACAGGCGCAAGCCGAAACAGGAACGGCTGTGCATTCGTCGGCAGGATCGATTCCTTGAACAGCATCTTGAACACGTCGGCAAACGATTGCAGCAGGCCGCCGAGGCCGACGTAACTCGGCCCATGACGTACGTGCATCCAGCCGATCAGCTTGCGTTCCCACAATACGTAGAACGCGACCGCGACGATCACCGGCAGGCAGATCGCGAGGATCTTGATCAACGTCCATACCAGCAAGCCGATCATGCCGAAGTGCAGGAACATGTCGCGGACGGGATCGAACAAGGTCATTCTCGCGCCCCGGCTGCGATGACCACATTGAGCAGACCTTCCATCGCGAGCGGCGCCGTGGCGACATGGCAGGATTCGATCCACACCGCGCCTTTCGCAACGCGTGCGGAAATCTCCACTGGCAAGGTCGCAGTGCCATTCGCATCGGAAACTCTCGCCATCGCGCCCTGCGCGATGCCGCCAGCATCCGCGTCATCCGGATTCATCATCACGAACGCGGCACGTGTCAGCGGATGCGCCTGCAAAGCCGGCGAACGACGCAAAACAGAATCGACGCGATAGATCGGAGTGCTGTTGATGCGCTCGAATCCCGACTCGTTCGCATTCGTCATCGCCACGACGCCATCACCGCACGCAACATCATTCATGACGATGCCCGCGCGCACTTCGGGCAAGTCCACGAATTCGAAACCCGGCAAACTCATCGCCCCGCCAAGCGCACGCAGTACGCGCCAGCCCGGGCGCGCTTCCGCAGGCAACTTGCCGCCGCCAGCGGTTGTCTGCGCGACGCCATCGACATTAACCAGGGTCGCCTCGATTTCCGGCAACAGGCCGATCGGCAGGATTACATCGGCCACGGCGCGCGTGGATTCGCAGGCGAAATGACTGAAGGCCACGACTTTTGCAGCGCCGAGCGCCTTGTGCGCCTGAGTCGCCGCGGCAAAATCAAGTCCAGGCTCAATGCCGTAAATTACATACGCGGTGCGCTGGTCTGCGAGCACCGCGTTTGCGTCGCGCTTGTTCGGCAGCACGCCGACACGGGCAAGACCGATTGCGTTCGCACCTTGCGGGAGACGATTGAGTTTTGCGTCGTATGCAGTTGCAAGACCGCGTGCGGCTGCGCGGATGCGCGAAGCCTGCGGATGGGTCTCGGCGATTTCGCCCAGGATCACGACCACGTTCTTTGCTTCTTCGAGCATGTCGGCGAGTTCGTCGTCGCCATCGGCAATGCCCTGCACCGCCGCCGCGAGTTGCGAAGGGCGCACGATGCGTTTGCCGATGGTTTCGTGCAGAAAATCGAAATCGACCGGATTGATCGCATACACCTTGGCGCCACGCTTGACCGCCTTGCGGATGCGCTGCGCCAGCAACGGCATTTCGCTGCGTGGATTGCAGCCGATCAACACGATGGCGTCGGCGTTCTCGATGTCGGCAACCGGCATGCCAAATACTTCCGCGACCGGCGCATCGGCGAAATCAAGGTGGCGAAGACGATGGTCGATGTTGCCGGTTCCAAGCCCGGATGCGAGGCGCGCGAGCAACGCGCCTTCTTCATTCGACGTGGACGGATGCACGAGCACGCCCAGCGCATCGCCGCGATGTTGCGTCAGGATTTCAACGGCGCGCTCCAGCGCTTCGTCCCAGCCGCATTCGCGCCAGCCGCCATTGGCGGAGTCGTTGTCATCCTTCAGGTCGTCTTTGATCATCGGCCGCGTGGCGCGATCGGCAGCGGCCAGGCCTTGATGCGAATAGCGGTCGCGATCCGACAGCCAGCATTCGTTGATGGCTTCGTTGTCGCGTGGCACGGTGCGCAACACATCGCCGCGGCGCAGGTGCAAAAACAGGTTTGAGCCAAGCGCATCGTGATAGCCGATCGATTCGCGCGCAATCAGTTCCCAGGGACGCGCGCGGAAACGGAACACCTTGTTGGTCAGCGCGCCGACCGGACACACGTCAATAACATTGCCGGACAACTCCGTCGTCAGCGGCTTGCCATCGTAGGTGCCGATTTCCAGATGCTCGCCGCGATTCATGCCGCCGAGTTCGTAGGTATCGGCGATTTCCGCAGTGAAGCGCACGCAGCGCGTGCACTGGATGCAGCGGGTCATGTCGGTCGCGACCAGCGGACCGAGATCTTCGTCGGCGACCACGCGCTTGCGTTCCTGGAAACGGCTCACCGAGCGTCCGTAGCCGAGCGCGACATCCTGCAATTCGCACTCGCCGCCCTGATCGCAGATCGGGCAATCGAGCGGGTGGTTGATCAGCAGAAACTCCATCACGTTGCGCTGCGCATCCATCGCGCGCTTGGTGCGCGTCTGCACCTTCATACCTTCCATGACTGGCGTGGCGCACGCCGGCGCAGGCTTGGGCATCTTCTCGACTTCGACCAGGCACATGCGGCAGTTCGCCGCGATCGGCAGCTTGTCGTGGTAGCAGAAGCGCGGGATCGCGATGCCGGCCTTGTCGGCGGCATGGATGATCATCGAGCCTTTCGGCGCGTGCATTGCGACGCCATCGATCTCGACGTTGACCTGGCCTTCGGGCGCAGGCGCGAGTCCGGTCGGCGCGGTTGGCTGTGCGCTCATGCGGCGACTCCGATCTTCTCATCGATAATCGAGCGGCCGTTCAAGATGAAGTATTCGAATTCGTGCCAGTAGTGGCGCAGGAAACCCTGCACGGGCCAGGCGGCAGCTTCGCCGAATGCGCAGATCGTATGGCCTTCGATCTGGCCCGCCGACGCCTTGAGCATCGCGAGATCGTCCATCGTTGCCTTGCCTTCGACGATGCGCGTGAGCATGCGATACATCCAGCCGGTGCCTTCGCGGCACGGTGTGCACTGGCCACAGGATTCGGCGTAATAGAAGCGCGCGATACGCTGGCAAGCGCGCACCATGCAGGTCGTCTCGTCCATCACGATCACCGCGCCGGAGCCGAGGCCTGAACCCGCCTTCTGCAGCGCGTCGTAATCCATGGTGAGTTGCATCATCGTTTCGCCCGGCAATACCGGCATCGACGAACCGCCCGGGATCACCGCTTTGAGCTTGTGGCCTTGGCGCACGCCGCCGGCCATTTCCAGCAAGTCGGCGAACGACGTTCCAAGGCGAACCTCGTAATTGCCGGGCTTCGCGACATGACCGGACACCGAGAAGATTTTCGGACCACCGTTGTTCGGTTTGCCGAGATTGAGGAACCACGGCGCGCCATTGCGAATGATCGCAGGCACCGACGCGAACGTCTCCGTATTGTTGATCGTGGTCGGTCTGCCGAACAGGCCAAAGTTTGCGGGAAACGGCGGCTTGAAGCGCGGCTGGCCTTTCTTGCCTTCCAGCGATTCCATCAGCGCGGTTTCTTCGCCGCAGATGTACGCGCCCGCGCCGAGCGCTGTGTGTAAATCGATGTCAATGCCGGAACCCTGAATGTCCTTGCCGAGCCAGCCATTCGCATAAGCCTCGAACAGCGCCTGCTCCAGACGCTCGTACGGTTCGTGATGAAACTCGCCGCGCAAGTAGTTGTAGCCGACGGTCGAGCCCGTCGCGTAACACGCGATCGCCATGCCCTCGATCACCGCATGCGGATTGAAGCGCAGGATGTCGCGATCCTTGCAGGTGCCAGGCTCGGATTCATCGGAATTGCAGAGGATGTATTTCTGCGCGCCCGGCCCTTTCGGCATGAAACTCCACTTGAGCCCGGTCGGGAAACCAGCGCCGCCACGGCCGCGCAGGCCGGATTGCTTGACCGTGTCGATGATCTGCTCGGGCGGAATTTTCTCGCGCAGGATCTTGTTCCACGCGACATAGCCGCCTGACTTCTGATAGCTGTCATACGACCACGGCTGCGCGAAATGCAGCGTGTTGAAACAGACGTTGTGTTCCTGCGGCTCGGGACCGATTGCCATTAGTGTCCGTCCGTCGCAAGCATGTCTTGCGAATGCGATGCGCTACTGTGCGCCGGGCCATCGAGGGTGAGTCCGTCGAGGATCGCGTCAATCGATGCGTGTGTGAGTTTCTCGTGGTAATGGCCGTTGACTACCATCATCGGCGCACCCGCGCATGCAGCAAGACATTCTTCTTCGCGCTTGAGATAGACACGACCATCCATGCTGGATTCGCCAAGCTTGCAACCGAGTTTCTTCTCGCAATAGCGCACGATGTCTTCGGCGCCATTGAGCCAGCAACTGATGTTGGTGCAGATCGCGACATTGTTGCGACCAACCGGCGCGAGCTCGAACATCGAGTAGAACGTCGCCACCTCGTATGCCCAGACCGGCGGTATCGAAAGATACTTCGCGACCGCAGCGATCAACGCATCGGTCAGGAAGCCGCCGTTTTCCTGCTGCGCCGCGAATAGACCCTGGATCACCGCCGAACGCTTGCGGTCGGGTGGAAATTTTGCAATCCAGGCGTCGATGTGCGCGCGCACCGCAGCGCTCAGTGCGATCATCGGATCGATATCGCGCACAGCTTCGAAGTTGCCGGTCGCCTTCATGCGATCGACTCCGCTGCACGCCGCTCATGGCGAGTCTGTCGAACCATCATCGATCGATCTCGCCAAACACGATGTCGTAGGTACCAATCATCGCCACCACGTCGGACAACATGTGGCCGCGCACGGCTTCGTCAATCGACGACAGATGTGCGAAACCCGGCGCGCGCAGGTGCACGCGGAACGGCTTGTTCGCGCCGTCGGAAATCATGTAGCAACCGAACTCGCCTTTCGGTGCCTCGATCGCGGCATAGACCTCGCCTGCGGGCACGCAATAGCCCTCGGTGAAGAGTTTGAAATGGTGGATCAACGCTTCCATGTCGTCCTTCATCTCCTCGCGGGATGGCGGCGCGACCTTGTAATTCTTCAACATCACCGGGCCTGGATTCGCCTTCAGCCAACGCACGCACTGCTGGATGATGCGATTGGACTGACGCATCTCCTGAACGCGCACGAGATAGCGATCGTAGCAATCACCCGTGACGCCGATCGGAATATCGAAATCGACTTCCGCATATTTCGCATACGGCTGCTTCTTGCGCAGATCCCATTCCACGCCAGAGCCGCGCAGCATCGGGCCGGACATGCCCCATGCCAGCGCCATTTCTGGTGGAATCACGCCGATGCCGACGGTGCGCTGCTTCCAGATGCGGTTGTCGGTGAGCAAGGTTTCGTATTCGTCGATCTTGGTCGGGAAATCGCTGGCAAATCCTTCAAGGAAATCCAGCAGAGAACCTTCGCGCCAGGAATTGAATTTCTTGAGTAATTTGCCTTTATGCCATGGCGATTCGCGGTATTGCGGCATCTTGTCCGGCAAGTCGCGGAACACGCCACCGGGGCGATAATAGGTCGCGTGCATGCGCGCGCCCGACACCGCCTCGTAGCAATCCATTAATTCCTCGCGTTCGCGGAACGCGTACAGGAACACCGCCATCGCGCCGAGATCCAGCGCACTCGAACCGATCCACATCAGATGATTGAGAATGCGCGTGATCTCATCGAACAACGTGCGAATCCATTGCGCGCGTTCCGGCGCTTCGATACCCATCAACCGTTCGATCGCGAGCACGTAGGCGTGCTCGTTGCACATCATCGACACGTAATCCAGCCGATCCATGTAGCCGATCGACTGGTTATATGGCTTCGACTCGGCAAGTTTCTCGGTGCCGCGATGCAGCAGGCCGATGTGCGGATCGGCGCGGATCACGGTTTCGCCGTCCATCTCAAGAATCAAACGCAGCACGCCGTGCGCGGCCGGATGCTGCGGGCCGAAATTCATCGTGTAATTACGGATCTCGGAGCCGAGTTCGCCGATTCCCGTCGAGAACGGCCCCTTGGCGAGTTCCAGCGCACTCACAGCTTCACCTCTTTGACGAGTGCCGAGTCGGCAGTGCGCGATGCTTCTCCGGACCCCGGTGCAGGATACGGCGGCGTTGGCGCCGGCACCGGACGCTCGTTCGCCGCTTGCAGGTAGCGCGAATCGTCGCGAATCACCCGCGGCACCAACACACGCGGCTCGATCGATACCGGCTCGTAAACGACGCGTTTTTTGTCGGGGTCGTAGCGCACTTCGACATTGCCGATCAGCGGGAAATCCTTGCGGAACGGATGGCCGACGAAACCGTAATCGGTGAGCAGACGGCGCAGATCAGGGTGCCCGTCGAAAATGATGCCGAACAGATCGAATGCCTCGCGCTCGAACCAGTTCAGGCCCGGCCACACCGACACCAGCGACGACAGCACCGCGACTTCGTCGTCGCCGCAGAAACAGCGCAGACGCAGGCGCTGGTTGTTCTGGATCGACAGCAGATGGACGACGACAGCAAACCGTCGCGCGATGTTTTCAGTCGGAACCATGGCGCCGGCCGCCGCCGTGCTGGGCTGCGCCCGCGATGCGTCTGCTTGCGGCCGCAGGCCAGAGGGTTGCTGGCCACGTTTGAAGCGACCCGGCCCCAAGCCTTCGACGCCGCGCGAGAAACCCTCCGACGATGCATCGGTGGTTTCCCATTCGTCGATTCCGTAGCCGAGATAATCGACCCCGCACAGGTCCACCGCGATCTCGAAGCCGAACGCATCGCGCAGTTCCTTTGCGGCCGCGAACCAATCGTCCGCAGCGATTTCCAGCGCCGCCTCGTCGCGTACGATATCGAGCGCAAGGGCGCGCGCGCCGAAATGGCTGCGCAGGCGTTCGACAAGGGTGGTGACGTGCTCGGTCATTGTTTTATAAAAGCTTCAGCGCGCAATCGTGTTGGTGCGGCGTATTTTTTTCTGCAACTGCAGGATGCCCCAGATCAGCGCCTCGGCGGTCGGCGGGCAGCCCGGCACATAGATGTCCACCGGCACGATGCGATCGCAGCCGCGCACCACCGCATACGAATAATGGTAGTAGCCGCCACCGTTTGCGCACGACCCCATCGAGATCACCCACTTCGGCTCGGGCATCTGGTCATAGACCTTGCGCAGCGCAGGCGCCATCTTGTTGACCAGCGTTCCGGCAACGATCATCACGTCGGATTGCCGTGGCGAAGGACGGAACACCACACCGTACCGATCCAGATCGAGCCGCGCCGCGCCCGCATGCATCATCTCGACCGCGCAACACGCAAGCCCGAACGTCATCGGCCACATCGAACCGGTGCGCGCCCAGTTGATCAGCAAGTCGGCGTTGGTCACCGCGAAGCCGCGCTCAATCAGCGGATTGGTGTCGTCGGGCCGCAGGATGTCGTCGACCGTCCCGATCGGGACCGGGTTGTACATCAACCGTTCGGCTGTTTCCTTCAGGCTCATGCAACTCTCGACACGTTCTGAAGGAAACTTGCGGCACACGGATGTGCTGCTGCAGAAAGCGCGTCAGCGCTTGCCGCGACAAACGTGGCGCGGCTGCGCCGCGACCGTTTGTGCGTCGGTCGCGGCTGAAAGCCCGATTCGGCGCAAGCAATGACCTTCACTCCCATTCGAGTGCGCCTTTCTTCCAGACGTACGCGAAGCCCAGCACCAGCAGGCTGAGAAAGATGCCCATCTCGACCAGACCAAACACACCGAGGCTGCGGAAAATGACTGCCCACGGAAATACGAAGGCGATTTCAAGATCGAACACAATAAACAGGATCGCGATGAGGTAATAGCGCACGTCGAACTTCATGCGCGCGTCCTCGAATGCCTCAAAGCCGCATTCGTAGGGCGAGTTCTTGTCGGCACCGGGGCGCTGCGGACCGAGTACCGCACCGACGATCAGCAAGGCCACACCGATGCCGGTGGAGACGATCAGAAACAGCAGGACTGGCAGGTATTCGCCCAGCATTCGCGACCTCGATCCTTCTTGATCCGCCCCCGCAAACACGCACGAAATTTGCGTAGTCAACGGGGAACCGCGTTTCCCCTTGCAAGTCCGGCCATCGGCACGCACTCGCGAGAGACTTGCATCCCCGTTGAAAGTCCACACAAGGTGTGCGGGTTTTCACGGCAGGATTTGCATATGGTGCCCGAAAGAGGACTCGAACCTCCACGACCGAAGTCGCTACCACCTCAAGGTAGTGCGTCTACCAATTCCGCCATCCGGGCAAAGCTTTTTTGAAAGTCCGACCACGGATGGCCGGGTTTTCGCAGAGGAACCTGCAAATGCTCGCGCCAAGAAACGCGAACCTGAAAATTGTAACAGGCGATCAGCCGCCTTTGTTGCCTGGCTTCGCGGGGTCGCCTGCATTCGACGCTGGCGCTGCCGGCGCCGGCTCCGGAATTGAGGGAACGCTATTGACCGGCGCGTTCTGGGCAGGCGCTGGTATGGCGGGCGCAGGCCCGACAGGCGCGGGTACTGCCGGCGTGGCTGTCGTTCCGGAACTGGAAGGTTTGACGGATACTGACACCGCAGTCGGCGCCTGGCCCATCACGCCCAGATCATCGGCCGGCGCTACCGCGTTGTGCGGCTTGCTGGAATAGATCGCCAAGCCGAGGCTGATCGAGAAGAACACCACCGCGAGCCATTTGGTGGCTTTCGACAGGAAGTTGGCGGAGCCGCGCGCACCAAACACGGTGGCCGATGCACCGCCGCCGAAACCGGAACCGGCAGCCGCGCCGGCGCCGCGCTGAAGCAGAATCAGCACGGTCATGGCGATCGCGGTCAGCACAAAAATTACGTTGATGAAAATGATGAGCATGATGGGTTCGTCGAAAAGTTGGGTCGGAGTCTGATCTATGGTGCGATCAACTGGTATATCAAACGGGTTTGAAGGAGCGGACCGTCTTGCCTGCGCTAGGGTTTGTGGGCCGTGAAGCGGCAGCGATGATGGCCAGAAAATCCCTGGCTACCAGCGATGCGCCACCGATCAGGCCGCCATCCACATCCGGCTGCGCGAACATCTCGACGGCGTTGGCCGCCTTCACGCTGCCGCCATAGATCACAGGCAGCCAGCCGGCGATTGTAGCATCACCGGCTGCGACCTCACTACGGATGAATGCGTGGACTTCCTGGGCCTGTGCCGGCGTCGCTGTTCGGCCAGTGCCGATCGCCCAGATCGGCTCGTAGGCGACCACGCTGGCCGCAAGCGCATCCTGACCCGCGATTTCACGCACCGCATTCAATTGCCGCTGGATCGCCCATTCGACATGACCGGCTTCGCGCTGCTGCAAGGTTTCGCCGATGCACAGGATCGGCGTCAGCCCCGCCTTCTGCGCAGCCACGAATTTTTCTGCGACCAACCGGTTGTCCTCGTGATGGTATTCGCGGCGTTCGGAGTGACCGACCAAGGTGTAACGGCAGCCGATATCCGCCACCATTGCCGCCGAGACCTCGCCGGTGAAAGCCCCGCAATCGTTCGCGCTCACGTCCTGCGCACCGAACGCAAATGCCGCATTCCGGTAGCGCGCGATCAACTCGCCAAGATATGGCACCGGCGGCAGCAGCACGACCTCGACGTCCGGCGGTCGCTTCGCAGCGGCCAATGCGTCGATCAATGCCTGCGCGAACGCGCGATCTCCGTGCAGCTTCCAGTTACCCGCCACGATGCGACGACGCATGGCCGTATCCCCGCCGAGGTGAACGCCCAGCATAGCGGCGCGAAGGCCACGACGGCAATGCGGCCTACAATCGGCCATTCCTTGTGGAGCATGCGATGCCGAATCCTTCAACCCTGCCGATGCCCTCCGGTAACGACCCAGTGCCGTCGGGCCACGCGCTGATCACCGGGGCATCCAGCGGTATCGGCGCGGCGATCGCACGTGAATACTCGCGACGCGGAAAACCACTCATCCTCACCGCGCGACGCGAGGATCGCCTCAGCGCGCTCGCCGACGAACTCGGCGCGAAGGTGCCCTGCTCGGTCATCGCCGCCGACCTCGCCGACCCCACAGTGCCGGAAGCGTTGTTCGCTGAAATCCAGTCGAACGGACTGTTCGTGGACACGTTGGTGAACAACGCCGGTTATGGTGTGCCCGGACGCTTCCTGGCCGAAGACTGGTCCACGCATGCCGCATTCCTGCAGGTGCTTGTGACGAGTGTCGCCGAACTCACCTGGCGTTTCCTTCCTGCCATGGAAGCAGCGGGCCGCGGTCGCATCCTCAACGTTGCCTCGCTCGCCGGGCTCGTACCGGCATCGGCCGGACACACGATGTATGGCGCAGCTAAATCCTTCGTGATTCGTTTCAGCGAATCGCTGGCGATGGAGATGAAACCCAAAGGCGTGCACGTCACCGCACTGTGCCCGGGCTTCACCTACACCGAGTTCCACGACGTCAACGGCATGCGCGAGAAGGTGTCGAAGTTACCGAAGGCGCTTTGGCTGACCGCCGATCAGGTTGCGAAACTCGGCGTGGACGCGGTCGAGGCCGGCAAGCGGCGCGTCGTCACCGGAAAGGCAAACCGCACGATTGCAACGATGGCGAAATATCTTCCCGATGCACTCGCCGGCTCATTGGTGACACGCCGTTCGAAGGACTTCCGCGATGCGGATTAGCGATTCCCGGCGACCATCAGTACGGATCATCGGCTTCCCGCCAATCGAAAACCCGTCCGCACGCATCGTGATCCTCGGTAGCATGCCCGGCGAAGCCTCGCTGCGCGCCGAACAGTACTACGCGCATCCGCAGAACCTGTTCTGGCGCATCCTTGGCGAGATCATCGGCGGTGCGCATGGCG
Organism: Lysobacterales bacterium; assembly: GCA_038316385.1. Classification (GTDB taxonomy): domain Bacteria; phylum Pseudomonadota; class Gammaproteobacteria; order Xanthomonadales; family Xanthomonadaceae; genus SZAS-103. The sequence goes on along the minus strand of JBBQAN010000007.1, from coordinate 39,142 downwards.
CAAGCCTGCGCGATGCACCATATGCGGATCGAGTGCCCATACTGAGGTCGAACGGCATCGCGTTATGGGACGTGCTTGCCTCTTGCGTGCGCGAGGGCAGCCTTGATGCGGACATTGTCGCGGACTCGGTGCATCCGAATGATTTCGCCGCTTTCTTCGCGAAGCACAACAAAATCGAGCGTGTGCTGTTCAACGGCGCGAAGGCTGAGACTTGTTTTCGCAGGTATGTAGCACCTACATTACAAGCGCGCGCGATTCGCCACCTGCGGTTGCCGTCGACCAGTCCCGCGAATGCGTCGATTCCTTATGCGCGCAAGATCGCTGCGTGGCGCGCGGCGTTGGAACCCTGAAATTATGAAGGCCCCTCGGATCAACGTTCCAAAAGTTGCGGTGTCACCAATGGAGCTTGTGCGGGTCTTTCGGTTCCCATGGACACATGAACGCAGTGCGCTCGCCGTGCTCGTCGAGCATCCGGAACGAACGTTCCGTCTCGCGACTCCGCCGTAGTCCGGCAAACGGTCCACTCGTGAAGACCAACACGCCACTTTGCTCGGAATAAGTGTAATGCCCGCCGCCGCCATCGTAAGTCGAATAGGTGCTGGCGTTGACGAGTCCAAATTGGAGCCCCGGGGTTTCCTGCCCATCCTGATCCATGCAGCCATACACGCCGGTGCGTGGGGGAATCGCCTTGAAAGCGTCTCCCGCAATTTGTTCAACATGCGCGTTTGCCGGAGCAATTGCGGTGGCCGGCGGTTTCGGAACCGGCGCTCGATCAGCACCCTCCATCGCCCGTACGTCGGAGGCCGCAAAAACGAATTCCTGGTCGGGCTTGGCGTCGCAGCGCAAGACATACCCACCCGTCGCGCGCCGATCGCCGACCACCGTGCAGTGATCCCAATTCGATCCAAACCTGCCCTGGACCCGACTGCCCGCGGCATACGTCACATCTTGTGCCGGAGCGTCAGATGACATGACCGAACAGATGAAGATCGCGCACGCTGAAATTGCCGCGTTCGAGTGCGAAAAATGCATGGTCAAAACCTCCGGTGTCTGGGACATTCGAAAGACTATTGGAATCCCCTGGCAGACAGGGGTTCCGCACGCCAAGGATAGCTTGCTCGCGGACCAACCGTGCTTGGTCCGGATGGACTTGCTTAGAATCTCAGCAGTGTGCGCTTAAAAGCGGTGGGAAAGGGAGCAGCCGCTTCCGCACGAGTCCGGCTCTCGGGGAGCCCATGCCGTATCTACGCACAGGCCGGCTGTCATATCAACTTGATCTCGCGCAGCCGCTCCGTCAGGTAATCGTGCGCGGTGATCGGCGTTGGGTAGCGATCCGGATTCCCCGCGTTCACGCATTGCGGCAGCGTCTCGATCAGGAAATCGGGATTCGGATGCAGAAAGAACGGCGTCGCGTAGCGCGGTTTGCGCGCTGCTTCGCCGCTCGGGTTGACCACGCGATGCGTGGTGGACGGATACACGTGATTCGTCAGGCGCTGCAACATGTCGCCAATGTTGACGACGATGGTGTCGGCGTCGGATGTAAACGGTATCCACTCTCCCTTCTGCGATTTCACTTCGAGTCCAGCCGCACTCGCACCGACCAGCAGGGTGATGAGATTGATGTCCTCGTGCGCGCTGGCACGCGCGTTCGGAAGACGCTCGACTGCATCCGCCGACGCGGCGATCGGCGGATAGTGGATCGGCCGCAGGATCGAGTTGCCGCAGTCGGTTCTTTCGGCGAACCAGTCCGGAGGCAATCCGATATGCAGCGCGAGCGCCGATAGCACGCGCAGACCGAGTGCATCGAGCGCTGCGTATAACGAATAGCCGTGCTCGCGGAAATCAGGCACTTCATCCGGCCACACGTTCGGCGGCATCACGGCGGAGTATCTGGAAGCGCGCCCGCTTCCATCACGATGAAATACGCGGCCGATATGCCAGAACTCCTTGAGATCCGGATAGTGCGAATCCTTCGCGGTCTCGATGCCGAACGGCGTATAGCCGCGCACGCCACCTTGGCCGGTTACTTGGTAGCGCATCTTCACGTTGGTCGGTAGCGCAAAAAAACGCCGGAACGTGTCGCAGGAAGCGTCGATCAGCGCCTGAGGAATACCGTGCCCGCAGATACCCGCGAATCCCCATTCGAGATAGGCCGCGCCGAGTCCGGCGACGAAGGCATCGCGGTCGCTCTCATAACGACGAATGTCCAAAGTGGGAATCGGGTTGCTGCTCATCGCGAATGCCCTCGCCTTGCGAATGCAGGGAGGCAGCAATTTACTGTGCTGCGGCGTGCACCGCAGCCGCAAGCCGATCGAGAACCGACTGCACCAATGCCGCATCGTCGGCTTCGACGGTGACGCGCACCACGGGCTCGGTGCCGGATGCACGGATAAACGCGCGGCCGCGACCCACGAGTTGCTGCTGCGCGGATGCCAACTCGGCGCGCACCGATTCGGCATCGGCTGGTTTCGAACCGGCCGCAAAGCGCACGTTGACGGTGCGTTGCGGGACGCGATGCAGGTTGACAAGCAAATCGTGCAGGGTACGGCCGCTGCGCTGGATCGCCTCCAGCACCTGCAACGCGCTGACGATGCCATCGCCGGTGCTCGCACGATCAAGGCACAGCAAATGACCCGAGGCTTCGCCGCCAAGCACGCCGCCGCCTTCGATCAATGCGCGATGCACGTGGCGGTCGCCGACCTTGCTGCGCACGAACGGGATTGCATGCTGGGCGAACGCCTGCTCCAGCCCGTAATTCGTCATCAGCGTGCCAATGACAGGCCCTTGCAAACGACCGCTGGCCTGCCAGTCGAGCGCGAGCACGTACAACAATGCATCGCCATCCACATGCGAGCCATAGGCATCCACCATCAGCATGCGATCGCCGTCGCCATCGAATGCGATGCCGAGCGCGCAGGAAGTCTCGAGCACGTGCGCGGCGAGCAGCTCGAGATAAGTTGAACCGGCTTCATGGTTGATGTTCAACCCATCTGGCGCAACCCCGATGGCTTCCACGTCCGCGCCCAGTTCGGTGAAGAGTTTCGGCGCGATCTGGTAAGTCGCGCCGTGCGCGCAATCCACCGCAATGCGCATGCCCTTGAGATGGAAATCGTCGGCCACGGTGGATTTGCAGAATTCAGCGTAGCGCGCGCCTGCGCCTTCGATGCGGTCGGCGCGGCCGAGTTGTTCCGAGGAGACCGTCGAGAAGGGTTCGTCGAGCATTGCCTCGATCGCGAGCTCGGTCGCATCGTCGAGTTTTTCGCCCTGCGCGTTGAAGAACTTGATGCCGTTGTCGTAATGCGGATTGTGCGAAGCGCTGATCACGATGCCGGCATCGGCGCGCAGCGAACGGGTGAGAAACGCGATACCCGGCGTCGGCATCGGGCCGGAAAGATGCACGTCGGCGCCGGCTGCAACGAGTCCTGCCTCCAATGCCGACTCGAACATGTAACCGCTGATACGGGTGTCCTTGCCGATCACTACCGACGGCTGCTCGCTCGACTTGGCAAGCACGCGGCCCAATGCCCAGCCGAGTTTCAACACGAAGTCTGCCGAGATCAGACCTTCGCCCACGCGACCGCGGATGCCATCGGTGCCGAAGTGCCGACGCGCGCTCATGCGATCAGCTACCAGTCGCAGCAATGACGACGGATTCGGCTGGCATCGGTGCGCGCAGCAGCAGCGCAAGCAATGCCGCGATCTTGTCGCGCAGCTCGCGACGATCGATGATCATGTCCACTGCGCCGTGTTCGACGAGGAATTCCGAACGCTGAAAACCTTCCGGCAAGGTTTCGCGTACGGTTTGTTCGATCACGCGCGGGCCGGCAAAACCGATCAGCGCAAAGGGTTCTGCGACATTCAGATCGCCGAGCATCGCGAGGCTCGCGGAAACACCGCCGGTGGTCGGGTGCGTGAGCACAGCGATGTACGGTACGCCCGCCGCGCGCAGTCGCCCGAGGGCAGCCGACGTCTTCGCCATCTGCATCAGCGAGAACAAGCCTTCCTGCATGCGCGCGCCGCCGCTGGCAGTGAAACAGATCAGCGGTACGCAATCCGCGAGCGCAAGCTCGGCCGCCCGCGCGAATTTTTCGCCAACCACTGATCCCATCGAGCCGCCCATGTAGCGGAATTCAAACGCGGCCGCGACCACGCCTTGGCCCTTCAACTTGCCGCGCAGGACGACGAGCGCATCATTCTCGCCGGTCGTTTTCTGGGTCGCCTTGATGCGGTCGAGGTATTTTTTGCTGTCCTTGAATTTCAACGGATCGGTCGGCGCGAGTTCGGTTGCGATCTCGGTCGTCGAATCCGGGTCGAGGAAACCGAGCAACCGCACACGCGCGCCAATCGGGCGGTGATGACCACACTTTGGACAAACCTCAAGATTGCGTTCGAGCTCGGGCCCGTACAGCACGGCGCCGCACTTTTCGCATTTCTCCCACAACCCTTCAGGGACGTTGCGCTTGTTGCCGCCTTCGGTGCGGATGCGTGCGGGCATGAGTTTTTGCAGCCAGCTCATTACGTTGGATACATCCAAATGATCAGTGCTGGCAGTTTACCAGTGTCGTCAGTCGTCGCGTTGCCATGCGTTCCATGACACAAACTCAAGTACGATCAAGCGCCTCGCGCAGCGGTGCGAGAAACGCAGTCGCACGTTGCACTGCATCGTCCACATCCGCAGCAATGGCGATCGCCTCGACCAAAGCGCTGCCGACCACGACGCCGTCCGCACATGGCGCGAGCGCAGCGGCAGTCGCTGCATCGCGAACGCCGAATCCAACCACAACCGGCGCGGTCGCTTGCGCGCGTAACGCGGTGACACGCGCGCGCACCGAGCCGGTATCGATCCCGCTCGCACCGGTCACTCCGGCGAAGCTGACGTAGTACAGATAACCCTGCGCTTCGCGGGCAAGCCGTGCCAGCCGCAGCTCGGATGTCGTCGGCGCGGCGAGGGCGATCAAGGCCAGCCCATACTTATTGCATGTCGCGCGGGTTTCAGCAGCTTCTTCCGGCGGCAGATCGACCAGCAGCACGGCATCGACGCCAGCGACAACCGCTTCGCGCGCATAGCGTTCGATGCCACGCATCACAACCGGATTCAGATAACCCATCAGCACAACGGGCGTGGTTGCATCTGTGTCGCGAAACGCGCGCACCATCTCGATTACCTGCGTGGTGCCGACGCCACGCGCGAGTGCGCGTTCGGAGCTGCGCTGGATCGTCGGTCCGTCGGCCATCGGGTCGGAGAACGGCACGCCGAGTTCGATCACATCAGCGCCCGCTGCCACCAGCGCGTGCATCACCGCACTGGTCGCGGCCAGCGACGGATCGCCGGCGGTAATGAATGGGATCAGCGCTTTGCGATTCGCGGTCTTGAGTGTAGTGAATTTCTGGTCGATGCGATTCATGAAAAGACAAATGCCTGCTTCGTTGATAGGTTGTCCAAGAAGTCGTCCATGACGCAGCGCTCCGGCCTCGCCATCCATGGCGAGTCGTTCAGCGGCGTGACCTGCGGTGACTCGCGCCATCCCGGCGCTCGCCTTTCGGGCCGGCTCCGCCGTTCGCGAGCATTCCAGATGCACGCAGTCAACGCAGTTCACGTCAAATCCCGCTGAACCCTTCGCGCGCGGCGATCGTATGCACGTCCTTGTCGCCGCGACCCGAGAGATTTGCCAGCACCAAAGCGTCCTTCGACAACTCGCGTGCAAGCTTCATCGCCTGTGCGATCGCGTGGCTGGATTCAAGCGCGGCGAGGATGCCTTCGGTGCGCGCGAGCAGATGGAATGCTTCAAGCGCTTCGTCGTCGGTAATGCCGACGTATTCGGCTCGACCGCTGTCCTTCAGGAAGGAATGCTCGGGGCCGACGCCGGGATAATCGAGGCCTGCCGAGATCGAATGCGTTTCGGTGATCTGGCCATCGTCATCGCAAATCACATAGGTGCGATTGCCGTGCAGCACGCCGGGACGCCCCGCACTCAAAGACGCCGCATGCTTGCCACTCGCGATGCCCTCGCCCGCCGCTTCCGCACCGACGATGCGCACATCGCGATCGTTTAGAAAAGCATGGAACAAGCCGATCGCGTTGCTGCCACCACCTACGCAAGCGGTAATCGCATCCGGCAGGCGTCCGTATTCCTCCAGCATCTGCGCGCGCGCTTCGCGGCCAACGACCGCGTTGAAATCGCGCACCAGCAAAGGATACGGATGCGGACCTGCGACAGTACCGATGATGTAAAACGTGTCATGCACGTTACTGACCCAGTCGCGCATCGCCTCGTTCAATGCGTCTTTCAATGTCTGCGACCCCGACGTCACCGGCACCACGGTCGCACCGAGCAGCTTCATGCGGAACACGTTGATCGCCTGCCGCTGCATGTCGACCGCACCCATGTACACCACGCATTCAAGACCCATGCGCGCGGCGACGGTTGCAGATGCGACGCCGTGCTGTCCAGCACCGGTTTCGGCGATGATCCTGGTCTTGCCCATGCGTCGCGCGAGCATCGCCTGGCCGATGGTGTTGTTGATCTTGTGCGCGCCGGTGTGGTTCAAATCTTCGCGCTTAAGCAGGATGCGCGCGCCGCCGACGTGCGCACTCAATCGCTTCGCCTCATAGATCGGACTTGGCCTGCCAACGTAGTGCTTGTAGTCGTATGCGAGTTCGGCGACGAATTCCGGGTCATCCTTGTATTTCCGATAGGCAGCTTCCAGCTCCGCCAACGGTTCGATCAGGGTCTCGGCAACATAGATGCCGCCGTAATCGCCGAAGTGGCCGCGCGCGTCGGGATAATCGTTGAAGTCGATGATGTCAGCGTTGCTCATGCATTTTCCGTGGATTCGCGGTCGTGAATTCTTGTTCTGCGCTTCGCACCGCGTCGACGAACGCGTGCATCTTCATGCCGTCCTTGGTGCCGGGCGAAGACCTGCCGTCGTCATACTCTATTCCGCTGGATACATCCACGCCCCACGGCCGCATCGTGCGAACCGCAGCAACGACATTGGCAGCATCCAGTCCGCCGGCCAGCAGCCACGGTTGCGCGAGATGATGTCGTGCCAATTGCGTCCAGTCGAAGCGTTCGCCACTGCCGCCCATCGCCCCGCACGCATGACCGTCGAACACGAACCCGGCTGCGGAAGGATACCGCGCCAGCAGCGCAGGGATGTCATCGGCGGCCACGTCGCGCATCGGCAAAGCTTTCAGAAACGGGATGCCAAAGTGCGCGCAAAATGCGTCGTCCTCACTGCCGTGAAATTGCAGTAGCTCCGGGCGCAATCGTTGCACGATCGCCTCGATTTCGCTCATGGAGTTGTCCATCACCAATGCTACGACAGCGATCGACTGCGCAGCGAATTCACGCAATGTGAGCGCATGTTCGAGATCAATCCGGCGCGAACTGCGCGCGGCGAAGATCAAGCCGATCGCGTCTACGCCCAATTCGCCGGCCAACCGCACGTCGTCGGCGCGCGTCATGCCGCAGAACTTGATGCGCGTACGCTCGTCGCCATCGGTTGCAAGCAAAGTCACAACGTCGCCTCGGCCGGTAGTCCCCATTGCGCCGGATACAGCGGGCCGAGAAAACACAACGCTTGCGGCGGCGCGGTGGCGCCGGCGACGGTGCGGTCGCGCCCGCGCAGCAATTCGCCCATCCATGACTCTGGTTGTTGGCCGCGACCGATCGCCAGCAAACTGCCGACGATGTTGCGCACCATGTGGTGCAGGAACGCATTCGCGCGCACGTCGACCACGACCTCTTCGCCTGCGCGATGCACGCCGATCTGCTGCATGTCACGCACCGCATGCGTGGCCTGACATTGCACCGCGCGAAACGCGCTGAAGTCGTGCTCGCCTAGCAAGACTTGCGCAGCGCGATGCATCGCGTCGGCATCCAGCGGCAGACGTTCCCATGCGACGTAACGACGCAGCAACGCCGGGCGGATGTTGCGATCGAGAATCCGGTAACGATAACGCCGCGCGCGCGCCGCATATCGCGCGTTGAAATCCACTGCGACCGGCTGCGCCCAACGCACGCAGATCGAGTCGGGCAATCGCGAATTGCAGCCGAGCACCCAGCCGCGCGGCGGACGCTGTGCATCGGTATCGAAATGCACGACTTGGCAAAGCGCGTGCACACCCGAATCGGTGCGTCCCGCGCATTGCACTACAGTCGGCGCGTCGGCGACGAAACTCAGCGCCGATTCCATTTCCGCTTGCACGCTCGAACCGTGCGCAAGCTTTTGCCAGCCGTGAAAATCGGCGCCGTCGTATTCGATGCCGAGCGCAAGACGCATGGTCGCGGAATGGAAGGAAAAGTCGGGAGCACGCGCGAACGGGCTGCGCAGGCCCGTCACTGCGTGCGCGCGGCTCAACCGTCCAGCTTGTCCAGCAGCTCGAACGCCGCTTCCTGCTGGGTCGCATTGCCTTCGATCAGCACTTCCTCAAGCATGCTGCGCGCACCGTCGTGATCGCCGATGTCGATGTAGGCGCGCGCGAGTTCGAGCTTGGTCGCAACGGTCGGGTTCGCGTCGCCGATCCGCACCGCCGGGCGCACCGCCGTTTCGTTGGTCGTGGTTACGACCGGTTCCGGTGACAACGTGACTTCGCTCGGAATCGCCCAGTAGTCTTCTTCATCCGCGACGATCGGCGCTGGCGTGCCCGCCAATACGGTCTCAATAACCGCCGGCTTTGGAACCGCTGCGTGTTCTTCCGTCACGATAGCGGATGCAAGCTCTGACGCCGGCATCGCTTCGACAAGTGCGTCGTTGTGCAGCGCGTCGTCATGGGCATCCGGTTGCTGCGCAGCGCGCGATGCAGCCATGCTCGCCGCCAGCGCGCCGGTATCAAAGCGTGATCGCGGCGCGGGTTCTGGCGCGCGCGGACGCCGCAGCATCAGCCCGAGCAATCCTGCGAGCACCAGCAATGCGCCGCCGATCAACACGAACGGTTGCAGATACCAGGGCGTCATTTCGGCAACGGGTTCGTTGGCTTGCGACAACGGAGTTTTCGACGCGGGCGCAAGCTGCGGTGCAGTCGCAGGGTCGGTCCCTGGCGCTGCGTCGGATGTCGATGCGTTCGATGCAGGTATTGCGGTTGGCGCCGTGGATGCGATAGGGGCTACGTCGATCGGTGCAGAGGCCGCACTGCTCTGCGCAGGTGTCGCCGCAGACTGCTGCTTCTCCAGATCGCCGAGTTTCTGTTGCAACGCTGCGAGCTGACTGTCTTTCATGCTCAGCAATTGCGTGCTGTCGTTCTGCATCTTCTCCAGATCGGATACCTTCGACTTGAGATCGCTGACTTCAGCGCTGCGCGCGGTCAGTTCTTCTTTCGTCTGTGCGAGCTGCGCGCGCAGTTCGCTGCCGGAACCGCCTTCGCTGGCGCCGGACTGGCTGTTGGCAGCAGCGCTGCCTGCCGGCGGTACGATCTCCAGATGCGCGCCGCGTGGCCTGGAAGACTTTGGCACGCTGGCTGTCGTATCGATTTGCGTACCGGTTGCAGCCTTGTTCGATGCATTCGCTGCTGCCGATGCCGCTTTCGCCTTCTCCGCACTTGCAGGATCGACTGCAATCGCACTGAACTCGCCGAATTTTTTTGCTGCGGCGGTCGTTGTAATGGCGGTGTCTTCGGGTTGCAAGGTCGGCGTCGGTTGCTGACCCTGCCGCCAGCTTTCGACTTGTTCGTGCACTAATGCATTGGCTTCCGCAGCCGTCACCGTCTGCGCCTGGCCGCTGTCGGGAATGCGCAATACCACGCCACGCTTGAGCAGGTTGATGTTGTCCTTGATAAAGGCATTCGGATTCGCACGCTGCAAGGCGATCATCATGCGGTTGACCGATACGTCCGACGGCCGCACCTGATCGGCGATGGCTGACAAGGTCTGGCCCTGACCGACGGTGACTGCATTCGACGCGGCTTTTGGCGCTTCCGGCGCTGGCGCCGGTTCCGGCATTTGCGGCGGCGGCGATGCTTCGGCGATTGGTGCAGGTGCAGGCGGAGGTGGCGCTTCCGCGATAGGCGCTGGCTCGGGAGCTGTGGCTGCCGGCATGGGCGGTGGTTCTGGTTGCGGCGCGATACTGTCAGGTGATGGCGATTCCGGCTGTTCAGCCTGCGCGATCGGCATTGAGCGCTCGGGCGGTGCCGGTTCGACCGGCGCAGGAACTGGCGGCATCGGCGCGGTTGCAACTGATGGCGTAGCGACCGGCTGCATTACCGACGGCGACGGCGCAGGCAGCGGCGTGGATGCGACCATCGGTGCGCTGATTGCGCGTTTCGGCACCGATGCGGTATGCGGCGGATCGAGCAGCGCGGTGTATTCACGCACCATCTTGCCCTTGCCCCAGTCAGCTTCAAGCAGAAAAGTGACGTACGGATCGTTCATGCGTTGCGGCGTCGTTACGCGCACGACCGACTCGCCGCGCGCATTCTTGCCGACGCTGAATTGCAGGTTCGCAGATAACTGATTCGGATCCATGCCGACGCGCGCGAAAGCTTCTGGCGATGCCAGCCGCACGACCAGATCACCGGCCTCACTCGGGTCGTTCAACGTCAACGGAATCTCGGCCACAAAAGGCTGGTCGAGTTTCGACCTGACCTCGATCGCACCCAAACCGACAGCCTGCGCCTGCATCGAGGCCACAGCGCCAGCCACTGCCAGACCAAAAATCCCCGACTTCATCGCATCCGATCGCATCGCAAAACTCTCCCGATTGGCGCATGGCGACGCATGCGCAAGCTGCCGTTAGCTATACCCTTTCGCCAGCAATTCCGCAATCTGGACGGCATTGAGCGCAGCGCCCTTGCGGATGTTGTCGGACACAATCCACAGGTTCAGCCCTCGCGGGTGCGAGATGTCCTCGCGGATGCGACCGACATACGTCGGATCGCGGCCTGCAGCATGCGTCACCGGGGTTGGATAGCCGCCGCTCCTGCGTTCATCGACAACTTCCACGCCTGGCGCTTCTTCCAGCAGCTTGCGCGCCTGCTGCGCGGTGATTTTCTCGCGGGTTTCGATGTGCACCGCTTCGGAATGGCCATAGAACACCGGCACGCGCACCACGGTGGCATTCACCTGGATCGTGTCATCGCCGAGGATCTTGCGGGTTTCCCAGACCAGCTTCATCTCTTCCATCGTGTAGCCGTTGTCGAGGAAGTCGCCGCCGTGCGGGATCACATTGAACGCGATCTGCATTGGATACACCTGCGCCTTCGCCTCGCGCGCATCGGCGAGTGCGGCGTGTTGCCGATCGAGTTCGTCGATCCCCTTCTGTCCGGTGCCCGACACCGACTGGTAGGTCGCGATGTTGATGCGCTCGATGCCCACCGCGCGGTGGATCGGCGCGAGCGCGACCAGCATCTGCATCGTCGAGCAGTTCGGGTTCGCTATGATCCCGCGTGGGCAATTCGCGATGGCATCGGGGTTCACTTCCGAAACGACCAGCGGGATGTCGGACTCGTAGCGGAACGTGGAGGAGTTGTCGATCACGACCGCGCCCATGGCCACGAATTTCGGCGCGTATTCCTTCGAGATCGTACCGCCTGCGGAGAACAGCGCGATGTCGATTCCTTTCGGATCGAATGTTGCAAGGTCGCGCACAAAGAGCTTGCGGTCGCCGAACATCACCTTCTTGCCCGCAGATTTCGCGCTCGCGAGCGCGACGATCTCGCCAGTCGGGAATTTGCGCTCGGCGAGAACCGACAGCATTGCTTTGCCTACCGCTCCGGTTGCGCCGACGACTGCCACGTTGAATAGCTTGCTCATTTTTCCTGCTGCCTCACCCTAATTCTTCAATTATTCATTCGGAGCCGGCTGGAATCTGCGGCATCACGTTGTCCACATCCCCGCACTGCGCTCGATGCCGCAGCGCCTGATCCATCAGCACCAGCGCAACCATCGCTTCGCAAATCGGTGTGGCGCGGATGCCGACGCAGGGATCGTGGCGGCCGGTGGTGACGATCTCGACTTCGTTGCCATGCACGTCAACGCCCTGCACCGGCAGGCGCAGGCTTGAGGTCGGCTTGAATGCGACCGAGCAACGCACTGCTTGCCCGGATGAGATGCCGCCAAGAATACCGCCCGCGTGGTTGGACGCGAAACCCTGTGGCGTCATCTGGTCGCGATGCAGGCTGCCATTTTGTGCGACGACCGCGAAGCCGTCGCCAATCTCCACGCCTTTCACCGCGTTGATCGACATCAACGCGCTCGCAAGTTCGGCATCGAGTTTGCCGTAGATTGGTTCGCCCCAACCAGGCGGCACGCCTTCAGCGATCACATCGATGCGCGCGCCGACCGAATCGCCGGACTTGCGGAGCGCATCCATATACGTTTCCAGTTCATCGACCTGGCCGGGATTCGGCCAGAAGAACGGATTGGCTTCGACCACGCCCCAGTCGATTTTCGTGACATCGACATCGCGCGGCACGACGTCGCCGATCTGCGAAAGATAGCCGCGCACTAATACGCCGCATTTTTCCGCGAGCCATTTCTTCGCGATCACCGCCGCCGCCACGCGCATCGTCGTCTCGCGCGCCGACGAACGTCCGCCGCCGCGCGGATCGCGGATGCCGTACTTCTTCCAGTAGGTGTAGTCGGCGTGGCCGGGGCGGAACTGCTCGGCGATCTTCGCGTAATCCTTGCTGCGCGCATCCGTGTTGCGGATCAGCAGCGCGATCGGCGTGCCTGTCGTTTTATCTTCATAGACGCCGGAAAGGATTTCGACTTCATCGGACTCGTGGCGCTGCGATGTGTGCCGCGTGCGGCCGGTGGCGCGGCGTGCGAGATCGTGCGCGAAATCTTCCGCCAAAATCGCGATGCCCGGAGGGCAGCCGTCGATCACGCAGCCGATGGCGGGACCGTGGCTTTCGCCGAAGGTCGTCACAGCGAACAACTGCCCGAAGGTATTACCAGCCACGATGTATCCAGTCAGGATACGGCTTTGACACGAACAGGCGCTCAACGCGCATCAGCAAGCTCCTTGATCCGCGCATGCTGCGCGACCAGATCGTCGCGACCGACCGCGAAAATGCCCATCTGCCCGACCTTGAACTCGATCCACGCAAACGGAATTTCGGGCAGCAACGCGACCAGTGCGCGCTCGCTTTCGCCGACTTCGACGATCAACACTCCTTCCTGATTCAAGTGTTCGGGCGCGTCGCGCAGGATTTTCAACGCGAGGTCGAGGCCATCGTCGCCGGCACGCAAACCCAGCTCCGGCTCGTGCGCATATTCGGGCGGCAGCGCGGCGACTTCGTCATGGGTGACGTAGGGTGGATTGCTGACGATCAGGTCGTAGGTCTGGCCGAACAATGCGCCGAACAAGTCTGACTTCAGCAGGCGCACGTTCGGCGCATGCAACCGGATCGTGTTTTCCTCAGCCAGCGCGAGCGCGTCATCGCTGATGTCCACTGCATCGACCTGCCAGTCGGCGTTATAATGCGCCATCGCGATCGCGATGCAGCCCGAACCCGTGCACAAGTCGAGCGCACGCTGCACCTCGAGTTCGCCGAGCCACGGATGGAAGCCCGATTCGATCAATTCGGCAATCGGCGAACGCGGCACCAGCGCGCGCGCATCAGTCCTGAAACTCAATCCGGCGAACCACGCTTCGCCGGTGAGGTACGCCGCTGGAATGCGTTCGCCGATGCGTCGATCGAACAATGCGAGTACCGATTCTTTCTCCGCTGCGGTGACGCGCGCCTGTCCGTAGATCGGGTTCATGTCGTGCGGCAGGTGCAACGCATGCAGTACGAGTTGCGTGGCTTCGTCGAGCGCGTTGTCGTAGCTGTGGCCGAAAGTCAGCCCGGCGCCGCCGAAACGGCTCGCGCCATAGCGGATCAGGTCGATGATCGTGGCAAGTTCGGCGGGCATGCGTTTGCGCGTGGAGGATGGCGCACGAGTATAACGGCCCCGCCCGCTATAATTCGGCGATGACCTTCCTGACAAAGACTTCTGCCCTAATGGCGCGCCGGCACATGCATGGTGCGATTCGGCACGCAACGTTTTACGTGCTTGCCGCTGCGCTTGCCGCCGGGCTCGGCCTATGGGCCGCGCAGACGCATTTCCCGCCGTCGCAGCCTGCCGAACTTCCCGCGATTCGCGCAGTTACGCTGTTCCCCGGAACACGCACATTGACGCCGTATAAACTCAACGCATCCGACGGCAGTGCGATCACGTCCGCGACGATGCAGGGCCACTGGACGCTGGTCTTCCTCGGCTTCACACGCTGCCCGGATGTTTGCCCGACCACGCTGCAAAGCCTCGGGCAGGCGGCGAAATCCTGGGCTGCATTGCCTGCGGCGATCAAGCCGCGGGTGCTGTTCGTGTCGGTCGATCCCGACCGGGATACGCCGCAACATGTCGGCGAATACGCGCACTACTTCGGCAAGGACATCATCGGCGCGACCGCCGACGAAAAAACGTTGGCGAGCTTCGCGCGCAGCCTCGGCATGGTTTACATGAAGGTGCCGACCGCTGACGGCAAGGACTACACGATCGATCATTCCGCATCTGTGTCGCTGCTCGATCCTGACGGCAACATGGCAGGGCTGATCCGGCCACCGTTCAATCCGGCCGCGATCGGCGCCGACATGAAAACTCTTGCCGAATCCTCGCCCGCCGGAACGCACTGAAAATGCGGCCCGGAGTCGTCCTGCAATACATCCTGCCGCACCGGCTGCTGTCGCGCCTCGCGTTGTATGCGGCGAGCTGGCGCTGGCGGCCGTGGAAGAACTGGTTGATCGATCTCGTCGTGCGTCGCTTTGACGTGAACATGGCCGAAGCCACGCAACCCGACCCGCATGCGTATCCGAGCTTCGGCGCATTTTTCACGCGCGCATTGAAGTCCGGCGCGCGCATAGCCGATCCGGATCCACGTGCGTTGCTGATGCCGGCTGATGGACGCATCAGCCAGTTGGGACGCATCGAGTCAGGCAGGATTTTTCAGGCCAAGGGCCAGAGTTACACCGCCGCCGAATTGCTCGGCGACGCGGATGCCGCCAAACCCTTCGACGACGGCCTGTTCGCAACCGTGTACCTCGCGCCGCGCGATTACCATCGCGTGCACATGCCGTGGACCGGCACCTTGCGCGAAACCCTGCACGTCCCCGGCCGCATCTTCAGCGTCGCCCCGTTCGCGGTGCAGGCGATCCCGCGCTTGTTCGCGCGCAACGAGCGGCTGGTCTGCCACTTCGACACCGACTTCGGCCCGATGTGCCTGGTAATGGTCGGCGCGGTGCTGGTGTCCGGCGTGGAAACGGTCTGGAGCGGTATCGAGATTCCGAAGTATGCGTCGAAGATCGTACGCAAGGACTGGCGCGGCAAGGGCATCACGATCGATCGCTTCGCCGAGATGGCGCGGTTCAATTATGGGTCGACGGTGATTGTGTTGTTGCCGAAGGATCGTGTGGAACTGGATCGTTCGTTAGTGCCTGAGCAGGCTGTGCGGCTTGGTCAACGATTGGGAACAATCAACTGATCTGACAGCGGAGCTTTCGTGCGCTGGACGCGCGAGTTACTTTTCTTTCGGGAAAAGTAATCAAAACTATTTGCGCCGGTATGTGCCGTCGAAACGACCCGACGCCACGCGCGAACCTGGAGGACAGGCCGACTCCTCCGTTTTCGGCATTTCCCCATCCATGGCGGTCAAATGTGCTGAAAGCGCAATCGCCGGGGTGTCTTTTCTTTGGCCACGTTTCCTTGGACACGCAAAGAAAGTGGCTCGGACGCGAAGCGTTTGAAAACGCCGCTGATCTTCAGGATAAAAAAACAGATCAACGCCGCGAGCAACCCACCAATCTGATCTTCTGACCCTTCCGTAACGTGTAGGGCCGCTTGATGCGGTTCGCGTGCGCGAGCTCTTGTTCGTCGCAACCCATGCGGTCGGCGATTTCACCGAGCGTATCGCCGCGGCCGACGGTGTAGCTGCCTGTTCCCCTGCCCTTGTCGTGATCGCGCGTGTGCGGCTGTTCGTCCATGCGGAATGACGCGACCGGCGGTGGCGGCGGTGCGATGAAGACCGGCTTGCGCGCAGCGGAAAGATCAGATGCCATCTGCGCGCGCGTGTTGTTGTCGATGCAATTCGCGCGGTACAGGTGCATCACGTACGGCGGCACGCGCAGCACGGTGCCGGCCGCAATCGCATCGTGCGGATCGTAGCGCGGGTTGAGGTTGCGCAACGCGCGGAACCAGCCGTCACGCACGCCGTTGTTGCCGAGGCAGATCGTGAGCTCGTTGAGCGAGGTGCCGCGCGCGAGCGTGAGTTGCTGCGGTTCGCCCGCATTCACGCGCGGAAACTGCAGGCCGTAATCCTTGGCGTTGAGGAACAGCCACGCTGCGGCAAGCACGCGCGGCACATAGTCGCGCGTCTCCGGTGGAAGCTGACCATAGACTTCCGGATCCCAGAAGCCCTTGCCACCGGTGCTGGAGTACAAACGCGCAACGCGGCCTTCGCCACCGTTATAGGCCGCGACCGCGAGTTCGAGATTGTTGCCGAGTTCGGCGAAGCGCTCGTTGAAATACTGCACGTTCGCGCGCGTGGCGAGCGTCGGATCGTAGCGCGTGTCGAAGCCGTTGGAATAGCCTAGCCCGTAGCGCGCGCCGGTCGCGGGCATGAATTGCAGCAATCCCGCCGCGCCCGAGCGCGACACCGCATGCACCTTGCCGCCGGACTCCTGCGCCATGATGCCGAACAGCAATGCCTCTGGCAGTCCCTCGCGTTGGTACTCGGGCCACACCAGCTGACGCATGTATTGATAGTTTTCCCAGGCGTCGATCAGTTGCGCGCGATTGGACGTCAGCCAGTCGGTCAATGCGGCTTTCATCGGCTCGTTGAGGGTAATGATCTCGCGCAGATCGCGGCCCTTGAGCATCGCGACCGGGCGCGATGCGGCTGGCAGGTTGGCGATCACCGGCGATCCCTTCGGCGGCGCCGACGATGCGGTATTTCCGTTGTCCTCGACCGCAGCGAAACCCTCGCCCTCGTTGTTCAACTCACTGGACTGGCGTTTTAGCAGCGCATCGTATGCGGCCATGAAGCGGCTGCTGTCGCACGGCGGCGTGCCCTGGCATTTGCTCGCCGCGTCCAGCAGATCGTTGCTGGACGACGCGATCGCGCTGCGACCGGCATCCGTATCGCCGCGCGCGATGCTGTCCACACCCGCGTTGTAGCGCGCAGTATCGGCGTCGAGGCGCACATACAAGGCGTCCACGGCCGGAATGCCGGTGCGCGGACTGCGCGAATGCGTCGTCATCGTGGGCTGGGTAGTCGCGCAGGCGGCGAGTGCGCAAGTGCACAGCAGAACGGCGTAACGGCGCATGGACATTCCCTGGTAAAGGACGGAGATTTATCAGATGGGGATTCGACTCCCGCAGCCTAACCATCGCATCGCTCGCGGGCAACCGGTATCGTGCTTAGTCTTGCGCGACTAGAATCGGCCAGTAAAGCAATCGGCAAGCCCATCGCAGCGGAGAGCAGCATGAGTCCAGCGGCAAACGACGGCATCCTGATCGGCAAGAGCATCACCGACGCCAGTGGCGAGCAGGTTTTCTTGCTGCCACGCTATGGCAATCGTCATGGCCTTGTCGCCGGCGCGACCGGAACCGGCAAGACGGTATCGCTGCTGGTGATGGCCGAAGGCTTTTCGCGACTCGGCGTACCGGTGTTCATGGCGGATGTGAAAGGCGATGTCGCCGGGCTGGCGGTGGCCGGCGTGGCGAGCGATAAGGTCAACCAGCGCATTGCCCAGATCGGCATTCCCGATTGGCGCGCGGAAGCAAGCCCGGTGGTGTTCTGGGACATCTTCGGCACCTCGGGCCATCCAGTGCGCACCACAGTCAGCGAGATGGGGCCAACCCTGCTCGCGCGCATCCTCGATCTCAACGATACCCAGGAAGGCGTGCTGGAAGTCGTGTTCAAGTTCGCCGACGATAACGGCTTGCTGCTGCTCGACCTCGACGACCTGCGCGCTCTATTGAATCACTGTTCGGAAAATCGCGCTGAAGTCTCGGGGAAGTACGGGCTGATCAGCACCACATCGGTCGGTGCGATCCAGCGCGGGCTGCTGCAGATCGAACAACAAGGTGGCGACAAGTTCTTCGGCGAGCCGGCGCTCGACCTCGCCGATTTCATGCGCCAGGACATGAGCGGACGCGGCATCGTCAACATCCTCGCCGCCGACAAATTGATCATGCAGCCGAAGCTGTATTCGACCTTCCTGTTGTGGATGCTGTCGGAACTGTTTGAAAAATTGCCCGAGGTCGGCGACCTCGACCAACCGAAACTCGTGTTTTTCTTCGACGAAGCGCATTTGCTGTTCGACGATGCGCCGCCGCCGTTGCAGCAACGCGTGGAACAGGTCGTGCGCATCATCCGCTCGAAAGGCGTCGGCGTGTATTTCTGTTCGCAGTTCCCCGACGACGTGCCCGACAACATCCTCGGCCAGCTCGGCAACCGCGTGCAGTTCGCGCTGCGCGCGTTCACGCCGCGCGACCAGAAAGCAGTGAACACCGCCGCGCAAACCTTCGTGCCGAATCCGAAGCTCGACGTTGCAAAAGTGATCTCGCAACTCGGCGTCGGCGAAGCACTGGCTTCGATGTTGCAGGACAAAGGCATCCCGATGCCCGTCGAGCGCACGCTGATCAGCCCGCCGCATTGCCGGATGGGCGCGATCACCGATGCCGAACGCGCGACAGTGCGTTCGCGAAGTCCTGTCGGCGGCAAGTACGACAACGCCATCAATCGGGAATCGGCTGCTGAACTGCTCGCGCAGCGCCACGATGTTCCCGCGCAGGATGCTGCACATGCATCGTCGTCTGCTGGTGCGGCGAACGCGCCTGCGGCGACGGCTGGCAGTGGCATCGGGCAGACGATGAAGGACTGGATGTTCGGCACCGATCGCCGCCAGGGTATCGTCGAAAGCATGGCCAAGCAGACCGCGCGCACGATCGGCAGCCAGGTCGGGCGGCAAATCCTGCGCGGCGTTCTCGGCGGCATCATGGGCGGCAGGCGGCGTTAACAGTCCGCGTGAGCGAATGACCGCGCACCGCCTCGATAGGTCAGCCGAAATCCTCGACGCCATCGCGATCCTGCGTTATCCGCTGCAGTCCGCGTCGCTGACGATGCTCATTGCGCTGTCGCTAGGCATGTTGCTGACGATCGCGCCGCTGGCCGGCATCCTGATCCAGTTGATCGTCTGGGCTGCGGCCTACCACTACGCGGTGGAAGTCTTCGAGCGCAGCTCCAATGGCTCGACCACCGCGCCGGAATTCGCAAGCGGATCCACCGGCATTGGCTGGGCGCTACTGATCCTCCAGTTGATCTTCTCTGTGTGTCAATGGTGGCTCGACATGCGCGTCGAGATCGCCGGTCTACGCTGGCTCGGTATTGGATTGATCGCGTGCCTGCAACCGGTGATGACACTGACGACAGCGATGAACCGCAACGTCGTATCGGCACTCAATCCAGGCCGCCTGCTAGTGGTGATCTCTCGACTCGGCCCGGCCTATGTCCTCCTGATTGCAGCTGGACTTGGCTTGGGCGTGGTGCAGCACTTCGTCACCGGAATCATCGCCGCCAGCAGGACATACGTCCTGGTCGTGGCCTCGGGCATCAGTCTCGGCGGCGCGCAGCAAGTCGCGGGTGCGTTCCTTGGCAACTGGTTTGTCGTAATCGTAGGCCAGATGCTCGCCGGCTTCGTGATGTTCTACGCGATCGTGGTGTATTTCCATTTGCAAGGCCGGATGGTGTTTGTGCATTCCCACGCGCTCGACTTCGTGCCGACTCCTGAAACCACGCTGCGGCCGGAAGATCGGCATGCGCCGCTGTTGAAACACGTCGACGAACTCGTGGCGGATGCAGATCATGCCGGCGCTGCATGTGTACTTCGCGACTGCCTTGCCAGCGAACCGCACACCTCACCGGCAATGCACGCGCGTTATCGCGAACTGCTTGCGAAGATCGGCGACGACGCGGCTCTGCTCGCGCACGCGAAATCGCGCATCAGCGCATTGCTGGTCGGCGGCAACGAACGCGAAGCGTTGACCTTGCTGCGCGATGCGCTCGCACGCGATGCGCAATTCCGCCCATCTGCTGCGCAACAGACCACGCAACTCGCACGCGCAGCCGAACGCGTTGGTCAACCCGACCTGGTACTCGCACTGTTGCGGGATTTTCAGCTGCGCAATCCGCGCGATCCTGAGATCCCGGAGAATGCCTTGATCGCATCGAGACTGATGATGGAGCGACATTCCGACATCGCCGGTGCACGTGCAGTGTTGGATGCCGCTGCCGATTGCTGCACGGATCGAGCGATGCTCGATGAAGTGCTGAAGCAACTCGCGACGCTCGATGCATTGTCGAGCCGACTGCCGGGCGCGAAGCCCATGCGAAACGATCCTCCGCACTGAGATGTCTCGCTGGCGCCCGCCTCCACCGCATTCGAGCGCAATCATCACGCGCGATGGTTACCAGCGTTTGCGTGCCGAACTCGATGAACTCTGGAAACGCAAACGACCGGAAGTCGTCGCCGCGCTCGCGGCGGCGGCGGCCGAAGGCGATCGTTCCGAAAATGCCGAATACACTTATCGCAAGAAGCAACTTGGCGAGATCG
This sequence comes from Lysobacterales bacterium, assembly GCA_038316385.1. Lineage (GTDB taxonomy): Bacteria > Pseudomonadota > Gammaproteobacteria > Xanthomonadales > Xanthomonadaceae > SZAS-103. Next base: position 18,549 of record JBBQAN010000007.1, on the reverse strand, counting down.
ACCGGCGGGTGCGTTACCTGAGCAAGCGATTACCGTCGCTCAAGGTCATCGAACAGACGCCGACCGATCCAGACATGATTTTTTTCGGCGCACGCTTCGCGATCGAGGATCTCGAAAACGGAGTCGTGACGAGCTATTGCATCGTCGGCCCGGACGAAACCGATGCGAAAGCCGGCCATATCAGCATCGATTCGCCGCTTGCGCGCGCGGTGATGAAGAAACGCACCGGCGATGTGTTCGAGGTGGTGCTTCCCACAGGTCCTGCGCACTACTGCGTTCGGTCGGTGCACTACCCCGACGGTTGAGTGGTGATGCGGAATCCGCAGTCGTCCAGCATTCCCAATCTCAATCCGTGCGCGCGAATACGATAAAGAGTTGCAAGCTTCTGAAAGCTCTACCGGATCGGTACAAAACTCGCACATCCAGCACCGGCAAACCGCGCTTCAATGAACTGCAGGGGCCGGATTGGCGAGAAAGAAACGCACCATCTCGCCAGTCGCATCGGGGCCGCTCGGATCGGTATACGATCCTTCCGCGCGCCCGCCCGACCACGCATGTCCGGCTGAGTGCACGACCCAGTGTTCGGACAGCACGCGACCGCTCGCGTTGCGATGCAATCGACGTGTGTATTCGCGGCCTTTCCCGGATCGCCGACGTTCGTGTTCGGCTGCGTCATGCGCCCACGCCCGAGCATTCGCTGCCGAGTTCATGCATGCGGCAACGACGTTCTCGCCGTTGCTCGCATGCACGGTCTGATCGCGATCACCATGGAAAACGATCGTCGGCGGCGCGCTGGCGCGGCGAGTCGGCCTGCTGAGCTCGACATCGGCTTGCGGAATACGCAGCGCGCGCGGCCGTAATTTGCCCGGCATTGCCGGTAGCGCGCTAGAACCTCCATGCATTGCCGCGAACGCAGTGCCTATATCGCGCGCAGCGCCGGTGGCGAGTCCGGAATGCACGCCGACTGCGGCGTAAAGATCGGGATAGGCATCGCCGAGGATTGCAGCCATTGCGCCGCCGGCAGAAAGGCCTGCCACATAAATGCGCTGCGGGTCGATTGTGTATTCGCGGACAATGGCTTGGGTCATTCCGGCGATCAATGCAGGTTCGCCGGCATCGCGTCGCTGATGCTCTGGTTCGAACCAGTTCCAGCAACGGTTTGCATTGGCGGACTGCGCCTGCGCTGGATACAGCACGAAGAATCCTTGCGCCAGCGCGGCATCGTTCATGCCGGTGCCGGCGGCGAATGTTTCCGGATCTTGCGTGCAACCGTGCAGCATCACGATCAAAGGTAATTGCCGGCCGTGGGAATTGGGCGGCACATACAGGCGGTAGGCGCGAACGCCGTACGCATCGGCATGCGTGCCACGCAAAAAAAGTCCTCGATCCGCATGACGAGCGCGCACTGTTGCCTCAGGTGCTGGCTCGACGACGGGCTCATCGTTGAATGATGCGTGCTCCAAAATCAGCGCCGGGGGCGCCGCTTTTGCGTCGAAAATTTCGCACGTCCGCAAGGTAACGTCCGGAATGCGGACTTCCGTACTGGCGGCTGACGGCCGAGCATTCATTGCGGGCGCCCGGGCGAGTACCGTCTGGATGGCGGCAGTGGCAGCTCGCAAGTCGCCGGCTCTGGTGAGCAGGGTGGCAACGCTTAGCTGTTGAACGAGAGGTTTCATAGTCATCCCTGACGGAGGTGATCAGCGCAGCCGGGCGGCTAGCGCTGCCTTGATGGCTGGACTCGCGTGGAGCGCGCCCAGTACGGTGATGGATTCGATGGTGGCCAATGCCAGTTTTGGGGTGACATCAGGCGCAATTGTTGCGAGACCGAGCACGCGGATCTGCAACGTCTGCCCAGACGCGCGCAGCGCCTGCAAATCCGCAGCGCTGAAATGATGGATGCCGAGCACCAGCATCTTCCGCGCAACCACCTGCCGCACAGTCTCGGCGTGCGTTGTGAGTTGATTGCGGATGGCAGTGCGGATCAGGTCGCTGCGGTTCGCATAAAAGCCTTCCTGAACCAGCAGATCGATCTGGCCAAGATCGATCACTCCGAGATTGATGGTGAGCTTCTCGTCCACTGGTTTGGTGGCTGTCGATGGATGGAGTGTCGGCATGCCGCCATCCTAGCACCATCCAAGTGGATGTTTGCAAGTTTTTACAAATCAGGTCTTCGTGATGCCTTGAGGTAGCGCAGCCCGTGGATCAGATCCCGCCGAACCAGTCGTACCCCTGGTCTTCCCAATAGCCGCCTTTGCCGCCGCCGACCCCCGCATAATTGTCGACGAGTTCGATCGCCGACAGATACTTGGCCATCTTGTATCCGAGCTTGCGTTCCAGCCGCACGCGCAGCGGCGCGCCATTCGCGATCAGCAGTGGCTTGTCGTTGAGGTCGTACGCAAGAATCGTCTGTGGGTGATATGCGTCCACGATGCGGCAACTCTCGTAGTAAAGATTATCGCCGAGCGTGTCCATGCAGCGGAACAACACAAAGCGCGCTTGCGGCTTGACGCCTGCGCGTTCGAGCACGGAGCGCAACGGAACTCCTTTCCATTTGCCGATCACGCTCCAGCCTTCGACACAATCGTGGCGGGTGATCTGGGTGCGCGACGGCAGCGCGCGCAACTCGTCCAGCGACAGACTGTACGGCCGCTCGACCAGGCCACGGATCTCGAGTTTCCAGTCTCTGAAGTCGTTGTCGACGTGAGTGAGATAATCGTCGTCTTGCGGATCGGTCGAACCGTTCGCCTTGAAATGCGCGGCGATGTCGGCTTCGGTGAATTCATGCGCTAGCGCATTCGGCGGCGTGATCGTACGTTGCGCAGCTTCAGTGAACGGCCCGGCCTTGCCGAGCAAACCTGAAAACCACGGGGTTTGTGCGAGCTTGTCGCAACCTGCCAGCAGCAGAGCGCTGCCGCCGACGACGCTGCGCGTCAGAAAGCGCCTGCGATCGAGCGGCGTCCGGTCATTCGGCTTCATGATTGTCCTCGTCCCTGGCTGCAGTCACCTTGTAATAGCCAGTGATCATCGAGCGAATCTCGTTCCACACGCCCGACACCAGCACTTCGAACACATGGATCAACACGAAACCGATGAATCCGAACGCAATGACAAAGTGGATCGTGCGCGCCGACTGCCTGCCGCCGACCAGATCGACCAACCAGCCAAGAACGCTGTCCATGTTCGGCGACATCGCCAGGCCCATCAATACAATGCCCGGGCCCAACAGCAGGATCACCACCAGATACGCGAGTTTTTGCAGGATGTTGTATCGCGTGGCTTGCTCACCGTGTGGATGCTTGAACTTCATGTGGTCGATGATCGAGCGACCGATGCCGCGCCAGTCGCGACTGGTCGGCGCAAGGTCGCGGCTGAAGTGCCTGCTCAAAAACGTCCACAGCAGATACAGCGTGCCGTTGATCGCGAAGATCCATGCGAACGTAAAATGCCATTGGCGGCCCAACGCGAGCGACTGCGGCCCCGGCAACGTGGCCCACGATGGGAACCCGCGTGTGCGCGGTTTGCCGTTTGCAGCCGCAGAAACGCCGAGCACGCCGGTCGTCGTGAAATGGTGGCTGCCGATCTGGGTAACCCCGCGCAGGTTTCCGCCTTGGTCCTGCGCGCTGCCGAGCATCAAGATTGGCGCACCGAAGTTCGCTTGCTTGCCCCAATACAACGCCGGATGCGCGTTAAAGATCTGCAGGCCGCTGCCGACCATTACGAACAGGCAGATCACATTGATCCAGTGCATGATCCGCACCGGCAAGCGATGCCGATAGATCGTCCACGCCGGGGGTCGGCCTCGTTCCATCGCGAGGCGCTCCATTGCCACGCGCTCCATAACTACAGGATCGGCCGTCGTTGCCGCTTCGGTTGCAGCCATCGTCGCGCCCCTTGTCTGACGATGCGAGCGTACTACCCTTTGCCGTCAGTGCGGCGTGAATGCGCATCACACAGCGTGGTCGGCTGCCGCTAGAATCGTCGCATCATAAGGGATCCTGCATGGGCGAGCGTATCCAGATCGACACCGCGAACGGCCGCATCGGCGGCTGGCAGGCTTTGCCCGAATCCAAACCGCGCGGCGGCATCGTGGTGATCCAGGAGATCTTCGGCGTTAATGCGCACATCCGCAGCGTGGTCGAACGTTTCGCGGGATACGGCTATGCGGCCATCGCACCGGCCTTGTTTGATCCGGTCGCACCAGGCGTTGAACTCGGTTACGACGCGGCCGGTATCGCGCGTGGCCGCGAACTCGTGGCCGCAGTCGGTTTCGAGAAGGCACTGGATTCGATCGCAGCGGCCGCGAAAATCTTGTCTCGCTTCGGCAAGACCACTGCAATCGGCTATTGCTGGGGCGGAAGCCTCGCCTTTCTCGCCAACACGCGGCTCGGCCTGCGGGCGGTGAGTTATTACGGCGCACGCACGATGCCGTTTGTCCACGAACCTGCGAAAGCGCCACTGCTGTTCCATTTTGGCGAACGCGACGCTTCGATTACGCCGGCCGACATAGCTGAGATCGGCAAGGCGCAACCGCAGGCCGAAATCCACGTCTGGCCCGCCGGCCATGGCTTCAATTGCGAGATGCGCCCGGACTACGATGCCGACAGCGCCGGCAAGGCGCTCGCTGCTACCCTGAAATTTCTGGAACGGGAGTTGGACTGATGGCAACCGCTACTTCGCTGGAACTTGAACAAGGCTTCGCGCTGCATCCCAAGCTCGCAGCTGACACGTTCGGCATCGGGCCATCGGTGTTGTCGGCGATCCGGCTGGTGAACGATGCGCGCTACCCGTGGCTGATCCTGGTGCCGCGGCGCCTGCACATGCACGAGTTCACCGACCTGCAAGATAACGAACAATCGCTGCTGCTCGATGAAATCCGTCGCTGCTGCGAATTGTTCCAGGCGCTGCACAAGCCCGCGAAGATCAATATCGCGATGATCGGCAATGTGGTTCCGCAATTGCATGTGCATGTGGTTGCGCGATTCACCGACGACGCGACGTGGCCGCGTCCGGTGTGGGGCGTCGGAGAACCGCAGCCCTACGATCCGGAAATGATCAACGCGCGAGGCATGCGCTACAAACAATTTTTCGGAATCTGAGCAACTGCGCATGCACGTCGGGACGATGTGAACGCGTGGCGCATTGAGTTTCTTGGCGACGCCGCCTTGCTCGTGCGGCTCGGTGACCGCATCGATGCACCGACCAATCGACGCGTCCACGCCTGGGTTGCGGCATTGTGGGCGCAGGCGCCGCACTGGCTGACCGACATCACCCCCGCGTATGCAAGTCTGGCTTTGCATGTGGATGCCGGACGCATTGGCGGAGACGATCCGCTGGGCGTTGCGCGCGACTGGACGGAAAAATTGCTGTCGCAAGATTCCAACGATGCGGCCGATGACGGCGCACGCATCGTCGAGATTCCGGTCGCGTACGGCGGCGCGCACGGCCCCGACCTTGCGGATGTGGCAGCGCACGCACGCATCACGATCGAAGACGCGATTGCGCGGCATGCGGCGGCAGAATACAGCGTCGCGATGCTCGGCTTCGCGCCGGGATTTCCGTATCTTCTTGGTCTTGAGGCATTGCTCGCGATGCCGCGCTTGGCCACGCCGCGCGCGCGCGTCGCGGCCGGCAGTGTCGGCATCGGAGGTTCTCAGACCGGCATCTATCCGAACGACGGCCCCGGCGGCTGGCGATTGATCGGGCGCACACCGCTGCGCTTGTTCGATATCGGGCGCGATCCGCCGAGCTTGCTGCAAGCCGGCGATCGCGTGCGTTTTGTACCGATCGACAGCGAAGGTTTCGATGTGACGAGTGCATCGACACGATGAGCCTCGAAGTCCTCGCGCCGGGATTGCTGACCAGCGTGCAGGATGCCGGACGCTCCGGTGCGCGCGCATTCGGCGTCGGGCGCAGCGGCGCGGCGGATCGTTATTCGTTCGAGATCGCGAACCTGCTGGTCGGCAACGAACCAAATGCAGCGATGCTCGAAATCACCCTGACCGGCCCAAGCCTGCGCCTGCATCGCGCGACGCGATTGGCGATCTGCGGCGCGCAGATCGACGCACACGCCGATGGCGTGGCGTTGCCGGGTTGGCGACCGATCGTATTGCCGGCCGGAAGCGTGCTCACGTTCGGCGCATGCCGGCGCGGCGCACGCTCATATCTCGCGTTCGACGGCGGCATCGACGTGCCGATTGTGCTCGACAGCCGTAGCACCGATCTGCGCGCCAGCTTTGGCGGTCATGCCGGTCGTGCGCTGCGCATGAGCGACACGCTTGCATTCGGGGTTTCAAAAGTTGCGCCTGCAGCGCTCACTACGCCGCACATTGCGGCGTGGTGGATCGATGCTGAACCCGATCTGGATTTTGCCGACCGTATCGACGTGCGCGTGTTGACTGGCAGCGATGCGACGCGGCCGAACGACGCATTGTTCGGTCAGGAATTCAGCGTCGATGCGGCCAGCAACCGTCAGGGTTTGCGTCTGTGCGGCATGCCGTTGCAGGTCACTGACCGGTCCGAACGCATCTCCGAACCAGTAGTTCCTGGAACCATGCAATTGCCGCCGGACGGCCAGCCCATCGTGTTGCTCGGCGATGCGCATACCGTCGGCGGCTATCCGCGCATTGGCCATGTGATTACCGCCGACCTGCCGCGCCTTGCGCAATTGCGCGCGCGACAGAGGCTGCGCTTCATCGGGGTGGATCGACTGCAGGCGCAGCGAGCCTGGGCCGAGCAATGCGCGCGGATCGCACGGATCGCATTGGCGATCGCGGCGCGGCGTTGAGTGCTACAACCATTGCGATGCTCGCGGCGATTGCCTACTGTGCCGGTTCCGGCTTCCGGATTCCCTGCTGCGGAGTGCACCCATGACCCGTTCCACCTTGCGCTATCTGGTTCCATTGACGCTCGCCTTCGCGGTTGCACTCACCGGCTGCGAACGCCAGGCGATGACTGCTGCGGGTGATGGATCTGGCGCACCTGTGCCTGCGCATGCGCTTCCGGCCACAAGCGCAACCGAAACCAATGGAAAACACCACAACGCGGCTTGGCAAGCGCAGGTGGACGAGTACATTGCCGGCTATTTCCAGCGATTCCCGAACGAAGCGACGAATGCAGGCAAGCACGAATTCGATGGCAAGCTGCCCGACTGGAGTCCGGACGGATTGAAGGAAACCATCCGCTGGATGCACGCACAGCGCGACGGCTTCACCGCGTTCACCGACGACAAGCTCGACGCGACCCAGCAATTCCAGCGCGATTACGTGCTGGCGGTCATCGATGGCCAGTTGTTCTGGCTGGAGGATTCGGGCTTCGTGCACACGAATCCCGCGTTCTACGCCGGTGCGATTTCGCCGAGCATCTACCTGACCCGCCCATACGCGCCGCTGCTGCAACGCATGGCCGCGTTCGTGACCTATGAAGAAAACCTGCCGGCCGCCGTCGCACAAATTCGCGCGAACCTGCAAGCGCCGCTGCCGGCGAGCTATATCGATTACGGCATCGGAGTGTTCGGCGGTCTCGCCGATTTCTTCCAGAACGACGTGCCCAAAGCGTTCGCGTCGGTGGACGACAAGGGCTTGCAGGATCGCTTCAAGGCGTCCAACGCAAAAGCGATCGCGACGATGCGCGATCTCGCCGCATGGCTGAAAGCGCAGAAGCCGCATGCGACGCAGGACTTCGCGCTGGGCGGTGCGCGTTTCGCGAAAATGCTGTATGCGACCGAGCGTGTGGACATTCCGCTGGACAAGCTCAAGGCCATTGGCGAAGCCGATCTTGCACGCAATCTCGCTTCGCTGAAGGACGCATGCGCGCAGTATCTGCCGAAAGAATCCCCGGAAAAATGCGTGGCGAAAGTCGAGGCCGACAAGCCCGCCGGTGGCGCAGTCGAGGGCGCGCGTGCGCAACTCGTCGGCCTGCGCCAGTTCATCATCGACAAGGATCTGGTCACGATTCCCGGCACTGAACAGGCGCTGGTCGACGAAGCGCCGCCATTCAACCGCTGGAACTTCGCCTACATCGAGATTCCGGGTCCGTACGAAAAAGGTCTGCCGTCGGTGTACTACATCGCGCCTCCGGATCCGAAATGGCCGAAGGCGGAACAGCAAGCCTACGTGCCGGGCAAGGCCGTGCTGCTGTTTACTTCGGCGCACGAAGTTTTCCCCGGCCACTTCGTGCAATTCCTGCATGCGAACCGCTCCGACTGGATCTTCGGGCGCCTGTTCGTCGGCTACGCCTATTCCGAAGGCTGGGCGCACTACTGCGAAGAGATGATGTTCGATGCCGGCCTCGAAGGTGCGACCCCGGAAATCCATATCGGCCAGCTCAGCGAAGCGCTGCTGCGCAATGTGCGTTTCATCTCGGCGATCGGCATGCATACCGCAGGCATGAGCATGGCCGATTCGGAAAAAATGTTTCGGGAAAAAGCGTTTCAGGATCCCGGCAACGCACGCCAGCAGGCAGCGCGCGGCACCTACGACCCGGCATACCTTAACTACACATTGGGCAAGCTGATGATCATGCAGCTGCGCGAGGACTGGACGAAAGCGCACGGCGGTCGCGCCGGCTGGAAAGCGTTCCATGACCAATTCCTGAGCTACGGCGGTCCACCGATCCCGCTGGTGCGCGCGCAGATGCTCGGCGGCAAGCCCGAGGCCGTGCTGTGGCAGAAACCTGCGTCCGCTGCGAAATGATTTCCGCCCGGCTGCGGCGAACGCGGTCGACGCGCGCGCCGCAGCGCAATCCTGACGAGTAGTGCCATGCGTCCTTATGTTCCCGCAATCATCGTGATCGCCGTCGGCGTGATCTTCCTAATGCAGAATCTGGGCATCGGCCACTTCGACTTCGGCCGCCTGATCCGGGTTTGGTGGCCGCTGATCCTGATTGCGGTCGGTCTGAGCATGCTGTTCAAACGCGGTTCTGCACACAAGTAGGGCATCGGCGATGCTGCGCCGCATCGATTTCAATTGCGATCTAGGCGAAGGCTGCGACGATGTTGCGGTGATGGCGTACATCAGTTCGGCGAACATCGCCTGCGGCGTGCACGCGGGCGATGCGGAGACGATGCGGCGCACGGTTGCATTGTGCATCGAACACGGCGTTGCGCTCGGCGCGCATCCGTCGTTTGGCGACCGCGAAGGGTTCGGACGCCGCGAGATGGAATACGCGCCTGAGGAAATCCATGATCTTGTGTTGCGGCAGGTTCGCGCGTTGTCGGACGCTGCCGCAGTGCACGGCGCGCGATTGGCCCACGTCAAACCGCACGGCGCGTTGTACAACATGGCGGCGCGCGATGCGGTTCTTGCCGGCGCAATCGCGCGCGCGGTGCACGCATTCGATCCAACGCTGATCCTGTACGCGCTTTCCGGCAGCGCGCTGACTGCCGCCGGCGAGCGTGCCGGCCTGCGCGTCGCGCATGAAGTCTTCGCCGAGCGACGCTACGAAGCCGACTGCACGCTGACGCCGCGCAGTCATCCCGATGCCGTGATCCGAACACTCGATGCCGCGCTGGCGCAAGTGCGCGGCATCGTGCGCGATGGTTCTGTCGTTGCGCGCACCGGCGAGCGCATTGGGTTGCGCGCCGATACGTTGTGCCTGCATGGCGACCGCGTCGACGCCGCCGCGTTCGCGCGCGCGGTGCGGGATGCGCTGCATGATGACGGAGTCGCGATTCATGCCTCGCCCCGCGATGATCGAAGCGCATCCTCATGAGCTACTGGCCGCTAATCGGCGTCGCCGTCGTCGTGTTCGGATTCGCACTGCGGATGAATCCCGTGCTGGTCGTTGTATCGGCCGGATTCGCGAGCGGAATCGCGGCGGGGAAATCGTTCGCGGAATTGCTGTCCTTGCTGGGCACGAGCTTTCTGGGCAATCGCGCGCTGATGTTGTTCGTTTTGACGTTGCCGGTGATCGGCGTACTCGAACGCGCGGGCTTGCGCGAGCATGCGCAACGTTGGATCGCGGCATTGCGCGGACTCACGCTCGCGAAACTGTTGATCGGCTATCTCGCCATGCGTCAGTTCCTGAGCATGCTCGGACTCACCAATGTCGCCGGGCACGCGCAAACGGTGCGGCCATTGCTCGCGCCGATGAGCGAAGCCGCCGCAGAAAAGGCGCACGGCGAACTCACCCATGACGAGCAACAGCACGTGCGTGCGATGGCCGCCGCAACCGACAACATCGGATTGTTCTTCGGCGAGGATGTATTCCTGGCGCTCGGAGCGGTACTGCTCATCCAGGGCTTTTACGCGAGCAACGGGATTGCGCTGGAACCATTGCAGATCGCGCTGTGGGCGCTGCCGACCGCGATCGCCGCGTTCGCGATCCATTCGGTGCGAATCGTGCTTTTTCAACGACGGCTCGCGCGCAAGGCAGCAATGGTCGAGTCCTCCGATGCTGCGGATTGAATACGCGTACTGGTTGCTCGCAGCGTTCTTTCTTGCCGCTGCGTGGTTGAACCTGCGCGAGCGACGCTGGGCGGCGACGGCCTTCTGGAGCGTGATGGCGCTGTTGTTCGCCGGTGGCGATGTCGCGCTGGCCGCGAAACAGACGGGCGATCTGCTTCCGACCCAACTCGCCGGTCTGTGCGTGGTCGCGCTCGCAGTGCTGGCTCCGCTTATGCACCGACCCGCGCTGGCGGAACGTCCGCTGCAGGAGCGCATCGCGTCCGCCCTGCGATTGCGGCATCGACTGTTCCTGCCGGCGCTATTGATACCTGCGGTCACGGTGATCTTCGCCTTGATCGATCTGGCATCCAAGAAAGAAAAGTTCTCGATCGACTGGCTGATCGGCAACGGCTCGGTAACCTTGATTGGACTCGCTTTCGCCTGCGTGGTCGCAGTAGTCGCTGCGTTGCTGCTCACCCAGAGCCGCCCAGCGCTCGCCGTGAGCGAAGGACGACGCTTGCTCGATACACTCGGATGGGCCGCATTGCTGCCATTGGTGCTGGCCGCGCTCGGCGGCGTGTTCACCGCAACCGGCGTCGGCGATGCGGTTGCAGCCATCGTTGCCGCAGTCGTGCCGACCCAGCACGCATTCGCCTGCGTGCTCGCCTATGGCCTGGGAATGGTCGCGTTCACGGTGATCATGGGCAATGCGTTCGCTGCGTTTCCGGTGATCACTGCGGGCATCGGGCTGCCCTTGCTGATCAAATTGCACGGCGCAGACGCCGCCGTGGTCGGCTCGCTCGGCATGCTCACCGGCTACTGCGGTACGCTGCTCACTCCGATGGCCGCGAACTTCAACATCGTCCCCGCTGCGCTGCTCGAACTCGACGACAGCAACGGCGTGATTCGCGCACAGTGGCCGACCGCGCTGATGCTGCTGGTGGTGAATCTCGCGCTGATGATGTGGCTCGCATTCCGATGAAAACTCCCGTCGTCCTGTTGTTCGGATTCGAGCCTTTCGGCGGCGAAGACATCAATCCCGCACAAGAAGTCGTGCGCGAACTCGCGGGCGAACGCATCGCCGGGCATCGCGTCGTGCCGGCTGAATTGCCGGTGACGTTCGATGGGGCGATCAGCGCATTGGCCGACGCGATTGCACGCGAAAATCCCAATCTCGTGATAGGCATCGGTCAGGCAGGCGGACGCGCAAGCATCTCGCTCGAACGCGTTGCGATCAACCTGATCGATGCGCGGATTCCGGACAACAGTGGCGTACAACCCGTCGATACAATGGTGAACGACGGTGCGCCAGCAGCCTACTTCAGCACCCTGCCAGTGAAAGCGATGCTGACAGCGATGCAATCATCCGGCGTGCCGAGCGAACTTTCGTTCAGCGCCGGCAGCTACGTCTGCAATGCGGCGTTTTTCGCGTTGATGCATTTGCTGGCGACGCGGCATCACGGCATCCGTGGCGGCTTCATCCACATTCCCTATCTGCCGCGTCAGGCCGCTGCGCATCCCAATGCGCCAAGCATGGAGATCGGCACGCTATCGAAAGGAATCGGCATCGCGATCGAGGCAGCGTTGCAGCACGATGAAGACATCGCGCTGCCGTTGGGCCAAACCCACTGACTCAGGTTCGTGGCAATGTCACGCCAGTCTGTCCCTGATATTTTCCGCCACGATCCTTGTACGAAGTTTCGCAGACTTCATCAGACTGGAAAAACAGCATTTGCGCGACGCCTTCGTTCGCGTAGATGCGCGCCGGTAGCGGCGTGGTGTTGCTGAACTCCAGAGTCACGTGACCTTCCCATTCAGGTTCGAGCGGCGTCACGTTGACGATGATGCCGCAGCGCGCGTAGGTACTCTTGCCGAGGCAGACGACCAGCGTATCGCGCGGAATGCGGAAAAACTCGACCGTGCGCGCGAGCGCGAATGAATTGGGAGGAATGATGCAGACGTCAGCTTCGACATCGACAAAGCTCGATGGATCGAAATGTTTCGGATCGACGATTGTGGAATTGATGTTGGTGAAAATCTTGAATTCGCGAGCGCAACGCACGTCGTAGCCGTAGCTTGACGTGCCGTACGACACGATGCGCTGGCCGTCGGCAGTGTGCTTCACCTGCCCGGGCTCGAACGGCTCAATCATGCCTTGTTGCGTAGCCATGCGGCGGATCCACAGATCGGATTTGATGCTCATTGATTGCTCGTTGTGCCTTCGGGAATGGGATTGTGGAATAGCTGGAAAAGGAAAATCACGGGTGCTGATGGGTCGAATTTGCAGGCGACTTCGGGGGCCAACGGAAATGGCCGACGATCTTCCACTCAAACAACACGTCTTCTTCCTGCGTGCCGGCACCGATGTTGTGGATCATCAGCGGACGCTTCGATCCGTCTGATGCGACGCGATCCGACACCATGCCGATATGCGCCAGTCCGTTCGGCAAACGCCAGCTCACAACGTCGCCAGCGCGATAGCCAAAACGACCGCGGTGATCGGCATTGCCATGCCGCGACGGCGAAAATAGGTTTCGAGATTCGGCACACGACGATGGTCGATGTTACTGTCCGGCCCGCGCAGTCCCCACACATGCGGATACGCGGAGAAATTCTTGTGCATGTCCTCGTGGATCAACGCTTGGAGGTCGACGCCATCGGCGCGGAATGCACGCACGATCACATCGGCGCACACGCCGCGTTCCATCGGCACATCGCCCATCGGAAACGGAATGCGCACGTACGAGGGATCGTAGTGCAGTGTCACGCCGACCTGCGAACGCGCTGCCGCAACAACCGTGGTCGCATTCTGCGCGAAGGCTGATCCCGCCAAAAAAAGTAGCACCAGGAACCGCAGGAAACGGAAAACGGGGGACGGGAAAAGCACGAGTCTTGGCTCTCCGCTCGCACGGTTCCCCGTTCCCTGCTCCCTGTACCCCGCTTTCATGTGTTCTGGATCACGATGTTCGGAAACGCGATCGATTTGTTCTTCGCCTGCAGCGACAGCCGTGCCGCAGCGTTGCGGGCGATCGCGCGGTAGCTTTGCGACACCGCTGATTCCGGATCGGCCGCGACGCTCGGCGTTCCACCGTCGGCGTTCTCGCGGATGCGGATGTCGAGCGGTAGCGATCCCAGCACCGGCACGTCGTACTGCGCCGACATGCGTGCCGCGCCGCCTTCGCCGAATATATGTTCGGCGTGGCTGCAGTTCGAGCACACATGCACGGCCATGTTCTCGACAATCCCTAGCACCGGCACTTCCACCTTGTTGAACATCTGCAATGCTTTCTTCGCATCCAGCAGCGCGATGTCCTGCGGTGTGGTGACGATGATCGCGCCAGAAACTGGTACGCGTTGCGACAGCGTCAGCTGGATGTCGCCGGTTCCGGGCGGCAGATCGATGATCAGGTAATCGAGATTCTTCCAGCGGGTTTCACCGAGCAGCTGCTGCAACGCCTGCGTCACCATCGGCCCGCGCCAGATCATCGCGGTGTCTTCGGCAACCAGCAGTCCGATCGACATGGCCTGCAATCCGTGGCCGTATTTAGGTTCGATCGATTTGCCATCGGGGCTGTCGGGCCGTCCTGTCAAACCCAGCATTTTTGGAATGCTCGGCCCATAGATGTCGGCATCAAGTACCCCAACCGTCGCGCCTTCGGCCTGCAATGCGAGCGCGATGTTCACAGCGGTCGTGGATTTGCCGACGCCGCCCTTGCCGGATGCGATCGCGATGATGTTTTTCACTTCCGGCAGCGGCGTAAGTTCGCCCTGCACGCGATGCGCGAGTACGCGCGAGCGCACTTCGACGACCGCCTGCGTGATCCCGGACACACCAAGCGCGACTTTGCGAACCTCTTCCGCCAACGCTGCATGCCATCCTGCGGCCGGATAACCCAGCACAATCTCGATCGCCACCCGATCGCCATCGATGCCGATACCCTTAACCGCACCCGCCGTGCCTAGGTCGGCGCCGGTATGCGGATCGGGAATGCGCGCAAGCGCGTAGGCAAGATGGGAGCGAAGGTCGTCGGTCATGGGAATTCCGCAGTCGGGGTGCGCAGTTTAATGCATCGAGCGGATTGGACTGGCGAAGGGCGAGCGTATTCGCACGGACATTGCAACCCGACCCGTACAATCTGGGACACTATCGAGCCGCGTTTCGTCAACCGGACAGCCATCGTGCCAGCACAGCTCGAAAAACCGCGCACAAACCCTGCGTTTGCAGACCGGAATCCATGACCCAGCGACTCATCCATTGCGTCGGGCTCAGCGACGAGGATCTGGCGCATGTGCGCCTGCTGCTGCGTGCCGCCCGCAAGGAACTGCGTGATCCGTGGACGTGGGGCAGCGAAGCGCGGTCGGATCTGGTCATCGCGAATCCGCGCCGGCTGATCGGCGATTCGGCTCGACGACGCGCCCAGCAACGCGGCGTGGCATGCGCGCAGATCCTTGAAACGGACGACGCGAAGCCGAATGGGCCGTTCCTTCTCAAGCCGATTCGCCGTGATCGCTTTGTCGCGCTGTTGAACCGGGTCGGATACGAAACCCTCGCCGAATCCGTCGATGACGACCTCGACGATATCTTCGCCGACATGGATCTGGGCATGGTGGACTTGTCGCAACTCGAGACCGAGCACCCGGGCAAGAACAATGCGTTCGTGCCGAGCAGCCAGCGCGGCGAATCATTTGCGGTCATCGCACCGACTTCGCTGACCGATGCCCCGCCCGGATATTCGGCGATGCCAGCCGCACGCGAGCCGGCCCGTGGTGCAGCCGCGTTCGACCGAGCCTACCGTGCCGCCAGGAAGGCCGTTTCCGATCCTCATCCTGACCCAGCGCCCGAACCCGAGCCCGAGATCTCACCCGACATTCCGCTCATCGATGCCGACTCGACATACCCGCTGGCCGACTACATCACCAACAACCTACTCGTCGGCGCGGCGCGTATCACGTTGCCGCACCTGCAAGCGTTGACGCTCGATCCCGAACGGAAACAATTCCTGGCCCAGGGTTCACTGCGCGCGCTCGAACCCTATGCGCGGCAGCCGCTGCGCTATGGCGACTGGCAGCGGCTCGGCGCCGAACTGGAAAGCCTGCGTCGCCACGCGCCTGCACGGCCGCTGGCGATGCTGGTCTGGGTCGATCGCTTCCTGCGCGCCGGCGGATTCCTGCCCCGCCACGTCAACGCTGGCGGCTTGTTTCACCTGACGAGACGGCTTGAACTGGGTGAGGACTATCCGCACGCGTTTCGCGTCGGCAACTACATGACCACCCCGCGCAAACTCCATGAAGTCGCCCGCCTGAGCGGCATCGACCTCGCGGAAGTGTTCGACATCGTCAGCGCCTACGACGCCATCGGGTATATGGAGTGGACGCGCCGGGAGAGTTGAGCTTCTTGCCATTAGTCCCTTGATTCAGGGAGATACTGGCACCGACATGCATCATTTCCACCTGTGCAGCGTGCTGATGGACTGCACATGGACGATGTCGCCAATTTACGGGGTGAAGCGCTCGGTCGCGCGGTGGATCGCGCGCATTCTGGAGCCGTGGGAATTACCACATGCTGAAAACCTCGCCCGACGAGTACATCGTAAAAGCGCTTGGACAATGGGAGCCGCGTCCACATCGACAACGAGAGCAACGATATTCCCGCCGAAGTGGCTCGCCTGGAGAAACTCGGTGCCAGAATAGTCGATCGTCTCGACAGGTTGATTTTCAGCGCCTGTTAGGCACCACTCGGATCGATCCGGAACGACTCCACCCGACCCAACTGGCGGATTGCTTCGCGCACGTCGGGTCGCGCGTAGATCGCGCGCCATTGGCGGTGAAAACTGGACTCGAGCGGCAGATGGCGAACCTCGGAGTAGTCCTGAAGGTTTTCGAGTGTTTCGGATCGCCAATGTTCGCTGCGCAGGCGCGCAATCAGTTCGCTCGCAGCCTCGTCATCGTTCCCGGCCAGAACCAACGCGTTGGTCCACGTCTCCATCGCATCGGCGCGGTGCGCGCGCATGTAATCCATGTGTCGGGCTACCGCTGCCACGTCGTGCAACTGGATTGAAGCCCATAGCTGGACACACTCCAGTTGCATGCGACCGAACGGGGACATCTCCCCGACATTAGAGATGATCGCCAGCGCGTCGGAAGGCCTTCCGAGTTCGTTGTAGAGCCCTCCGAGATTGATCGCCTGGCTGACATTGACCCCACCGTCTTCAGGCCGACGCGCTGCGCGTTCCAGTTCTCTGACGGCCTCATCGACGCGCCCAAGGCGAAGCAGGGCGCGCTCGCGATCGTTGAGGATCCAGTTGTAATGCTCGTCGAAATCCTTGAAGCGCTTCGGGCCGTTGCCTTTGTTCGCCATGGCCACGGTCTCGTCCGCGAGTCGCAATGCCTCCTCGTAACGGGTCAAGTCCAGCAGCGCCGAGATCACGAGGATGCGCGACTCCAGGTCGTCGGGATTCCGGTCCGCAACACTCCGGGCCTTCTCCAGGTTTGCAGCGGCGAGGCGGTCGATGTCGAATGCTGGATTGCCCGTCGTGATCGCATCGAATCGCTTGTCCACCCGCATCGAAAGCGCGATACGCGTGCTATCCACTTCCGCCGCCACCTGTTTCGCTTTCGCGAGTTCGTGGCGCGCGAGTAGCATCCGCGTCAACTCGCGCCATGCTCGGCTCGGGTTCACGCGCGCGTCCTTCCAATGCGCTTCGTACAACGCATCGAACAGATCGAATCGCAACGCGTCCATCTTGTCGTCATCGCCCAATGACGCCTGCACCATCCAGATGGATTGCCCAGGAATCTGCTTCAAGGCTTCGGGCCAGCGCCGCGCGATAACCGTCAGACAATGGGTGCTGTCGATGAAGTCGTGCAACTCATAAGCCATCGTTAGCCGGTCGTGCCAGGCCCGATGGTCTGATTGGCTCGATGCTGTGGCGCGCACGAGAAGCGCGTGCGCGTTCGCGTGATTGCCGAGCGTCTCTTCCGCCTCGCCATCGGCCTCCAGCGCGACGAATCGACGAGCCTCTGGAAGCTCGTGGAATTCCTTCGAGCTGATCGCAACGTCGAATGCCGTGGCGGCCTCAGCGGTCTTGCCGATAACAGCCAGGATAAATGCATTATCCAACGTATGCTCGACAGCATCCGCTGGCGAGACCTTCACGCTGGCGTTATCGGTTGACGCCGACTCCGCCATCCGATCGCAAGCGGACAAGGCCAGAAGGATGCATATCGACTGTGCAACAACAGCGAGCTTGTGGAGAGAGAAAATCGTCATCATGTGAATATGGGCTCAGGGAACAATTTTCATTTCGGGTATCAAGGTTATTTAGATGCAGTGAGCTTAAAGAAAACGAGTCTCGGTGCAGCAGTCAATCCCCATTCGCCTTCTCAAGCTCCAGCTCCGCCTTGCAATCCGCCAGCGTCTTGTACGCCATGAACGCACTTTTGCTGTTGACCGCGCATGCGTAGCCGGGGCGGTCGTCGCCGAAGTTGTTTGACTTCGAATACGTGCAGTTCTTGAACTTTGCGATCTGCGCGGCGTCGAGTTTCGCGCAGTGGGTGGTTTCCGGTTTCATCTGGTCGAAGCCGTAGCTGCCGAGCGGCGGCGATTGCGCAGTTGCCGTGCAAACCAGCGGAATGGACAAAGCGATTCCTGCGAGCAGCAGGCGCATCGTGCGTTTCATGGCACATCTCCGTAGCGATGAATGGATCGTGCGCGCCACTGTACCGCTAGTCCCGACCGATTGGGCGCTATGCGGCGGTTTGCGACAGTGGCGAGCTAGGACCATCTCGTCGCGAAAAGAGGGTTCGCTCGGTTCGCGGCCAACAAAATCAAACTCTGCGCCGCCTTGTGGAATAATCGAAGACCAATTGTTCGTGGATTCCGTCGATGTCGGCTTCAAAGCCCACCGCGCTCGTCACCAGCGCCCTGCCCTATGCCAATGGAGCGCTGCACCTGGGGCATCTGGTCGGATACGTTCAGGCCGACATCTGGGTGCGCGCGCAGCGCATGGCGGGCCGCATCGTGCATTTCGTGTGCGCCGACGATACCCATGGCACGCCGATCATGCTTGCGGCGGAGAAAGCCGGCGTCACGCCCGAGCGATTCATCGCGGAGATCCAGGCTGGCCACGAGCGCGATTTCGCCGATTTCCATGTTGCGTTCGACCAC
>JBBQAN010000033.1:0-4935 GCA_038316385.1 Lysobacterales bacterium | reverse complement strand
GTCGATCTGGTCAAGATCGATCTGGCATCGGGGAGCAACGCTTTTGCTGGCGTGCCTTCGTGGCTCATTGAAAGCATCCTGCCGGCGGGATTCGGCCTGATGGCGCTGCGTTTTGCGCTGCGCGCGTTTGCGCCGCCGGCGCACGTACCACTGCTGCTGCACGAGCCTGATAAGGACGTGCTGTGACGATCCTGATCGGCATTGCGCTACTCCTGCTTGCAGCGCTTGGTGCGCCATTGTTCGCCTTGCTCGCCGCAATCGCGCTGATCGGATTCCATTTCGCGGGCGAGCCGGGCGCTGCGGTGGCGATCGAGTTTTACCGCCTGGCCGACATGCCGGCGCTGATCGCGATTCCGTTGTTCACGCTGGCCGGATATCTGCTCGCCGAGAGCCACGCGCCGCGGCGGCTGGTGCGTCTGACCAACGCCTTGTTCGGCTGGTTGCCGGGCGGACTCGCGATTGTATCCATTTGCGCTTGTACACTTTTCACCGCGTTTACCGGCGCGACCGGCGTTACCCTGGTCGCACTCGGAGCGGTGCTGTATCCCGCGCTGCGCCAGGCGCACTATCCGGAACGATTTTCACTCGGCTTGCTCACCTCGTCCGGCAGCTTGGGCCTGCTGCTGGTGCCGTCGATGCCGCTCATTTTGTATGGTGTCGTCGCCCAACAATTTCACACGACGCCGCCGGTCAGCATCGACGCCTTGTTCCGCGCCGGCTTGCTGCCTTGCCTGCTGATGGTCGTGCTGCTTTCGATTTACAGCGCCTGGGCCGCGCGTGGATTGCCGCGACCGCCACCGAGCAGTGCGCCCGAAGTGTGGGCCGCCGTCAAGGATGCGGCGTGGGAGTTGCCGCTGCCGTTCGTGGTTCTCGCCGGCATCTACTCGGGCAAGCTTGCAGCATCGGAAGCCGCCGCGGCGACTGCGTTGTATGTCTTGATCGTGACCGTGCTGGTCCGGCGCGAAATCAAGTTTGCGGAATTGCCGCGCGTGATCCGCGAAGCGATGCTGCTGGTCGGTGCGATCCTGATCGTGCTTGGTTTCTCGCTCGCGCTGACCAACTGGCTGATCGACGCCGACGTTCCGGAACGCCTGTTCGCCGCGCTGCAGGCGGGCATCGCCAGCAAGATGGTATTCCTGCTCGTACTCAATGCCTTCCTGCTGGTGTTTGGCATGCTGCTGGAAGGGTTTCCCGCAATCATCATCCTGGTGCCGCTGATCCTGCCGGTGGCGATGCACTACGACGTGAACCCTGTGCATCTGGGCATCATCTTCCTGGCCAACCTGCAGATCGGTATTTTCCTGCCGCCGGCGGGAATGAACATCTTCATCGCCAGCGCGCGCTTCGGCACGCCACCGACATCGATCATCCGTGCCTGCCTGCCGTTCTACGCAATCCTGCTGCTGGCGGTCCTGATCATCACGTACTGGCCGGGGCTATCGCTGGCGTTGGTCCGCTAGAAACCTTCGTGCTGCCGATCGATGCGGTATAGTCCAACGCTTCGCAGCAGCGACCGCATACAAAAGGCCTCTCCATGTCAGTATTCCCCCATTGCACAATTCATGTCGCCATTGCGAGTCTCCTGTGCGTCTGCGCCACAAGTGCGGCGGCGGCCAATCTGGTGACAAATCCCGATTTCAACGCAGGGCTCAGCGGTTGGACGCTTACGCAGGGATCCAACCCGACGCTAGACGACGTCGACGGCTCACCGAGTGCGCCATCGATTCGTTTGGTTTCGGTAGGGCCTAACCTCCCTTCAGAAATTCGCTCCAATTGCATTCCTGCCGGCACTTCGCAATTTTTCGATCTTTTTGTCGATGTAAAAGTGCATGTCGGTGGTGGTCTGGCGAGCGTGGCGGCATACAGTGATGCCAACTGTGCGAACGTCGCAGGACCCATGGGATACGCTTCACAGTTTCCTGTCACGATCGACACATGGCAGCAGGCATCTTCGCTGCCTTTTGGGCCGCTCGGTCTTCCCCCCGGGGGGGCATACCTGCAAGTAACTTTGAGCGCGAGTCAGACATTTAGCACTCCATCCGACGTGAGCTTTGATCACGTTCGATTCGGTCCGAGCGGAACGGTCCCTGTGCGCTTGCAGTCATTCACTGTCGATTGACCGTCAGTCACCATCTTGACTTCGAATGTGCAGGAGCCGCTCCTGGCTTCAGCACGAAGTAGCCATTCTCGCATCGATCCGCTGGCGCGGACTCGGCCGCGTCGCTATAATTCCGCGATTTACCGGCCCGAGGAGTGGCGCATGCGCATCCTTACCGAGGCGCTCACCTTCGATGACGTCTCGCTCATTCCCGCCCGATCGGACATCCTGCCACGCGATGTCGACCTTTCCACGCGCCTGACCAGCGGTATCCGCCTGAATGTGCCGATTCTGTCGGCTGCGATGGATACGGTGACTGAAGCGCGGCTGGCAATCACGATGGCCCAATGCGGCGGCATCGGCATCATCCACAAGAACATGCCGATCGAGCGGCAGGCTGCGGAAGTGCGCCTGGTCAAGAAGTTCGAAGCGGGTGTCATTCGCGATCCGATCACGGTGACGCCGGACACGTCGATCCAGGACGTCATGCAGATCGTGCGCGCGCGCAATATTTCCGGCGTGCCCGTGGTGGATGGCGAGCAACTCGTAGGCATCGTCACCAGCCGCGACCTGCGTTTCGAGAAGACGCCTGCCGATCCGGTGCGCAATATCATGACGCGCAAGGAAAAGCTCGTCACTGTGAAAGAAGGTGCGGACGAGGACGAAGTGCTGCGTCTGCTGCACAAGCATCGCATCGAGAAAGTGCTGGTGGTCAACGACGCGTTCCAGCTGCGCGGCCTGATCACTGTAAAAGACATCCAGAAAGCACGCGACAATCCGAACGCAGCAAAAGACGATCACGAACGCCTGCGCGTCGGTGCGGCAGTCGGTGTCGGCGGCGATACGGAAGAACGCGTCGCTGCGCTGGTCGCTGCCGGTGTCGACGTGATCGTGGTCGACACCGCGCATGGTCATTCACGCGGCGTGATCGAGCGCGTCGCCTGGGTGCGCAAGCAATTTCCACAAATGCAACTCATTGGCGGCAATATCGTCACGGCCGATGCGGCGAAGGCGCTGGCCGATGCCGGCGTCGATGCGGTGAAAGTCGGTGTGGGACCGGGCTCGATCTGCACCACGCGCATCGTCGCCGGTGTCGGCGTACCGCAGATCACGGCCGTCAGCATGGTGGCCGAAGCGTTGCACAACTCGAAGGTCTGCCTCATTGCGGACGGCGGCATCCGTTATTCCGGTGATATCGCCAAGGCACTGGCCGCCGGTGCGAACTGCGTGATGATCGGTGGCATGTTTGCAGGAACCGAAGAAGCGCCCGGCGAAGTCGAGCTGTACCAGGGCCGTTCGTACAAGAGCTATCGCGGCATGGGTTCGCTTGCCGCAATGCAAAAGGGTTCCAAGGATCGTTATTTCCAGGACGAGACCGACGCCGACAAGCTCGTTCCGGAAGGTATCGAAGGACGCGTGCCGTATCGCGGCCCGCTGCGCAACATCATCCACCAACTGGTCGGCGGTTTGCGCGCGGCGATGGGTTACGTCGGTTGCGCGACGGTCGAAGAAATGCGCGCGAAGCCGCATTTCGTGCGCATCACTGGCGCGGGGATTCGCGAGTCGCATGTGCACGACGTGGCGATCACCAAGGAAGCACCGAATTACCGGCTCGACTGACGACGCACCGATTTCCAATCATGCATAACATCCACAGCGACAAGATCCTCATCCTCGATTTCGGCGCGCAGTACACGCAGCTCATCGCGCGTCGCATTCGCGAGATCGGCGTCTACTGCGAGATCTGGGCCTGGGATCACGACCCGGAAGAGATCGCGCGTTTCGCACCGAAGGGAATCATCCTGTCCGGCGGCCCTGAGTCGACGATCGAAACATCGTCGCCACGCGCGCCGCAACAGGTCTTCGACAACGGCGTGCCGATCCTGGGTATCTGTTACGGCATGCAGACCATGGCGGCCCAGCTCGGCGGCAAGACCGAAGCCGAGCACAAACGCGAATTCGGCCATGCGCGCCTGGATATCACCGCGACCAACGCCTTGTTTGTCACCCTGCCGAAGCAGCTCAACGTATGGATGTCGCACGGCGATCGCGTCACCGCGGTGCCGCCGGGTTTTTCGGTCGCAGCGACGACCGGCGATCTGCCGATTGCGGCGATGGCTGACGAGGCGCGTCGCTGGTACGGCGTGCAGTTCCATCCTGAGGTGACGCACACGCAGCACGGCGCGGAAATTCTGCGACGCTTCGTTGTGGATATTTGCACTTGCGCCACGTTGTGGACACCGGCGAACATCATCGACGATGCGGTTGCGCGTATTCGCGCTCAAGTCGGATCGGATCGCGTCCTTCTCGGCTTGTCCGGTGGAGTGGATTCATCTGTCGTCGCCGCAATGCTCAAGCGCGCGATCGGCGACCAGCTCGTCTGCGTCTTCGTCGACACGGGTCTGCTGCGTCACCACGAAGGCGACCAGGTCATGGCGACCATGGCTGCCGCATCTAATGAGCACGGATTGGGCGTTCACGTCATCCGCGTGAATGCGAGCGAACGCTACTTTTCTGCCTTGGCCGGCGTCAGCGATCCGGAAGCCAAACGCAAGATCATTGGCCGCCTGTTCATCGAGATTTTCGATGAGGAATCGGCAAAACTTCAAGGCATTCGCTGGCTGGCGCAGGGCACGATCTATCCCGACGTGATCGAGTCGGCCGGCAGCGCCACCGGCAAGGCGCACGTGATCAAGTCGCATCACAACGTCGGCGGCTTGCCCGAACATATGAAGCTCAAACTCGTGGAGCCGCTGCGCGAGTTGTTCAAGGACGAGGTGCGCCGCATTGGCGTCGAACTCGGACTGCCACGCGAGATGGTTTATCGCCACCCGTTC
>JBBQAN010000001.1:0-191930 GCA_038316385.1 Lysobacterales bacterium | reverse complement strand
CTACGGGCGCGTTTTGTAAGGACTTTTTTCTGCGGTGCGGCCGATTTCGAGTAACGGCCCTGTGACATTCTAACTGGTCGCGAAGCCCAGTGAGTATTGCCTTCGGAGGGCAGTACTCTATCCAGCTGAGCTACGGGCGCGCGGCTGGACATTGTAACGGCGCACACGCCGAGGTGTGCGACTGCGATCGCATTCCCGGGCGCGCCGCATCGGCAGGACGGTCTTAACGCGACGCAGCTACACTTCCGGAACCCAACAGCGGCGTCTTATGGATTCGATTCCAGCCAAATTGCGCATCCTGCTGATCGAAGACCAGCGTTCGATGGCAGAGAACATCTGGGACTTTCTGGAGTCGCGCGGGCAGGTGATGGATCACGCCGCCGACGGGCAGATCGGTCTGCAGCTCGCGGTGGACAATGTTTACGACGTGATCGTGCTGGACATCGGCCTGCCCAGGCTGGACGGCATCGAGGTCTGCCGGCGGTATCGCGCGCAAGGCGGCAACGTGCCGATCCTGATGCTGACCGCGCGCGACCGGCTCGAAGACAAGCTGCTCGGCTTCGAGGCTGGTGCCGACGACTATCTGACCAAACCTTTCGAATTGCGCGAGCTCGCCGCACGCATCCAGGTGTTGCACAACCGCCAGCAACGGCGGTCGCCTGCGATCTTGCGTATCGCCGATCTCGCGCTGGATGTCGCCGGCCGCAGCGCAACGCGGCAGGGTCAGCCGTTGAATCTTTCGCCAGCCGGTTATCGCCTGCTTGAAGCGTTGATGCGCAAGTCGCCGCATGTGCTGCCATACGCGGAACTCGCACAAGCGTTGTGGGGCGATGCCGAGCACGATTCGGCGCGGCTGCACACGCATGTGTCGCTGTTGCGCGCGGCGGTCGACCGATCCTACGAGCAACCATTGATCCTCACCGTCCACGGCTTCGGATATCGCATTGTTCCGCCTGCTGCCACGTAAGACGACCCTGCGCATGCGGGTCATGCTGTGCTGCGCCGCTTTGGGCGGCGCGGTCGGCGTTTGCCTGGCGATCGTCGCCGAGCAGATCTCCGAACACTTCGAAAACGTGCTGATCCAGGAAGAAATGGCGGCAGAGATAGACACCCAGATCGCCCAGCATGGCGACGAACCCGATGCACGGCTGCCGCGCAGCGCCTGGAAGAGCGTGTACATCGATCGCCCCGGCAGGGCGCCGACCTCGCCTGCGGGATTGCGCGGGTTGCCGGTGGGCGTGCACGAGCTAAACGACAGCGACGACAGCGACCGCTTCGCCGCGATCAGGCTCACGCCGATCGGCCGGGTCACGATGGTGGCCGGGCTGCCGGACTCGCCCGCGCGTGAGTGGCGGTTTTCCGAAGAATTGCTCGCGATGATCCTGCTCGGCATTGCGCTGGGCGCTTGGCTCGGGCGAATGCTTGCGGGCAGCATGCTCGCACCGGTGTTGCGGCTTTCGCGGGAAGTGGACAGCGCCGAGCCCGGGCTGGAATTGCAGCGCATCGCGGCAGATCATCGCGCTGACGAGGTCGGCGCCCTGGCCTGTGCGATGCACCGTTACCGCGAACGCGTGCATTTGGCGATCGAGCGCGAAGTGCTGTTCTCGGCCGATGCGAGCCACGAATTGCGCACGCCCTTGAGCGTCTTGCAGTGCGCGCTGGATCTGCTGCGCGAGGGCACCAATCCGTCGCGTCGCGTCGAACGCATGCAACGCAGCGCCGCCGAGATGGGGACGTTGCTTGATGCGCTGCTGCTGATCGCGCGCTCCGACGAGGCGATGGATGCCGGTGACGCGACGGTCGAACTCGCTGCGGCGCTGGCCTCGGTGATCGTCGACTTCCGCAACGAACTCGATGCGGCGCAGATCGTCATCGGCGTGCGCTGTGCGAATTCCGTCCGCGTGCAGGCACCGCCGGAACTGTTGCGCATCGTGCTGCGGCTGTTGTTCCGCAGCATCGCCGGCGGCGCATTCGGAACCCGCTTGCGGCTCGACGCTGACGCGCACGGCATCGTCCTGACGACGACCGAAACGCGCACGATCGATGCGCATGCCGCAGCGAAACCGCTTGCTGCCGATGCACAGTCGACGGTTGTTGAAAACGATCCTCCGCATTCCACAGAGCCTGCGTGCAACGGTGTCCGCCGTTCGGATGAACTCGGCGGCACCGGCATATTGCGGCGGCTGTGCCAGCGTTATGGCTGGGCGCTGGAACTCGCCGACGATCGCACTACGCCGACCTTGCTGAGCCTGCGCTTCTGGTCGCCGGATGCACCGATGACGCGCGCAACGACAGCGTGATGACGTGCCCGATATCCGCAACAGGCCGACATAACGGCTGCCGCCGCAAGCTGCGGATGCGAACACGCCCAATCCCGGTCGCCGCAATCCGGCTCGCCAGCGCGGTGGTGGACCATGATGCATCTTGAGATTCTCGATCTCGATGGCTCACTGCGCAGCGATGCCGGCGAATCGGCGGACTCGCGCTGGCAATCCGTACGCGTGCTCGATTTGCGCGATCTGGCGCCGAAGTTGCGGCTGTGGAGCGGCAGCAAGGCCATCGCCGAAACACGCCGACGCCTGCAAGACATACCCATCCATCCTGATCCCACCGTGACCTTGGTCGGTTCCGGCGATTTTCACCACTTGACGCCGCTGCTGCTCGAGCGCGCGCGTGAACCGGTGACGCTGATCCACTTCGACAACCATCCGGACTGGGTTCGGATCGCGCCACGCTGGCACTGTGGATCGTGGGTAAACCAGGCGCTTCGTTCGGAACGCGTGGCGCGCATCGTCACCATCGGCCCGTGCAGCGATGATCTGGTCTGGCCCGGGCTGAAGGGCGGCAACCTGCCGGCGCTCGCGTCGGGCCGGCTGCGGCTGTTCCCGTGGTCGCATGCGCCGTCGCGAGTGTTGCGACGCATCGCCAATGGCCCGTCCTATCGCTGCGTATCCGGCAAGATGATCTGGAACCAACAGTTGTTATGGAACAATCTGGCCGAGATGGCGATCGAACAAGCCGCGAGCACCATCCTGTCGCAAATCGCCACCGATGCGATCTGGCTGACCATCGACAAGGATGTGCTGCCTGAGGAAGAAGCCGTAAGCAACTGGGACCAGGGGCGGATGCCGCTGCACGCCGTGCTCAGCGTGATCGAAGCGATCGGGCGTAAACACAGGATTGCGGGCGCGGACATCTGCGGCGAATACGCCGCCCCGCAGTTTCCGGGCATTCTCAAGCGCTGGGAGGTGCGTCGCGATCAGCCCGCGCGGCCTGCGCCCGACGCGGCTGCGCTCGCGCGCAATGCCGAGGTCAATCGGCAATTGCTCTGCACCATCGAACAGGCCGCGCGCGCATGCTGATGTATCTGCTGCTGCTGGGTTCGGTGATCTGCGACGTGACAGGGCAGGTCAGTTTCAAGCTCGGCATGGCTGGCGATGATGCCGCATTCGAGGGCGTGCCGGGCTTCTTTCGCCGGCTTGCGACTTCGCCGTGGATCGGCGTCGGCATCGCGGTGTATGTGCTCGAATTCGTGCTGTGGTTCGCCGCGCTCACGCTCGCGCCGCTGAACCTTGCATTCGCGTTCGCCGCACTGTCGTATTGTGGCGTGGTGCTGGCCAGCCACGCGATCCTGAAAGAACATGTCACTGCCCGCCAGTGGGGCGCCACGTTCACCATCACGATTGGCGTCGCGCTGGTGTGCTGGCCGCAAGCGCATTGAACAGATTGAATATTGAACGCCGCACCCATCGAACGCACCTGAGAGATCCATTCCGTCCATGATGAAATCCAGCGAATTTTTCCTGCCAGGCGGTCGCGACGGTGTGCTGTTGATTCACGGACTGACCGGCACGCCCGCCGAGATGCGTTTCGTCGGCAAGGGTCTGCACCGCGCCGGTTACAGCGTGCTCGGCATGCAACTCGCCGGGCATTGCGGCAACGAGGACGACCTGCTCGCGACCGGCTGGCGCGACTGGTACCGCAGCGTGACCGAAGCCGCCGATCGCCTCGCCGGCCAGGTCGACCGGATCTTCGTCGGTGGCCTGTCGATGGGCGCGCTGCTCGCGCTCAAGCTCGCCGCCGAACGGCCCGCGCAGGTCAATGGGTTGGCGCTGTACGGCACGACGTTCGCCTACGACGGCTGGACGATCCCGCGCATCGCGAAACTCTCGTTCATGCTGCCGCTTGCGATGCGGTTGGGAATCGGGCGCAAGCAACGATTCATGGAAAAGCCGCCGTATGGCATCAAGTGCGAGCGCGTGCGCCAGCGCATCGCCGGCAGCATGTTGAGCGGCGACAGCGCGGCGGGCGGGCTGCCGGGCAATCCGTGGCCATCGCTCGCGGAGTTCTATCGCTTGTCGGCGCGCGTGCGCAAGCAACTCGACCAGGTGCGCGCGCCGTGTCTGGTCGTGCACTCGGCCAACGACGATGTCGCCAGCGTGCGTAACGCGCACATCGTCGAGCGCAGCGTCGGCGCCGATGTCGAAACCCTGCTGTTGCACAACAGTTACCACATGGTCACCGTCGACCAGGAGCATCGCGAAGTTGTCGCGCGCTCGGCCGATTTCTTTTCGCGCTGCATCGGCACAGATACCGGCGATGCAAGCGGCGCATCGTTGTTGCGGGCGGTCTGATGGAGTTGGTCGTCGCCAGCTCGATCGAAGCGTTTACCGCGACCGAATGGAACCGGCTGTTTCCCGGCGAACTGGAAGACTGGTCGTACTACCGTGCGATCGAGCGCGCCGGGCTGGCGGACTTCGAATGGGTGTATTTCGGCGTGCGGGTGGATTCCGAATTGTGCGCAGCGGTCCCGGCTTTCATCACCGATTATCGGCTGGACACCACGCTGGAAGGCCGTCTGCGCCGCGTTGTCGGCATGCTCGCACGCGCGGCGCCGGGCTTGCTGCGTCCACGCATGCTCGCACTGGGCTCGCCGGTTTGCGAAACCTGCCACGCCGGTTTCGCGCCGCAGAGCACCGGCGCAGACTGCCAACGCATGCTCGCGATGGTGCTCGACGGCTGCGAAACGCATGCCGGGCAGCTCGGCGTGCAACTACTCGCAGTCAAGGACGCCAGCGATGCGCAATCGGCATTGTGGGAGTGGGCGCTGACCGCACGCGGCATGCGCAGACAGCCGGGACTGGCGACCGCGACGCTGGCGTTGCCGTATGCCACGCTCGACGACTATCTGGCGACACTCAGCCGCGCCACGCGCAAGGACATGCGCCGCAAGCAGCGTTCGCGGGCTGCGCTGCGAATCGAATGGAGGCGCGACATTGAAGGCATCCGCGACGACGTCGCGCGTCTGTATCGCAACACCCTCGAACGCGCGGAAATGCAGTTGGAAGAACTCATGCCGGAGTATTTCGACAGCGTGCTCGCCGAACTCGGCGATCGTGCGTCCTGCGTCTGTTACTGGCTCGACGGAACCCTGGTCGCATTCAACCTGGTGCTGCACGACAGCGAGCGCCTGATCGACAAATACATCGGCATGGATTACGTCCACGCGCGCCGCCTGAATCTGTACTACGTGAGCTGGATGGAGAATGTGCGCTATGCGATCGAACACCGCATCGCAACGTACCAAAGCGGTCAGGGGTTGCCGCAGGAAAAATTGCGGCTGGGCAGCGCGCTCACTCCGAACTGGCTTTGGTATCAGCACCGCAATCGGCTGATTGACGGCACGATGAAGACCGCCGAACGCGCGTTCGGCCTGCATCGCGAATCCGTTCCGGCGACGAACGCCGCGCGCAAGGCCCACGCATGAACGCCCCCGCTCTGCAACGTCCGCGCAAGATGCTGGTGCTCGCATGGCTGGCCTTGGTCGCGGTCGAGATCGTGACCCAGCTCTCGCTGAAGTTCGCTGGAAATGCCACTGGCGGCTTCGATTTTTCAGCGCATGCCTTCACGCTCGCCCTGGGCTCGGGCTGGCTGTGGCTGGCGATCGCGAGCTACTGCGGCTGCTTCGTCGTGTGGATGCTGATCCTGCGGCATTCGGATTTGTCGCGCGCGTTCCCGACCAGCGCGATCGTTTTCGTCGCGGTAATGTTCGCCTCGTGGCTGGTGCTGCACGAAGCGATCGGCGCGATGCAATTGCTGGGCGCGGCAGTGATCGTTGCAGGTATTCTCCAACTCGGCCACGATCAACCCGTCGCGCCGCCGCAGATCGCGTCTGTCGTCGCGCCCCCACCGACCATCACGGAGTAGCACATGGACAATACCCAGGACGCGATCTTCGCGATCATCGCCAAGGAAGCGCACATCCCGGCCGAGAAGATCAGCCTTGAGTCCACCCTCAAGGAGCTGGAAATCGATTCGCTGGACGTGGTGCAAATCATCTTCGAACTTGAAGACCATTTCGGCATCACCCTGCCCGATCGCGATCCCGCCGTGGATACAGAAAGCGTGCGCGGGCTTGTCGCTGCGGTCGAGCGCCTGGTTGCCGAAAAGGCGGCTTCGCCCCCGGCGGCGAATCCTGCGCCGTAACCGATGCACGGATTACACATGCGTCGCGTCGTCATCACCGGCATGGGTTCGATCAGCGCGCTCGGACACGACGCAACGACTTGCTGGCAGGCGATGCGCGAAGGCCACAGCGGCATCGGCAGGATTTCGGTCGTCGATCCAGCATTGCTGAAGGCGCCGATCGCAGCCGAAGTGCGACACTTCGATCCGCTCAAGCATTTCGACGAGAAAAAACTCGTGCTGCTCGATCGCGTCTCGCAATTCGCCTTGGTCGCGGCGCGCGAAGCGGTCGCGCAATCCGGCCTCGACTTTCGCGCGGATAGCTTGGGTGAGACGACTGCGGTGATCATCGGCACCGGCGTCGGCGGCGAGAACACCAACGACAATGCCTCGCGACGCTTGTATGCCGAGAACAATCCGCGCCTGCATCCGCTGACGATCGTGCGGCTGATGGCGAACGCGCCGGCCAGTCAGATCAGCATCGAGTTCGGCTTGCGCGGCCCGGCGTTCGCGGTGTCCAGCGCATGCGCGTCCGCCAACCACGCAATGGCGCAGGCCTTCCACATGGTGCGTTCCGGCATGGCCGATACGGCGGTGACTGGCGGCACCGAAGCCTGCATCACCTATGGCGTCGCGCGCGCTTGGGAATCGATGCGCGTGCTCGCCGAGGACACGTGCCGGCCATTCTGCAAGCAACGGCGCGGACTGGTGCTGGGCGAGGGCGCGGGCATTTTCGTGCTGGAGGAATACGAACATGCACGCGCACGCGGCGCGACGATACTCGCCGAGTTCGCGGGCGCCGGCATGTCGTCGGATGCCGCCGACATCGTGTTTCCGTCGCGCGACGGCGCGGCCAGCGCGATCAACCGCGCGCTCGCCGATGCGCGCATGAACCCCGACGAGGTGGACTACATCAATGCGCACGGCACCGGCACTCCGGCCAACGATCCAACTGAATCCGCCGCGATCCGCCAGGTGTTCGGCGTGTACGCCGATGCGCTCGCGGTGTCTTCGACCAAGTCCATGCATGGCCACGCGCTGGGCGCGGCCGGCGCGATCGAACTGGTCGCCGCGATCGGCGCACTGCGCGATGGCGTAGTGCCGCCTACCGCGAACTTCATCGATCCCGATCCGGAATGCGACCTCGACTACGTGCCAAACACCGCGCGCGAAAAATCTGTGCGCGCGGCGTTGTCGAACTCGTTCGCGTTCGGCGGATTGAATGCGGTGATTGCGCTCAGGCACGCCTAGCCCCGCTCGCAAGACTGCTGCGGATCCGATCAAGGAGCCGGTTAACACGCGTTGGCGTACCATTTCGCAGCACAATCCAGGAACCATCACTCGCATGTTGCCCACTCTCAAACCAATGCCGCCGCGCAGTTTTTTCGCCTATTCGCGCCGGGACGCCCTGCCTGCGCTGATGGTGATTGCGCATCTGCTGTTCGTGGGTGCTTTGTTTTTCGGTTTCCACCGGATTCCATGGGCGGTGTGGATTCCGCTCGCGTTGGTCTATTCGATCAGCATTTCGTGGAGCATCAACGGCAGCAGCCACAACCTGATCCACAATCCGTTCTTCCGTTGGGTCTGGCTCAATCGCGTGTACAGCATCATCCTGTCGCTGACAGACGGTTTTTCGCAGGAGTTCTACCACCACGTTCACCTGCGCCATCACGTCGGCAATATGGATCGCGTCAAGGACGGCACCACGATCGATCCGCTGTCGATCTACCGCCACGGTAAAGACGGCAAGCCCGAGAGTCCGTGGACGTACACGTTTTATAGCTACTTCCGCGACGATATCGGCGACGTGTACAAGCGGTTGAAGGAGAAATTCCCGGACAAGGCGGCGTGGATCTGG
This sequence comes from Lysobacterales bacterium, assembly GCA_038316385.1. Classification (GTDB taxonomy): domain Bacteria; phylum Pseudomonadota; class Gammaproteobacteria; order Xanthomonadales; family Xanthomonadaceae; genus SZAS-103. Next base: position 183,607 of record JBBQAN010000001.1, on the reverse strand, counting down.
CGCGAGATCTACATCCTGATCGGTCTCTATCTGATCTGCCTCGTGTACGACTGGCGGGCGTTCCTGGCGATGCTGCCGTTCTACTATTTCGGCCATTGCCTGTCATCGCTCAATGGCTACTACGAGCATCACAAGGGCGATCCCGATACGCCGATCGCGTGGGGCGTGAGCACATACAACCGTTTGTACAACTGGACATGGCTCAACAATGGTTACCACGCCGAGCATCACTACCGACCGAAGATGCACTGGACGCTGATGCGCGCGCTGCGCGACGAAATCGCCGGCGAACAACGGGCCAAGGGCGTACACGTCATGGGCCACTGTCACGCGCTCGGATTTCTCGACCGCTCGCCGCCGGCCTACACCCTGCAGCAACCGGCGAATGCGGCGGACTGATCGACGCCCGCGCAAGGCATCTGTGATCGCTCGACGCGACTACGACTAGTTCGCTGCTGTATCCGCGCCGACTGTCGTGTCAGACGTTGGTGGTTTCGGCCTGGGCTCCTCGACCGTGTAGCCCATGGCCCGCAAGCGCGACAGGTAGGGCTCGGGCTTGAGCAAGCGTGCGATTGGCAGCACCGCAAACGTGACCTTGTTGCGTTCGAGAGCCGACCTCGCGGCATCGAGCCAGACTTGGTGGGCGCGGGTGTTGATTCCCTGCAGTCCGCGGGTCTGAGTGAGTCCGGATTCCGAAAGCGCGGCATGGCAGGCAGCCATCTGGTCGGTGTAAGGGAGCTTCCGCAGCGCATCAAGGTCGCCGGTGGACCATGCATTGGCACGCGCAGTCATCGTCACAAGATCGGTGTCGATGCGATCGAGCGTCTTGCCGAAGCAGTCGGCGTCGGCGAGCGCACTGGACTTGAATTCCTTCACCGCTGCCCTCGGACTATCGACGGTGACGGCGACTTTCGGCTTGGTGATCGTCACGCCACTGTGCCTCGCGGCCGATTCGACTGCCTTTTGCGCGATCAGCTTGTCGGTGAGGCCGGCCTTGCGGATGGCCGCGTCGTAAAGCGCGAGCGCCGCGAACATCGGCCGCCAGGAGTCGACCTTGTTGCCCGCGCCAATGTATTTCTGCTTGAGCGGGAGCCAGCGCACGTACGCCTCGGCCGACACGACATCCTTGAGCTGCTTGCCCTCCGGATTGTTGCGCACTCCGATCAGCAACGGCAGCGCGGCCAGGTTCGCAAACACGTTCGCATTCGATTTCAGGTCGGCTTCGGGCGGATCCACAACTTCCTGCGCCTTGGCGATGACCGCCTCGACGCGCCCCGAGTCCCAGGTGATGTGTTTGGGCAGCGGCGAAATGGTGCCGAGGATCCACATGACGTGATCGCCCTTGGACACCTTCCACAACCCCGGCCCGGGCTGTACGCCGCGCACGGCGACCGGCGCCAGGTCCCGGATGGCGGACTTGGCAGCCGTGGCCCGCTCCGGATCCGCCGCGAGCTGCGCGTGCGCGCCAGCGATGAGGCACGGGAAAAACACGCAGGCCAGCAAACCTCGGCGCATCGACGATTTCCTTTGACTCGAGGCGCGCAGAGTGCGCGATTTGACTAATTGCAGTGTCAGGTTTTGATTGGCCCCGCGTAGGACGGGAGTCATCTCGCCACGGAGGTTCAGCCGCGCTTGGCCTTGGTCAACAACTGATCGAGCAGACGCAGCCCGAGGTCAATCTCTTCGGTGCTGATATGCAGCGATGGCGCGAGAGTGATCACGTTCTTGTGATAACCGCCAACGTCGAGCACCAGGCCGATCGCCTTGCCGTTGTGCTTCAGCTCGCCGGCAAGGCCCATGTCCACCATCGTATCGAGCAACTTGCGATTCGGAGTGAAGCCGTCGGCCTCGCAGATCTCCGCGCGCAGCGCCAATCCCAGACCATCCACATCGCCGATTTCCTTGTGGCGCTTTTGCAGATCGCGCAGCCCTTCGAGAAAATGCGCACCTTTCGCCATCACCATCGTTTCGTAGTCGGTCTCGGCGAGCATCTTCATCGTCTCCAGGCCGACAGCGGTGCCGAGCGGATTGGAGGCGAACGTCGAGTGCGTCGAACCGGGCGGGAACACGGTCGGGTTGATCAATTCTTCGCGCGCCCAGATGCCGGCGAGTGGGTTGAGGCCGTTGGTGAGCGCCTTGCCGAACACCAGCACGTCCGGTTGCACGCCGAAGTGTTCGATCGCCCACAGTTTGCCGGTGCGGAAGAAGCCCATCTGGATTTCATCGACGACCAGCAGGATGCCGTACTGATCCAGCACCTTCTTCAAACCCTTGAAGAAGTTCGGTGGCGGAATGACATAGCCACCGGTGCCCTGAATCGGTTCGACGTAGAACGCGGCGTATTCGCACTGGCCGGCCTTGGCGTCCCAGACGCCGTTGTATTCGGTCTCGAACAGGCGCGCGAACTTGGCGACGCAATGCTCGCCGTATTCCTCCTTTGACATGCCCTTCGGGCCACGGAAGTGGTACGGAAATTCGATGAATTGCGCGCGGTCGAAGTGGCCGTAACGGCGGCGATAGCGATACGACGAAGTGATCGCCGATGCGCCCAGCGTGCGGCCGTGGTAACCGCCTTCAAACGCAAACACCAGACTTTTGCCGCCGGACGCATTGCGTACGATCTTCAGCGAATCTTCCACCGACGACGAGCCGCCGACGTTGAAATGCACGCGGCCCTTGCGGCCCCATTTGCGCTCCGCATCCTGCGCGATGACCTTGGCGAGTTCGATCTTGGTCGGATGCAGGTACTGGCTCGCGACCTGCGGCAGCGTATCGATCTGCTGCTTCAACACATTATTGAGGCGCTGGTTCGAATAACCGAAATTGACCGCCGAGTACCACATCTGCAAGTCAAGGAAAGGCGTGCCTGCGGTGTCGTACAGGTAACTGCCCTCGCAACGCGCGAAGATCTTCGGCGGCTCGGAGTAATGCACGGTGTCGCCAAACGAGCAATAACGCGCTTCATCCTGCAGTAGCGCCGCGTCGGCGGGCAGGGCGGTGTCAGGTTCGAACTGCGGCAAAGCGGTGGTGATGGCGGTATCAGGCATGCGAAATGGGGCCTTTCGGGAATGCTTTGGCGTCGTGCGACGCAGACGAAGCGGGAACCAGCGTGCCTTCGATCAGCGACGGCAGCAGCACCAGCGCGTCTTCAAAGCCGGTGATCGGAATATACGGCAGGCCGTGCGCTCGGCAGTGTTCGATCAACCGATGCTTGGCGAACACCATGTCCACCGCGCCGGCTGCGCAGAAATCCGATGCACCGTCGCCGATCAACAGGACCTTGCGTTTCTGCGTGCGCGCCTGCGCGACCTGCGCGCATTTGCACATGCCGCTGGCGACCTTGCAGTCGTCGCTGGCGTGCGGAAACGACAACTTCCAGCGACGCGCGCCGTCGGCGTCGATCTGGTTCGCGCTGATCGGCAGATGTTCAAGCTGATGGCGAGCGAGGATGCTTTCGATTGCCATATCCAGCCCGTCGCTGACGATGCGAATGGGAATGCGCGCGGTCAGCGCCGCTTCGACAAAGGCAGGAAACATGCGGTCGATACGCATCGACGCGAACAGCGCGTCGAGCTGGCGGCGATCGGCGTCGAGCAAGCCGATCTGGTCGGCCATGCAGTCGTGCGAGCCGATCTTGCCGGATTTCCAGCGCGCTTCCAGGATCATCCAGTCCGGATGCGCGTGGCGTTCGAGCAGCGAGTCGGTGACGTCCTCGACACTGATGGTGCCGTCGAAGTCGCAAAGGATGATCCAGTCGGACATGCGTTGCCTGAGCCTGAGTAAGTCTGCGGTATGGTCGGCACACTAACCGACCGGTTCTTAAGTTTCCCTGCGAGCCGCGCATGGTACGCGCTTGCGCCAACGCGGCCCATAGCCGATGCGGACGCTCATCCACCTCGTTGGCGGGTGCGCTGCGGCCTTGGCTGCCGTTATAATGTCAGGCTGGAATCAAGTCAGCTCCCACAGGTGCCACCGTGCTGCGCAATCACGACCTCGTCTTTCTCAAGCATTTCTCGATGGTGATCGGCTTTCTCGTCCTGGTGACGGTGGTGCTGCTGGCATTCGCCGCCTACATGCACACCAAGCTGCCGATCGAAACCAATCCCGCGATGGAAGCCAAGATCGCCGAGCGCATCGCACCGCTGGGCGCCGACTATGCCGGCTCGACCGGGCAGGCGGCGATGGCTGCGGCTGCCGAGGCGGCCAAGGCGACAGCCGCTTCGCAGGTCGCCTATGGCGGCTCGCTGGACGGCTCGGTGATCTTCGGCAATCTGTGTACCGGCTGCCATACCAACGGCGCCGGCGGCGCGCCAAAGCTGGAAAAAGCTGCATGGGCGGCGCGCATTGCCGAGGGCATCCCGACGTTGGTCAGCCACGCGATCAACGGTTACAAGGGACCTGATGGCAACCAGATGCCGGCCAAGGGCGGCAATCCCGCGCTGACCGATGCGCAAGTCGAAGCCACCGTGAAATGGATGGTCGGCCAGATCAAATAACCCAGGTTTGCGTGGGCCGCTCGCCACGCAGGTTGTATCTGGATGTTTCCTCTTGCTGCATTGTCGCGTTGGGCCAAGCTGCCGCGTCCGGCGGCAGGTATTATCCGCGCAGCGCGCCTCCGCGACGCCTGAGATCATCCACCCATGGCTCAGCCAACGATCCCGTTTCCCGTTTCCGCCGGCACAGTGATGCTGCCCGGCCCGGCCGGCTTACTGGAAGTATCGGTCGATCTGCCCGACGCCGCCGATGCGCGCGCAGGCTATGCGATCGTCTGCCATCCGCATCCGCTGGAAGGCGGCACGATGCACAACAAGGTGGTCACGATGGCGGCGCGTTCGTTGCGCGAACTCGGGCTGACCACGGTGCGTTTCAACTTCCGTGGCGTCGGCGAATCGCAGGGCAGCTACGACAGCGGTCGCGGTGAAACGCTCGATCTGCTCGCGGTTGCGCAGTGGGCGCAGCACGCGTTGCCCGACCGCGCACTGTGGCTTGCCGGATTTTCATTCGGTGCGTGGATCGCGTTGCTGGGCGCACGCCATCTGCCGGTCGCTCAAGTGATTTCGATCGCGCCGCCAGCCGGTCGCTGGGATTTTTCTGCGGTGCTGCCGCCGGCCTGTCCGTGGCTGGTGATCCAGGGCGAAGCCGACGACATCGTCGCCCCGCACGCGGTGTACGACTGGCTCGGCAAACTCGACGCGAAACCGATCTTGGTCAAGATGCCCGACACCGGCCACTTCTTCCATCGCCGCCTGATGGATCTGCGCGGTGCTATCAAGAATGGCGTCCGCCGCAATCTGCCGCCCGCGCTGCATGGTTGAGCGGCTGCATGTCTGAGCAAGCGACGGACACCCGGCCATCGGCGCAATACGCAGCCGGCATCGCAGCCGGTGAATGGCAGGCCGATCCGGAGCAGCAAGCCGCGCTCGCCGAGCTCGACCGCATCCACGATGCGTTGCTGGAATCTTCCATCCGCGATTCCGGCGCGTTGCGACGCCTGCTGTCGAGCCTTCGTCCGCAAGCGCCGGTCGCCGGTCTGTATCTGTGGGGAGGGGTCGGCCGCGGCAAGACCTTCCTCACCGAATTGCTGTTCGAACACATTCCGTTTGCTGCCAAGCGCCGGCTGCATTTTCATCGCTTCATGGCCGATGTGCACGCACGCCTGCATGCACTTCGCGAACAGCGCGATCCGCTGCGTGTCGTTGCGCGCGATCTGGCCACCGATGCCAGGCTGCTCGTGCTCGACGAATGCGTGGTGTCCGACATCGGCGATGCGATGTTGCTCGGCCACTTGCTGGAGCTGTTGTTCGCACGTGGCGTCACCCTGGTCGCAACGTCCAACATCGCGCCATGCGACCTGTACAAGGACGGCTTGCAGCGCGCGCAGTTCCTGCCCGCGATCGCAGCGATCGAACGCAACTGCACGGTGCTGCAACTGGCCGGCGCACAAGACTACCGGCTGCAACACTTGAAGCACGCCGCGACGTGGTGCATCGCGCCTGATTCGGATCGGACCGAAGCAGATCGGGCCGATCCAGCTTGCGAGGAGCGTCTGCGCGCGAGTTTCGAGAAACTCGCGATGGGTTTGCCGCGCTTGCCGGTAACGCTGCAGATCAACGATCGGCCGATCATCGCGAAGGCGCATGCGGACGGGATCGTGTGGTTCGATTTCTCTGCACTTTGCGAAGGTCCGCGCGCGGTCGCGGACTACATCGAGATCGCGCGCGATTTCCATACCGTGCTGGTCTCAAACGTGCCGGTGTTCGACAAGCTTGCCGAAGATGCCGCGAAACGCTTTCTCTTGCTCATCGATGAGTTCTACGATCGCCATGTGAATCTGCTCGCATCCGCCGCCGCCGCACCGATCGCGCTGTATCGTGGGCGTCGTCACGCAGCGGAATTCGCGCGCACCGAGAGCCGGTTGATCGACATGCAATCGGACGACTATCTTGCTCTGGAGCACCGTCCATGAAAGCCTGGCGTCCGTGAAGGCTTTGCGCGCATGACGACACTCGACCAGTCGCCGCTCGGCAAAGCTGTCGCCTGGCCGGATCGCTACGACGCAGCACTGCTGTTTCCGATCGCGCGTGCAAGTGGCCGCGACGAACCCGCATTGCGTGCGGCGCTACCCTTCGTTGGTTTCGACTTGTGGACAGCGTACGAACTTGCGTGGCTGGACGCGCGTGGCAAACCCTGCGTCGGCATGGCGCAATTCCGTGTACCCGCCGACTCGCCGAACATCATCGAATCGAAGTCGCTGAAGCTTTACCTCAACGGATTTGCGATGACGCGGCTGGCCGCTTCCGATACGTTGCGCGCAACCATCGCACGCGATTTATCCAGCGCCGCCGGCACTGATGTTGCGACAACCATCCTGCCCGTCACCGATGCAATGCCGGTACATGAACTTGCCGGCGATTGCATCGACGACCTTGCGCTCGACATCACCGACTATGGTCCGCCGAACCCCGAGCATTTGCGCGTGCACGAGGATGCCGGCGACGAAGCGCTGGTCTCGCATCTGTTTCGTTCGAACTGCCCGGTGACCGGCCAGCCCGACTGGGCCAGCGTGCAATTGCGCTATCGCGGAGCGCGCATCGATCATGACGGCCTGCTGCGTTATCTGATTTCGTACCGACACCACAATGGCTTCCACGAACAATGCGTCGAGCAAATCTTCGCCGACGTTTTCGCGCGCTGCCGACCAGACGCGTTGTCGGTGTACGCGCGTTACACGCGACGCGGCGGCCTGGACATCAATCCATGGCGGGCGACGCCCGGCTTCCCGTTGCCGCCCGAGGCGCGCTGCGCCCGCCAATAAGAAAGATGGCGTAGATTGGACGTTGCCGCGCTTTGCGCGACCATGTATCCAGCGCCAGACAGCAGGAGACTCACATGCGCATGTTTCAGCCCGTATCCCCAATGGCGTGGCTCACGCTTGGCCTCACCGTCAGCCTTGCCGCCTGCAATGCAGGCAATCCCAATTCCGATGCCAATCCCGCCGTTGCGCATGCGCACAAGAAAAGCTACACACCGCCTGTCGACATCACCCGCATCGACCTCGGCAAGACCGTCGCCAGCGATAGCAGCAGCACCGCGTTTCCAGTCATCTTTCGTCCGACCGACACGATCCATGCCGTGGTCACCTCCGAGGGCGCAGCGAAGAATGTCGCGATGATGGCGAAATGGTTGTCCCCGAACGGCGGCGTGGTCAGCAAGAGCGAGCAGACCATCAATCCGAAAGGCACCCAACGCACCAGCTTCGAGCTCATGAACAAGACCGCCTTGCCGGCCGGCCAGTACACACTGGAGATTGATCTCAACGGCCAAGCCGCAGCAACGATCGTGTTTTCCATCGGAAAATAGGCGCACAAAAGCGCGGTGCATGCGAAACGACCCCGCGCCTGCCTGCGCACCGCGCTTCATTCCCGGGCCGCAAACCGCGACAATGGCGGTCTTGACCACGTCGCGCGCAGCGCGGCAGCACGGGAGTGATCCATGACCGCAGCAAATCCCACCCCACCGCACGGCGGCGCACGCATCAGCAAATCGCCGCACGGCTTGAATGTGCCGAGCCATCCGATCATTCCATTCATCGAAGGCGACGGCACCGGCCCGGACATCTGGCGCGCCTCGGTACGCGTGCTCGATGCAGCGGTGGCGAAAGCCTATGGCGGCAACCGCAAGCTGATGTGGATGGAAGTGCTGGCCGGCGAGAAGGCGTTCGACGCGACCGGCAATTGGTTGCCGGATGCAACCGTCGAGGCTTGCCGCGAGTATCTGGTGTCGATCAAGGGGCCGTTGACGACGCCGGTTGGCGGCGGCATTCGGTCGCTCAACGTCGCGCTGCGGCAGATGCTCGATCTGTACGTCTGCCTGCGGCCGGTGCGCTGGTTCGAGGGCGTTCCTTCGCCGGTGAAGGATCCGGGCAAGGTCAACATGACGATCTTCCGCGAGAACACCGAAGACATCTACGCCGGCATCGAATTTGAACCGGGCTCGGCCGATGCGCAGAAGATGCTCGACTTCATTGCCAAGGAATTCCCGAAATCGTTCGACAAGATCCGTTTCGGCACGCAGGAAAAAACCGACGCGTGGAACCATGCGCTGCAAGGCATCGGCATGCCGCATCGCCATAGCAACGTGCAAGTCGGGCTCGGCATCAAGCCGGTCTCGTACCTGGGCACCGAACGCCTCGTGTACAGCGCGATCGAGTACGCGATTGCGAACAAGAGCAAGTCGGTGACGCTAGTGCACAAAGGCAACATCATGAAGTTCACCGAGGGCGCGTTCCGCGACTTCGGCTATCAAGTGGCGCGCGATTTCTATGGCGCGATTGAACTTGACGGCGGCCCGTGGCACGTCATTCCGGAAGGCAAGCCGGGTGCGGGCATCATCATCAAGGACGCGATTGCTGATGCGTTCCTGCAGCAGATCCTGCTGCGCCCTGCCGAATACGATGTGGTCGCCACGCTCAACCTCAACGGCGATTACCTCAGCGATGCGTTGGCTGCGGAAGTCGGCGGCATCGGCATCGCGCCGGGCGCGAACATCAATTACGTTACCGGCCACGCGGTATTCGAGGCGACCCACGGAACTGCGCCGAAATACGCCGGCCTCGACAAGGTGAATCCGGGTTCGGTGATCCTTTCCGGCGAAATGATGCTGCGTTACATGGGCTGGATCGAAGCGGCTGACGCGATCATCGCGGCGACCAACAAGGCGATCGGTCTCAAGCGCGTCACCTACGATTTCGCACGGCTGATGCCGGGCGCGACCGAGATCAAGTGCAGCGAGTTTGCGGATGCATTGATCGCGGCGATGTAATCCCTGATGAAGACACGCTGGCGCGCACTCGTGATCTTGGCTGTCCTGTCGGTCGCCGGCGTCGCACACGCCGGCAGCGAGGGCGCTTACACCTCAGTGACTCCGACGCCGAGCTTTGAGGCCGAGCCGTACGCGGGATCACAGTTCCGCGCACAGGTTGACAGTGTGAACGCCGTCGCTGGCGGCACGTTGGCCATCATGGAACAGCTCAAACCTGCGCTCACGTTCTGCGACGCGCGGGTGGCCGGGCCGGGCTCCGTCCATGTCAGCGTGGCGACGCGCGAAGAGGCGCGCACATTTGCGGCGAGGCAGCCGCCCGGCACGGCGATCGACTACGTCGACGTCGCATGTCCGCGTGCGTATTTCGCCGCCGCGTTCGCGTCCACCGACGCCGGCGATAACGCTCGCGCGATTGCCTTCCTGGATCGTGCGCAGTCGTTGGCGCCCTATTGGGCCAACGCTTTCACGGAACGCGCATTTCTCTACAACGCGGCTGGCGACCGGACGCACGCGTTGGACTCGTACCACCACACGCTCGCGCTCGCCGAGGCGTGGCCTTCGTCGCACGCCATGCTCGGAACCGCGTTGCGCGGGATTGGCTATACCCTCATCGAACTGAGCGACTACACGGGCGCGCGCGATGCCTACCAGCGCTCACTCACGTTCGACCCAGACAACGCGATCGCCATCGGTGAGCTCAAGTTCATCGAGCAGAATGCGAGCAAAGGGTCACCGCACACGCCGGTGATCGACACGATGCTGTCGCAAGACGAAACCTCGCTCGCGTGGCGCCAGTTCGTTTTCGACACTCGGCGTCTCGAACGCGAACCCTTCGGCGATGAGGCGGCGGCGATGCGACGCTCGCTTCTCAAGCAGGTGCAGGAATCCAAGACTGTTACCGTGACCGTCTGTGATGTGCTCGGGCTCGGCGGCGGACACGATCACGCCGAACCCGAACTACTGATGCAATATCTTTTTGGAAACGCCGCCTTCCAGATCGAACGCCCCGACCTCCGGAGCGATCCCATTGCGGTCCAGCTAGCCGGCGTGCGTAGTACGTTGCACGCCTACCGTGCCTTTCTGGCCGAGCGACCGGTGATGCATCTGGCGGTGATGGACGACCTTCTACGGCATGACGACACCGGCGAACTCGATCAAGTCTTGACGCCGATTATCCGGAAGCGCTGCAATACCAAGCGGGCTGCTGACGCTGGTGCAAAACATTGACAGGGGCCATGGGTCGCGATTGACGCTCGTCCCCTGACGTCGCGCCATCGTGGAGTTAGAAGTGCGCTTGCGAGTTGCAAGCAGTGCGATCAGTCAGTGCGCGCGCGCCGCTGGTCGCTGCGGAAACACGAGGATGCCCAGCACGATCAACACAAGCAGCGTTGCCGATGCGGTGTAGCGACTGAGTTCGAGGCCGCCCTTGGCGACCGGTTTGTCGAGGAAGTCGCCGACCACGGCGCCGAGCGGACGGGTCAGGATGAACGCGGCCCAGAACAGCGCGACATGCGAGATGGCGGTTTTGTAATACAGGATCGCGACGACGGCGAGCATGCCGCCAAAGATCAATGCGGCACCGCCGTAGCCGAGCCCCGCCGAATCGGCCGCCCAGTCTCCCAGCGCCGTGCCGAGCGTCTGCGAAAACATGATGGTGATCCAGTAGAACATTTCCGATTTCGGCGTGGCCACTGTATTGATGGACACCGAACCCAGAGTGCGATGCCAGACGAACAGCGTGGCCATCAGCAAAACGAATAGAAGGGTCGATCCGCCCGCATAGCCGATGCCGAGCGAACGGTCGGCGTAGTCGGCAAGGGTGGTGCCGACAGTCGTGGTCGCGATGATTGTGAACCAGTAGAGGAACGGGTGAAATTTTTTCGCCTTGATCTGCACGAGGACGGCGGCAAGAAAAACAAGTCCGAAGATTGCCGTTCCGATCAGATAACCGGAGCCCTTGGCCGCGGCGGTCGTTTCGCCCAGCCACGACATGGTGACGGCATCGCCGCCGGTCTCGCCGAGCGTGGTGGCGAAAATCTTGATGATCCAGAAAACCAGCGTGACCGCCGGAACCTTGCTGACCAGATCGCTTGAAGTGTGCTGCCGCAACATTGTTTCATCGATTTGCGTATTCATTCGCTTCCTTGCGCCGCAGCGGCTCAACCTGGATCAAGCAGGATATGCCGAATCGCGTTAATGGCGTCTATCATCGCGCAGCGGTTGGCTTCTCGCTCGCTGAGACGCAATGGTCTCAAACTGCACGCATGCGGCGTCCGGAAACCCTAACCATTCTCAAAGGTCGCGGCACCACTGCGCAGCCCGCGAATCGCTTCGCATCCGCGCGAACGGAAGCAGCGGACGATGGTTGGGATGTGCCGCACTGGTTCGACGCCGGGGGTGACGCGCCGCCGCCTCCGGCCACGCATGTAACCGACGAACACGCGCGCAGCATTATCAGTCGCAACGATTCGCCGGACATCGGCTTCAGCCAGTCGGTGAATCCGTTCCGGGGATGCGAACACGGTTGCGTGTATTGCTTCGCGCGGCCATCGCATGCATACCTCGATCTTTCACCGGGTCTGGATTTCGAGACAAAGTTGTATGCGAAAACCAATGCCGCCGAGCGCTTGCGCGTGGAGCTCGCAAAGCCGCGTTATCGCGTGTCGCCGATCGCGCTCGGGATCAATACTGATGCCTACCAGCCGATTGAACGCCGCTACCGGGTCACCCGCAGCGTACTCGAAGTGTTGGCCGAAACACGCCATCCGGTCAGCCTGATCACCAAGAACGCTCTGGTCGAACGCGATCTCGACCTGCTCGCGCCAATGGCGCGCGATGGGTTGGTCACGGTGTATTTCTCGATTACCACGCTCGACAATCATCTCGCATCGAAGATGGAGCCACGCGCGTCCGCACCGCATCGCAAGCTCAAGGCGATGCGTGCGTTGCGCGACGCAGGCGTGCCGGTCGGGGTGATGGTCGCGCCGGTGATCCCGGCGATCACCGATCCGGAAATGGAGTCCATCCTCGAAGCCGCGCGCGATGCCGGCGCGGGCGCGGCGGGATATGTGTTGCTGCGGCTGCCGCACGAAGTGAAGGAGATTTTTCGCGACTGGCTCGCGCAGCGTTATCCCGAACGCGCCCAACACGTGATGAGCCTGATCCGGCAGATGCACGGCGGCAAGGATTACGATCCGACGTTCGGCAAGCGCATGCGCGGCGAAGGCCCGTTCGCGCAACTGCTGCAGCGACGTTTTGCGCTCGCGTATGCACGGCTCGGATTCGCACGCTTGCCGCCATTGCGCTGCGACCTGTTTCAGCCGCCCACACCGCCGCTTCCGCCATCGCCACAGGGCCACTTGTTCTGAGCAGCGCTGATGCATCGCGTCGCGTGTGGTGCTAGCGTGCGCGCATCCTTGGAGGGTCGTCCATGAATCGTTCGCGCCGTCTGCTCGCACTCGCTCTCGTCCCCGCGTTGATGATCGCATTCGTCGCGCACGCCGATCCGCAGCCGATGCCCGCCGTACCGACCGCCGCGCCGACTACAACCGATGCAGCCGCACTTGATCGGGCGATCGCCGGGACGTGGCGCAATCCTGTCAACGTCGAGCGCGACAAGTACCGGCATCCGAAAGAAACACTCCTGTTCTTCGGCGTGAAGCCGAGCCAGACCGTCATCGAGATCACCCCCGGCAGCGGCTGGTACACCGAAATCCTCGCGCCGCTGACGCACGACCACGGTCATTACTTCGGCATCATCGACGATCCAGCGAGCGTCAAGCCCACCCAGCACGACGAAACCGATGAGTCGAATACAAAATTGCAAGTCAAACTCGCGATGCACCCGGATGCGTACGCGCTGACCCAGTTACGTCAGGTCGATCCGGCCAAGCCAGTGCTCGGGCCGCCGGGTTCTGCCGATGTCGTGCTCACGTTTCGCAACGTGCACAACTGGGTGATGGATGGCTCGCAGGCGGCGATGTTCAAGGCGTTCTTTGACGTGCTCAAACCCGGCGGCGTGCTTGGCCTCACCGACCATCGCGCGAATCCCGGCGCAGCCACGGACGGCAAACACGGCTATGTGACCGAACAACAAGTGATCGACTACGCGACTGCTGCCGGTTTCGTGCTCGATGCCAAGAGCGACATCAACGCAAATCCGAAAGACGCCAAGGATTATCCGCACGGCGTGTGGACATTACCGCCGACATTGTCGCAAGGCGAAACCGACAAGGCCAGGTATCTGGCCATCGGCGAATCGGACCGGATGACGCTGCGATTCGTGAAACCCAGAGTCGGAGCGAAGTAATCATTTTCGCTGCGCCGTCGGGATCGACGCGCTCAGTCGGATCAGGCCATCGTGATCAATGCGCGTCGAACAACGAAGAAGTCGTTCAGCGGTCCCGGGTATCAATGCGGTCTGCCTTGACCAAGCTTTTTTGCGACGCAGGTTTTGGGCCAAAACCGCTTGTGAGAAGCAAGTCATAGACTCTACTATCCGAACGCTGCGTTTAGGCTGTACCGCGTGCACGACCTGATCCGTCAATTTGCTCTGCCAGCCAATGGTGCTCGATGACTGTCGTGCCCGAGCCAACTGCCTCTCTCGACCAAGCACTTGCGCACGCATCACGGCTGCTCGCGATCGATCCGGCGCTGGCCGGAGAACAAGCTGGCGAAATCCTCAAGGTCGTTGCAAACCATCCGATGGCATTGCTGGTGCTCGGCGCTTCCTGCTCCGTCCGCGGCGACGCAGCGCAGGCACTGGAGACGCTCGGCCCGTTGTGTCTGGCGCAACCCAATTGGGCGATGGCGCATCTCGAACTCGGCCTTGCGCAAGGTCGCGCAGGGCGCGGAGAGCAGGCGCTCGTCTCGCTGCGCCGCGCGGTCGCCCTCAAACCGGATCTTCCCCGCGCATGGCTCGCGCTTGCGCATGAGCTTGCCGCGAGCGGCGATGCGGAAGGCGCCGATGCCGCATACGCAAGCCACATCAAATTCTCGACCAAGGATCCCGACCTGCTGGCAGCCGCTTCGGCGCTGGTGGACGGCCGCATCCCCGAAGCCGAGGACTTGTTGCGCAAGCAGCTCCGGAAAGCGCCGACCGACGTCGCCGCGATTCGCATGCTGGCAGAAGTGGCGGCAAGGCTCGGTCGCGACGACGAGGCCGAATTATTGCTCGCGCGTTGCCTCGAGCTCGCGCCGGGCTTCCATGCCGCGCGGCAGAACTACGCACTGGTGCTTAATCGCGGCAACAAGCATGCACAGGCGCTGGCAGAGATCGAAACCCTGCTGACGATCGACCCGAAGAATCCCGGTTACCGCAATCTGAAAGCAGTGATCCTGTGCAGGGTCGGCGATTACGCGCCGGCGATTGCGATCTACGACCAGATTCTCAAGGAGTTTCCGCAGCACGCGAAGATCTGGATGAGCTACGGCCATGCGCTGAAAACCGCCGGCTCCCAGGATCGCGCGATCGCGGCGTACCGCCGCAGCATCGCGCTGGAACCGGGCTTCGGCGAGGCCTATTGGAGCCTGGCGAACCTGAAGACGTTTCGTTTCAGCGCGGATGAGTTACAAGCGATGCGCCAGCAACTGGATCGCAGCGATCTCGACGCGGAGCACCGCCTGCATTTCGAATTCGCGGCGGGCAAGGCGCTGGAAGATGCCGACGACTATGCGCGATCCTTCCAGCACTATGTGCGTGGCAATGCGTTGCGCCGCGAAATGATTCCCTACAACGCAGATGAAAACGCGTCGCGCGTACACCGTTCAAAGCGCATCTATACGCGCACATTTTTCGACCAGCGCGCGGGCTTCGGCAGCGCAGTGCCGGACCCGATCTTCATCGTTGGCCTGCCGCGCGCTGGATCGACCCTGATCGAGCAAATCCTGTCGAGCCACTCTGCGGTCGAAGGCACGATGGAGCTGGCAGAAATCAACGCGCTGGTTCGCGGATTGCGGCGACGCACCGATGCTTCACAGGGCTTGCCATATCACGAGATCGTCGCGAGCCTCGATGCGGAAGATTTGCGCGAACTCGGCGAGACCTACCTCGAACGCACACGCATCCACCGCAAGACCGATGCGCCGTTCTTCATCGACAAGATGCCGAACAATTTCGCGCACATCGGATTGATCCAGCTGGCGCTGCCGAATGCGAAGATCATCGATGCACGCCGGCATCCGCTGGCGTGCTGCTACTCCGGTTTCAAGCAGCACTTCGCGCGCGGGCAGAATTTCAGCTACAGCCTCGACGATCTCGGTCGTTACTATCACGACTATGTCGAGCTGCTGGCGCATTTCGACGCCGTGTTGCCAGGCCGCGTCCACCGTGTCATCTACGAGAACATGGTCGATGACACCGAAACCGAGGTGCGGAGCTTGCTGGATGCGTGCGGACTGCCGTTCGAGGAACAGTGCTTGCGCTTTTTCGAGAATGCCCGGCCGGTGCGTACCGCAAGTTCAGAACAGGTGCGCAAACCGATCTATCGTGACGGCGTCGATCATTGGCGGCATTATGCGGACTGGCTGGAACCGTTGAAGACCGTCTTGGGGCCGGTGCTCGACGCATATCCGGACGCGCCACAATTCGCGGACCGAGATAGAGCAGGTTGGTGATGACGAGCAGCATGCGGGCATGCGAAGGATCGCGTGGCGAATCCAGGATTCAGGTCAACCACTTTGGGGAGAGTGAGATGCAACAGTCGAAAGACAGCAGGTCGGTTCGCAGGAATGCTTCGTCGCCAATCCGGTTGCCGCTGGCGGTAGCGATCTATTTCGCGATCAGTTCGGCGGCGTTTGCGCAGACCGACAACCAGGCTCCGGCACAGGATCAAGCCGCCAACGCCGAAGCGGTGGCTCAGAAACCAACCACGCAGTCAGACCGGGTCAAGACACTCGGCGATGTGATGGTCACCGCGCAAAAGCGCAGGGAAAATCTGCAAAAAGTGCCGATCAGCATTCAGGCAATCAGCGAAACCAAGCTCAAGCAAGCCGATGTCCTGAGCTTCGTCGATTACGCCAAGATGATTCCGAGTCTGTCCTATGGAACTGCAGGCGGCGGTGTGTTCTCCGGCCCCGGGTTCGTGCAGGTCTATATGCGCGGCGTTGCCAGCGGTGGCGACGGCAACCATTCGGGTTCGCAGCCCAGCGTCGGCACATACCTGGACGAGCAACCCATCACCACGATCGAGGGCGCGCTCGACATCCACATGTACGACATCGACCGTGTCGAGGCACTGGCCGGCCCGCAGGGCACCTTGTACGGCGCGAGTTCGGAATCCGGCACGCTGCGCATCATCACCAAGAAGCCGGATCCGTCCAAGTTCGCGTCGTCCTATGCTGTCGAAGTCAATGCGATCGACGGCGGCGGTATCGGCAACGTGGTCGAGGGCATGGTCAACGTGCCGCTCAACTCGGGCGCTGCGATCCGTCTGGTCGGCTGGGAAAAGCACGATGCCGGCTACGTGGACAACGTCCACGGCACAGTCACATTCCCGACATCGGGCATCACCGCCGACAACGCTAAATTAGCCAAGAAAAACTTCAACGATGCCGATACCGTTGGCGCGCGCGCGGCGTTGAAGATCGACATCAACGATAACTGGACGATCACCCCGACGATCATGGGCCAGCATCAGAAGGCCCGTGGCAGCACTGGTTACGATCCCTCGGTGGGCGACCTGAAGGTCAAGCACTTCAATCCGGAATCCTCGAACGACAGTTGGAACCAGGCCGCGCTGACTGTGGAAGGCAAGATCGGCAATTTCGATCTGACCTATGTCTTCTCGCATCTCAAGCGTGATGTGGATTCGCATGCGGACTACAACGACTATGCGTTCTGGTACGACACCCTGGCGGGTTACGGTGATTACTTTTGCTCCCAGGATTATGTGGGTGGTGTTTGCGCGCCTGGCACAGCAATCAATCCGTCGCAGTTCATCCACGCCAAGGACGGTTACACCAGGACCAGCCACGAGCTGCGAATTACTTCGCCGGCAACCGATCGTCTGCGCTTTGTCGTTGGCTTGTTCTGGCAGCAGCAGCAACACAACATCTTCCAGGATTATTTCGTCGCCGGCCTCGCCCCCGCGCTTTCGGTTCCGGGCTATCCAGACACGATCTGGCTCACCGACCAGCAGCGCCGTGATCGCGACGAAGCGGTGTTCGGCGAGCTGTCGTTCGATGTCACCGACAAGCTGACGTTGACCGGCGGCCTGCGTCATTTCAAGACCGAGAACAGCCTGAAAGGATTCTTCGGCTACGGCCCGGGTTTTGCATTCGGCGGCGGCACCGGCGTATCGCAGTGCTTCTCGCCGGAGATGTTTCATGGCGCGCCGTGCACTAATCTGGACAAGTCCACCAGCGAAACCGGCACGATCGGGCGCTTCAACGCGACCTACAAGATCGACAACGACAAGCTCATCTATGCGACCTGGTCGCAGGGCTTCCGTCCTGGTGGCATCAATCGCCGTGGCACGTTGCCGCCGTACAAGTCCGATTTCCTGACCAACTACGAGTTTGGCTGGAAGACCTCATGGGACAACAACCAGTTCCGCTGGAACGGCGCGATCTTCCGCGAGGACTGGAAGGACTTCCAGTTCTCTTACCTCGGCGCCAATGGCCTGACCGAGATCCGCAACGCCAACCAGGCCCGGATCGACGGCTTCGAGACGGATATCAACTGGGCGGCCAGCTATAACCTCTCGCTCACCGCCGGTCTTGCCTTCTACAACGCCAAATTGACGGCGGACTATTGCGCGAAGACGGATCTGAATGGCGTTCCAGACCCTAGTTGCTTCCTGCCGTTTGATCCAAACAACGAAGGGCCAGACTTCGCCGCCAAGGGAACGCGCTTGCCGATCACGCCGCGCTTCAAGGGCAATCTCAACGCGCGCTATA
Organism: Lysobacterales bacterium; assembly: GCA_038316385.1. Classification (GTDB taxonomy): domain Bacteria; phylum Pseudomonadota; class Gammaproteobacteria; order Xanthomonadales; family Xanthomonadaceae; genus SZAS-103. The sequence continues at coordinate 165,388 of JBBQAN010000001.1, read as the reverse complement.
CCTTCGACCTCGGAGGGGGCGAAGCCTATTGGCAGGCCACGCTGACGCATGTCGGCAGACGCAGCACCGACTTGCGCCAATTCCAGGACTTCGTGCTCGGCGACCTTCCCTCGTACAACCTGCTCGACCTTTCGACCGGATACCACAAGAACAGCTGGTCGCTGGATTTCTTCCTGAAGAATGCGACCAACGAACGCGCGCAACTGGCCAGGTTCTCCGAGTGCGCGGCACAAGTCTGCGGTTACCAGCCGTATATCGTCACCACCCAACCGCGTACCTTTGGTGTGCGTTTCTCGCAGGATTTTTGACAAGACCGCGATCATTGCGTTATCGAATCAAAGAACGCCCACCTGTTTGCCAAGGTGGGCGTTCTCCATCAGGTCATGGGTTGCGCAAGGTTCCCTCGCATGCGCGCCGTTACACTACGACGATGCTGGTCGCGTTCAACAAGCCGTATGGCGTGCTGTGTCAGTTTACGGATACATCGGAAGCCCCGCGTCGCACGCTCGCGGAGTTCGGCTTGCCCGCGAACGTGTATGCCGCTGGCCGACTCGATTTCGATTCGGAAGGATTGTTGCTGCTCACCAACGATGGCGCGCTCGCAGCGCGCTTGACCGATCCGCGCCATGCAACCGCGAAAACGTATCTCGCGCAGGTCGAAGGCGCGCCAGTTGAGGCGCAACTGGTCGCGCTACGCGCCGGGATCGTCCTCAAGGATGGCCCGACGCTGCCCGCCGAAGCGCGCGCAATGGATGCTGCGCCGACGTGGCTATGGCCACGCGATCCGCCAGTACGCTATCGCAAGACGGTGGCGGATGCGTGGATGGAACTTGCCATCCGCGAAGGCCGCAACCGGCAGGTGCGACGGATGACGGCGGCAGTCGGACTGCCAACGCTGCGCCTGATCCGCATCGCCATCGGTGACTACAGACTCGATGCGCTCGCGCCGGGCATGTGGCGCGAAGAATCCCCGCCATCCATGCAACCGCGTGGTCGCTTCCGGCCTCCTGCCTCACGCGTGACTTGAGCATCCACCGTTACGCGTCGGCGTTGACCTGCGCTGCTGTTTTCGCCGCTGCGGGCTTGGGCGACGCGCGTTTGCTTGCCGCCACTCTGCTGCGCGCGGCGCGCACCGGCTTGATCTCGATCGTGCGCATTTCCTCGTCAAGTCCGCGACGTTGCTTGTTCCGTCGCATCAACCACAGCGCGACACCGGCCCCTGCTGCTGCCGCGACCACCGCTGCCGTCGCGGCGGGATTGCGCCTGGCCACCTTGACGGCCTTGCGGCTGCCGTCGCGCAGAACCGCGATCTGCGCGCCTGCGCCGATCGCCTTGACCGCCATCGGTATCCAGCGCGCGACGCTGCTGCGGACGCCGTCCTTCAGGTGGACTGCGGCATTGCCGGCCATCGCCAAGGCCGTGGATGCGTTACGGGTGATGGAAGTATTCATGACATTCTCCTTGTCGTTGCATCGGCCGCTGCGATCTGCACAGCGTGAAACGGTACGCTAACAGACTCAGCATGAACGCAACACGGCTCGCCATGACGTCGAATAGCTGCGCCTTCAAGGATCACTTTTCAGGCCATGCAACCGGCTACGCCAGCGCACGCCCGCACTATCCGCCGGCGCTGTTCGACTGGCTTGCGCAACAGTGCGCCGAACGCAAGCTCGCGTGGGACGCGGGTTGCGGCAACGGCCAGGCATCGATCGCGCTGGCCGCACGCTTCGAGCAGGTTTATGCGAGCGATCCGAGCGCCGAACAGATCGCCGCTGCCGCTCTAACGCCGAATATCCGCTACGTGGTCGCGTCGGCGGAAACCTGCGCGCTGCCGGATGCAAGCGCGGATCTGGTGACCGTCGCGCAGGCGATGCATTGGTTCGACGTGCCGCGCTTCCAAGCCGAGGTGCGTCGCGTGTTGAAGCCCGGTGGCGTGTTCGCTGCATGGACCTACGCACAATCGCGGGTGAATGCGGCGGTTGATGTCCCGTTCGATCGCCTGCACGACGAACTGCTGGATGCGTGGTGGCCGGATGGACGCGAGCACGTGCTGGATGGCTACGCGCAGCTTCCGTTCGCCTTCGAACGCGCGGTCGATGTGCCCGCCTTCACGATGCGCTGCGACTGGACGCTGCTGCAGTACGTCGCCTACTTGCGCAGCTGGTCGGCCTGCCAGCGCTATACGCGCGCAACCGGGATCGACGCAGTGGAGCAGATCCTGGTCGAGCTGTCCGAGGCCTGGGGCGATCCCACGCAAATCCGCGCGGTGATCTGGCCGCTGACCTTGCACGTCGGCCGCGTGTCCACATCATGAAGCGCGTCGCCGCCTTGTTCCGGCGGCGACGCTTCGCTCATCACCAGCCGAGGTTGAAGCCCAGGCCCGCTTCGTTCTCGCCATTCGCGAACGCCGCGCCGAGGCGCACCGATGCATGCGGCGAAAGCAGGCGGCTGAAGCCGACCGAGATCGCCTGCTGGCTGTGGAAATTACCCACGCCCATGCTGAGCTGGTTCTCGCCGGCAATCCGCCCATCCGGCCCGATCATGCTCAGCGCCGCCGACAGCGCGCCGACCGTATTGACGCGCCGGTTGGTCTGGTTGAACTGATCGTTCACGTGCGTCTGCAAGTCGTTCAGCGAGGTGGACAGGTCGGCAAAGCGCGTGTTGGTATAACTGTTCGCCGACGACAATGTCGCCGCGTCGCCCGCATTGGCGTGCGTATTCGCTGCGGCAAGTGTTGTTGCATCACCGGAATCCGAATGCGCATTCGCAGCGACCAGCGTTTGCGCGTCGCCTGCATCCATCGCTTGGGTGCCTGCAGAACCTGCCAGTGCCGTCACCTGCGCGCTGCTCTCGTACAACGCATTGTTCGCCGTCGTCAAGGCCGTGTTGGCTGTGCTCATGGCGGTCGTTGCCGAGGCTTCGGCGCGCGTGGCGAGTGTCGTCGCAGCGGTGAGCTGGTTCACGTTCACTGCATCGGTGCCGTTCACGCCGGCTGCCACGTTGGTGATGCGTCGTTCATTGCCGACGCTACCCACCGACACCGTGTTCGCTACGTTGGCAATGGAGCCCGCACCGATCGCCACCGCATTGGTCGCCGTCGCCGATGCCCCTTCGCCGAACGCACTGGCGTTCTTGCCGCTGGCAGATGCGCCGCTGCCGATCGCCACCGAATCCAGGCCACCGGCAGTGGCCGTCTCTCCAGCATCCATCACGCCGTTACCGTTTGCATCGAACCAGCCGCCGATCGCAACGCTGCCCTGCTTGCTCGCCTTGGCGCCGCTGCCCGCTGCCAAGCTGCCGAAACCGGCTGCTGTGTTGTCGAAGCCGAATGCGCTGGCATCCAGTCCTGTGGCCAGGTTGCCGGCGCCAAAGGCGCTGGCATTGATTCCGGACGCGGTATTTCGATAGCCGAACGCGCTGCTGTCGAGACCGGACGAATTGCTGTGGAAACCGAACGCGCTGCTGTTGTCACCCCTGGCGAAGTTGTCGATGCCGACCGCGCTGCTGTAGGTGCCCCGTGTATCGTTGCCGCGCCCCACCGCCGCGCTGTTGTCGCCGGTCGCCGTGTTGTCGAAACCGAATGCACTGGTATCCGCCCCTCTGGCGATATTGCCGTCGCCGATCGCGCTGCTGCTGGAACCTGATGACGTATTGTTCAGTCCGAACGCGCTGCTGTTGTTGCCTCTGGCGAAGTTGGCGTCGCCGATGGCGCTGCTGTAGAGACCGGATGCCCTGTTCCTGCGACCGAATGCGCTGCTGTTGTCGCCGTTTGACGTGTTGTAGCTGCCGAATGCTGAGCCGCGATAGCCGGATACGGTATTGCTGAAGCCGATCGCGCTGCCGCCATTGGCGCGGATGGTGGCATGGTTGCCGTCGCCGATCGCGCTGCTCTTGACACCCGTGGCCGTGTCTCCGGTTCCCATGGCGTTGCTCAGCAGGCCCGATGCGGTGTTGTAGTCGCCGAGCGCACTGCTGAAGTCGCCGAACGCGTTGTTGTTGTGGCCGATCGCCGAACTTGATCCGCCCTTGGCATAGTTCCCACTGCCGACGGCGCTGCTGTAACTGGCGAACGATCCCGTCGTATTGCCGCGACCGACGGCGGCGCTGTTGTCGCCATGACTCCTGTTGTTGATGCCAAGCGCGGTGCTGCTACCGCCATAAGCGGTGTTGTCGTGGCCGATCGCACTGCTGCCGACGCCGAAGGTCGCGTCACCGTTGCCGATTGCCATGCTGTCGTCGGCATTGGCATAGCTTGCGGCACCTATCGCGCTGCTGAAATCACCGTAGGCCCTGTTGCCAAGGCCGACCGCAGAACTGTTGACGCCATAGGCCTTGTTGCTGCGACCGAACGCGCTGCTGTATTGGCCCGTGGCCCTGTTGGCGGAGCCCATCGCGCTGCTGTCGCCGCCCATCGCCACGTTGCCGGAGCCGAAGGCGCTGTCGCCAGAGCCGAAGTACGGTGTTTCCGGGCCGACGCTGCCTGAGCCGGAGACATAACCCGGCCGGTGGAATTTTTCGCCGCCCGCGGTATTGCTGACGCCGACCGCGCTGTTGTAACTGCCGTTCGCGGTGTTGTTGTTGCCGAACGCGCTGCCGCCGCGCGCCAACGCGGTCAACCCGTTGTAGTTGTACGACACACCCGCGACGTGGTTGTAGCGACCGAACGCGCTGTTGTTGAAGCCGATGGCCGTGTTGCCCGCGCCGAAGGCGCTGGCACCGGTGGTGAGGAAAGGCGTGTCCACGCCATAGCTCAACCGGTGGTAGGTGGAGCTGCCGGCGACGTTGCCGTTGCCGACCGCATTGTTGTAGCTGCCGCTGACGGTATTGGACTCACCGAACGCCGCGCTGCCGCTTCCCACCACCGTCAGGCCGTTGTAGGTGTAGGACGACGCGTTGGCAGTGTTGTTGCGTCCGAACCCGCTGCTGCGATAGCCCAGGATGTTGTTGTAGTTGCCGAACGCGCTGCTGCCGCCGCCGATGGCGGTATTGTCCTGGCCGATCGCGGTGTCGGAGTCGGTGAACCCGACCACCCCGCCGGTGGCGTAGCCGGTGCCGGCCGTGTTGCCCTGGCCGATCGCAACGCTTAAGTCGCCGTTGGCATTGTTGTTCCGGCCCATGGCCACGGCATTGACCGCGTGGTAGTAGGTGCCCGCGTAAAAGTAGTTGCCGCCGGCGTTGTTGCTGAGACCGAAGGCGCTGTCGCCCGCCGCGAACGCGATGTTGCCATCGCCAATCGCACTGCTGTCGCTTCCAAGCGCCTTATTGTAGTGACCTATCGCGCTGCTGTTGCCGCCGGTGGCCGTGTTGTTGGAGCCGAACGCGCTGGCGCCAGTGGTGAAGTAAGGCGTTTCCGGACCAGTGTAGCCGTAACCGGAGACGTAGCCAGGCCTGTGGAGGGTCGTGCTGGCGGCGACGTTGCCGTAGCCGACCGCATTGTTGTAGCTGCCGCTGACGGTGTTGAATTCGCCGACCGCCGCGCTGCCGCGTCCCACCACCGTCAGGCCGTTGTAGGTGTAGGACGAAGCGTTGACGGTGTTGTTGCGGCCGAATCCGCTGCTGCGATAGCCCGCGGTATTGTTGTAGGTGCCGAACGCGCTGCTGCCATCACCATAAGCTGCGTTGTTTGCGCCAAATGCATTGCTTTTAGAGCCGTACGTTCTGTTGCCCAGGCCGATGGCGCTGCTGTTATCGCCGGTCGATGTGTTGCCGTCTCCGAGCGCGCTACTCGACTTGCCGTTCGCGTGGTTGTAGCTGCCAATCGCGCTACTGAAGCTGCCATAGGCGTGGTTGCTGCGACCGACAGCGCTGCTGTCGCCCCCCGTGGCAACGTTGAATACGCCGATGGCGCTGTCGTTGTTGGTGAAACTTACGTAGCTGGAACTATCAACGACTGCTGCACCTGCGAGGTTACTGTTGCCGAATGCACTCGCGCGGTTGCCGTAGGCGGAGTTGTTGAGCCCCACTGCGCTGGCGTTGGTGGAGTGGTACGTGTTGCCCGACATGGTGTTGGTGTTGTAGTGATAGTAATTGCCGCCGGCCCGGTTGTTGCGGCCCACAGCGCTGTCGTAATTCCCTGTTGCAGCATTGGATGTACCCACCGCGACGCTGGATTTGCCAAGCGCCCGATTGTAGTAACCCAATGCGGCAGCCCTGTAATCCGCCGTATTGTGGACGCCGATAGCGCTGCCTTGGTAGCCGGTGCTGTAGTTGCGGTTGCCGATTGCGCTGCTTTGACTTCCCGTGGCGATGTTGCTGGTGCCGATCGCGTTGGAATCCACGCCGTAGGTCTTGTTGCGGGTGCCGATCGCATTGCTGCTGTCGGCTCCAGCGTACGTGTTGTTCTCGTAGCCAAACGCGGTGCTACCCGTTGCATTTGCGAAACTGTAGTAGCCAACCGCACTCGACTTGTCAGCGCCCGCATAGCTCTTGAATCCCAATGCGCTGGCACGGGTGCCGATCGCCGTGTTGAAGCCGCCGATCGCGCTGCTGTCGTTACCCGATGCGGTATTGCGGTAACCCATCGCATTGGCACCCAGAGCACTCGCGGTGTTGGTGGTACCGAATGCGTTGGCACCCGAAGCGCTCGCCTTGTTGTTGCTACCCACCGCATTGGCATCTGAAAAAGTGCCTGCTGCACCTGCGAGCGTACCCGCCTTGTTATTGTTGCCAAGCGCGTTGCTGCTGCTTGCGCTGGCGTACACCGTGTTGTCGTAGCCAAAGGCGCTACTGTTCGCTCCCGAGGCGGTGTTTTTTCCGCCGATCGCGCTGCTGTTTCCAGCATAAGCATGGTTCCCATAGCCGAACGCACTGCTGTCGACGACATTGGCGATGTTGTTGGCACCAAACGCGCTGCTGGTATTGCCATTGACGATATTTTTGTAACCGGCCGCACTGCCGTTGCGGCCGTAAGCGTGATTGTCATAGCCGAACGCACTGGCGTTGCTGCCATTGGCGACGTTGTTGGTACCGAACGCGGAGTCCTTGGGACTGTAAGCATGATTGTTAAAACCAACCGCGCTGCTGTCGCCGCCCTTTGCAATGTTGTTCGCGCCCACCGCGCTGTCGTAGCTGTTTTGCGCTGTGTTGCCGCGGCCGATCGCGCTGCTGTTGTCGCCGCTCGCAATGTCGTAATTGCCACACGCCAGCGCGCCATAGCCCGTCGCAGACGAACCGGTCGATGCAGGCGTCGTGTTGCACACCACGCCCGGCGGCGGCGGCGCAGCCGCAAACGCAGATCCGATGAGGCCCGTCTGCGCCGTGATGGCGAACAGGACGCTGAGAGTGAGGAACGCAGTACGCGGCTGGCGCAGACCTTTCATGGAGCTCTCCTGAGTGGTGGAAAACGCACGACAGGCAACGTCGCGAAACGTTGTCAGTAGCGCGCTGCCAAGTCTTGCGACATGGCAAATGAGTGATCGGATGGGTACCGCATTTCGTCGATCCGCCCCGAACGGCCCCTGATCGAAATGCAACAGGCCCATCTTTACGCCGTTTGGCGACACATCACAACAAAGCTTGAAGCGTTTTTCGCTTTGGGCCGAACGAGTGCCTGTTTGGTTCATCAAGATGAATTGCTGCGGCAAATCATTCGCCCGACACACGATGGTGGTGCTTCAGCATCGTTCTTGCGTCGGTCTTTCCGCGATCCGACGAAAGGTAGGCGAGCGCGCCTATGCGCACACCCGTCGCAGTGCCACGGGAAGTCTTCGCGTTCATCCGACACGCGCCCGCGTCCGCCCGATGCGTCGCGAGGATCGTCAGTCGACGTTGAATCCAGACGAGCGCCCGACAACACGACCAGACGCGATGCGGTACCGATGTCGCCGGGTATCCGGCGGAGCTCACGTGCCGCGAGGTTTCGCGCGATGTGTGGCTACCGATGTCCACGGATCGTCGGGCCAGGGATGCCTCGGGTAGCGCCCCTTCATCTCGCGCTTCACTTCGGGATACGTGCGATCCCAGAAGCCGCGAAGATCCTGGGTGATCTGCAGCGGCTTGCCGCCTGGCGAAAGCAAATGCAGGGTGAGCGCGATGCGGCCATCGGCGATGCGCGGGGTGTCGGCGAGGCCGAACAGTTCCTGCAGTTTCACTGCAAGCACGGGCGGGTCGGGCGCGTCGGCGGGCGCGTCGTAACGGTAAGTGATCGCGCGCTCGATGCCCGATGGCACGCGGATGCGCGACGGCGCGAGCGCGTCGAGGCGCTGGCGTGCACTCCAGTCGACGCGTGCCGTCAGCGCTTCCGCGAAGACGCGCTCGTCGAGCGCGTCGAGTCGCGTCATCCCGACGAATGCAGGCCGCAGCCAGTCGTCGAGCGATTCGAGCAAGGCTTCGTCGGATAGATGAGGCAAGCCGAGTTCCGGCATCCATGCGCACAGGCAACGCAGGCGTTCGCGCCATTGCGATATTGCATCGCTCCATGGCAATGCGGACAAGCCAAGTTGTCGCACAGCATCGACCAGCGCATTGGCATAGCGCGATGAATCGGGATTCTGTATCGGCTTGCTTTCCAGCACGATGCGATCGAAGCGCCGTTCGCGCACGGCAACAATGCCGCGCTTGTCGTTGTCCCAGAACACGCGGTCTTGGGTGATGAAACGCTCGGGTCGCTCTCCGCGTCCTGCCTCACGCGATACTTGTCCATCAATGGGCGGCGAAAATTCGCGTTCGAGTCGCGCTTGGTCAAGCGGCGCGGCGCGCAGGATCTGCGCCTCGCGTTCGGATCCACGCAACTCGCTGATCACGATCCATGGTTCGCCGTACAACGCGCTGTCGTCGAACAAACGTGCGCTGCGGCCATTGGCGAGCTGATAGCGACGTGCATCATTCGCACTTTGATGCGCAATGCGATCGGGGAATGCATGCAGCAGCAGATCGCCAAGCAGGTGTGATGGAGCATCGCGGGGCGGCTGCGCATCGAGCCGCAATCGGCGGCGCCATTGCTTCGCGGCTTGATCGATCACGGCAAGCGCGGAACGATTGGCATCAGGCGGAGCACGTCCATTTCGAAACGCCGCAAGCGCCTGCCAGCGTTCCGCCAGCGCATCGGAACGACTGCGCAGCGGATCGCGCGCTTCGACCAGCGCCGCAAGATCGCAAGCCAATGCGCGTTCACTCGCGTGCTCGGGCGCAAGCAGCATCGCGGCAAGTCGTGGGTGCGTGCCGAGCGCGAGCATGCGCCGGCCGAGCGGCGTGATCGCATATTCACCTCGATCACCCTGATCTTGTCGAAGGTCAAGTGCACCGAGTCGCCGCAACAAATCGCGCGCTGCAGATAATGCGCCGCTTGGCGGCGGATCGACAAAACGCAGGTTCGCTTCACCCCAGGCAGCGAGTTCGAGCGCGAGACTCGACAATTCAACTTGCGACATTTCGGCGCGCCGTTGTGATTCGAGCCGTTGCGATTCCGGCCATAGCCGATAAGCAAACCCTTCGGCAACGCGACCCGCGCGACCCGCGCGCTGGTCGGCTGATGCCTGTGAAATCGCGACGGTTTCCAGGCGCGAGAATCCCGAGTTCGGATCAAAGCGCGGCTCGCGCGCGAGCCCGGCATCGATCACCACGCGCACGCCAGGCAACGTCACCGACGATTCGGCAACATTGGTTGCGAGTACGATGCGGCGACGGCCCAGCGGATCGGCGTTCAAGGCAGTAGTTTGTTGTTCGAGTGGAAGTTCGCCGTGCAACGCCAAGACGACGATTGACTCCGGCCCTTGCGCGCAGGGGGTGGCTGGGGCGGGGTCGCTTTTTGGTGAGCACATCACTCCTGACAACCCCTCCACAACCCTCCCCTGCTCGCGCAAGGGAGGGGGCGAGGCCAGCAACACTTTATGCAACTGCGCGATCTCACGCTGTCCGGGCAGAAACACGAGCACATCGCCCTCGTGTTGGGCGAGCGCGTGTTCGATAGCGCGTCGCAGCTGCGCAACCAAGGCCTCCGACCGATCGCCCTGAGCCTGTCGAAGGGCGCGACGTGAAGGAAAATGCGACACGGCCACGGGAAAGCTGCGGCCTTGCGAACTGATGCGTGGAGCATCGAGAAATGCCGCGAGCTTTTCGCCATCGAGCGTCGCCGACATCAACACGATGCGCAAGTCATCACGTAATTGCGACTGCACATCAAGCGCAAGCGCGAGGCCGAGGTCGGCGGAGAGATGGCGTTCGTGAAATTCGTCGAACAACAAGGCGCCGATGCTTTCGAGCGTCGGATCGTCCTGGATCAGCCGCGTCAATATGCCTTCAGTGACGACCTCGATGCGTGTGCGCGCCGAGACCTTGTTTTCGAAACGGATGCGATAGCCCACGGTCTCGCCGATCGCTTCGTTCAATTGCTTCGCCATGAAATGTGCGGCCGCGCGCGCGGCGACCCGGCGCGGCTCGAGCATCACGATTTTCTTTCCACCCAACCATCCCGCATCGAGCAGTGCGAGTGGCGCCTGCGTGGTCTTACCGGCGCCGGGCGGCGCTTCGAGCACGAGGCGCGGATGCCTGGCCAGCGACTCGCAGATCGCTGGTAACAATGAAGCAATCGGAAATTCGGAACGATCCACGACACAAGAATACGATGCGCATTGGTAATGCGTCAGCTTGAAATGTGGTCGCCGCCGGTAGCGCGCCGTGCTGTTCGTTCGTTGGTAATCGCGGCTCGACGGCTGCTTACGCCTTACAATTCCCGATCCTCTATCCCCATTTCCAACCTCAATGCAATTGATAGATATCGGCGCCAACCTCGGCCACGAAAGTTTTGCGCATGATCTCGATGCGGTGCTCGACCGCGCCTGTGCCGCAGGCGTTACGCGGATGATCGTGACCGGCGCGAGTCGCGAAGGCTCGCCGCAAGCGCTGAAACTGGCGCAGGCGCATACGGAAATCCTGTATGCGACAGCTGGCGTGCATCCGCACCACGCGACCGAATATACCGACGAAGCCGATGCAGAGATGAGAGCGCTGCATGCGCATCCGGAAGTTGTCGCGGTCGGCGAGTGCGGGCTGGACTATTTTCGTGATTTCTCGCCGCGCCCCGCGCAACGCCGTGCGTTCGAGCGGCAATTGCAGATCGCGGTCGATACCGGCAAGCCGTTGTTCCTGCACCAGCGCGATGCGCACGCCGATTTCGTGGCGATGATGAAGAACTTCGGCGGCAAGCTAGGCGTGGCCGTCGTGCATTGCTTCACCGGCACGCGCGAAGAACTGTTCGAGTGTCTCGACAACGACTGGCATATCGGCATCACCGGCTGGCTTTGCGACGAACGTCGCGGCTTGCACTTGCGCGAACTGGTGAAACACGTCCCGTCGAATCGGTTGATGATCGAGACCGACGCGCCTTATCTGTTACCGCGCACGGTGAAACCCGCGCCCTCGCATCGTCGCAACGAACCGATGTATCTCGCGCATATCGTCGAGGAACTTGCGCGCGATCGCGGCGAGGATATCGAGATTACTGCAGCGCATACGACAGAAACAGCACGGAAGTTTTTTCGTTTGCCGTAGCGCCATGCCGCGCGTCGTTCTATTCGCCATCGCTGGGATGATGCGTTATCGAGGTCCGGGCCACGCGCCTGCCTCATACAAATCACGCTAGGATCAACGCATGAAAGCGCATCTTTTAAGATTAAAAGGCTTTGCTCTGCGTTATTGGATTGCAAGTTACTCAAGTACGATTTTCGGAATAGCAATCGCTGTTCTGATCATGATTGCGATGGTTGTTTTGGAAATCCGCAATCTACCCGCGCCTGCTTACAAAATCTTCGGCATCGTTCAATCTGCAGGCCCGGTCGCGACCAGCGGTCTTGGTGGCGGGAATCGGCAAGTCGCTTCGGTTCGTCGCCCAAACGGAAACGTTGTTCTCGCTGATGCGCGCCTCGTCAGACCGTTATCAAAGGGAGATGGCGTGACTTTGTTGGTCCAATCAAAACACTATGTAGTTCTCGCAAAAAATTTGCACTAGCCTCAACGTCTAAAAACGTTGTTGAAGAATTAACTGCGCAACCCCACACCCCGCTTCAATAACCACAACGCCAATGCCGACATCGCGACGGTGAACCCGATCATCAACGAATAAGCCACCCACAACGGCACGTCGCTGACATCAAGCAGGCCGTAGCGGAATGCGTTGACCATATAGAAAATCGGATTCAAGTGGGTCGCGGCTTCGGCCCAGGGCGGCAGCAGCTTCACCGAATAGAACACGCCACCCAGATACGTGAGCGGGGTAAGAATGAAGGTCGGCACGATCGCGACGTCGTCGAACTTCTTCGCGTATACCGCGTTGATGAACCCGGCAAGCGAGAAGATCGCCGCGCCGAGCAGCACGGTGCTGATCATCACCAGCGGATGTGGAACCCGCACCGGGGTGAAGAACATCGCGATGCAGAGCACGATGACGCCGACCATCAATCCACGCAGCATGCCGCCGGCAACATACCCACCAAGAATCACCCAGTTCGGCATCGGGCTGACCAGCAATTCCTCGACGTGGCGGCCAAACTTCGCGCCAAAGAAACTCGAACTGATGTTGCCGTAGGCGTTCTGGATGATGCTCATCATCACCAGGCCGGGCACGATGAACTGCATGTAAGTGATGCCGTTCATTGCACCGATGCGGCTGCCAATGAGGCGGCCGAAGATCAGGAAATACAGTGTCGCGGTGATCGCCGGCGGCACCAATGTCTGCGCCCAGATACGCAGGATGCGCGCGGTTTCGCGGCGGGCGATCGTGGCAAGCGCGATCAGGTTCGCGCGCATCGGGCTTGCCGGAATTGAATTCACGGAAGCAGGGTTGGCGATGGCATTCATGGTCATTGCGTGGCTCCATTACCCGAGCGATCGTCTTCGCCGGTCAGGCGCACGAACAATTCTTCAAGCCGGTTCGACTTGGTGCGCATCGAGCGCACGCGGATGCCGGCATCGCCGAGCATGCTGAACACGCGGTTGAGATCCATCGCGCGCGGCATGTCGAGATCGATGGTGTGGTCATCGGTTGCGAGCAGAACCGCGCCATCAATGTGCGGCAAAGTTGCCGGCAACTTGCCGTCGATGTCGAACAGGAATCCTTCGACGTCGAGCTTCGCCAGGAGCGTCTTCATCGGGCCCTGTTCAATGATCTGGCCGTGATTGATGATCGCCAGATTGCGGCACAGGTTCTCGGCTTCTTCGAGGTAATGCGTGGTGAGGATGATGGTGGTGCCGGCCGCATTGATTTCGTTGAGGGTCTTCCACATGCCGCGGCGGATCTCGATGTCGACGCCTGCGGTTGGTTCGTCGAGGATCAGCAGGCGCGGCCGCGTCATCATCGCGCGCGCGATCATCAGCCTGCGTTTCATCCCGCCCGACAGCGTGCGCGACATCGTGTGCGCCTTGTTCCATAACTGCGCGCGCTTGAGTTCCTCTTCGGCGCGGCCGAGCGCTTCGCTGCGCGGCACGCCGTAAAACCCGGCGTAATTGACGAGGATGTCGAAGGGCTTTTCAAAGAAATTGAAATTCATTTCCTGCGGCACCAGCCCAATCTGCCGCATCGCCTCGCTGCGGTGCGCGGCGAGATCGATACCGAACACGTGCACGCTGCCTGCGGTCATGTTCACCAGCGAGCTGACGATGCCGATCAGGGTGGACTTGCCGGCGCCATTCGGGCCGAGCAAGGCGAAGAAATCGCCCGGTTCGACAGTCAGCGAAATGCCCTTGAGCGCCTCGACGCCGGTGGCGTAGGTCTTGCGCAGATCGGTGACCTGCAACGCGGGCGTGGCTTGCTGCGGATGGTCGGTCATGGGTGTCCAGTGCGCGCGGCCAGAGCAAAGTCCACGCTGGGCCGTTAGTATATCGGGCCGGCCGCATCGACTGCGGCAACACACTGTTGAGGATTCGTGGCTGTCCATTTCCCGTTGAAGCTGGTGTCGAGCCGCATGCTCGCCCCGACCGTGCGCCACCTCGCCTTCACCCGCGACGATGGTGCGCCGCTCGATTTCATTCCCGGCCAGTTCGTGCAGGTGCATTTCCATTACGAGGACGGCACCGCGACCAAGCGCAGTTATTCGCTGGCGACCATCCACGACCACGCGCTCGGCGCCGGCGAAATGGTGGAGATCGCAGTGAGCTACGTCGCCGGTGGTGCGGCGACGAAATTGTTCGAGTCGCTGGACGAGGGCGGACGCATTGATGCCAGCGGGCCGTACGGCCGCTTTTGCCTGATGCCGAACGATGCCAGCAAGCGCTATCTGCTGATCGGCACTGGGACCGGGGTCACCCCATATCGCGCGATGTTGCCGCTGATCGAGAAGCTGATGGTCGAACGCGGCATTGAAGTCGTGTTGCTGTTCGGCGCGCGGCGTCCCGAGGAATTGATTTATGCGGACGATTTTTACGCGTTCGCCGAAGCGCATCCGGGCTTCCGTTTCGTGCCGTGCTTCTCGCGCGAGATGCCGGACAACCCGCACCACGACGTGCGCAAGGGTTACGTGCAGGACACGCTGCCCGAATTCGCGCCGAACGCGGAGAGCGACATCGCCTATCTCTGCGGCAATCCGGTGATGGTCGATACCTGTTTCGAGGCGTTAAAAGGTTTCGGCTTGCCTGTGCCGCATATCCGTCGCGAGAAATACGTCAGCAGCAAATGAGTTCATTGGAGGCGGACAGCCGGCCACGCGCGGCGCGCGAGGCAATGCCACTAGGCACGCCGAATTGCCCGTCGCGAGAAATACGTCAGCAGCAAGTAACTGCAGGATGTCGTCATCCCGTGCAGCACAACCATGATCGATTGGACAAAGCGCGGCCGCGACGCGAACCTCCTGGCGTGTAGCGTGCTGACAGCAGTGCTGTCAAGGGTGCTTGACACCAGCCGCATCCCGCAGCAGACTGCGCCTGTCAAGGTTGCTTGACATGTATTCCGGAGAACCCGATGCCGCGTTACACCGAAAAAGCGTATCGCCGACACATGTGGTTGTTGATGGTGATCTACGTCGCCCTCATGTTGCTGGAGTGGCCGCATGCACGTGGCGCGGTCAGCCTGCCGTTGAAGGCCATGCTGGCGCTTGCGCCGACCGTGCCGGTGATTGTCTTGTTATGGCTGCTGGCGAAACGGGTGATGAGCAGTGACGAACTGCAACAACGCCTGCACCTGATGGCGCTGAGCATCGCGACCGGCGTGCTCGCCGTGCTGAGCATGATCGGCGGATTTCTGGCGGCGGCCGGTGCCATCCATCTCGATGGCGATATCCTGATCTGGGTCTTTCCGGTGCTGTTCATGACATATGGCGTCGCCCACGTGGTGCTTGGCAAGCGGTACGGCGGCATGGGTTGCGAATGAAAAACCGCCTGCGTGAATTGCGCGACAAGCACGCGTGGTCGCAAGGCGAACTTGCCGAGCGGCTGGATGTGTCGCGGCAGACCGTCAATGCGATCGAAACCGGCAAGTACGATCCCAGTTTGCCGTTGGCATTCCGCATTGCGAAGCTGTTCCGTTTATCGATCGAGGCGATTTTCTTACCGGTGAAGGATTAAGCCGTGGACAAGCGAAATAGTGTGCAAATCGTGATCGCCGCCGCGGCCTTGGCATACTTCGGTTATTCGTACTTAAATCCCGCGCAACACGCGGCTGCAAAGCACGTCACACCGACCGCCGATGCAGCGCCTGTGGTGCAACGCAAACTCGGCTCGCTGACATTCGAGCCTTGCACGCTCGCGCCGAAACTTGGTACCACCACTGTTGAGGCGCAATGCACGCATTTCGCCGTTCCCGAGGATTACGCGCGTCCCGATGGGCGCAAGATCGTACTCGCGATCGCCTGGATTCCTTCGCGCAATGGCGACGCAGCCGATCCGGTGTTCATGCTCGCCGGCGGCCCCGGTCAATCGGCCTTGGACTCGTACCCCACGATCGCACAGGCCTTTGCCGATACGCTGAAGAAACGCAACGTGATTCTTGTCGATCAGCGTGGCACCGGTGGGTCGAATCCGCTGATCTGCGAAGACAAGTCGGGCGACAAGAGCAGCGTTGAGCAGCAAGCGGCCGCCAGCAGCCCGGAGGCGGTGAAGCATTTCACCGAAAACTGTCGCGACACCTTGTCGAAGAAAGCCGACTTGCGTTTCTACACGACCACTGAAGCAATCCAGGATCTCGACGTAGTGCGCACCGCGATTGGTGCGGCGCAGATCAACCTCGTCGGCATTTCCTACGGAACCCGCGTTGCCCAGCAATTCGCACATCGTTATCCGAAAAACACGCGCACCGTGATGCTCGACAGCGTGGCGCCGAATGAATTGATCCTTGGCAACGAATTCGCGCGCGACCTCGACGAAGCGCTGGCGATGACGTTCGGCCAATGCAAAAAGACGCCACATTGCGTCGAACGCATGGGCGACCCGCGCGCGAACTTGAAGACTTTGCTTGCGCAACTGAAGGTCAAGCCGATACCGGTCACCTATCGCGATCCGATCACCGGCGAGGAGAAGCAGGAAGACCTCACGCGCGGTCATCTGGCCATGGTGGCGCGGATGTATGCCTATCAGCCTATTGTTGCCGCGATTCTGCCGTTGGCCTTGTCCGAAGCATCCAAGGGTCGCTATGCGCCGCTGATGGCGCAAGCAACGCTTGTGGGCGGCGAACTGGGCGACTCGATGGCGGCGGGCATGCAGTTGTCGGTGATCTGCAGCGAAGACGGCGACCAGCTGAAGGCCGATCCGGCCTATGCCGACAGCGTGCTCGGCAACGAGTTGGTCGATACGCTCAAGCAACAATGCGCGGTGTGGCCGCACGGCCAGCGCCCGGCCGATTTCCACGCGCCGTTCAAGAGCGATTTGCCGGTGCTCTTGCTGGAAGGCGAATTCGATCCCGTTACACCGCCGCGCTATGGCGAACAGGTGGTGAAAAATCTCAGCCACGGCCGCCTGTTGATCCTTCGCGGGCAGGGCCATAACGAGATCCCGGTCGGCTGCATGCCGAAGTTGATGGCGCGCTTCATCGATACCGCCGATGCGAAATCGCTGGACGCTCATTGTCTCGACAAGCTGCCGTATGCGCCGCCGTTCATCAGTTTCAGCGGTTGGGATCCGTGACCAGCCAGTTTGTCAATTCACCCACTTTCGGAGGCTGACATGACCCACAAGTTCTCCCGCGATTTTGCGCCAAGCCTGCTGCTCGCCAGCGGCATTGTCGCGGCGATGTCGGTGCAAGCCGCATGCTCGGATCTTGCCGCCATGTGTCTGCTTGCCGTGGCGATGTTGGCGGCAGATACGTTGGCCGCGCGGCTGTATGGGGCTTTATTGCGTCCGTCGTGCGCTGCCGTCGTTCTCGCCGTCGCCTGTTGTTTGGCCGGGTGCATCGCAATGTTGCGCGAACCCGGTCACACCGCGTCGCTGATTCCCGTGTTCGGGCTGGGCGCGTGGGTTGCCCTGTTCATGCCAGGCGGGAGCCGTCGCGACGATTGTTGCACGGCCCGTTCAACATGGAGCGCGTCATGATCGAAGCCAAATGCCTGCACAAATCGTTTGCCAGCAAGTCCGGCAAGGTTGTCGCGGTGGATGATGTGAGTTTCGTCGCCCACGACGGCGAAATCACCGGCCTGCTCGGCCCGAACGGCGCGGGCAAGACCACCACCTTGCGCATGCTCTACACCTTGATGAAACCCGATCCGGGCAGCGTCACCGTGGACGGTTTCGATTCGGTGCGCGACGCTGAAGCAGTGCGTCGACGGCTCGGCGTTCTTCCCGATGCGCGTGGTGTGTACAAGCGCCTGACTGCGCGCGAAAACATCACCTACTTCGGTCGCCTGCACCAGATGCGCGAGGTCGATATCGCTGCGCGCATTGCGTTGCTGTCGAAGGCGCTGGACATGGATGATTTCCTCGATCGTCCGACCGAAGGGTTCTCGCAAGGCCAGCGCACCAAGACCGCAATCGCGCGTGCGCTGATCCACGATCCGATGAACGTGATCCTCGACGAACCGACCAATGGTCTCGACGTGATGACCACGCGCGGACTACGCGATTTCCTGCGCGGGCTGCGTGCCGAGGGACGCTGCGTGATTTTTTCCAGCCACATCATGCAGGAGGTCACGGCGCTGTGCGATCGTATCGTGGTGATCGCCAAGGGCCACGTCGTCGCGCAGGGCAGCGCCGACGAATTGCGCGCGCAGACCGGCGAAGACAATCTCGAAGACGCCTTCGTCAAGGCGATCGGTTCGGACGAAGGACTGCACGCATGAGCAACGGTGCGATCAACAGCATGATCACGGTGATGCTCAAGGAGTTGCGCGACCTGTTTCGCGACAAGCGTACGATCCGCATCGCCTTGCTGATGGGGCCGTTGCTGATGCCGGTGCTGATTCTCGGCATGAGTTCGATGGCGCAGAAAAGGGTGAGCAGCCAGCTTGAGAAGCCGTTGGAGTTGCCGGTTGTCGGCGCGCAATACGCGCCGAACCTGGTCGCATGGCTGGCCGGGCAGAACGTCGATGTGCTGCCGGCTCCGGCCGACACCGACGCGACGATCCGCGATCAGGATCGCGATGTCATCCTGCGGATCGGCAAGGATTATCCGGAAGACTGGCGCAACGGGCTGCCGGCGCGCGTGGAGATCATCGACGATTCGTCGCGGCAGGACGCCGAGATTCCGGTGCAGCGGCTGGAGTCGTTGTTGCAGGCGTATGGCGACACCGTCGGATCGTTGCGGCTGGTCGCGCGCGGGATCAGTCCGACCGTGGCCAAGCCGGTGCGAATCGCGCATCGGGATCTGTCAACGCCGGAAAGCCGGCGCGGCGTCGGGCTGTCGTTCCTGCCGTATCTGTTGATCCTCAGCGGCTTCCTCGGCGGCGCCTACCTGGTGATCGACGCGACTGCGGGCGAACGCGAGCGGCAATCGTTGGAGCCACTGCTGGCGACGCCTTCCGCGCGCACGGCGATCATGAGCGGCAAGATCGCAGCGGCCTGCGTCTTCGGCATGTTCAGTCTGGTGCTGACCCTGATCGCGTTCAAACTCAGCTTCCAGTTCGCGCCGCAACTTGGCGTCAAACTCGATGTCTCATTCGTGACGATGCTGAAGTTGCTGCTCGTACTGGTGCCGGTCGTGCTGCTTGGCACGACACTGCTGACCCTGATCGCGGCATCGGCCAAAAGCGTCAAGGAAGCGCAGAGCTACATGAGCGTGTTGATGCTGCTGCCGATGATTCCGACCATCCTGCTGCTGGTCAATCCGGTCAAGACCCAACTCTGGCAATTCGCGGTGCCGTTTCTGGCCCAGAACCAGTTGATCATGAAGCTGTTGCGAATGGAGGTCGTGACTGCGCGCGAATGGAGCGTATATCTGCTGGTGGGGTTCGGACTGGGCGCGTTATTGTGGCTGCTCGCCGCACGCCTGTATCACCGCGAGGCGCTGGCGATTTCAGCATAGCCGGATGGTCATTCGTTCTACGTGTGCCGTAAATCGTGCTTTGAAAACGACGAAGCCGGCATCACGCCGGCTCCATTGCAATGCGTTCTCACCTGCGTACCGGATCAATTGCCCGGATTGAAGGCGAAGGTGCGGCGTCCGCTCGACGAGTCGCTCGATGCCGCGAAGCGCCACTTCTTGATCGCTTCGAGCGCGGCCGAATCGAACACGCGGCGCGGATTGCTGCTCACGATGCTCGCGCCACTCACGCTGCCATCGGGATCGACTGTGAACGTCACCGTGACTTCGCCGGAAAGGCCGTCGCGCAAGGCGTCGCGTGGATACGCCGGCTGCACGCTGCTGATCACAGCCGGCAATCCGGCCGGACGCGCGGGCTTGGGCGGCGGTGGGGGCGGTTGCTCCTGCACGGGCGGCGGTGGCGGCGCTTGCGCTTGCACCGGGCGCGGCGGCGGTGCGGCCTGCTGTGGCGGTGGCGTTGGTGCTGCCGCAGCTTGTTGCGCAGCGGCTTGTTGCTGCGCCTTGACGAGAGCGGCGGCCTTGTCAGCTGCCGTTTTCTTGGCCAGATCGTCCTGCGCCTTCTTGGCCGCATCCTGTTGCTGCTTGAGTTCGTCTCCCGCTTCCTTCTGCATCATCGCGCGCAAACGCGGCAACGACGGCGCATTGGTGTCCACGCGCTCGAGCAGGGCGAAAATACGCGCGGCCTCGACACGTCCCGCTTCGTCGCCTTTCTTGAGATTCTGTTCGGTCGCGATCATCGCGTAAGGGAACAGATCGGTCAGCGCGTTGGTCGCGCTCGCATCGCTCGGATTGCGCTGGCGCAATGCAAGGTAATACTCGATCGCGTTGTTGCCGGCCGGAGCGTAGAGACGTTTTTCATTCTCGGCGGTCTTGGCCTTGGTCAACAGATCGGCAGCAGAATCGACTGGAGCTACCGGCGCTGCGTTCGTGGCCGCGTCGGCCACTGGCTGGCCTGCCGCCGGGGCCGCTGGCGCGGCTTTTTTCGAGCATGCGGTGATGCCCAATGCGGCGATGATCGCGGTCGCCAAAGCCGCATGCCGCCAGCCCGCCGTTACCATTTGCTGCGCCATGGAATACTCCCTGCGAGTTATTGCCTTGAGTTTAACCAGATTTTTCCTGAATGGCGTGCGCTTCGTCACTTGCCGATGCAGAAGCTCGCGAAGATCGCTCCGAGCAGGTCATCGCCCGTGGTTGCGCCGGTGATCTCTCCAAGGACCATTTGTGCAAACCTGAGCTCCTCAGCCGCCAATTCGCCCGCGCGTTGAACCAGCAGATGCTGCGATGCTGTATTCAGGTGCACCCCGACCCGGCGCAATGCGTCCACATGCCGCGCGCGCGCGCTGAACGCGCCATCGATTTCGCCGCCACCCGCAGCTTCGCGCAGACGCAGGCGCAGTTGCTCCAGATGTAGTCCGCTGCGCGCGGACAACCACAGGTGATCAGGGTCGTTGGCGGGGACGAGGTTCGCAGCCAGCAGATCGGCCTTGTTGTGCAACCACAGCACCTGCGGCGCGGCGACGAGTTCCGTAGCCAATGCCGTTCGCGCTGCATCGGAATCGCGTGCATCCACGACCGCAAGCACGAGGTCGGCCTGTGCAAGTTCGTCGCGGGCGCGACGCATGCCCTCGCGTTCGATTGTGTCGCCGGATTCGCGCAGGCCTGCGGTATCCACCAGAGTCAGCTCGATGCCGTCCACCGTTACGCTCTCGCGCAACAGGTCGCGGGTCGTTCCGGGAAGTGCGGTCACGATAGCGCGCTCGCTGCCGGCCAGGACATTGAGCAGGCTCGACTTGCCGACATTCGGCGCGCCGACGATGACCACGTGCAAGCCATCGCGCAGACGCTGCCCGCGCGCAGCTTCGGCGAGCAATGCAGCGTGTTCGCCAAGTACACTGTCGAGACGTCGTTGCAAATCGGCATCGGCCAGAAAGTCGATTTCTTCCTCGGGAAAATCGATCGCGGCTTCAATGTGCACGCGCAGCGCCGTCAGTGCTGCAAGCAAGGCGTCCACGCGTTGCGAGAATGCACCGTCAAGCGAACGTCGCGCAGCGCGCGCAGCGGTCTCGCTGCCGGCCGCGATCAGATCGGCGACCGCCTCGGCCTGCGCGAGATCGAGTTTGTGATGCAGATACGCACGCTCGGTGAATTCACCGGGCCGGGCCGCACGCGCGCCGAGCGTCAAGCAACGCCGATGCAAGCGTTGCAGCAGAACCGGACTACCGTGCGCCTGCAACTCGACGACGTCCTCGCCGGTATAGGAATGCGGCGCGACAAAATACAGCGCGATGCCGTCGTCGATGCTCGCGCCATCCTCATCGCGAAATATCGCGTAATGCGCATGACGCGGACGCAATGCGATGCCGCTCAGGCTTTCGCAGATTGTGCGCGCCTGCGGCCCCGACAATCGCACCACGCCGATCCCGCCAGCGCCCGCAGCGGTGGCGATTGCGGCGATGGTATCGGTCGCGTGCATGCGGGGGTCGGTCAACCGAGCCTGCGCCTGTTCTCTATTTGCGCGCGATCACGACCGCACCCGGCGCGCCATGCTTGCGCATCAGCCACCACTGTTGCAGCAGGCCAAGCGAGCCATTGCTCACCCAGTACAGCACCACGCCGGCCGGGAAAAACATGAACAGCACGCCCATCGCCAGCGGCATGAACTGCATCATCTTCTTCTGCATCGGATCCATGCCCGGCGATGGGGTCAGCCGCTGGGTCAGGAAGGTCACGATCATGTTGAGCACAGGCAGAATGAAGTACGGATCCGGATCGCTCAAGCTGTGAATCCAGCCGAACCACGGCGCGTGCCGCATCTCGACGCTTTCCAGCAGCACGCGATACAGCGCGAAGAAGATCGGGATCTGCACCAGCATCGGCAAGCAACCGCCGGCCGGATTGATCTTTTCCTTCTTGTACAACTCCATCATCGCCATCTGATATTGCTGCTTGTCGTCGCCATAACGCTCCTTGAGCGCTTCCAGTCGCGGCTGCACCGCGCGCAGCTTGGCGAAGCTCTTGTACTGAGCCTCCGACAACTTGAACATCGCGAGCTTGATCAACAGCACCAGCGCGACGATCGACCAGCCCCAATTGCCGAGCAGTGCGTGCAGCCTGGACAACAGCCAGTACAGCGGGCCGGCGATCGCGGTGAACCAGCCGTAGTTGATGGTCAGTTCGAGTCCCGGCGCAACCGACGGCAGCACGCCTTGCAGCTTCGGGCCGACATACAAACGCGCATCGACGCTGCGGCTGCCACCCGCCGGAATCTGTAATGCAGGGCCCTGCGAAATGATGCGATAGACCGGCGTGCCACCCGTGTTGTCGGTCGCGACCGAGAGCTTGGTCGGCTCCTTCGGGTCCGGAATCCATGCGGCGAGGAAGTAGTGCTGCAGCATCGCCATCCAGCCGCCGGTCACGGTCTTGTCGAGCGGTGCGTCGTACTTGCTCAACGCCTGGGTTTCAAACTTGTCTTCCGGGCTGTACCACGCCGCGCCGACGAAACTGTAGGATTCCGGATTGGTCAGGCCTCCGCTCTTGCGGATGATCGGGGGCACCCGGCGCAGTTGCCGGTAATCGTTGCCGGTCCACGCGCTCGTGCTGCCGTTGCGGATGTCCTCGCGCAGATCGACCACGTAACTGCCGCGCTTGAGGGTGTAGGTCTTGCGCACCTGCACGCCGCTCGGATCGGTCCACACGAATGCTTGAGAGACGCTCCCGCTGCCGGCTGCGAGGATCTTTTCGCCGCCATTTCCTTCCGGCTGAAACACCGACGTGTGATTCGGCGCGTGTCCGTTCGCGCTGACCAATCCAGATTCGGCGACGAACAGTTCCGCTGGGTCATTGTTGAGCAGCTTCACCGGCGGACTGTTGCGTAATCCGGTTTGCCCGTACGCGAGCAGATCCGCGCCGATCACGCTGGCACCGCGCGGATCGATGCGCAAGCGCAGCACATCATTGCTCAGCGTCACCGGCTGAGCTGCCGCCGCCGCCGCAGCGGCATCGACAGGAATTGCTGCTGCCGGCACAGTTGCGGACGCGCCGGTTGTGGGCACGACGGGAATCGGACTGGGCACGCCGGAAGCTGCGCCTGCCGGTACTGCGGACGCGCTCGAAGTGGCCGTCGTGCTCGCCGCCGTCGGCACCACATGATCCTGCTGCCAGGCTTGCCAGAGCAGGAAGGCCAGCAACAGCCACGCGAAGAGCAGAAACGTACGGGTTTGATTCATCGGATTCGCTTCTTCACTGTGGGCGCTGCTGATGGCATGGGTCCGTCGGGCATGATCACCCTGGAGGAGATCGATTAATTGAAGATTGGTCGATTGGAATGGCGTTCGATTGGAATCAGGTCGCCGGATGCGGCGCGGGGGATGGGATTGTGGGGGCTGCAGGCACCGGCTTCAACGCAAGCGCGCGTTGCCATAGCATCGAGAGCGCAGCGCGAAGGTCAGTCGCGCAAGCGCCGGCCGCATCGCGCTGCGCCAGCAACACATAGTCGCCGGGCGGCAATCGGGTGCGTTGACGGCGGAAGCTGTCGCGCGCAATCCGCTTGATCCGGTTGCGCTCGACCGCACGCGCGGCGACGCGTTTGGATACGGAAATCCCCAATCGCGCTGCCGCCGGTTCACAGGCCGCAGCGGCATCCGGTAATTTCAAGTGCAAACGAAACAGGGCCGCGCTGATGCGACGGCCCTGCGAAAACGTAGCCTGAAACTGCTTCGGCGTGCGCAAACGCACGCTGGGCGGAAACGTGGCGACCTCGGGGTCTGCGATCACGCGATGGGCGCCCACGCTGCGGCTTGCGCCGCGCGCGAATTCAGACGGCGAGGCGGGCGCGACCCTTGGCGCGGCGACGCGCCAGAATCTTGCGGCCGTCGGCGGTCTTCATGCGCGCACGGAAGCCGTGGTCGCGCTTGCGCTTGATGTTGCTGGGTTGATAGGTGCGCTTGGTGGCCATCGCGGCACTCCGGCATTACGTGAGGTAAGACCGCGAACTATAGCTGTGCTGCGACAAGCGCGCAAGCGCAGCGCGCTTGGCACGACGGCTCCGGCGCGGTTAGACTGCAAGCATTCCTGCTGCAATCCAATCTGTCGCAATCCACCCGTTGTGCCCAGCGGCGACGTTCGCGTCGCCAGCGAGACTTTCCCTGTCCCCGATGCTATCCGTGTGGCCGCGTTGTCTGGAACGCCTGGAGGCCGAGCTTCCGGCTGCGGACGTGCACACGTGGCTCAAGCCACTGCAGGCCGACGCACGCGACGACCGGCTGACCTTGTACGCGCCGAATGCCTATGTGGTGGAGGAAGTCCGAACGCGCCATCTGCCGCGTATCCGCGAACTGGCAATCCATTTTGCCGGGACCACAGTGCAGGTGCATGTCGAAGTCGGCGCATTGCCACGCGCGGCGGCCCTGCCGAACACAACCGGCGCGCCTAAACTGGCGGCATCGAATGCGCCATCCACACTCGATCCGCATTACACCTTCGACAATTTTGTCGAGGGCCGGTCCAACCAGTTGGGCCGCGCAGCCGCTTTGCAGGCCGCGCAACGTCCCGGCGACCGCGCCCACAATCCGTTGCTGCTGTACGGCGGAACCGGCCTTGGCAAGACCCATTTGATGTTCGCCGCAGGCAACCTCATGCGCGCGCTGAATCCGGCGAGCAAGGTGCTGTACCTGCGATCGGAGCAGTTTTTTTCGGCGATGCGCAAAGCGCTCACGGAAAACTCGATGGAACAGTTCAAACGGCAGTTCAGTTTGGTGTCCGCGCTGCTGCTGGACGATATCCAGTTCTTCGCTGGCAAGGATCGCACCCAGGAAGAGTTTTTCCACACGTTCAACGCGCTGTTCGATGGCAAGCAACAGATCATCCTGACCTGCGACCGTTATCCGCGCGAGGTCGAAAATCTCGAACCGCGGCTCAAGGGCCGGCTGTCGTGGGGGTTATCGGTCGCGATCGATCCGCCCGATTTCGAGACGCGTGCGGCGATCGTGCTGTCCAAGGCCGCCGAGCGCGGACTACAGATTCCCGAGGATGTCGCGTTGCTGATGGCGCGCAAGATGCGCTCGAACGTGCGCGATCTCGAGGGCGCGCTCAACACATTGGCGGCACGCGCGAACTTCACCGGGCGCACGATCACTGTCGAGTTCGCCAAGGAAACCTTGCGCGATCTGCTACGCGCGCAACAACAGGCGATTTCGATCGGCAACATTCAGAAGACCGTGGCAGACTACTATCGTTTGAGGCTTGCGGATCTCACTTCCAAAAGCCGCACGCGTTCACTCGCGCGGCCGCGGCAGATGGCGATGGCTCTGGCCAAGGAGTTGACCGAACATAGCTTGCCGGAAATCGGTTCTGACTTTGGCGGGCGCGACCACACCACGGTGCTGCATGCCTGCCGCAAGATACGTGAACTGATGGATGCCGACAGCAAGATGCGTGAGGACTGGGAAAAGCTGATCCGCAAGCTCACCGAGTGAACCTGTGGATAAGTTGGGGATCACTTCCAGAGTGTAAAGATATCCACAGACTTTCCCACCAAAGCAAGAGCTTCACACACAGCCTTGTAAGTGCAATAAAAACTATATAAAACAAAGACATAGCGTTGTTATACGGGTTTCGAAGAGATACCACCACCACCATTCTTTTTATTCTTTACAACATTCAATCTTGGGGCCGCACATGCGTTTCAGCCTTCAGCGCGAAGTTCTGCTCAAGCCGCTCCAGCAAGTCGTCAACGTGGTCGAGCGCAGACACACCTTGCCTGTTCTGGCCAACTTGCTGGCTGTGGTGAAAAACGGGCAACTCTCGCTGACTGCTACCGACCTTGAGGTTGAAATGGTCGCGCGCACTGCGGTCGAGGATGCCCGCGATGGCGAAACCACGATTCCGGCGCGCAAGTTGTTCGAGATCGTCCGCGCCCTGCCCGACGGTAGCCGGATCACCCTGACTCAGGCCGACGACAAGATTACCGTCCAAGCCGGGCGTAGCCGGTTTACCCTCGTTGCATTGTCCGCAAACGAGTTTCCTGCGATCGATGACATCGAGTTGGTGGAACGCGTCCGGGTTCCCGAGGCCGCACTCAAGGAACTGATCGAACGCACCGCTTTTGCCATGGCGCAGCAGGATGTCCGTTACTACCTCAACGGCCTGTTGCTGGATCTGCGCGAGAACTCGCTGCGTTGCGTCGCAACCGACGGACACCGGTTGGCGATGTGCGAGGCTCCGCTGCCAACCGGCGCGCAATCGCGCAAACAGATCATCGTGCCGCGCAAGGGTGTGCTGGAATTGCAGCGCCTGCTCGAAGGCGGCGATCGCGAGGTCGAGTTGGAGGTCGGTCGCAATCACCTGCGCCTGCGGCGCGAGGATGTGACTTTCACTTCCAAGCTGATCGACGGCCGTTTCCCCGATTACGACGCAGTGATCCCGATCGGCGCTGACAAGGAAGTGCGGGTCGATCGCGAAACCCTGCGGGCCGCACTGCAGCGCGCGGCGATCCTGTCAAACGAGAAATACCGCGGCGTGAAGATGGAGGTCAGTCCTGGGCAGTTACTGCTCGTCGCACACAATCCTGAGCAAGAAGAAGCACAGGAAGAGATCGGGGCCGACACCAAGGTCGCCGGTCTGGCGGTCGGCTTCAATGTGACCTACCTGCTGGATGCGCTCAGCGCGCTGCGCGAGGACACCGTGCTGATCGCTTTGCGTGACGCCAATTCCAGTGCCTTGTTGCGCGAAGCAGGCAATGACCGCTGCCGCCATGTGGTGATGCCGCTGAGGCTTTGACCGACCGGCTGTGATCGACCTGAAGTGATTGATACAAAAAAATGCTGCTCGAACGGCTGACTCTCGCCCGTTTTCGCGGGTTCGACGCGGTTGAATTGCGCCCGCGCCCGGGCATCAACCTGATCACCGGCGACAATGGTTCTGGCAAGACGACATTGCTGGAAGCAGCGCATCTGCTCGCCAATGGACGTTCGTTCCGAGGCCGCGTCCGAGATGGGCTTGTGCGGCATGGTCAGCCTGATCTGGAAGTCTTCGCTGAATGGCGTGAAGAGAGCGGCCGCCGTCGGCGGGCTGGTCTGCGTCACTCCGGGCGCGAATGGGAAGCGCGGCTGGATTCCGAACCAGTCGGCAGCCTGGCCGAGTTATGCGCATCCCTAGCGGTCCTCAGTTTCGAGCCCGGCAGCCACAACCTGATCGCCGGAGGCTCCGAACAACGCAGACAATTTCTGGACTGGGCGTTGTTCCACGTGGAACCGGACTTCCTGCCGGTCTGGCGCCGTTACGCTCGCGCGCTCAAGCAACGCAACGCTTTACTCAAAACCCGGCCCCGCGCCGAACTGCTGGCGCCGTGGGACAGCGAACTTGCAGAAGCAGGTGAGCCGGTAACCCGAATGCGCACACTTTATCTGGGCCAACTTGAGCCGTTGCTCGCGCGGACCGCTGCCCTGTATTTGCCGGAGCTAGGCGCGTTCCGTATGGAGTTTCTGCCAGGCTGGCGTCGGGAGGGGCAATCGCTAGGCGAGGCTTTGGCGCAATCGCGCGATCGCGATCTGCTGCTGGGCCATAGCGGTACTGGGCCACACCGCGCAGATTGGCGGATCGAGTTCGAATGCCTCCCGGGCCGCAGTGCGTTATCGCGCGGACAGGAAAAACTCGTTGCATTGTCCTGCGTGCTCGCCCAGGCGCGAGCGTACGTCAATGCGCGCGGCGAATGGCCGATCATCGTGTTGGACGATCTGGCTTCAGAGCTGGATCACACGCATCAGCAGCGCGTGTTGCTGGATCTTGCCTCCAATGGCGCACAAATCCTGCTGAGCGGAACCGAAGCACCACATGGTCTGGCGGCATCAGGTCTGCAACCGACGTTGTTCCACGTGGAACAGGGCAGCGTCCGCGCACTGTTATAATTGAAATCCTCCCCGCACTCCCGTCGCGATGCCGAAAGCGCATCGTGTGGCAGACACAGGATCACAGCAGCGCATGACCGACGACAAGATGTCCGAAGAAAGCCCGCAGAACAACGCGTACGATTCCACCCGCATCACGGTTTTGCGCGGCCTGGAAGCCGTCCGCAAACGCCCGGGCATGTACATCGGTGACGTCCACGACGGCACGGGCTTGCATCACATGGTGTTCGAGGTCGTCGACAACGCGATCGACGAGGCGTTGGCCGGCTTTTGTGATCGGGTTGAGGTCGTCTTGCATGCTGACGGTTCGGCCTCGGTCGCGGACAATGGACGCGGCATTCCGACCGACATCCACAAGGAAGAAGGCGTCTCGGCGGCCGAAGTGATCATGACGGTGCTGCATGCGGGCGGCAAGTTTGACGACAACAGCTACAAGGTGTCTGGCGGCCTGCATGGCGTCGGCGTGTCGGTGGTCAATGCGTTGTCCGAGCATCTGTGGATGGACATCTGGCGCGACGGCCAACACCACCAGCAGGAATATGCGCTGGGCGAGCCTTTGTATCTGCTCAAGGATGTGGGGCCGTCCAGCAAACGCGGCACTCAAATCCGCTTCAAGCCCGCCACGACGATCTTCACCGATACCGAGTTCCACTACGACATCTTGGCCAAGCGTCTGCGCGAGCTGTCGTTTCTGAATTCAGGCGTCAAGATCGAATTGGTTGACGAGCGCGGCGAAGGTCGGCGCGATTTATTCGAATATGAGGGCGGGATTCGCAGTTTTGTCGAGCATCTGGGCCAACTCAAGACACCACTGCATCCGTCAGTCATCTCCGCTTCGGGCGAGATGAATGGCATTACTGTCGACATCGCCATGCAATGGACCGATGCGTATCAGGAAACCATGTTCTGTTTCACCAACAATATCCCGCAGAAAGACGGCGGCACCCACTTGGCGGGCTTCCGCGCGGCGCTCACGCGTACGCTCAATGCCTACATCGACCAATCCGGTATCGCCAAACAGGCCAAGATTGCGCTCGCCGGCGACGACATGCGCGAAGGCATGATCGCCGTGCTGTCGGTCAAGGTGCCCGACCCCAGCTTCTCCTCACAGACCAAGGAAAAGCTTGTTTCATCCGACGTAAAGCCCGTAGTTGAAGCGATCGTCGCCGAAAAGATCAGTAACTTCCTGCAAGAGCACCCATCTGAAGCACGCGCCATCGTTGAAAAAATCGTCGATGCAGCCCGCGCACGCGAAGCTGCACGCAAGGCGCGCGATATGACCCGCCGCAAGGGAGCACTCGATATTGCTGGCCTGCCCGGCAAGCTCGCCGATTGCCAGGAAAAAGATCCGGCGTTGTCCGAACTGTTCATCGTCGAGGGCGACTCCGCCGGCGGTTCGGCCAAACAGGGCCGCAACCGCAAGACCCAGGCGATTTTGCCGCTCAAGGGCAAGATCCTCAACGTCGAGCGTGCGCGCTTCGACAAGATGCTCGGTAGCGCCGAGGTCGGCACCCTGATCACCGCCCTCGGCTGCGGAATCGGCAAGGACGAGTACAACCCCGACAAGCTGCGTTACCACCGCATTATCCTGATGACCGATGCCGACGTCGACGGCTCGCATATCCGCACGCTTTTGCTGACTTTTTTCTACCGGCAGATGCCCGAACTCATCGAGCGCGGCCATATCTACATCGGCCTGCCGCCGCTGTACAAGATCAAGCAGGGCAAGACCGAGCTCTACCTGAAGGATGATGCGGCTTTGAACCAGTATCTGGTCAATAACGCGGTCGAAGGCGCCGAGCTGCGCCCCAGCGATGCGGCGCCACCGATCACCGGCGCAGCACTCGAAAAATTGCTGCTGGATCTGGTTGCCGCCCAGGACGCGATTGCGCGCAATGCCTACCGTTTCGACAGCGTCGTGCTGCACGCGATGCTCGAATTGCCGCCGCCGAGCGCGGCGCTGTTCGAACAACCCGACGCGCGCGACGCGTGGATTGCGCAATTGCAGCAACGACTCGGCACCTCCGGCCTCGGCCGTCCGCAGTACGGCCTGAGCGTTCTGCCGACCAGCGATGCGTATCCAGCAGCGTTGGTGATCGAGCGTCGCCAGCATGGCATGAGCGTCAGCCAGACACTCCCGATCACCTTGTTCGATGCAGGCGAACTGCGCCCGCTCGGTGATTTCGCGCGCTCCCTGGATGGCCTGTTGCAAACCGGTGCCAGCGTCAGTCGCGCCGGCAAGACCCAGCCGATCGCCCGTTTCGTCGAAGCGCAGACATGGTTGCTGGACGAAGCCAAGAAGGGCCGCGCGATCCAGCGGTTCAAAGGCTTGGGCGAGATGAATCCCGAGCAACTCTGGGATACCACGGTCAATCCGGAAACCCGGCGCTTGCTGAAGGTGCGTATCGAGGATGCAGTCGCCGCGGATCAGATTTTTGCCACGCTCATGGGCGACGTGGTCGAGCCGCGTCGGAACTTCATCGAGAACAACGCGCTGAGGGTCAGCAACCTCGACGTCTGAAGAGGCGCAGACACCCAGTTTTGGGCTGTTAGCTCGGCGTTGTCACACGCTCACGAACCTTGCAGCCGCGCCGCCGAAGCGCTCAGTGGGGCGCAGAATTGCAGTCAGAAAACGTCATCCACGCTGCAGCGGCATTGATTAAAAAACGCGTCACGGGCCAGCAATATCGATGTGTGACGACCATGTCCGCGCGATGCGTGTCGTTGCGGCCAAGCGTGCGCGCGTGGTTTTGCACAAGCCGCGGCACAGAAACCGGTCGCTCCACAGGCGACTTGAGTAAAAGCACCAATTCCGATTAGTCTGTGCGGCCCGGTCCAACAATGCCGTCCGGCGCAAAGGCTCTCTCATGCATATTCGATCGACATTGACGACGGCCGCGCTCGCGCTCGCTATCACCGCCAGCATGGTTCCGGCGGCGCTCGCGCAGGCGGATTTTCATACGCGTGATACCTCCAAGACATCCGACAAGAAACCGGCGAAAGACGACGCCCCAGCGATGTTTCCGCAGGCGACACGAGTTGCGCCGGAAGGCAGCGCGTCGGTATCGCTTGGCAAGCCGATCAATGATCTGCTTGCGCTCGTCAATGCGCGCGGCCATGAAGACGAAGCACTCGCCACCGGCGAGAAACTCGCAGCCAGCCCGGATGCAAAACCTTTCGATCTTGCCTACATCTATGAGGCCATGGGCTATGCCAGCCTGAACAAGAATGACACCGCCAAGGGCATCGACTATTTGCAAAAAAGCATTGGTGAAAACACCTTGCCGAACAACGATCAGTATCAGAATATGTTGCTGATCGCCCGTACGCAGATCAAGGCCGGCCAATCCGATGCCGGGCTTACCACGCTTGCGCGCGTGGTTGCCGAAACCAAGCAGGACAAACCCGAGTACGACGGCCTGCGCGGCAGCGCGGCCTATGCCAAAAAAGACTATGCCGCCGCCGCGCCAGCCCTGCAAAAAGCGGTGGATGGATCGACCAAGCCGGATACTGCGATGCAACAAATGCTGATGGCCAGCTATTTCGAGCTCAAGCAGCCCGATCGCGCCGAGAAAATCGCGCAAGAGATTCTGCATGCGCATCCCGACGACAAGACATCGATCATGAATCTCGCGACGGTTTATCAACAGGCGCAACAGCCCGACAAGGCTGCCGCGTTGCTCGACGATGCGCGCAAGCGTGGCTTGCTCACCACGGCGGAGGACTACCGCGGCCTGTATGCGCTGTATTCGAACATCAAGGGCCGCGAAAACGACAGCGCAGCTGTGATCAACGAAGGGTTGCAGAAGGGCATCCTCAAGCCCGGCGCTGAGGTTTATACCGTGCTGGGCGAGGACTACTATTTCACCAACCAGATTCCACAAGCGATCGATGCCTACAAGAAAGCCGATGCGGCCTCGACCGATGGCGAAGCCGCACTGACCCTGGCCAAGATCTACAGCAACCAGGGCCAGGCATCCGAAGCGAAGGCCGCTGCCGAACGTGGGCTGCAAAAAGGAGTCAAGCGACCGGCCGAAGCGCATGGCATTATCGATCGGGCAGGGGGTGCGGCCAAGAAAGCCGCCAGCAAAAAGTGACCGGTTCGGCAGAATGCCGGAACGCTGTTTGACCGGCGACGTGTTTGCTATAAGCTAAGAGATTCCCGCGTCTGCAAGTGCGCTGACGCGGCCACGATCGAGACGACCACGAGTTCATCGAGCCGCCCAAGCGCATGACACAACCCACCTACCACTCCCGCTACGCCGCCGAGCCCGAGCAGTTCAATTGGGGGCGTGCGTGCGGCATTGCATTCGCGATCACGGTGCAGGCCACCGTGATCATGATGTTGCTGGTTCCGCCCTCGTCACAGAACACCGACAAGACCCAGGACGAAACGCCGACGGCAACGATCATCGAACCGCCACCGCCACCGCCGCCACCGCCGCCGCCCCCGCCGGAACAGATCAAGACGCCGCCGCCCAAGGAAGTGCCGCCGCCGCCACAACACGTAGTCGTGCCGCCGCCGCCAGTGCCGCCGCCGCCGGTAGTCACCGACACGCCGACGCCCATGTCAACGCCGCCGCCGCCGCGGACGCCGCCTGCGCCCCCAGTGCAGGCGACTGATATCGGAGCCAGCGTGGATGTCTCGTTCAAGAACATGCATCCGCCGATATATCCCACTGAAGAAAACAGAGATGGGATCACTGGCACCGTGGTGTTGTTGGTGACCGTGGACGCAAACGGCACACCAATCGATGTCAAGGTCGAAAAAAGCAGTCGCAACCGCAACCTGGACAGGGCTGCCCAGGAAGCCGCCAGGGGCTGGCGTTTCAATCCGGGAACGAAAAACGGCGTCAAGGTCGGGGACGTCGTGCGCGTCCCCGTCGTCTTCCAACTGTAACTACTCAACGAAGGGCTAGGCCATGCTGCAGGATCCCAGCAATATCACATCGGCCGCTGCGGCCGCCCCCGCTACAACATCCAATGCCGAAGCCTTCAACCAGATGGGCTTCGGTCACATGTGGCAAGGCTTCATCTCCGGAGACAATTGGGTCGGACTCGCGGTTTTCATCACCCTGTTCCTGTTCTCGTTCGGATCGCTGTTTTATATGGTGGTCAATGCGTTCCGGAACTTGCGCCTGAAGACGCGCACCGAGACCGTGGTCCGCACATTCTGGGAAACCCCGAATGCGCAGGACGCGATCCAGTTCATGGAACAGCAGCCCAAGAGCGAGCCATTCTCGAAGATCGCGCTCGACTGCGCCGAAGCCGCCGCGCACCACCAGCGCAACGAAGGCGGCCGCCTGACCGGCGCGCTGAACCGTTCGGAGTTCATCGACCGCGCACTGCGCCAGGCCGTGAGCCGCGAAAGCGAAAAACTCGAGAACGGCCTGACCGTGCTCGCCACCGTCGGCTCGACTGCGCCATTCGTCGGCCTGCTCGGCACTGTGTGGGGCATTTACCACGCATTGACCGGCATTGCGACATCCGGTCAGTCGTCGATCGAAGCGGTTGCCGGCCCGGTCGGCGAGGCGCTGATCATGACCGCGCTCGGCCTGTTCGTCGCCATTCCGGCGGTCCTGGCCTACAACTTCTTCGTGCGCGCAAACCGGGTCACGAACTCGCGCTTCGATGCGTTCGCGCATGATCTGCACGACTTCTTCGCGACCGGTTCGCGCGTCGGCGTACCGTAAGCGCAGCCGCAGTAAAATAACGGAGTCGGGAAAATGGCCTTCAGCAGCAACGACAGCGGTGGCCCGATGGCCTCGATCAACGTCACGCCCCTGGTGGACGTGATGTTGGTGTTGCTGATCATTTTCATGATCACCACGCCGCTGATGAAGCACAAGATCGAGGTCAAGCTTCCTAACGCCGCGCTCGAGAAAAAACCCGAAGCACCGACCCATCCGCCGGTCACCCTGACGGTCAAGGCCGACGGCAGCGTGTACTGGAACGACGAGCCGGTGGATCACGATCTGCTGGATAGCCGGCTCGCAACAACCGCCCAGCTCGTTCCGCAGCCCGAACTCGACGTCCGCGCCGACAAGACCACGCGCTACGGCACGATCTGGAGCGTAGTGCGCACGGCCAAGGACAACGGGATGCAGAAGGTTGGGTTCATTTCCGCGCCGCACGTTCAGAAATGAGCAATCAAGGACAAGACCATGGCATTCAGTAGCGGCAACAGCGGCGGCCCGATGGTGGACATGAACGTCACGCCCTTGGTGGACGTGATGCTGGTGCTGCTCATCATCTTCATGGTGACGATGCCGCCGATGACCTACCCGATCGATGTGGACTTGCCGATTCCTTCGCGTATTCCACCGCCGCCGGTCGAGGCCCAGCCGATTGATCTGAAGATCGATGCCAGCGGTGGAATCACCTGGAACGGCAGTTCGATGCCGCTCAGCGCGTTGGAAGGCGCGATGAAAGTCGAAGCCCAGCGCTATACCGAGCCCCTGAAGCAGCCGGTGATCCAGATTGACACCGACAAGGACGCGGAATATGACACCCTGGCCAAGGTGCTCGCGACGGCCAAGAATGCAGGGCTGATCAAGATCGGTTTCGTCGATAACGGCCAACGCTAAGCTGGATAAGTGCTGGCTAAATAGCGCCGCCTTTGGGCGGCGTTGTTGTTCGAGGGGCCGACTTCACATGCACCACGATCAAGCGTAGGGTGCAAAGATCAGGGTCGGAGGATCACGCATGGCATTCGCGATCGGCAATAACCGCAGCCGGATGGTGAATATGAACATCACGCCGTTGGTGGATGTGATGCTCGTGCTGCTGATCATTTTCATGGTGACGATGCCGCTGCGGACGAATGCGATCCGCGTGGATTTGCCGCAGCCGGGGCCGCTCCAGAAACTGTCGAACGCCAAGCCGATTGCATTGAAGATCGATGCCGAGGGCCAGATCGCCTGGAACGGCAGTTCGATGCCGTTGAATTCGCTGGAAGCGACGATGAAGGTCGAGGCCGAGCGTTACACCGACCCCCTGGATCAACCAGTGATCCAGATCGACACCGACAAGGATGCGCAATTCGATGCGCTGGCCAAGGTGCTCGCGACGGCCAAGAATGCAGGGTTGATCAAGATCGGTTTCGTCGATAACGGCCAGCGTTGAAGCTTCAGGCGCGTGCCGAGGCGATGATTCGCAGATAAGCGGCGACTGTCGCGGCGAGGCCAGCGTACAGCGCTTCGCCGATCAGTGCGTGGCCAATCGATACTTCACGGATTTCCGGCGCAGCGCGCAGCAGGGCTTCCAGATTGGCCTGATCCAGATCGTGTCCGGCATTGACGCCCAATCCGGCCGCTTGCGCGCGCCGCGTGGCCTCGACGCATGTTGCCAGCGCAGTCGCAAAATTGCCGCTGGCATGCGCTTCGGCGTAGGGCCCGGTGTACAACTCTATGCGCGCCGCCCCGATCCGCGCCGCGCGCTCAAGTGCAGATGCCGCGCAATCCATGAACAACGATACCCGGCAACCCAGCGCGGCGAACGCACGCACCAATGGTTGCAGACGCTCGGCATCGCGATCCAGATCGAAACCGTGATCGGAAGTCAGTTGACCATCGCCGTCCGGCACCAGCGTGACCTGGGCTGGACGCGTGCGTTCGGCCAGCGCGAGCAGCCCCGGATAATCGTCGCGCGCCGGAGCGAACGGGTTGCCCTCGATGTTGAATTCGACCCGATCCCGGCACAGTTCGGCCAGCAGCAACACATCGTTCGACCGGATATGGCGCTGATCAGGACGCGGATGCACAGTGATGCCCCCGCAGCCCGCAGCGATCACGATCTCCGCAGCGCGCCGCAGATCCGGCGATGCGCCGCCGCGCGAGTTGCGCAGCACGGCGATCTTGTTGAGGTTGACGCTCAGCAGCGTGGTCGCAGTCATGGCGATAGCCTAAGCCGCGCGCGCGTCGTGCGATAGCCTTAGGCCGAGCTGCAGCGTGCGTTTGTTTGCGAACCGGGTTCGGAGCGGGCAGTGGACGGCCATCGCCGCGATTCTTTCAGACAGTGACGCAGCGCCTACAACGCCAACGCCGCGACGATCATACTGTCGGAATGGCGAACGCGTTGCGCACAACCTTGCAGTGGCTGGCGCTGGCGACGTGCTGCTGGTGCGTCTGCGCCTGCGCAATAGCGTCCACGCTCGTGGGTGAGCCATTGCTGCAACGGTTCACGCCGGCCGATTTCAAGGCCACGCCGTATCTCTACAGCATCGCCGGCGATTCCGAAAGACGGATTTACATCGGCAACAACGATGGAGTATTGCGCCTGCAGGGCAGGGATTGGGAAACGATTCCGTTGCCTGGCGGGATGTCCGGCGGCTCGCTAGCGCGCGGTCGCGACGGCCTTGTATATCTGTCTGGATACGACAGCTTCGGCAGCATCGACACCGCGCCCGACGGCCGGCCCGTCTATCACGATTTGCGCGATGCCTTTGGACTCAAGGGCGCCGATCGCGCGTTGGGATGGATGTCAGGGGTAATCCCGGTCGAAGACGGCGTCTATTTTCGTGCGCAACAACGTCTGCTGTTCTATAGCTTCCACGGTGCTCACCGGCAATGGCCGCTCGCCGAGCAGGAGGGCGCGCTAAACGCCTGGCATGGGCACCTCTACAACCTGAACCTCGAATTGGGTCTGCGGCAATTCGACAACGGGCATCTGCTCCCGGTGGCGGGAGGCGAGGTCATGCGGGGCCACAGAGGCGTGGAATTGATCGATCAGGGCGACAGCGCATTGCTCCTGTCAGTGGGCGGATTTTATCGCCTTAGCGGCGGTCGGGTGACCGCGCTGGACGTGCCGCCGATACCGTCCAACGCAGGCATCTTTGCGAACATGCTTGCCCTGCCCGATGGCGGCTTCGTGGTCGGTACCAGCACCGGTGATCTGCTCGAATACGACGCCGGTGCCCACCTGCAATCGCGGCACAAGATCGCACGCACCAGCATCGCCGGTTTGTACTACGACGCCGACCACGGCCTGTGGGCGGTGAGCGAGGACGAATTGGTGCGGTTGCAGCTGCCGTCGCAGTGGTCGCGGATCGACATGAGCGATCTGGGCGGCGTCATCGGCGATTGCGAACTACATAATGGCGCGCTGTGGCTGGCGGTAGGGTCGCTTGGTCTTGTGCGCATGAGCGACGCGAACGGCGAACGCAAGATCGAATGGATCGCCGCCGAGCATCGCCAGCAGATCTTCGGTTTGGTCAGTACTGCGGACGGCTTGCTGGTCGCGCAAGGCGAAGGCATCGACGTGATCGCCGACGACGGAACCAAGATCCAGTTGGTGAA
The DNA here is from genome assembly GCA_038316385.1 of Lysobacterales bacterium. Lineage (GTDB taxonomy): Bacteria > Pseudomonadota > Gammaproteobacteria > Xanthomonadales > Xanthomonadaceae > SZAS-103. The sequence continues at coordinate 127,799 of JBBQAN010000001.1, read as the reverse complement.
TCACGAACAACCGGTCTATTCGATTGTCCTGTCGCATTACGACCACGACCTCGCATACGGCGCCGGCGATGAGGGCGTGTATGTGTTGCGGCGGCGCGACCACAAATGGACGCTCGCGGCGCTGCTCCCGGCACCCGAGCTGGCAACTCAAACGGTGATTGAAACCGCGCCGGGCGTGCTGTGGGTCAACAATACTCGGGGCCTGCCGGAACGTTGGCAGATCGATGCCGCGCATGCGCGGCTGCTGAAACGCGAGCGCTTTGCGTTGAAGACGCCGACACGCACGGTCGATCCAAACCAGGCGGCGCAGGTGTATGCCTTTGCAGATGCGGTGTATGTCGGCTTGGGAGCCAACGCTTATCGTTTCGACGGCCATGCATTCGTGCCGCATAAGAGCGCGCCGTTTTCGCTCATGCAAATCCCCAATGCATTCCAGATTCTGCAGACACCGATCGGAACCTTTGCCTATACCGGCAGCAGGCTGTATCGGCAGAGCCGAGACGGACGATGGAAGCGCGAAGATTTCAGCGCCCAGCCGCAGGCCTCGCAAAGCGTGCTGCGCTACGGCAGTGACGGCGTGCTGCGGTTGAGTGTGTGGCGCGCCTTGCTGGAATACCGACCCACCGATAAGCCCGCGCTGCCTCTGCCGCCACTGGCTGTGCGGTTGACCGGGGTGACCAGGGCGTTTCCCGACGGCCGGGTCGAAAACCTGTCCGTGACCACCGCTCCAACGGACGCGTTCGAGCAGGATCAGACTCTCACTCTGCACTTCGCCGTGTTCACGGCCGAACCGGGTGTCGAGTACCGCTATCGCGCGCTTGGCATTTTAGACACCTATACGAACTGGCGCGAGCAGCCCACGGTGACATTCAGCGGATTGTCCGAGCTAGGTGAACATGAGGTTGAAGTGCAGGCGCGCACGCCCAGCGGACGCCCGGTGGCGTCGCTACAGTATGCATTCACCATCGCTCCGCGCTGGTACCAGGTCACGCTAGTGCGCTTGCTGATGGCGCTGGCAGCTCTGATTGCGTTGTTGCTGCTGATCCGTTGGCGAGAACGTCGCCAGGCGCACCTTTTCGTCGAGCGCCAGCAAAAACTGGAAGCGAAAATCGCCGAGCGCACCGCCGCTCTGGAAATTGCCAACCGCAAGCTCGAGGAGCTGGCGACCGAAGACGGCCTCACTGGCGTGGACAATCGACGCGCGCTGGAAACCGGCCTGCAGCGCGAATGGCGCCGCTGTCTGGACCAGCACGTGTCGATCGCCGTGTTGATGATCGACGTCGACCGTTTCAAGCAATTCAACGACCAGCATGGCCATCCCGCCGGCGATGCGGTGCTCAGGGAGGTTGCAGACCGTCTTGGCGTGGGACTCGAGCCGCAACGCGAATTGCTCGCGCGTTACGGCGGCGAGGAATTCTGCCTGCTGCTTCCGGGCAAGTCTCTGGACGAGGCTCAGCGTCGTGCCGAAACATTGCGCCATTCGTTCGAGGCCGATGGTTCGCAGGTGACCGTCAGCATTGGGGTCGCCGCACGCGTGCCAAGCGTGGACGACAGCCCTGAGGCGTTGGTGCGCGCGGCGGACCAGATGCTGTACGAAGCCAAGCGGCGCGGACGCAATCGCGTCGAAGTCGCCGACAGCAAGTGATTCGAACCGACATGTTGCAAGCTCAAACGACGACGGCATAACCTTGCGGTTGTGCATTGGTATCGCGGCATGCGAGTGCGACAGTGTGCGACGTGGCAGGAGCGAGGCGATGGAAACGCCAGCTTTCCACCGGTCCGGCGTCATCAGGCAAACCCAGTGCGTGCGGAGGCGCGGCCTCGTCGTCAATGGCGAAACGCCACGCAGCAAGGCGCCCGTAAATGCCGGTTCCGGTGGCCTTGCACGAAGCTTCCTTGGCTGTCCACAGACTCAGGAACGCTCTGCATGCGGCATCTGCATCCAATGCGCGCAATGCCCGTGTTTCCTCTGGGGCAAACCAGCGCGCCGCCAATCGGTGAACGGGAAGTTTGCGGTCGCGGCGCTCGACGTCGATGCCGATGCGCCCGCCTGCCGCGACCGCGAGCACGCAACCGCCAGAAGTATCGCTGAGATTGAAGTCCGGTGCGTCGGCATGCAACAGATACGGCCTGCCCTTGGCTTCGCGCCCGAAACGCAGCGCGTCCGGCGTCAACATCACGTAGCGTGCGAGCAGCGTGCGCAGGATCGCGTCCGTGCGCTGCCGGCGTGTTGCGGCGATCGGCTGCAAGGAGTCGGGCCACCACCAGACATGCAACGCGCCAGTGGCGATGTTCTGTTGCGTCGCGAGTTGATCCAGAGTGATCGGCTGCCAATGCATCGCCGGGCCTGCGGGCGCTGAGTCTAAAAACGAGAGGAATGGCCGCGGAAACGAAAACGGCGGCACGCGGCCGCCGTTCCCGACAGTGCGCTCGGGTCAGGCCCGTTTGATCAGGCGTATCAACAACAACAAGACGACAGCGCCGATGAACGCAAACAGGATCGAAGCAACGATACCGCCACCAAGTCCGATGCCAAGTTTCGGCAGCAGCCAGCTTGCCAGGAACGCGCCCACGATGCCCACGATGATGTTGCCAACGATGCCAAAGCCGAATCCGCGAACTACGACACCGGCCAACCAGCCCGCGATTGCGCCGATCAACAAGATGATGATGAGACCTTGTGCAGTCATATCCATGCGTTTTTCCTCCGCGTCCGTGATCGGGATTTAATCGGGCCGTTAACGACCCATGCCGAGACTAGCACGGTCTACGCTTGCGGCGGAGGCGGTGTACCGATTTCATTGGACGTATTCGGGTGATCGATTGCGTCGGAGGCGGCCACGGCATTGCGCTGACGTTCGGCCTGCTCGCGCAGCACGCGCAACTCTTCCGGAGACAGCATGGGCGCGCTGCGGGTCGCGTTATCGACCCGCACCGACAACAGCATCATCATCGCGGCCACCATCAGCACCAGCGCAAGCACCAGGCACAACGCCCCGAGCGCGATCGAGGTCGTGAAGAAGGTCGCCACGAAACAGGCGATCGCGAGCAACAACAAAATCCAGGCCATGGTTTGTCTTCGCTGAGTCGGACGCGCGCAGTCTAGCCCATTCGTCCGCGACTGGCAGCGTGCAACGCCGCGCGTCCATCCATGAATGGGTCCGACAATCGAGCGACCGCCGCATCACATGACGTTGCAGGAGTGCGCGGATCGCGCTCAGATGCTGGCGTCGTGCGCGCGATGGATCGCGACGACGTGCTCGATTTCGCGTTTCGATCCGAGGAACACAGGCACGCGCTGATGCAGTTTCACCGGCTGCACATCGAGCATGCGGTCGCGCCCGGTGCTCGCTGCGCCGCCGGCCTGTTCGACCAGCAGCGCCATCGGGTTGGCTTCGTATAGCAGCCGCAACTTGCCGCCTTGCGCCGCGATCTTCGAATCGAGTGGATAGATGAACACGCCGCCACGGGTGAGAATGCGGTGCACGTCGGCAACCATGCTCGCCACCCAACGCATGTTGAAATCCTTGCCGCGCGGACCTTCCATGCCCTGCAACATCTCACTGACATAGCGCTGCATCGGCGCTTCCCAGTGGCGCTGGTTAGAGACGTTCGCGGCGAACTCCCGGGTCTCTTCGGGGATCCGGATCTCGCGACGCGTCATGATGAACGAGCCTTGCTCGCGATCGAGGGTGAACGCATGCGTGCCGTGGCCGATGGTCAGCACCAGCATCGTGCTCGGTCCGTAAGCTGCGTACCCAGCCGCGACTTGCGCGCTGCCTGGTTGCAGAAAATGCTCGTCGGTCGCGGTGGTCACGCCATCCGGGCAGCGCAGGACCGAGAAAATCGTACCGACGGAGATGTTCACGTCGATGTTCGAGCTGCCATCGAGCGGATCGAACACCAGCAGGTAATTGCCGCGCGGGTAGGTGTCGGGAATCGGCTGGCTATGCTCCATTTCCTCCGACGCACACGCGGCCAGGTGGCCGCCCCACGCGTTGGTTTCCAGCAGAATTTCGTTCGATAACACGTCGAGTTTTTTCTGCGCCTCGCCCTGGATGTTCATGCTTTGCACGCCGGGCATGCCCGCATCGCCGAGCACGCCGCCAAGATCGCCCTTGCCGACCGCAATCGAGATCATCTTGCACGCACGCGCGACGACTTCAATCAACAAGCGCAGGTCGGCATTGATGCGGCCGGCCTGCTGTTCCTCGATCAGATAACGGGTGAGCGACGTGCGATTCATGGCGGATTTCGCGGTGGCGAGGCCGGCATTGTACGGCGCGTAGGAGCTGCGGGTTCGTGCCCGGATCAGAGGATGGGCGAGAACAGTCGCGCCGAAGCTTCGGCGAGCCGCCAGAGAAAAGATGGTTTGCGCGATGCGACGGTGACTTCCTTCGCCGCATCCATATCCGATTTCAGGCTGGCTTCCAGGTCCGAGGCCACGCTCTTGTCGCAGAACAGCATCACGATCTCGAAATTGAGCGAAAAACTGCGGGTGTCGAAATTCGAGGTGCCGACGATCGCGAGCGCGTCGTCCACCAGCAGCGCCTTGCTGTGCAGCATGCGCGGGCCGTACTCGTAAATGTGCACGCCGGCCTTGAGCAGCTTGTCGAAATACGAGCGTGCTGCGGACGTGACCAAGCGCGAGTCGCTGCGTTTCGGAACCATCACCCGCACGTCGAGTCCGCTCATCGCGGCGCCTTCGAGCGCAAACAGTGCGGCCCGGCTCGGCACGAAATACGGCGTCGCCAACCAAACCCGTTTTTCTGCGCGATGGATCGCATCGACCTGGGTGCGATGGATCGGTTCCCAGTCGTTGTCCGGGCCTGCGGGGATCACCTGCGCCTCGATCGGCCCCGGAGCCGGCTCGGCGAACAGAGCGTCGTCGGTCACTTCCTTCTTGGTCGCGTAATGCCAGTCCTCGAGCCAGGCGACCTGGAGCCAGCGCACCGCATCGCCTTCGACGCGCAAATGCAGGTCGTGGAACGCTTTCGGATTCAGGCGTTCGTTCTCGTCGTCAGTGACATTGATGCCGCCCGTGAAGCCGATTGCGCCATCTACGATCACGATCTTGCGATGACTACGCATGTTGAGCTTGGGCCGAGAGAACGGCGACATCCACCAGCGCACCGGATGAAAAAACGCGAGCTCGACGCCAGCATCGTGCAGGGGTTTGACGAACTTGCGCGCGAGTTTCGAGCCGACGCCGTCGAGCAGCATGCGCACCTTGACGCCGGCTTTCGCGCGTTCGATCAACGCATCGCGCATGCGCGTACCAGTGCGGTCTCCAGCGTAGATGTAGTACTCCACATGCACATGCTTTTGTGCCGATTGGATCGCCTTCACCAGCGCGTCGTAGGTGGCGCCGCCATCGATTAATAGATCCACCTTGCTGGCGGTGGTCGGCGGAAATCCGGTCATCGCCTGCACCATGCACCCAAGTTCACTGGCGTCTTTGCCAGCCTTGGTCTGGCCGCGTGCGCCAACTGCCTTGTGCGAGGCAGCGCGCCGACTCCCCGAGCGTTTGATCCGCTGCGGCCCGAGGACGTAGTAGATCAGGAATCCGACATACGGCAGAAACGCCAGCGCCATGATCCAGCCGATGGTTGCGACCGGCTCGCTGCGCTGCATCACGATCCACACGCTGAGCACGATCATGTAGACCGGCCATGCGATCAGCAACAATACAATCAACCAATGCGGCATGGCGAACCCTCTCTAGCGAACACGGTCGATTCTCTCAAAAGCAGCCACGGGCGTTTTCGTTCCGCGCAAGGTCGAGGCTAGCGCGTTCCGGTTTCGCGTTTCGATACAGGCAGGGCCGAGCAAGCCCGGCGACGCCGGTCAGACATCGCCGTCGTGCGCCCAGCCCTCGCCGTTGCCCCGGTTGAGCACTTGGTCGTTGCCGAGCACATCGCCGGCCGGTATTGAATTCTGCGTCGCGAGCGCGGTGTAGATCGGCGCGAAATCCGGACGCGTCGCATCCATCAGTTGTTCGAAGCTGTCGATCACGAAATAAGTTTTCTGGAAGCTGTCGATGCGATAACGCGTGCGCATGATCCGCTGCAGATCGAAGCCGATGCGGTTCGGTGCTGGCGATTCCAGACAGTGGATCGATTCGCCCTTCGACGAGACAATGCCGGAACCATAAATGCGCAGACCGTCGGGCTCGCGGATCAGACCGAACTCGACGGTGTACCAGTACAGTCGGGTGAGGTGTGTCAATGCATCAGCGCCAATCGCGTGCGCCTTGACGCCGCCGCGACCGTAAGCCTGCATGTAATCGGCGAACACCGGGTTCATCAGCAATGGCACATGCCCGAACAGGTCGTGAAAAAGATCGGGCTCGGAGAGATAGTCGAGTTGCTCGGGCTTGCGAATCCACCATGTCACCGGAAACCGGCGATTGGCCAGGTGTTCGAAGAAAGTCAGCTCCGGCAACAATCCCTCGACTCCAATCAGTTCCCAGCCGGTCGCCTTGTGCAACGCGATGTTGAGATCGTCGAACTTCGGAATCCCGTCGCCATGCATGTCCATGCGCGCGAGGTTGTCGAGGAAGGTGCGTGATGCGCGCTCGGGCAGCACTTCCTGCTGGCGCGCGAACAGTGTGGCCCAGGTTGCATGGTCGGTCTCGGTATAGCTCGCCCATGGCTGCTCGACCACTGCCGTTGTATAGACCGGCACGTAGCCCTTGTCGGTGAGCTGGTGCTCGACGCGGTTCGGGTTGGTGGACATCGCGGATTTCCTGCGCAGGCGCTTGCCCAAGTGTAGCGCAGCGCGCCGAGTGTCGAAGGTCTCGCCGCAGTGCGTCAACCGATCCGCGATCCGCGCGTTGTCGTGTGCATCCACCACCTTCGGAGCCGCGCATGAAACCGTTCTTGTCCATCCTGGTGGTTCCATTGTGCGCACTGTCGCTGTCGGCCGTCGCGCAGACCGCACCGCCGCAATCGGATGCAACCAGCGGAGGATCCGCGCCGATGCCGCATCACGGCGGTGGCAAGCAGAAATTCATCGCCGCTGATACCAATGGCGATGGCAAGCTCAGCCGCGAGGAGGCGCAGGCAATGCCGCACATCGCCAAGCACTTCGACGCCATCGATCTCAACCATGATGGCTATATCGCCCCCGACGAAATGCGCGCCGCGCGCGAACGCAGAAAAGCCGCGCGTGCGCAACGCCAGGTCGGCCACTCCGCCGATGCTGCAATGCAGCCAGCCGAATAGGGCGACGACGACTCGCAGTGAATCATGCAACGCTGCGGCGCGGCGGCTGCACAAGCGGGTGCCGCTGCGCGAGTATTCAGATGCACGAGCGCGTCAATGGTCGCCGTTCACATTGCAATGATTATGGTGAACGCCGGCATCCCGAACCAAGGAAGGCGCGCATCATGAAACGATCACTCAGCCTCATGCTTCCGTTGCTCGCGCTAGTTGCGTGCGGCCATCCAACTGCCGATACGACGGCAGCAGCACCCGCGTCCGTACCAGACACGACGCTGCCGGCATCGCTTCCGCCGGCCCCGCCGCCGCCCTCAACTCCAGCAGACGCTGCGGCCACATCGGCAGCCGAGTCGGGTTCTGCCGTGCAGTCGTCCGAGCAGCCGCAACGCAAGCGCTTCCGCGATATGGACGCCAACGGCGACCGCAAACTGTCGCGCGAAGAAACGGCGGGAACTCCGCTCGCGCGGCGCTTCGATGCGATCGACACCAATCACGACGGCTTTTTGACCCACATCGAAATGCGCGCAGCGCACGATCAAGCGATGGCGCGTCGCGCGCAACGCCAGGGAGTGCCCGCAGGCAACCAGAACCGCCGGCAACCGGCCGGGAAAGGCATGAATTGACCTCCTCTCTGCAGCGCTCATGCCGAGATGCGAGATGCGGACAGTGCAGGGAAAATGGCATAGCTTCGCGCCGCTGACGCAGCACGCCTCAGCGATTGTCGCGCCCATCGTTGATCGGCACGTGTGATGCATCCCCAAGCAGTGACACATTACCGCCAACGCCGATCAGTTCCGACAGGCCAGTGGCCTCGATCACCGGTTCCACCACCTCGGTTTCTTCTTCATCCTCCCAGCTATAGCGCTTGCGCGGCAGCGGCTCGTCGCGCTTGCGCCAGACGATCGCCGCGATGACGCCGCAGATCGCGCCGCACAGATGCGATTCCCACGAGATGTTCAGTTCGCGCGGAAAGATCGTCAGCAACATGCTGCCGTAGAGGAAGAACGCCATCATTCCGGCGGCGATCGCCTGCCGGTCGCGCCGCAACACGCCGAGCGTGAAGACCAGGAACATCAGTCCATGCGCGATCCCGCTCGCGCCGATGTGCGCGCTGCCCGCTTCGCCGATAAACCACACGCCGATGCCCGAGCCGATCCAGATCAGCGGCAGCGCGCGTACCGTTGCGCGCGGATACAGACCGCCCGCAAGCGTGCCGAGGATCAGCAGCGGCAATGCGTTCGATGCGAGGTGATCGAGCGATCCATGCAGCAGCGGCGCAGTGAGGATGCCGATCAGCCCCGGAATCACATGCGGCCGCAGTGCAAGGCCGTCGAACGGCTGTCCGGTGAGGTGCTCGAAGAACTTGATCCACGCAAGCAGCACCACAAAGCACAGGCTCCATCGCGCAGCGCGGTTGAAGCGTTGCGCCATAGGGCGCGCGTGAGCGACGACGGCAGATGGATCGGGTAGCGGCAGGTCCATCGTGACGACGTGGGGACGTTTGCCGCCGTCGCAAGCCGGCGCGCCCGTTATCATGCGCGGATGAACACTCCAGCCAATCCGACCATCCAGCTCAAGACCGCGCGCCCGGCCAGTCATCCGAACGCACAGCACCCGTGGATCTACCAGAAGATGGTCGAGAAGCCCGTTGCCAAGCCCAAGCCCGGCAGCGTGGTCGAAATCCACGACAACAGCGGCGGCTGGATCGGTCGCGGTTTCTACAACGGCCATTCGCGCATCAGCTTGCGCGTGCTGACCAACGATCCGCACGAAGCGATCGATGCCGAATGGTTCCGTCGCCGCATCGCGCAGGCGGTGTCGTTGCGCCGCGATACCTTGAAGCTCGATGCTGTCAGCGATGCATGGCGCGTGGTGCATGCCGAAGGCGATGGCATGTCGGGGCTCGTTGTTGATCGCTACGCCGACCTGTTGGTCGTTGAGTTTTTCTCGGCCGGTATGTTCCGCCATCGCGAATGGATCTACGAGGCGCTGCGCGAGCAATTCCCCGGCTGCCGCTTCTACGCGTTCTCCGAAGATCACGTGCAGAAGCAGGAGAGTTTCGACTTCCGCGCACCGGATGCACCGCCGCCGGCAATCATCACCGAATACGGCGTGAAGTTCCGGGCCAGCCCCGGCAGCGGTCACAAGACCGGATTTTTTGCGGATCAACGCGATAATCGCGAGTGGTTCGCGCGCCACGTCGCGGGCGCACGCGTGCTCGACCTGTGCTGCAACTCCGGCGGTTTTGGCATCTATGCGAAAGCGCGTGGCGGTGCCGAGGAAGTGATCGGCCTCGACCTTGATGAGGAAATCCTCGCCATCGCGAAGAAGAACGCACAACTCAACGACGCGAAAGTGAAGTTCGTGCAGGCCGATTTGTTTCCGTGGCTGCGCGATGCGGCGGCTGGCGGCGAACAGTTCGACGCGGTGATCCTGGACCCTGCGAAGATGACCCGCGATCGCGAGCAGATCATTCCCGCGCTGAAAAAATACCTCGACATGAACAAGCTCGCGCTGAGCGTGGTAAAGCCGGGCGGATTCTTCCTGAGTTGTTCGTGCACGGGTCTTGTCAGCGAAGAACAATTCCTTGACATGCTGCGCCGCGCGGCGTTCTACGCGGGCCGCAGTTTGCAGGTGGTGAAGGTTTCAGGTGCGGGTGCCGACCATCCGTTCATGGCGCAGGTGCCGGAGAGCAGGTACCTCAAGGCAGCGTTTTGTCGGGTCGAGTGATCGGCCGCCGCAGGATCGATAAATGTTATCCGGTTTTCCAAGTTCTCCCATCCCCTTGCGAGAACGTCAAATGATCCGAACTTCATGGTTGCCGGGGATGGTGCTGCTGGGCTTGTCGATGGCGGCGCAGGCCGCTCCATCCTTGCCCCCGATTACCGATGCGCGCTTGTCGCAGTTGCAGTCGGGAATGGAAGCCGGCTCCACGAGTTCCGGAAAAAGACATGGGCATCCGGATGCAGAAGTGCACGCGTTCTGCGGTTGCATGATCAGAGTCTTGCGAGAGAAGGTGTCGCGCGCCGATTGGCAGAAGGCCTACGAGGCCGATGCGGTCCACGATCAAGTGGGCGCCAGACAGTTTATGGCCACCAATGGCCCTTCGCTACAGGTCTGCAAGGGCGAGGAGCTGAAGGCTGCCGGCAAATAGGATCGACGGCGCGGGCGTGGATGGGGCTCCGCGAGACATGCCGAGGCATCCTTCTTCGACTGGTTCAGGGGGAAACAGTCGTCGGGATGCGGTCTGCAAGCACGAGATCCGCAGTCTGCTCCTTGCCATCGCGCACAAAGCGCAACGCCATATGAGTCCCGACCGGCAACGTACGCAACCGCTCGCGCCAGTCGGCGAGACTGCGCTTGCCAATCGTTTCGCCGTCAATCGCAAGCACGCGATCATCCACAAGCAGGCCGACTTTCAACGCCGCACTATCGGTCGCGACGTCGGCAATCTTCAGCGCGTCGCCGTCGCCGAGCAGCCACAGACCGCTGCGATCGAACGCGTCGGGCTTGTCCGCCATCCCCGCGTTCGGCGCGAGGTACATGATCTTCTTGCCGTAATCGAACGCGACATCAAAGCGTCGCAGCACACCGCCGCCGAGGTTGCCGGTCAGGTCCGGATTCGCGAACGCGCCCTTGTTGCCGGTGTACATGTCGCCGGCGATGCCGTCGATGCGCACGCCGCCGATCTGCAGCGCGCCGAGACGTGCGGGCCGGCTGCGCGCCGCGCCGCCGACACCCCAGCCCATCACGGCCTCTGGCGCGGCATGGTATTTCGCGATGAGATCGTTCGCCTTCACAAAGGGCGCGTGCAGGGTCAGTGATGAGCGCGACCCAGTGTCGATGCTGATCCGCATCGGCAAACCATCGAGCGTGCCGGTGACGATGGGAATGCGGTCGTCGAGCTGGAATGGAATCACGACCGCCCCGGCAGGCGGCGCGAACTTTGCAGGATCGCTCAACACCAGCTTGTGTCGCGCGTAGTCGATCTCGACGCCGAAGCGCCGGAACATCTCGTAACCGACCAGTCCATCCATTTCGACGCCTTCGACCTTTGCCAGCGCGCCGAGGTCGAGGATGTAGAACACCGTCTTGGCGAGCACCGCGTTGCCGACGCGCACTTCCTGCGCATGCCCGAGTGCGAGATCGACCTTCTGGTCGCCGACGCCTCCGCCCGCGAGCTTGCCCTCGCCGGCGATGCCGAACTTCTTCGCCGCAGCCGAAGTGAGCAGGTTCACGCCGCCGGTGTCGACCAGGAAGCGCGCCGGCTTGCCGTCGATGCGGCCGTCGACGTAGATGTGGTTGTTGACGAGGTCGAACGGGATCGTGGTGACGCCACTCGCATCGTCGATGCGCGCGGTGGCCTCCATTTTCGGCATCGCGAAATCGGCATCCGCGACCGCGACGTTAAGCGCGATATGCGCGAAGTGGATATCCGTGCGCTCACGCGGATCGGTGCGGCCGGCGGCGTCGGTGGAGTCCGTCACAAGATGAAACGGAATGCGCAGTCCCGCGACTGCGCGGTAATCGGCGAACACCGTCGTATTGGTGTTCGCACCTTCCTTCTGTTCGATACGCGCCAGCAGACTTGTGTCGTTCTCGAACCACAGGGTCACCTGGTCGCCGCCCTGCGGGGTCACGATGACGACGTCGTAGCGCTTGCCGTCGAGCACGCGCGACGTTACTTCGCCATAGGTCGCGCCGATGCGTTGTGGAAACCAGTAGGCGTGCGCGTCGATCCAGGCCTGGCTGCGCGCGCGGCGCATCGCTTCGGGTGCGTCGTGCGCGGCGACTTCGCCGCCAGGATCGCGCGACCAGGCACGGGCTCCGTCGTAGCCTTCGGCGCCTTCGACGGGGCCGAGCTTGAACGCGCCCGCCGACCGGCCGGTGCGCAAGTCGATGGTGGAATCGAAGCTGCCGTTCAAGCCGCCGGTGACGACGGTGCCGTCGCTGTGCCAGCTGCGTACGCCATCCCAATGTGCGCCGCCGCTGGCCGCTTTGGCGCGCGCGAAGATCCCGACCGCATCGCCGGCATGGCAGGTCGCGGCGATGGCGAGGGACAACAGACAGATGGCGATGGCGCGCATGTTCAACTCCTTGGAGATGTCGGCGCTTCGCAGCGATTGCGGTGCGGGCCGATATGTTGAAGAATGATCGTGTTTTTCAACAAAGGCAACCCAACCAATGGCACGGAAGGCTACGACCAGAGCGATGATCGACGACCCGAAGAAGATTGCGGTGCTGGCGACGCCGGTTCGGGTCGAACTCGTCACCGCGATTCAGTCGCTGGGCGGCGAGGCGACCGTTGCCGAACTCGCCGCCCAACTTGGCCGGCCGGCCGATGGCCTCTACTACCACCTGCGTGCGCTCGTGAAGTGCGGACTGCTTGAAGATAACGCGGGCCCGAACGGCCGTAGCTTCCAGCTTGCGGTGCCGACCGGACAACCATTGAGCCTGGGCTACAAGCCCGGTGCGACCGCCAATGCGAACTCTGTGGCGCGGGTGGCGTCAAGTATGTCGCGTCTCGCGCAACGCGATTTCGTGCGTGCGCTGGGTCAGACGGACACCATCGTGTCGGGTCCAAAGCGGGAACTGTGGGCCGCGCGGCTCACCGGATGGGTCGATCCGGCCGAACTCGTCGAGGTCAACGGGCTGTTGCGACGCCTGGCGGACCTCCTGCTCGGCACGCGGCCGGCGCGAGGAGGCAAGCGGGTTGCGCTGCACTGGATCTTGGCGCCGCTCGACGCGAAGCCTGCGCGGCGCTCCGCACCCAAGACATAGTGCACGTCGTGATCTGTCCTGATGCGTATCGAATGAACGCACGCGTGTGTTTCACGCACGAAACTGGACGACTTGTGGCGGGTGTTATTGACGTAGCGCGCTACGTGCAGCGCATGGCGTAGCATCACGATTTGATACGGAGAAGACCATGTCGGTTCCAACCAAGCCGTCCGATACGACCGAAGTCAGCCGCGAGCAGGCCGAGGACGCCGTACGCGTCTTGTTGCGCTGGGCCGGCGAAGACCCGCAACGCGAAGGCTTGCTCGACACGCCGCGCCGCGTGGCGAAAGCATACGGCGACTGGTTTTCCGGTTATGCGATAGATCCGCAGGAATATCTTGCGCGCACGTTCGAGGAAGTCTGCGGTTACGACGAGCTGATCGTATTGCGCGACATCGAATTCGAATCGCACTGCGAGCACCACATGGCGCCGATCATCGGCAAGGCGCACGTCGGCTATCTTCCGGATGGAAAAGTCGTCGGCATCAGCAAGCTCGCGCGCGTGGTGGAAACCTTTGCGCGGCGCTTCCAGGTGCAGGAAAAGATGACCTCGCAGATCGCGAACTGCATCGAGTCCGTGCTCAAGCCGCGCGGCGTCGGCGTGGTCGTGGTCGGCGCGCACGAATGCATGACCACGCGCGGCATCCACAAGCGCGGCGTCAGCATGGTCACCTCGAAGATGCTCGGCACGTTTCGCGAGGATGCGCGCACGCGCGCGGAGTTTCTGCGCTTCATCGACGTCGGCCCTGGCCGCTGAGGCAACGCGGCGGGCAATTGAAACCCGTGCACATTGCCGGTTGCGCAGCCCACGCTATCCTGCCCCATGTTTGAACTGCGCGGAGTCAGCAAACGTTTTGGCCGCAGCGTCGCGCTCGACGCGATTGATCTCGCGATCGCGCCGCAACGCACGACCGCGCTGATCGGGCCGAGCGGAGCGGGCAAGTCGAGCATGCTGCGGATGTTGCTCGGGCTGGATTGGCCAGATGCCGGCACGGTGTTGTTCAACGGCGAGCCACTGGTGCGCGCGCAGATGCTTGAGCAGCGTCGCCGGATCGGCTACGTGATCCAGGAAGGCGGCCTGTTTCCGCATCTGACATCGGCGGGCAATGTCGGCTTGCTGGCGCGCACGCTGGGATGGTCGCGAGCTCGCATCGACGCGCGGATACGTGAATTGAGCGATCTATGCCAGTTACCTTTCGTGGCACTGACGCGCTATCCGTCGGAACTGTCGGGCGGCCAACGCCAGCGCGTCGGCCTGATCCGCGCATTGATGCTCGACCCGCCAGTGCTGCTGCTCGACGAACCGCTGGGCGCACTCGATCCGGTGATCCGGCACGACCTGCAGTCGCAGATGCGCGCGTTGTTTGAGCAGTTGCGCAAGACCGTTGTGCTGGTCACCCACGATGTCGCCGAAGCGGCGTGGCTGGCCGACACACTGGTGTTGATGCGTGACGGTCGCGTTGTGCAGCAGGGCAGTGCACGCACGCTGCTGGACGCGCCCGTCGAGCCATTCGTGAGCCTCTTTCTTTCCGCACAACGCACGCTGGCCGAAGCGATATGAAGGCCCTCGCGATTGTCGCGTTGTTGCTGATCGCAGGAGCCGCATGCGCGAACGCAGTGACACTACGTTCGCATACCGACGGCGACGGCGACGCCGCGCCGGTGGTGATCGGCTCGAAAGATTTCACCGAGTCGGTGATCCTCGGCGAGATCGCAACCGCGCGTATCAGCGCCAGCCACAGCGCGGTCGTACATCGGCGCCAGCTCGGTGGCACGCGGATTCTCTGGCGAGCGCTGGAGATCGGTCAGATCGATGCCTATCCCGAGTACACCGGCACCCTCGCGCAGGAAATCCTGCACATGCCGAATGCCAGCGACAATGCGCTGCGCGCCGAACTCGCGCGGCGCGGACTCGCGATGACACCCTCGCTCGGCTTCAGCGACAGCTACGCACTCGGCATGCGCAGGCATCGCGCCGACGCGCTCGGCATCCATGCGATCTCTGATCTGCGCATGCATCCGCAACTCAAGATCGGCCTGAGCAATGAATTCATGCAGCGCGCCGATGGCTGGCCGGGCATGCGAACCACGTACGCGTTGCCGCAGAAGCCTGACGGGCTCGACCATGATCTTGCGTACCGCGCACTCGCCAGTGACGCGATCGATGTGACAGACCTGTACCGAACCGATGCCGAGATCCCGTATTACAACCTGGTCGTGCTCGACGACGACCGGCATTACTTTCCGCCCTACGATGCGGTGTTCGTTTACCGCGCGAACCTTGCGCAGCGTGCGTCGGCTGCGGTCGCAGCATTGCAAAGCCTCGCTGGTCGCATCGACGCGGCGACCATGCAACGGCTCAATGCGCGGGTGAAGTTGCAACATCTGACCGAGACCGCTGTCGCCGACGCATGGCTCGAGATCGCTCCGGCGCAGCCTGAAAGCCGCGCGTCGCGCATCTGGCAACGCACCCGTGAACATCTCGCGCTGGTCGGGCTGTCACTCGGCCTCGCGCTGGTGTTCGCACTGCCGCTGGGCGTGTTCGCCGCACGCAACCCACGGCTGGGACAGATCGTGCTGGCCACCACCGGGCTGCTGCAGACGTTGCCCTCGCTGGCGGTATTCGTCTTCATGATCCCGCTCTTTGGCATCGGTGCGCGTCCGGCGATCGCGGCATTGTTTCTATACAGCTTGCTGCCAATTGTGCGCAACACGCATGCGGGAGTGACCGGCATCGCGCTGGAGCTGCGCGAGACCGCCGCCGCGATCGGCTTGCCAGCGCGCACGCGCTTATGGCGGATCGAATTGCCACTCGCGTCGCGCACGATCCTCGCCGGCATCAAGACGGCCGCCGTCATCAACGTCGGCACCGCGACGCTCGGTGCATTGATCGGCGCTGGCGGCTACGGCCAGCCAATCCTGACCGGAATCCGGCTCGATGACATCGGATTGATCCTGGAGGGAGCGATTCCCGCAGCCGTGCTTGCGCTGGCGGTGCAGGGTGGATTCGAAATCCTCGAGCGCTTGGTGACGCCACGCGGATTGCGCCTGCAGGCGCGTAGCTGAGGAGGCACGCAATGCGCGCTATTGGATCGTGATGCGCCGATGCGCCGGATTCACTCGCGCACGACCCGCGCAGCAACCGCCACCACGTGATGCATCGCATCGACCGCAACGTGCAAGTGCGGCGCGAGCCGAAGCATTCCGGCGCGATGTGTGCAGACGATCCCTTCGCGATGAAATGCTGCCGCGACGCTGTTCAGCAGCGTTGGCGGCGGACGCAAGGCAGTGAAGTGGGGCGCATGGCCCGGAGTTTTCCATGCGGCGAGACCGTGCGCATCCAGCGCCGCATCCAGAGCCGCCGTGCGTTCGGCGAGGTGTTGCATGATTCCGGGCACGCCCCACGCGCGCAACTGGGCGAATGCAGCCTCCGCTATCGCGATGCGCTCGCCGTCCACGACGCCACCCGCATCGAAACGCCGCGCGCCTGCGCGATGATGCGGAGCGTGCGTGGCATCGAATCGCCACACTTCCGCATCCTCGCGCGCCGACCAGTGCTGCTCGATCGCGACGCCTTCATCACGCCAGCGCGGCGCAGCCCACAGCCATGCAAGACCACGCGCACCCAACAACCACTTGTAGCCGACCGCAATGATGAAATCGGGTTGCCAGGCGGCAAGGTCCACTGGCATGGCGCCCAGGCTCTGGCTCAGATCGAGCACCAGGGCCGAGTCGATTGCGCACGTGCGTGCGGCGATGCGTGCGAGATCAAGTACCGCGCCATCGTGCCAGTGCGCCTGCGCAATCGCGACCACGCGTACGCGCGGGTGCTGGTCCAGTGCGGCGAGCACAGCCTCGGTCCAGTCCATGCCTCCATCGCGTCGCGCGACCACGATGGACGCGCCTGCAGCGGTGCAGCGTTGCTGCCATGCCAGCAGGTTCGACGGAAATTGATCCTCCAGCACAAGCACCGCGTCGCCGCGATTCAATGGTAGATTCCGCGCCGCGGTCGCGATGCCGTAAGCCGCCGAGGGGACTATCGCAAGGCCCTCGACATCGTTGTCGAACAAGGTCATCGCAGCGCAGCGCCGCAACGCTTCGACGCGCGCGTCGAGCGCATCGAACGACTGCGTCCAGGGCATCGCCCTTGCCTCCATCGCGCGGCGTCCAGCGAACAGGACGCTGCGCAGACACGGCGCGTGCGCGGCGGTGTCGAGGTAAACCATACCTGCAGCTGGCACGAAGGCTGCGGCGGCGTGGGTCAGATCGGGATCCGCGAAAGGCGCCGTCGTGTCGATCATGACGGGTACTGTAACGCCACGGTGGGTTCATCACCGCGCGTTCGCGGCCCGGGGGTATGCTTCGGTAATGTTTTCCACCAGCGCCGCCCCAGTGGCGCGGGCCCGCATGGACGCGTTCGACCAACTCGCCGCCCGGTATCGGGCAGTGCGCGCGGGCAGCGTGGCTTTGGCCAGCGCGCTTACGGCCGAAGATGCGATGGTGCAGAGCATGCCGGATGCGAGTCCGGCAAAGTGGCATCTCGCGCACACCACCTGGTTTTTCGAGCGCTTCGTTCTCGCCGCGCGCGCGGATTATGTCGCGATCAATGCGCAATGGAACTACCTCTTCAACAGCTATTACAACAGCGTCGGCCCGATGCACGCGCGACCGCAGCGTGGCGTGCTGTCACGGCCGCGACTGGATGAGGTGCTCGATTACCGCGCGCAGGTCGATGCGCGCATCCAGCGGCGGTTCGATGCCGGCGATATCGACGAGGACGACGCGCGCGTACTTTTGCTCGGCACTCACCACGAACAGCAGCACCAGGAATTGTTGTTGTCCGACATCAAGCATGCATTCTGGTGCAATCCGCTCGGCCCGGCGTATTGCAGCGATCTGGCGACCGCGCCTGGTGCGGGCTCGCCGCTGCGATGGATCGAGCGCGACGAGACCATCGCGCAGATCGGCGCGCCGCACTGGCCTGCCGCCGATGAGTTCGCCTATGACAACGAATCGCCGCGACATCGCGTCGCGCTGGCCACGCATGCGCTCGCCAGCCGCCCGGCCAGCAACGCCGAGTACCGGGACTTCATCCGCGACGGCGGCTATCGCAAGCCCGCACTATGGCTCAGCGACGGCTGGGATCTGGCGCAACGCGAAGGCTGGTTGGCGCCGATGTACTGGCATGCGGATGGCGAACGCGAGTTCACCTTGGCGGGCTGGCGCGAATCCGATCCGCACGCGCCCGTGTGCCATATCAGTTATTACGAGGCCGACGCTTTTGCACGTTGGGCCGACGCGCGGCTTCCCACCGAAGCCGAGTGGGAATACGCGGCGACCGGTGTTGCGGTCGAGGGCAATTTTGCCGACGCCGACATTCTGCATCCGCGCGCATCGGTCGCCACTGAGACGGGATTGCAGCAATTGTTCGGCGACGTCTGGGAATGGACTGCGTCGGCGTATCTGCCATATCCGGGATTCCGGCCGCTGCCCGGATCGCTCGGCGAATACAACGGCAAGTTCATGTGCGGGCCATGGGTATTGCGCGGCGGCAGTTGCGTCACCCCGCGCGATCACGTCCGCGCCAGCTATCGAAACTTTTTCTCGCCGGCGTCGCGCTGGCAATTTTCCGGACTGCGACTCGCAAAGGATTCTGCATGAATGCTGTCATCGCCAGCGCTGAACGCGGGTGGGGCGTCCGCTCAGGGCATGAGCCGGGCAGGCCCGTGCTAACCGATCTGCGTCCGCAACCCGACGATATCGCCCGCGACGCCCTCCATGGCTTGGCGCTCACTCCCAAACGGCTGCCATCGAAATACTTCTACGATGCGACCGGCTCACGCCTGTTCGAGCAGATCACGCGCGAACCCGAGTACTACCTCACGCGGGTCGAACAGGCTTTGCTGGACGCGAGCCTGCCGGCGATTGCCGCAGCCGTCGGCGCGGGCGCACACGTGGTCGAATTCGGCAGCGGCAGCGGACGCAAGACGATGCAGTTGCTCGCCACGCTGCGCGATCCGGTTGCATACACGCCGATCGACATCTCGCGCAGCATGTTGATGACAGCAACGACGCAACTCGCTGCCGCGTTCCCGCGTATCGAGATGCTGCCGGTCTGCGCTGACTTCACGCAACCGCTGGCACTGCCACGCACTTCGCGGCGACCGCAACGCACGCTGGTGTTCTTTCCGGGATCGACACTCGGCAATTTCGAGCCTGCCGAAGCCATCGCGATCCTGCGCGCAATGCGCACGATGATGGGCGTCGACGGCCACGCGCTGATCGGCATCGATCTGGACAAGGATCCCGCATTGATCCACGCCGCTTACAACGACGCCGCCGGGGTGACCGCCGCCTTCACGCTCAACCTGCTCGCTCGGCTCAACCACGAAATCGGCAGCGACTTCGACCTGGACGGATTCGCGCATCGCGCGATCTACGCGCGCGAGCGCCAGCGCATCGAGACCTTTCTGGTCAGTCGCCGCGCACAGGACGTACACGTGGCAGGGCATCGTTTCCACTTCGATGCTGGCGAGGCGATGCAGGTCGAGTACAGCCACAAATACACTGACGAGACTTTCGCGACACTGGCCGCGTCGGCAGGCTTGCATGCGGTCGGTCGCTGGAACGATGCGCGGCACTGGTTCGGTCTGCGGCTGTTGCAACCCTCTTGCCAAATCTGAGCTGGCGGATCGCAGCGCAGGGCAGTCGTCGTTTGTACTTTCAGACTGAATCGGTTCACGCAGGACACGGATGTCCCAGATGATGCAGCCTTCATCCCCGCAACTGATCGGTGCGAAGGAAGCCGGGTTGGTTTACGTCAGTGATAGGCAACCGGGCATTCGCCGGTGTGGCGCGCCCCGGATGTTTTCGTACAAGGACTGCAACGGAAATCCGGTGCGCGATGCGGCGACCCTCAATCGCATCCGCAAGCTCGCGATTCCTCCGGCATACGTCGATGTCTGGATCTGCGCCGATCAGCGCGGCCACATCCAGGCAACCGGACGCGACGCACGCGGACGCAAGCAATACCGTTACCACGCACACTGGCGACAGCTGCGCGATGGCGACAAGTTCGCGCGGGTCGCTGCATTCGCCGAAGCATTGCCGAGCTTGCGACGCGCGGTGCGGCGCGACTTGAGACTGCCAGGATTGCCGCGCGAGAAAGTGCTCGCGACGGTGGTCGCATTGCTCGCGCGAACGCTGATCCGCGTCGGCAACGAGGAATACGCGCGCGGTAATCGCTCGTTCGGACTCACAACCTTGCGCAACCGTCATCTCGGACAATCGAACGGCCGGCTCGCGTTCCGCTTTCGCGGCAAATCCGGCAAGGATCACGAGGTGGCGATCGGTGATCAGCGGCTCGCGCGCATCGTGCGCCGATGCCAACAATTGCCCGGACAGCATTTGTTCCAGTACATCGATGCCGACGGCACATCGCACCCACTGGATTCGGGCATGGTCAACGATTATCTGCGCGAGGCGATGGGCGGGGACTTCACAGCCAAGGATTTCCGCACCTGGGGCGGCACGCTCGCGGCAATGGTCGTGCTCGCGCAGATGCCATTGCCCGTCGCAGAAGATGAGGCCTCGTTGAGCGAGCGCGCACTCGTCCAACTCGAAAAAGCCGCCGCGCAACAGGTCGCAACGCTGCTTGGCAACACGGCGACCGTCTGCCGCAAGTCCTACATCCATCCGGAGGTCTTCTCAGCGTGGCGCGAGGGCGTCCTCGCGCGCGTGCTGCCGGAATGCGTCCTGACACGGCAGCGTTCGCTGCGCCGGCTCGAAGCCCGCGCGCTTGCGATGTTGAAGAAGCGGGTTCGCGCCGCACGTCCGCGTTAAAACGCTCACGCTGGGCTGTTGATCCGCAACGCAATTCAATTTAATCGCCGGAGCAATTCCCCCACCCTTGCCTCCCCCGCTAGCGCAGGGAGGGAAATCGGACGGCCCTCAAACTTATTTGAGGGCCGGGGCTATAAACTGCCGCGTTCGCGTATTGGAATGCCCGTGACCCAGCCGCCAGATAAGCCCGCTCTATCGGAATCGCCGTCGATCTTGCCGCTGTCGCCGAACATTGATCTCCCGCCGCCGCCGACCGAACCGGACGAGCCACCGACAGGCGTGCGCGTGCGTCGCGCTGCGGTCGCTTTCATCTTCATCACGGTGACGATCGACATCCTGTCGTTCGGAATCATCATTCCGGTGCTGCCGCACCTGATCATGTCGATGGCTGGCGGCAGTTTCGTGCAGGCCGCGCACTGGGTCGGCATCTTCGGCACCGTGTTCGCGATCATGCAATTCGTGTTCTCGCCGGTGCAGGGCGCGCTGTCGGACCATTTCGGACGGCGGCCGGTGATCTTGATGTCGAACCTCGGCTTGGGCCTCGATTTCATCCTGATGGGCGTGGTGAATACGTTGCCGTTGTTGTTCATTGGTCGGGTGATTTCCGGCATCACCTCGGCGAGTTTTTCCACCGCGAATGCGTATATCGCCGATGTGACGCCGCCGCAGAAACGCGCGGCCGCATTCGGCTTGCTCGGCGCGGCGTTCGGCATCGGCTTCGTGATTGGCCCCGCGCTTGGCAGCCTGTTGTCGATCTGGAATCCCCGCGCGCCATTCTGGGCGGCGGCGGTGCTGGCGCTGACCAATTTCTGCTACGGCTATTTCGTGCTGCCCGAATCGTTGCCGCCGGAACGGCGCAGCACGTTCGACTGGAAGCGCGCGAATCCGGTCGGCGCATTGCTGCTGTTGCGCCGCTATCCGCAAGTGTTCGGACTCGCGCTGACGATCTTCCTGTTCCAGCTCGCGCATTACGTGTTCAACAGCGTGTTCGTGCTGTATGCCGACTACCGTTACGGCTGGGGCCAGCAGCAAGTCGGCTACGTGCTCGCGGGCGTCGGCGTGCTCGGCGCATTCGTGCAAGCCTGGCTCGCAAAGCGCGTGGTCAGCGGAATCGGCGAACGCCGCACCTTGTTGCTCGGAACGGTTTGCGGCGCGATCGGTTTCGGCATTTACGGTTTCGCGACGACCGGTTGGGTGTTCCTGCTCGCGATGCCGATCGGCGCGTTGTGGGGACTCGCAAGCCCGGTGACGCAATCGATCATGACCCGCCAAGTCGATCCGCACGAACAAGGCCGATTGCAAGGCAGCGTGACCTCGCTCGCGAGCACCGCCGGCATCATCGGCCCGGCGCTGTTCACCACCGTGTTTGCGACCTTCATCGGTGCCCACGCGCCAGTCAATCTGCCGGGAGCGCCGTTCCTGCTGTCGTCGGCGCTGGTGCTGATCGCACTTGCGATCGCGTGGTGGACGACGGGACACCTGCGCGCCGCGCCAGGTTGATCCGGCGCGCGCCGCCTCGCGCGTTGCATCCGCGATGCTACGAACAAAAAAGCCCGACCGGATCGCTCCGGACGGGCCTTGATTGGGCCGCGAAAAATCAGGCGGCTTTCTTGAGCGCTACCTTGCGGTCACGCATCAAATCATGACACTGGCGCACTTCGGGCAGCAGGCGCGTCAGCACGAGGCGGGCGCTCGCCGAGGTTTCCTTGTCGTTGATCGCTTTTTCGAATCCTTTCAGCATGCGATCCTCGGACTCTTCGAGTTGTGCAACGTAGGCGTGGTTCTTGTCGCCAAGCAGCGCACGGATGTCGCCGTACATCTTGTTGAAATCGCCGGCCCACGACCCGGTTTGCGTCGGCTTCTCGCCGCCCGCGCGAATCTCGCCTGACAGTTCCTTCACGATATTGCGTTTGACCATCGCCAAGCGCGTGAACAGAATCCGCAGGTCAGGCTGATCGACCTTGGTCGCTGCGTGCTCGTAAAACGTTTCGCCATCGCGAGCGACTTCCACAAGGTCGTTGAGAATGTGGTTGGTATGATTCATTTTGGAACTCCTTTCATGTTGCTGAATTGCCAGTCGGCGCACGATCTGGGAACGGGCCACATTGCGCGGCCGGCACGACTGGAACCAAGCGGCAAGCGATCGTCGGAGTGAATATCACTGCGAGATATTGCATCTACCGCTGACGACCATGCTACGCAGGTCGCACTGAATCTGATGTTATGCAACGGCTTGCACTGTGTGCATCGTCGATTTTCTTGAAGTGCAAAAGTCAGGTTGCGCCACACCTTGCACGCACGATTATTGCGACTTGCGAAGCGCTACCGCGTCGCTCGCTCCGCGCCGAAAATATTCGGTGGTCTCGGCGATGACAATGCCGAGCTTGCTGATGATCACCCGATTGATCATCAGATCGCCATCGTCGGCCAGATACATCCAGTGCTTCATGTGCACACGCGACAGCGGGTTGCCGGGTTTCAGTTGCAGTGTGTATTCCCAATGGAAAGCGTTGCCGTATGCATAGCCGGTGGCAACGCCGATCACATCCGGCGAGGTGGCGTCGAAGCGGTGTTCGTCGATGCGTTGGATCCGCCAGATGCGCCGTTGTTTGCGACCGTTGTCGAACGTGAAATCCTGGGTAATAGCAAGCGCATTTCCGTCGTCACGGCCAAACATTGCACAGCGAAAGCGGCTTTTTGGATCGCCTGCGCGGTTTTCGACCACGCCCCACGATCGTGTCGGCCCGGTGAAATACGCGATTGGGTCGAAATGCGGCGTAGTCGTGGCGAAATGCGACGCTGGCAAGCTTGCGCAACCGCCGGTCAGCGCCGCGCAGGCTATCGCGACAGCCAACAATGGAATGGATGCGATACGCATAAAGAGAGCTTGGGCCAACGCGTGCTTGCTTGATGTGAAGATGCAAGCGCATACCGCAGAAAGCGTCTATATGCAGGCGCGCGACGCAATCGGTATTCTTCTGGTTGATCGGTTCACGGGGAACTTCATGGACGACGATTTGCTCGATTGCATCATTGTCGGCGCAGGCCCGGCCGGCCTGACCGCAGCGACATATCTGGCGCGCTTCCGCCGCCGCATCGCACTGATCGGTATGGGCGAGAGCCGTGCGCACTACATCCCGGTCAGCCACAACTGTCCGGGGTTTCCGTTCGGCATTTCCGGCAGCGAATTGATCGAGAAGATGACGACGCAGGCCGCGCAATTCGGCGTTGCGCCGATCGACGCGCGTGTGCAGCGCCTCGAAGCGACCGCCGATCGGTTCATCGCGCATGCCGACGGGCGCAGCTGGGCTGCGCGCGCAGTCATTCTGGCGACGGGCATCGTGGATCGCTTGCCGCCGGTGCCGCGCATCAAGCGCGGCATCACCGCCGCCGTCGTGCGCATTTGTGCGATCTGCGATGGATACGAGGCGCACGACCATCGCATCGCGGTGTATGGACCGGCAAACAGTGCAATCCGCCACGCTGCCTTCCTGCGCTCGTATTCGCGCAGCGTTACCGTGGTGTTGTCCGAACCGGGCGAACCCGCATTGGCCGATCGCGAGCTTGCGCACGAATTCGGGTTGCAAGTGTTGCCGCCACCAAAAACAATCGAACTGGTGTCAGGCAGCGATCGCAAGATCATCGGGTGCCGGGTGAAATGGGCGGATCGTGAGGAGCTGTTCGATTCGCTGTATCCGGTGCTCGGCGCACAAGCGCAGGCTGGTCTTGCGGCTGCGCTCGGCGCGCGCACGGATGCGCACGGCGAATTGATCGTGGATGCATCATTGCAGACCAGCGTCGATCGCTTGTACGCCGCAGGAGACGTGGTGAGCGCGCTCAATCAGATCAGCGTCGCGGTCGGTCATGCGGCCATCGCGGCGAGCGCAATCCATCATCGGCTCTCGTCGAATCCGCTGTAGGTTGAAACGAATGCGGACGAACGATTCGCTAGAATGTGGCTTCCCTGCGAATTTCTACCATGCTTCGATTGACCGACCTCAAGCTTCCGCTTGATCACGCCGAAGACGCACTGAACGCCGCGATCCTTGCGCGGTTGAACATCGACGCGGACGCTTTGCTCAGGTACACCGTCGCCAAGCGCAGCTACGATGCGCGCAAGCGCGGCGGGATCGTTTTGATCTATGCGGTGGATGTGGATGTGGTCGATGAGGCGGCGGTTCTCAAGCGCATGCAGCCGGCGTCGAAAGCATCCGGTGCGCAGGTCATGCCGACTCCGGATACGGACTACAAGTTCGTCGCGCGCGCGCCCGAAAACCTCGCGTTGCGGCCGATCGTGATCGGCTTTGGGCCGTGCGGATTGTTCGCGGCACTGATCCTCGCGCAGATGGGATTCCGGCCGATCGTGCTCGAACGTGGCAAGGCGGTGCGCGAGCGCACGGTGGATACGTTCGGGTTGTGGCGCAAGCGCAAGCTCGATCCGGAATCGAACGTGCAATTCGGCGAAGGCGGTGCGGGCACGTTTTCCGATGGCAAGTTGTACAGCCAGATCCGCGATCCGCTGCATCACGGACGCAAGGTGTTGACCGAGTTCGTCAAGGCCGGCGCGCCCGATGAAATCCTCTACGTCAGCAAGCCGCACATCGGCACGTTCCGGTTGGTGACGATGGTCGAGAACATGCGCGCAACGA
Source organism: Lysobacterales bacterium (assembly GCA_038316385.1). GTDB lineage: Bacteria > Pseudomonadota > Gammaproteobacteria > Xanthomonadales > Xanthomonadaceae > SZAS-103. Next base: position 102,304 of record JBBQAN010000001.1, on the reverse strand, counting down.
TCGAAGCGCTCGGCGGCGAAATCCGTTTCTCGCAGCGCGTGGATGATGTGTTGATCGAAGAAGATGCATCCGGAGTGCGCCACGTGCGCGGCGTTGCGCTGGCGAATGGCGAGCAGTTGCGCACCGATCACGTCGTGCTCGCGCTCGGCCACAGCGCGCGTGACACCTTCGCAATGCTTCATGCGCGCGGTGTTTACGTGGAAGCGAAACCTTTTTCGATCGGCTTGCGCATCGAGCACCCGCAATCGCTGGTCGATCGCGCACGCTTCGGACCACAAGCCGGGCATCCGCTGCTGGGCGCTGCCGATTACAAGCTCGTGCATCACTGCGGCTCTGATAACGGCCGGAACGGAAGGTCGGTGTACAGCTTCTGCATGTGTCCGGGCGGCACCGTCGTCGCGGCGGTATCAGAGCCGGGCCGCGTTGTCACCAATGGCATGAGCCAGTATTCGCGCAACGAACGCAACGCGAATGCAGCCATTGTTGTCGGGATCGCGCCAGAGGACTACACGCCGTATGGCGAAGGCCCGCTTGCCGGCATCGCCTTGCAACGGTATTGGGAATCGCGCGCTTTCGCCGATGGCGGCGGCGACTACAGTGCGCCGGGGCAATTGGTTGGCGACTTCATCAAGGCGCAGGCGTCGAAGGAGTTTGGAACCGTGCAGCCGTCTTATAAACCCGGCGTCAAACTCGGTGATCTCGATCAATCGTTGCCCGATTACGCGATCGCCGCGATCCGCGAAGCGCTGCCGATGTTCGACCGGCAACTCAAGGGATTCGCGATGCACGACGCGATTCTCACCGGCGTCGAAACGCGCACGTCGTCACCCGTGCGCATCAAGCGCGGCGACGATTGCCAAAGCCTCAACACGCGCGGCCTGTTTCCGGCCGGCGAAGGCGCAGGCTACGCGGGCGGCATCCTGTCGGCGGGCGTGGATGGCATCAAGGTGGCGGAAGCGGTGGCGTCGGCGATGGTGAATCGCGCTTGTCGCAGCTCAGGTTGTTGACGCAGTCGGCCCCGTCAGCACCAGCTTCACCAATGCCACGTCAGGCATCGTGTTCAACTGCGCGGCGGTCATCTCGGTCATCACCAGCGCTTCGGCGAGACACCACGAGCGCTCCCAGCGGCTGAGCTGGCGACGGCCTTGGACGACGGCCTCCAATTCTTCGCGTGTGTGCGTCTGGTCGGTGGGATTGTCTTCCAGCGGCTTCGGCAAACCCCCACCTTTCTCGGCGGCCTTGACCAATATCTGGATGCGCCGCTGCGTGCATTCGGCATCGGTGCCGATCGCATCGCGGCCGGCCAACGGAACCACTTTTGCGAGTTCGTTGCGCAGTTCCGCAAGTTCTGCAACCGAGGTTTGCCGCACGTTGTTGGCAGCTTCAAGCTTCGCTTCGAGCGCGATGAATTCGGTTGCCTGGTCGTGCAGCACTTCAGTGTCGAGCATGTCGGTCACGCGCCTGGACAAACCCGTGTAGAGATCGGGGTGGGTTACGCGCAGGCTGCGTGTGGCGATCTGCCATGCATACGCGACTTGCTGCGCGGTGCGCGTTTCCGGTTCGGCCAACTCGTCGTCGTCATCGGCCTTGTCGAGGTCGTTGATCGCCTCGTCGAGCTTCGCGCGCAGCGGATCGTCCTCGAAGCGACGATTCGCGCGGCGCAGAGCCGAGCGGCAGTCCAGCAGCAGATTGCGAAGATCGGACATTGCACACCGACCGATACGGGATGCCAGAGAGTATCGCGAATGGGGCATCGATGATCGAACCGACCGCATCTCCGGGCAGCGCGGCGCATTGGCTGCAGGTGTCTTGCACGCTCCGCGCCGATGGTTCACTGTTCGCGCAACAGGGCGCGCAACCGAATCCGGCGCCATTCGTCAGGAGGCGCGAATGCAATATTCCGACATCTGCGTGCTGCTGGTCGAGGATCACGACTTCCAGCGTCGCCTCGGAATGCGGTTGCTTGCCGAACTCGGCATCGGCCGTACGGTCGAGGCAGCGGGGGGGTTCGAGGCGCTCGAACTCCTGCGTTCCATGGACAAGCCGCCGGACGTCGTGCTGGTGGATCTCGACATGCCCGGCATGGACGGCGTCGAATTCATCGGGCTGATCGCACAACACCGGCTGGCACCCGCGATCGCGGTGGTCAGTGCGATGGATGCAGCGCTGCTGCATACAGTTCAGGTCATGGCCGAAGCCCTTGGTCTGCGCGTGCTCGGCAGCGTGCCCAAGCCCCTCTCCACCGAGCGGCTCACGCACTTGTTGGCGTTGCTGGGTACCGAACCGAGTGTCAAGGCCCCATACGCACTCGTGCAGACGACAGTCGAACAGGTACGCGCTGCGTTCGACGACAATCGGATCGTTCCGTGGTTCCAGCCGCAAGCGGAAATGCACAATGGCAGAATCGTCAGCGTCGAGGCACTTGCACGCTGGATCCAGCCCGATGGAAAGGCGCTCAGCGCGGTGCATTTCATGCCGCTGGTCGAAGCGCACGGGATGATCGGGGAATTCACCGAACGCATGCTCGGGCTGAGCTGCGAATGGCAGCATCGCTGGGCGGCCGACGGTATGCGCCTGAAAGTATCGGTCAACATCTCCGCGCAGAACCTCACTGGTGCGGAAGTTGCCGATCAATACGAAAGTGTGGTGCGCAGCCATGGTTTGCAGCCGGCGGACATCGTGCTGGAAGTGACCGAAAGTGCGTTGATGAGCGACACCGCAAGCGGACTGGCGATGCTTGCGCGCCTGCGCCTGAAGGGCTTCGGTCTGAGCGTTGACGACTTCGGCACCGGCTACTCGTCGCTCGCGCAACTGTCCGAAATCCCGTTTACCGAACTCAAGATCGATCGCGGCTTCGTGCATCGTTCTCCCGAGCAGCCGCGCAAGCTTGCGATGATCGAGACCAGCATCGATCTGGCGCGCAAGCTCGATCTGAAGGTCGTCGCTGAAGGCGTCGAGACGATGGAGGAATGGCAGCTTCTCGCCCAATGCGGTTGCGACTTCGCCCAGGGTTACCTGATCTCGCCGGCAGTTGCGGGCGACCGCTTGGCCGAGACGGTCGAACGCTGGCGCAAGACCCGGCAATAACCATGCAATGGCCCGGCAGGTCCACGATCCGCCTGCAATTGCTCGGCCTGTTTGGATTATGGGTGTTTGCGCTCGTGGCCGTGCTCGGCCTCGACGAATGGGGCCGCCGTCAGCACGCCGAAGCGTTGCGGCAACTCGGCGACGAAACACTGGTGAGCCTGCGTCGTATCCAGGCGGTATCCGACAGCTATGGCCTCGATGTCGTCAACACTGTCTTCCGAGTGCGCAACAACGCGCTGGAATGGAGCGCCGGCCGCGACGCGATGGATACGGCGCGCAACCGGATTGATACCGAATGGGCTTCGTTGCAGGCATTGCCGCATACGCGGGACGAAGCCGTGTTGCTGCACCAGATCGCAGTCGCACGCGTGCGCGCCGATGACCTCATGGCGAAGCTGCGTCTGGCGCTACAGACCCACGACGTACGCGCGTTCGGGTACTTGTCCGGCAGCGAGGTGTTTCCGGCGATCGACCCGGTGACCTCGCGTCTGCAACACCTCGGCACCCTGGTTCTGGCCCGCGGACAGCAGCAGGTACGTGAGGAGAATGCGCGCGCCCTGAATGCCGGCAACCTGCGCATCGGTCTTAGCCTGTTCATGCTGTTGCTGGCCGGATGGTTCGCGAACCGGGTCTTGCGCAACATCTATCGCGGAGTGGAAGCCCTGATTGAGCTGACATCGCAGATGCGACGCCACGATTACGCTGCGTTGCCGAGCTACCGTGCCGACGGCGAAATCGGCGAGGTGATGGACAGTTTTTTGGTGATGCGCGACGACGTACGCGACTCCGAAGCGGCGCAATCGGAAATGCTTGCGCGCAACGAACAGGTGCGCAGGACACTCGCGCGCAGCGAGGATTTCCAGCGTTCGCTGTTTGCGGCGGCGCAAGTGGCGGTGATGTCGATCGATCTCGCGGGCCGGTTCAGCAGCTTCAATCCGTACGCCGAGCAGTTGTCCGGCTACGAGGCGTCCGCGATGATCGGCCAGCGCAGTCTTGCGCGCTTGCTGCTGCTGACCGAAGTGCGCGAAGTGGCCGAGCACCTGGGCACCGTACTCGGTGAAAACGTGCCAGCCGACGCGCGACTGATTCCAGCGTTGATCGAACTCGGCCTGCAAGCCAATGAATGGACATTGGTGCGCAAGGATGGCGAAAAAGTGCCGATCCTGCTTGCCACATCCGCGATGCACGATGAGAACAATGAAATCATCGGTTATCTGTGCGTTGCGACGGATCTGACCCGAATCAAGACGCTCGAGGATGCATTGCGCGCAAGCGAACTTGCCGAGCGCGATGCCAATCTCGCCAAGAGCGAATTCCTCGCCGCGATGAGCCACGAGATACGCACGCCGATGATCGGCGTGACCGGCATGCTCGAAGTGCTTTCGCACGAGACGCTCGAACCCGGGCAACGCCGCATAGTGGGTACGATCCAGGATTCGGCGCAGGCGCTGCTGCGCATCCTCGGTGACATCCTCGATTTTTCGAAGATTGATGCGGGACGCCTCGAGCTCGCACCGGTCGCCTTGAGCATGGAGCCACTGCTGCGCAAGACCGTCGAGAATTATTTCGACTCGGCATCGAGCAAGGGGCTGGCGCTCGTCTGCGAAATCGATCCAAATGTGTCTGCGGCGCATGTCGGCGATCCGCTGCGCTTGCGCCAGATCCTGTCGAACTTCCTGTCGAATGCATTGAAGTTCACCGAGCACGGCTCGGTGGTCGCGGCGCTGGAATCGCTGGGCGTCGATGCCGATGGTGAACGTCTGTGCTTGCGCGTGAGCGACACTGGAATCGGGGTGACCGCCGAGCAACAGGAACGCTTGTTCCAGCCTTTCAGCCAGGCGGAAGGCAGCACCACGCGGCGGTTCGGCGGTACCGGTCTCGGGTTGGTGATCTGCAAGCGACTGGCTGAATTGATGGGCGGCACGATCACGATGGAGAGCGCGTCAGGCTCCGGTACGACGATGCGGCTGTTGCTGACGTTGCCTGTCGCGGAGGCGGCCGACGTGGACGACGTTTCGGAACTTGCGTCCGAACGCGACCAGTTTCAGCCGCGTGCGACGCCCGATGTGCTGCAGGCCGAAAACGATCGCAGTCTCGTCTTGCTCGTTGACGACCACCCGACCAATCGACTCGTCGTCGCGCGTCAGCTCGCCTTGGCCGGTTACGCCTGCGAGACGGCCGAAGACGGCCTCGAAGGACTCGAGCGTTGGCGCAGTGGACGTTATGCGCTGGTGCTTTCGGACATCCACATGCCGCGCATGGACGGTTATCAGCTGACGCGCGCGCTGCGTGAAGAGGAAGTGCGTGAGGGACGCGTGCGCATTCCGGTGATTGCGCTGACCGCCGCTGCGCTCACAAGCGAAGCCCAGCGTTGCCTGGCGGCCGGTATGGACGATTACCTGTCGAAGCCGGTGAGCATCCGGCAACTCGCCGAATGCCTCGGGCGATGGCTGCCGCACGCGCATCCGGTGCTGGCGACGCAGGTGCAGACACCGGCGATTGCGATCGCGCCTGTGGTCACCCAATCAGCAAGCGAGCAAACCGGCACTACGCAAAGCGACCCTGCGCAAAATACAACCGCGCAAACCGCAGCCGCAGTGCTCGACAGCAGCGTTCTGGATGCGCTGACCGGCGGCGATATCGCGCAACGAAGCTTGCTGCTCGACGACTATCTCGCCACCACCACCAACGACTTGGAGGCTGTAGTGCGCGCATTCGCCAACAACGACTATCCACAACTTGCGCGCGCAGCGCACCGGATCAAGGGCGCCGCAATGCTGGTTGGGGCAGGCGAACTCGCGAGCGTCGCCGCTGCGTTCGAGCACGCAGCACGAACTGCGGATGCGCCGCGAGTGACGCCGCTGTTCGCCGAACTGGAGGCAGCCGTCGAACATCTACGTATGCACGTTGTCCAGAACGTCTAGCGCAAGTTCAACCGCAACGAACGCGGCTCGAAGATGTGGAAGTGGATGTCGTGATAGCTGCTATTCAGCGGGTTCAACAAATCCAGGTACTCGCCGTATTGTTTCCACCTGCGAACCGCACGCAGGTTCAACAACGTCGAGCCTTTCGAGCGCATGGAGTTGGAGCCGACCCGACCTAAGCCGCCATTTCCGCGCCAAACCGCGATCGGGCCAAGTTTGAAAACTTCTAAGCAGCGAGTTGTTTGAATGCGCAATTGAACGCCACCGTGATGCGCTCGTCATCGCCAAAAAACGGCATCACGTGATGCAGCACGGATGATGGAAACAGCACCAGCTGCCCAGCTTCGAGCAGCAGGCCGAAGTTCTGCATACCGAATGGCTGCTTGAGAAATTCCGAACCTGCATCGACGTACATGCCGCTCATGTGATGTGGGGTGATGAAGGTCAGCTTGCCGCTGTCGGGCTCGTTTGCATCGTTCCGACCCGGCGCCACGCAATACACGCCGGACCAGGAAGCGAGCGGATGGTTGTGTACGCCGAAGTAGCCGTTGCGACGAGTCACATGAAACCAGGCGTCGGTCTTTACGCCCAACGCATTCATGGCCTTCTGGTCATAGCCACTGAGTTGAGCAACAGCCTGGGACAATTGCGACAGACAAAAATCGCGCAATTCCGCGATCTCCGGTTCCGGCCACGCGAACAGGTCGAAGCGGCTCTCGAAGAGCTGAGTGTTGCGCTCCGTATACGGATGCGGATTCGCATGCCGGTACCTTCAGATTCACGGGCGAGAAAAAGTTTGCGCAATGCCGCATTCATCCGTACGGGATCAGGATGCTCGCAAAACGCGAATGGCACGGCGAACAACGGGCGGATTTGCAGCATTGGCGACCGATTGCAGAGTCCACTGAAGCTGACAGATTACCCTCTACCTTGCTGCTGGCGCCATGCCATATGGCTGCAGTTGCTCATCCTCGCAATGCTGGCGCGCCGAACGCGGCATCAGCGAAATCACCGCATTTGACGCTGACGCGAGGGAAACGATCATTGAATAATCTAACGCACCTGTCACTCCATCCGGAAGTGACGGCATGTTTCAATCCGCTGGCACCGTGCGATCGCGCGCCCATTCGCGCAAGCCATCGACCTTCTCGGACATCAGCACGGATAGCGGCCGCGTGTTGTGCAATTCGGCGAGCAGTTCTTCCTGCGTCACCGCGCCATGCACGCTGCGCGCTGTATACAGGGATGACACGATCGCCTGTTCGATCTCGGCTCCGGAAAATCCATCGCAGGCTGCTGCTAGCGCATCAAGATCAAGTGCGGTCGTGCCCATTTTGCGTTTTGCGAGATGCAACTTGAAAACCTCGACACGAGTTTCGGCATCCGGCAGATCGACAAAGAAAATCTCGTCGAAACGGCCCTTGCGCAGCAATTCCGGCGGCAGATCCTGCACCTGGTTCGCGGTCGCAACGAGAAACACGCGCGACGTGCGCTCGGCCATCCACGTCAGCAGGTAACCGAGCACGCGCTGCGACACGCCGCCGTCGCTGTCCGCTGAACCCGAAGCAAGGCCTTTCTCGATCTCGTCGATCCACAGCACGCACGGCGCGATCTGTTCGGCCGAGGCGAGCGCGTCGCGCAGGTTCTTTTCGGTTTCGCCGTGGTACTTGTCGTAGAGGGTTCCGAAATCCAGCCGTACCAGGGTCACGCCGAAACCGCCGGCGATGGATTTGGCCGCCAGCGACTTGCCGCAACCCTGCACGCCGAGCAGCAGGACGCCTTTCGGCGGATCGAGAGCATACGCGTCCACCGCCGTCGTCGCATCGGCCGGCGCTGCATCGGCGACGAATACCTCGCGCCGTTGATCGACCCACTGCTTGAGCTTGCGTGCGCCGGCGACATCGGCGAAATGGGTGGTGTCGTATTCGAACTGCAAATGGCCCGAACGATTGAGCTGCTCGAACTTCAGCTTGGTCAGGTGCGGCATGTCGAGCGCATCCAGCGCGCCGTCGTCGAAGATCAACTGGCGCGCGATGATCTGCGCTTCGGTCATGCTCAGGCCCTGCAGGTTGCGCACGATCGAGCGCAAGATGTCGGCATCGAACGTCACCATGCGTCCGCCATTTTCGCGGGCGTAGTCGGTCGCCAGCTCGTGCACCATTTTCAGCAACGCGTTTGGATCGGGCAGATGCAACTCGAAGCGCACGGCAAGCTCGTCCAGCCCCGGCGGCAATTCGATCTTGGCGCCCACCAGCACGATGGTGTGTTCCTGGCACTCGCGGCGTTCAACGATTTCGCGCAATTGGCGCTGGACAGGGAAATCGCTGAGATACGGATGGAAATCGAGCAACAGGTACACGCCACGCTGGGGCGCCTGCTGGATCGCGTGCAAGGTGCTGGTCGGGTCGGGCGCGCCCTCGGGCGGATCTTCGCGATCCAGGTCGAGCCGGCGCATGCCCTCGGTGATCGACCAGCGGTACAACGCGCGGAAGACATCCACCAACAGGCGGCGGAACAGGTCGACCACGCGCGCCTCGTCGGGCGTCTCGATGACGATCAGCGGCGTGTTCGCGCGAACCAGCGCGGCGAGGTCTTGCAACTCGGGCATGGACGGTTCCGAAAATGCGCACGATAACAGAGCCGATGCCGTCGTCATGGCCGGGGCGAATCATGGAACCGCTGCAGTCTGCTTGCCGCATCGCGGCCCGATGGTAGAGTGAAGCACTCGCAGCGGAGGGCTTCCCATGCGGATGATCCTGGTCGCAAGTTCCAAGGGTGGCGTGGGCAAGACCACGCTGGCCACGAATCTCGCCGCGCACGACGCGGTGAACGGCAAGCGCACGGTGCTCGTCAATGCCGATCGCCAATCCTCGTCCATGCATTGGTGCGAGAAGCGCGCCGGGATGGAGCACGCGGTATTGCCGGTGGACGGCACCCGCCGCGATTGGCGGGGCAAGGTGCCGGACGATGCCCAGCGCGTGATCATCGACGGCCGCGCGGGCGCGATGGCCGACGAACTCGCGGCCTTCCTCGACGAAGCCGATGCGGTGATCGTGCCGATCCTGCCCTCGACGATCGATATCGAGGCAACGGTGCCGTTCCTGGATTCGCTTGCGCAGCTCACGCGAGTCCGCAAGGGCAAGCTCAAGGTCGGGCTGGTCGCCAACCGCATGAAGCCGTGGACGAACGCCTCGCAACACGCGCTGGCGCAGCTCAAGGCGTGGCCGTATCCGGTCGTGGCGCAGCTGCGCGACACCCAGGCTTACGTTTTGCTGGCCGGATTGGGCAAAGGCCTGTATGACTATCGTTCCGAGCAGGTGCGCAATCACCAAGCCGATTGGGCGCCGCTGTTCAAATGGCTGAAGAAGGTCGCGTAACCATGCGTGAGTTGATCCTGTTGCGACATGCCCACGCCGAATCGGCGCTCCCGGGACAAGACGACCGCGATCGCGCACTGTCTGCGCGCGGACGCAATGAGGCCACGGAGGCCGGCATCTGGCTGCGCGATCACGGCTATCTGCCCGACCGCGCGCTGTGTTCGTCGGCGCGACGCGCCCGCGAGACGCTGGAACTCGCGCAGGATGCGGTGGGTCATGGCGAAACCGAACTTGCCGATGCGATCTACGACGCAACGCCGGGCGACCTGATCGCGCTCGCCGATGCGCATCGCGATGTGCCGCGCCTGATGATGGTCGGCCACAACCCGGGCTTCGAGCATCTGGCGGCGTTGATGAGCACTGGCCAATCCGGCGATTTCCGCGGCATGCATACCTCCGGCATCGCCGTGCTGCGCTTGCCCGCCGATGCTGCGCTCGAGCCCGGCGTGGCGGAACTGGTCGCGTTCTGGATGCCGTGAGCGATGCCGAAACCGCGCGCCCGGGCCGCGCTGTCGGCGGCGAACGTTGAGTCTTCCGGTTTGTGGTCGTGAGCGGGCGCGGGTTGGTTCTGTTGCTGTGGATCGCGCTGCTCTGCGGTTGCGCGGGCCTGCGCAGCAAGGATCTGGATCACGCTGAAGCGCTCGTCGCAGTCGCGCGTCCGACCGCGCTGGATTGCGATCACGCGGACATGTGCGCGGAAACGTCGCCGCTGCATGCGCTTGGCGATCGCGCGCTCTCCGAATCCGGCCCCGACAAGCCGGTGAACTATGTCGAGATCGTCGAAGCCGGCCAGGATTCGCTGCTTGGCCGTATCAACCTGATCCGCAGCGCGCGCAGCACCATCGATGTGCAGACCTTCATTCTCACCGGCGACGATTCCGGTTTCCTGTTCTTGAACGAACTGGTCAAGGCCGCGCGTCGCGGGGTGAAAGTGCGGCTGCTCGCCGACCAGTTGTTCGGCCCAACCGACCTGTCGCTGCTGGCCAACCTTGCCGCCGCGCACGCCAATTTCCGGATGCGCTTGTACAACCCGACCTTCGGGCGCGCACGCACGTCGGCAGTGCAATACGTCGAAGCGATCCTGTGTTGTTTCCGCAGTTTCAACCAGCGCATGCATGCCAAGTTGCTGGTGGTGGACGGGCGGATCGGCTTCACCGGCGGGCGCAACATCGACGACCGTTATTTCGACTGGAATCCGGATTTCGATTTTCTCGATCGCGACGTCATCCTCGCAGGCCCGGAGGTGGTGAACATGGAGCGCGAGTTCGAATTGTTCTGGAACAATCCGCGCAGCGTGCCGTTGGCGCGACTCAAGGACGTCGCCGGCCAGTTGATCGCCAACCAGGGACCGCCGCCGCGCACGCCGCTGGAGCAGGAACACCGCAGCCCGCGCGTGCTGGCGTTGGCGGATGCGGCGTCGGATCAGGCCGATATCCAGATGCGGCTGGTCGCCGATGCGCGACCGGTGGTCGCGGCGAGCTTCATCGCCGACGGGCCGCGCAAGCACGACCGCATGCCGGTCGAAGGCGGCACAACCACCAACGATTTGCGCGCGCTGGTTGAAGGTGCGCAGACCTCGGTGCTGCTGCAGACACCGTATCTGGTGCTGACCCGTGGCGCGCGCGAGATGTTTCGCGACATGCACAAGCGCGCCAATCCGCCACAAGTGACAGTGTCGAGCAACTCGCTGGCATCGACCGATGCGCTGCCGGCCTATTCGCTGTCGTACAAGTACAAGCGCCGCTATCTGCGCGAACTGGGCTTCCACCTGTTCGAACTCAAACCTTATCCGCTGGATGTGCCGTTCGATGTGGCCGCATCCGGCGCGCTTGATGTGCGCCAAGCTGCCGGCGCAAGCCCGAGGCCACCGTCGCCGCGAGCCGACGCGCACGAACGCGATGACGGCAGACCCGCATTGCGCGTTCGCAGCGAAGCCGCACGCTTTGCCGGCTTGCGCAACGGCTCGCGGCCGGTGCCGTTGCGCAGCGCCGGCCTGCGCCTGAGCCTGCATGCCAAATCGATGGTCATCGACGGCAATATCGGCATCATCGGTTCGCATAATTTCGACCCGCGTTCGGACAACTACAACACCGAGGGCGTGCTGGTATTCCACGATGCGGCAATGGCGCAGCGTCTGCAGGCGGGCATCGAACGCGAGATAGAGCCGGTGAACTCATGGCTGGTCGCCAAGCGGCCGCGCTCGCCGGTGTCCGGCCTCAACAACCGGATCAATGAGCTGTTCGAAAACCTGCCAGTGTTCGATCTGTGGCCGTTCCGCTACGCCACCAGCTACGAGCTCAATCCGGGTTGCGAACCGGTGTCGCCAAAAGACCCTCTATTCCATGCTTGCTGGACGCCGGTCGGCGATTTCCCGGAAACCGAGATTTCTCTCAAGGCGTTCTCTGCCCGCGTGCTGACCGCATTCGGCGCCGGGCTTGCGCCGATCCTTTGAGCAGCCGATCGTGGCCGGTGCGCTGCGTATTTGTCGTCGCATTGACCGCGCGCCCGTCTGGGCCTAGTCTGCCGATTCCCACCTGCCGCGCTGAATGCCATGCCACTTTCGATCAACATCGAGCTGTCCGACCAGGACATCGAACATTTCACCAATGCCATGAAGGCCTCGAGCGAGACTGCGGCGACCGCGTCGGTTGAAGAGGTTACCGCTGCGGCCTCACGCCTGTTGCAGGAAGCGACCAAGGCCACGGCAGTACCGGATTTCGTCGCCCAGCGGTTGAGTCGTCTCGATCAACTGATCGCGATGGTGCGCGACGAAGGCTGGGCTATGAATGACGAGGACACCCAGCGGGTGGTTTCGGCCCTGCTCTACTTCACCAATCCAAACGACATCATTCCGGACAATACGCCGGTGCTCGGCTTCCTCGACGACGCGATCATGATCGAGCTGTGCGTGCGCGAGCTGACCCATGAACTCGGCGCGTACGAGGATTTTTGCGACTTCCGCCAACACGAAGCCGTACGTCGCGGGCTGGATCCGGCGAAAGTCGGACGCGCCGACTGGCTCGGCGACCGTCGCGAAGAACTGCAAGACCGCATGCACCGCCGGCGCGGACGCGACTATGGCACCGGCTATGGGAGCAGCAGCGGCTATGCGCGCGAAACGACCTACGTCAACGATTCCTGGCGACCGAGCCTGTTTCGCACGAGCTGAGCGACCAGCGCGATCGTTGCGGATTGCCGAACGACGTTGAAGCGTTGCGCAACCGAATCGGCGCAGGCAGCGGAGTGCAGGCTCTAGCCGGGTCGTGCAGAATCCCTGCGATGCCATCGAATGATCCCATCACCGCGCGCGGCGACTGGCTGCGACCGTTGCGCTATCTGCTGCGCACGCCGTTGCTATTGCTGCACATCGCGGTATCGCTGCCGATCACTCTGTTGTTGATCGCGATGCCGGTCGCGCGCTCGCGCTTGCGCAGCGGCGAACGCATTGACCATCGCGCGATCCGCGCCTGGTCGGCCGGATTGCTGCGCATCTTCGGGTTCCGCCTGCGCCGCGTCGGGATTCCGCTGCGCGGCGCGACCTTGTTCGTCGCCAATCATGTGAGCTGGATCGACATCACCCTTCTGCATAGCCAGCGCGCGGTGGGTTTCGTGGCCAAGGACGAGATCAGCCGCTGGCCGGTCGTTGGCTGGCTCGCTGTCCGCGCAGGCACGATCTTTCATCGGCGCGGCAGCGATCATTCACTGCGCGACGTGATGGAACAGGCGATCGCGCGGATGCGCGCGGGATTGTCGGTCGGCGTATTTCCCGAAGGCGGCACCGGCGATGGCCGCACTCTGCGCGTGTTCCATGCGCGCATCATGCAAACGGCGGTGGACGCCGAGGTGTCGGTGCAACCAGTCGCGCTGCGCTACGGCGAAGGCGGCAATGCGCAGGCGATCGTCGCATTCGCGGTCGGCGAGCCGTTCATGCACAACTTCCTGCGTCTGCTCGGTGATCCGGGTCGCCTCGCCGAAGTGCATTTCCTCGAACCGCTCGCACCGGTTGCTGGCGGCCGCCGCGGCATGGCCGAGCGCGCTCGCGCTCGCATCATCGAAGCGATGGCTGCATGATCGACGCCAGCGACTACGCACCACCGACGTGGCTGCGCGGATCGCATGTGCAGTCGGTGCTGTCGTCGAGTCGTCTGCGCGGACTACGCGGCGCGCGCATGTTGCGCCGCCTCGGCACGCAAACCAGCGAAGTCGTGCTTGATGCCGGCGATGGCGTACGTCTGCAAGGTTTTCATTCAACACTGGAGCGCGCGCCGCGCGGATTGGTGTTGCTGCTGCATGGGTGGGAAGGCAGCGCCGAATCGAGTTACATGCTGCACACCGCCGCAGGGTTGCTCGAGGCCGGATTCGATGTGTTCCGGCTCAACTTCCGCGACCATGGCGACACCCATCACCTCAACGAAGACCTGTTCCATTCCTGCCGGCTGGCCGAGGTCCTGAATGCTGCGCGCGCGGTGGCCGAACGGATTCCGGTGCGGCCGTTCCTTGCGGCGGGTTATTCACTGGGCGGCAATTTCGCGTTGCGACTCGCGCTGCATGCACCGTCTGCGGGGATTCCCTTGGCGCATGCCGCAGCGGTCTGCCCGGTACTCGATCCTTCAGCCGGCATGAGCGCGCTCGAAACCGGCTTGCCGTTGTATCACTGGTATTTCATGCGCAAATGGCGCAAGTCGCTGCGCCGCAAGCGTGCGCTGTTCCCCGCACGCCACGACTTCGACAATGCGACCCTCAAGCAGGGCATGCGCGGTCTGACGACCTGGATGGTTGAGCGCTACACCGACATGGGCCTGCTGGAAAAATATCTCGACGGTTACGCGATTGCAGGCGATCGTCTGGCCGGATTGCAGGTGCCGGTGAGCATCCTCACCGCCGAGGACGACCCGGTGATCCCGGTCGCCGCTTTCCGCAAGCTGCAATTGCCCGAACATTCCCGGCTCGACATCGCCCCATTCGGCGGTCACTGCGGGTTTCTTGAAGGCATCAACCTGCAGGGTTTCGCCGAGAAATGGGTGCGCGCGCGGATCGTCCAGGCCGCCGATGCGCTGCCGGCAAATACGAACACACTAAAGATCGCCTGAGCGGAGTGCATCATTGGTCGCGCCCCGGGATCGCGCGACGACGCAGCGCCGGGGTATGGTTGCGACATTGCAACGGAGCTTCGCAATGAAATTGCACAGCAACAGTTTTGCGCATGGCCAGCCGATTCCGGCAACGTTCGCGATGGGACGGATGGGCGACACGTTCTCCGACAACCGCAATCCGCACCTCGCGTGGAGCGATGTGCCGGCGAATACGCAATCGTTCGCGCTGTTGTGCGTCGATCCGGATGCGCCGACCGTGGCAGAAATGGTCGGCAAGGACGGCGTGGAGATTCCGGTCGATCAGCCACGCACCGAGTTCGTGCACTGGGCAATGGCCGACATTCCCGCAGATGTACGCGAGATCGCGGAAGCGACATGGTCAGACGGCGTCAGCGTGGGTGGAAAACGTGATCCGAAAGGCCCGCACGCGGCGCGTCAGGGATTGAACAGCTATACCGACTGGTTTGCCGGCAACAAGGACATGGCCGGCGACTACTTTGGATACGACGGCCCGTTCCCGCCATCCAACGACCTGCGCACCCACCGATATTTCTTCCGCCTGTTTGCGCTGGATGTCGCGAACCTTGATCTGCCTTTGCGCTTCACCGCGAACGATCTCTTGCGCGCAATGCACGGCCACGTGCTCGCGGAAGCGGTGACGTACGCAACCTATTCGCTGCATTCAAAGCTGGCAGTTGCTTCGCCGTGATGCCGGAAGGCGTGAAGGTGAGCGCATGAGCACCGAGGCTTATTTGTTTTGGGGGCTGATTTTCGGTTCGATCGGGGTCGGCTATTTCATGTACGGCAAGAAGCGCCCCAACATGGTTGCCTTGGTCTGCGGCCTTGCATTGATGATCTACCCCTATGCGGTCAGCAGCCTGTGGGCGATGATCGCCATCGGTGTGGTGTTGATGGCGATCCCGTATTTCGTCAGGCTCTGAGCTCGCAGGCCTGCGCCAATTTCACGACCGGCATGCGGCGCTAGCCTGGCGCGGTCTGCGATCGATTCACTGCGCCGCATTCCGAGCTGCGTCGCAACCGGAGGCGGGAATGCCCCATAGCGCGACCCTGATCACCATGATTGCTGCCGGCTTCGGGTTGGCGTTGGTGTTCGGTTTCATCGCGGTGCGGCTGCGCTTGCCGGCGCTGGTCGGCTATCTCGTTGCAGGCATCCTGATCGGCCCGCATTCGCCGGGATTCGTCGCCGACCCGGCGATCGCCGGCCAGCTCGCGGAGATCGGCGTGATGTTGCTGATGTTCGGGGTCGGGCTTCATTTTTCGATGCGAGATCTGTTGGCGGTCGGACGCATCGCGGTACCCGGTGCATTGCTGCAAATGCTGATCGCGACCATGCTCGGCAGTGGCTTGGCGCTGTGGTGGGGCTGGAGCATTGGCGGCGGCATCGTGTTCGGCCTGGCGCTGTCGGTGGCGAGCACGGTGGTGTTCCTGAAAGCGATCGAAAGCCACGGCGCCATGGATTCGGTGAATAGCCGCATCGCGATCGGCTGGCTGGTCGTGCAGGACCTGATCATGGTACTGGTGCTGGTGCTGTTGCCGCCACTGGCCGGCGATCAATCCGTGCCGCACGCGGGTGAGCCGAATCTGCTGATGGCGCTGACGCAGACCATCGGCTGGATGGGGCTGTTTGTGCTGCTGATGCTGGTTTTCGGACGCCGATTTTTCCCGTGGGTGCTGTGGCGAGTTGCTCATACCAATTCACGTGAGCTTTTTACTTTGTGTGTGGTCGCGGCAGCGGTCGGCATCGCCTACATCTCGTCGGCGGTGTTCGGTGTGTCGTTCGCGCTCGGCGCATTTATTGCGGGCATGGTGCTGCGCGAATCGAAATTGAGTTATCGAGCGGCGCAGGAATCATTGCCGTTGCGCGATGCGTTCTCGGTGTTGTTTTTCGTCTCGATTGGCATGTTGTTCGATCCACGTGTGCTGATCGACTTGCCGATGCAAGTGCTCGCCGTGGTCGGCATCATCGTGGTCGGCAAATCGCTCGCGGCATTCGTGCTCGTGCTGCTGTTCCGCTATCCGCTGAACACCGCGCTGACTGTTTCGGCGAGCCTCGCCCAGATCGGCGAGTTCTCTTTCATTCTGGCCGGCCTCGGTGTTCACCTGGGCGTGCTGCCGGTGCAGGGACAAAACCTTATTCTGGCCGGGGCACTGATTTCCATCGCGATCAATCCGCTCGTCTTCCAGGTCATCGAACCGGCGCAGAAATGGATCCGTGCGCGCTCACGGCTGGCGCGTGCGCTCGAGCGCAGCGACGATCCGCTGGCGGAACTGCCGATGACGGTGCATTCGGACTACGTTACCGGCCATGTCGTGCTGGTGGGTTACGGTCGGGTCGGTCGGCGCGTCGGCGAAGCGCTCGCAGCGCAAGGATTACGCTTCGTTGTCGCCGACGAGAACCGCGAATTGGTCGAGGACCTGCGCGAACGCGGCGTACATGCAGTGGCCGGCAATGCGGCCGAGCCGGAAGTGCTGATCCAGGCGCATATCGCGCGCGCCGGCATGCTGGTAATTGCGACTCCCGATACCTTCCACGTGCGACGGATGATCGAGATCGCACGCATGCTCAATCCCGCGATCGACACCGTCGTGCGCACCCACAGCGATGCCGAAGCCGCGCTGCTGCGCGAGGAAAATGCCGGCATGGTTTTCATCGGCGAACACGAACTCGCGCGCGGCATGATTCGCCATGTGCTTGATCGTGTAGCAGCCAAGACCGCGCTCGATCAACTCGACTGAACGGTCCTCGATTGAACGAAGCTGACTGGACGGGCCAGGATTTGATCAGGTTCGAGTCATCAGGCGCCCGGCATCCACAGCAACAATGCGATCCCCAGCGCCATCCGATAGATCGCGAACGGCGTGAAGCGATGCGTACGGATGTAGCCGAGCAGCCACTTCACCGCGATGAAACCGACGATCAGCGACACCACGAAACCGACCGCGAGCGCGCTCCAGTCCTCGTTCGCCGTGCCGCCGGCCTTCACGACCTTCAACAACTCGTAGCCGGTCGCCGCGTACATGGTCGGGATGCCGACCAGAAATGCGAACTCGGTTGCCGCTGCGCGATTGCTGGTACCGACCAGCATCGCGGTAAAAATAGTCGCTGCCGAGCGCGACGTCCCGGGGAAAATTCCCGCGATCATCTGTGCGATGCCGACGAGGATTGCGACTGGCCATGTCACTGCGGTGCGATCGGGCTGCTTTGCGGCGATTTGTTCGGCCGCGATCATCCAGATGCCGCCGATCAGCAATGCCCAAGCGATCGGCTTGACGGTCTTGGGCAATTGAAAGCCGAGTTTCACCGCGATCAAGCCAAGCACCGCGGTGATCCCGAACGCGACAATCAGCTTGAACAGGTAATCGCGATTGGCCGGGTCGCGCCATTGGGTCAGCAACTGCCAGATGCGCCCCCAGTAGATCAATGTCACCGCAAGGATCGCGCCGGCCTGGATGCCGACATTGAACAGGTCCGAGCGCTCGCCGAGGCCGAGCTTTTCGGCGACCAGCAGATGTCCGGTGCTGGAAATCGGCAGGAATTCAGTGATGCCCTCGATGATACCGAGGAGGACGACATTGATCAGATCATGCATGGATTGGACTCAGGACAAAACGCGGCAAGTTTACGCGGTAGGCCATGGTAACGAATACGCGCCGGAATCTTCGATGCGCTACCGTACGTCCTGACCATTCCATCACGCACGAGCGTCTTCGACGGGCCACCGGTTTCAGGAGGTTGATCGAGGCCGCCTATGCAGAAAATATGTGTCATTGGCTAGGCGCACCAAAGATTTGAGAGCTCATGATAACGACCCTGATTGCCATCTTGGGCGGTGCGCTGTGCATTGTGGCGGCCGTAGTCGACTGGGATTGGTTTTTCAACAATTGGCGGGCGAGGTTGTTTGTGAACCTGTTCGGCCGTAATGGCGCTCGCGTCGTCTATGCCCTGATGGGCGTCGGCTTGATCATTGTCGGAATGGCGCTGTCCACAGCACACATCGCCGTCAGGTAGCCCGGCGATACGAAATTGCGCTAATAGGGTGCATTAAAATTACTAATTCACCAAAATCCAGCAACCAGACTGGCGCTCCACTTTCACCCTCAATGAAAACAGTGCGTTGCACATTTTTGCGCTTGGCACGCCATTTGCTAATCACGAAGGCACACACCTTTCTCAAAGTAGGCGGAGTAGCCCATGTCATACGAACACGTCGAAAAACTGATCAAAGACCACGCCATTGAATGGGTAGACCTGCGCTTCGCAGACATGCGCGGCGTGCAGCACCATGTGACCTTTCCGATCAGCATTGTCGAGCCAGCCCTCTTCGAGGACGGCCGCATGTTCGACGGTTCGTCGATCTCCGGCTGGCGCGGCATCAACGAGTCCGACATGGTGCTGCTGCCCGATCCGGATTCCGCCGTGGTCGACCAGTTCACCGCCGACCCGACTCTGATCCTCGTCTGCGACGTGCTCGACCCGGCCACGATGCAGGCGTATTCGCGCTGCCCGCGTTCGCTTGCCAAGCGCGCCGAGGCGTTCGTGAAGGCCAGCGGCGTGGCCGAGCAGGCGTTTTTCGGGCCGGAGCCCGAGTTCTTCATCTTCGACTCGGTGCGCTGGAGCAACGAGATGGGCCACACCTTCTTCGAGGTCGAGTCCGAGGAAGCGCACTGGAACTCCAAGAAGGAATACGAAGGCGGCAATAGCGGCTATCGCCCGGGCCTGAAAGGGGGCTATTTTCCGGTCGCCCCGACCGACTCTCTGCACGACATCCGCGCCGAGATGTGCAAGGCACTCACCGCGGCCGGCATCGAAGTCGAAGTGCACCACCACGAAGTCGCGAATGCCGGCCAGTGCGAGATCGGTACCAAGTTCAATTCGCTGGTGAAGAAGGCCGACGAGCTGCTGACGATGAAGTACATCATCAAGAACGTCGCCTTCCGCAACGGCAAGACCGCGACTTTCATGCCTAAGCCTCTGGTCGGCGACAACGGCAGTGGCATGCACGTGCACCAGTCGCTCGCGAAGGGCGGCGTCAACCTGTTCACCGGCGACGGCTACGGCGGTCTGTCGCAGATGGCGCTGTGGTACATCGGCGGCATTTTCAAGCACGCCCGCGCGATCAACGCGTTCGCGAACTCGACGACCAACTCCTACAAGCGTCTGGTGCCCGGTTATGAAGCGCCGGTGATGCTGGCGTACTCCGCGCGCAACCGTTCGGCGAGCTGCCGCATTCCGTTTGTGAGCAACCCGAAGGCACGCCGCATTGAGGTGCGCTTCCCGGATCCGATGAACTCTGGTTACCTGATCTTCGCTGCGTTGCTGATGGCCGGACTCGATGGCATCAAGAACCAGATCGACCCGGGCGAGCCGATGGACAAGGATCTCTACGACCTGCCGCCAGAGGAAGCGAAGAACATCCCGACGGTCTGCCATTCGCTCGATCAGGCGCTCGATGCACTCAACGCCGACCGCGAATTCCTCAAGGCAGGCGGCGTGTTCACCGACGACTTCATCGACAGCTACATCGACCTGAAGATGGGCGAAGTCACCAAGTTCCGCGCGGCGACGCATCCGCTCGAATACGCGATGTACTACGGCATCTAATATGATTTTCGTTGGCGCGTAGTGGCGCCTTCGATATCGGCGGATGCCTGGCCAGACCTCGCGGCCCGGCGTTCGCAGTGCTGGAATACGCTTCAATGCATTCCAACAAAATCTTCGCTCACCCGCTCGAATACGCGATGGGGACTAGCTCAAGCAGGCGGAAACGGGTCGCGCTGCCGCTCCAGCGCCGAAATCCAGCGCGTGGGGTTCCGGGTTCCGCCGATGGCTTACATCGTATCGCTTGCAACGCGCCTTGCACTAGAATGGTGCAATGTCCGACCCACTCGCCCCGACCATTGACAAGCTTGCTACCCCGGTCGCCTGGACAGACGGTGATGGCCGCCTGGCGGGCTGCAACACGGCGTTTTCGCGCTGGCTCGGGGTCAGTGCGCGACGGCTGGAGGCGTGGCCGCTGGCGGAGCTGGATGGCGCGGACGGTCGCGTCGAGCGGCTAGTCGCGCAGCTCACGATTGGCGACGAGGCCGTGCGCGTGCGGCGCGCGCGCATGCACTCGCCGACCGGTGCGGAATTGTTCGCCGACCTGGTTTTGACTCGTGAGGACGCAGGCCTGCGCATCGAGGCCTATCCCGTTGACGAATTTCCCGGCGCTGATCCGGCGAGCGCGCTCCCTGCCGCGCTGCACGCTGCGCTGAAAGGCCTCGCACACGAAATCCGCAATCCGCTTGCGGGCCTGAAAGGCGCGGCTCAATTGCTTGCACGACGTGCGTCCGCGCGGCCTGACAATGACGACGAACGCGAGTTGATCGCGGTGATCGGCGACGAAGTCGATCGCCTCACGGCGTTGCTCGAACGCCTCGTAAACCCCGCGCCGACGCGCGCGTTCGAGCCGCTCAACATCCATGCAGTGCTCGAACGCGTGCGCATGCTGGCGGATGCCGATGCCGGCTGGGCGATCAAGCTCGAACGCGATTACGACCCGAGCCTGCCGGATATTTCCGGCGACGCGGATCGACTCATGCAAGCGCTGTGGAATCTGTTGCGCAACGCACTCGAATCCGGCGCAAACACGGTGACTCTGCGCACGCGCGCCGAACATGGCGTGTTGATTGGCGAAATCGCGCATCGTCTCGTGTTGCGGATCGAGATCGCCGACAACGGCCGTGGCGTGCCGAACGATTTGGCCGAGCGCATTTTTCTGCCGCTGGTATCGGGCCGTGCGGAAGGCTCGGGCTTGGGTTTGCCGCTCACGCAACAGATCGCGCGCGAACACGGCGGCGCGTTGAGTTATCGCTCGCGGCCCGGACACACAGTGTTCACCTTGATGGTGCCGGTGCTGGAGGTCGACGATGCAGCCGCATGATCCATCGCGTCAGCGCGTGCAGACGCGCATCTGGATTGTCGACGACGATCGCAGCGTGCGCTTCGTGCTTGCCGAAGCGCTGCGTGATGCCGGCTTTGTCGTGCAGGCTTTCGAAGGCGCGAACGCCGCGCTTGCTGCGCTCGAAACCGAACTATTGCCGCGCTTGGTCTTCACCGATATCCGCATGCCAGGCATGGATGGGCTGGCCTTCCTCGATGCGCTCAAGGCTCGCGATCCGGAGTTGCCGGTGATCGTGATGTCAGCATGGACCGATATCGCATCGACAGCCGGCGCATTTCGCGGTGGCGCGCACGAATTTCTTTCGAAGCCATTCGATCTTGATGACGCGGTCGCGCTGGCGAAGCGCGCGTTGCCGAGTTCGACGACGAACGACGAATCCGCGCTGGTGTCCGCGGAATCTTCAACGACAATGACCGGCAACACACTGCTCGGGGATGCACCCGTAATGCGCGAACTATTCCGCGCGATCGGACGGCTCGCGCAAGCACCGCTGTCGGTGCTGATCACCGGTGAAACCGGAACCGGCAAGGAACTCGTCGCTCGCGCGCTGCATCGCGAATCGCCGCGCACGAAAAAACCATTCGTCGCGCTCAACACCGCTGCGATTCCAGCCGAGTTGCTGGAATCGGAATTGTTCGGCCACGAAGCCGGCGCATTCACCGGCGCGACGCGGCGCCACGCCGGCCGTTTCGAGCAGGCCGATGGGGGCAGCCTGTTCCTCGATGAAATTGGCGACATGCCGGCACCGTTGCAAACTCGACTGCTGCGCGTGCTGGCCGAAGGTGAATTCTTCCGCGTCGGCGGTCGCGAGTTGATTCGCGTCGATGTGCGCGTGATCGCCGCCACGCACCAGGATCTCGAAGCATTGGTCGCGGACGGACGTTTCCGCGCCGACCTCTTGCATCGCCTCGACGTGGTGCGCCTGCGCCTGCCGCCATTGCGCGAGCGCAGTAAGGATGTCGGCGCGCTAGCGGCACGCTTCCTCGCCGTTGCCGCAAAGCGTTTCAACGCACATCGCAAGAAACTCTCCGCCGATGCATTGCGTTTGCTCGAAGCGCATGCGTGGCCCGGCAACGTGCGCGAGCTGGAAAATCTGTGCTGGCGGTTCGCTGCGCTCGCGCCCGGACAAAGCATCCGCACGAGCGATGTGCGTGCATCCTTGCGCGCTGCACCGCATGCGGGCAAACATCCGGATGCCGACGACTGGACGCAGCCATTGCTCGCATGGTCGCGTGTCGCGCTCGCTGCTGGCAAACACAACATCCATGCGCAGGCCAAGCAGCGTTTCGAACAAGCGTTGCTGGCCGCCGCGCTGGAACATACCGGCGGCCATCGCCAGCAGGCGGCCGAATTGCTTGGCCTCGGCCGCAACACATTGACCCGCAAACTCGGCCGCAAGCACGATCCATCCACAGGATGACCAAACGCATGATCCATATCGCCATCAACAGCAGGCCATGAACCAGATGCCAAACGCACACGCGACACCATCGATCCGCGCGGCGCGCGCGGAAGACGCGGCCTTGCTTGCGCAATGGGCGATCGCAATGGCGTGGGAGACCGAGCACAAGCGGCTCGATCCCTCGATCGTCGAGCGCGGTGTACGCGCAGCTTTCGACCATCCCTCGCGAGGTCGTTACTTCGTTGCCGAATGCATGGTGGACGGTGTGGGCGCAGCCGTCGGAACGCTGATGCTTACCTACGAATGGAGCGACTGGCGTTGTGGCGATTGGTGGTGGATCCAGAGTGTCTACGTTGCAAAGGAGCACCGCCGTCGAGGCGTGTACTGCGCGCTGTACGCCCACGTGCATGCACTGGCGAAGGCCGCGCCGGACGTCTGCGGATTGCGGCTGTATGTCGAGCGCGACAACGCGAATGCGCAACGCACCTACGAATCGCTCGGCATGCGCGATGCCGGATATCGGTTGTATGAAGATGAGTTTGTACAGTAATGAAAAGAAGCTTGCCCGGGCTGCGTGAACCAATCACGATTCAACCGGGTGGGAAAACCCAGACACGGCGGTCGAAATTGTGAGACTCATCGCCGCCAACGTGACAAGAGCGCATGCGAGCAATACGCGCAGTCAGCCATTCCCTAAGGAGTCCATGTTCGGAGGTGTAGCATCGGCGGACATCGTCGCTTAGCGCTGCAAGACGTGGCGCGGATCATTCCCTGCCGGACAATGATCAAACGTCACCGGAATCGCATGTGCGTTCAGCACCGCTGCAATCTGCCGTTGCCTCGCCTCGAAATGCTCGAACGCGCGTTCGAGTTTGTCCGCGTCATCGCCAGCCGACGCAGGAGCGAACCCACCAAGTCGCCAGGTTTCGGAATCGAGCAGGGCGATACGCACTCCGCCGTCGCTGTAGCGCGCGAGTGGTTCGGGCGGTGCGTCGAGCCAGACTTCGGATTGCGGCGAGAGCAGTGCAGCTTCGATCAATGGCCATAATGGTGCGAGGCCTGCGTGTTCGTATTGCATCGCCATCAAAGCGACGAGGTCGTGAATGGTGAGGTAGCGGGCGTGTTCGATCGGTGCTCCGAATGCTTGTTGCGCGAACAATGCGGTTGCCGCGCCAGCCATGCCGCGATCGATCAGCACGTCTTCGAGCGCGTATGCGACTTGCTCGACGCGTGACTGCGAATCTGCATCGCTGCGCAGGACGAATGGGACCAGCCGCATCGATCCCTGCAAGTAGTCGGCATCCGGCCCGGGCACGGCTTCAGGTAGTGCGCCAGCGCGCGCACCGAATGCGAGAATGCGGCCATCGCCTGCATCGCGATTTGTGTTCAATGGCGCGCGCAACGCCAACGCATTGAGTGCCGCGTGCAGCGGCCAGCCAGGACGCAATAGTTCGACGGGATCGTAGTGCGCACCAAGCGCTGCAAGATCGAGCGAAGCCGCATCCGGCACCAGCACCGCCAGATCGCGCGCAATGCCTTCGGCGAGCTCGGCAGCGACAGCAGGTTCGATCGACGCATGCGCAGCGTGCGCATCCGGGCGCAATTCCAGTGCGAGCGCGCCGAGGCACGCCAGTGGCGGATTCGACATTGGCAACTCCGGCGGCAATCGAATGGTTGGAGCGATGGTAGGCAGGTCGTACTCTATACGTCCAACGCGCGTGAATCCCTCGGCGTGGGCTGGCAACATGGGCGCATGGTGTTGCGCGATGATTGAAGCAGTGCATGGAGTAGAACGATGAGCCTCGCGGACAAACACAACACTGCGCGCCCGGTTGCCGTCCTCGGCGGCGTGCGCGTTCCATTTTGCCGCAACAACACCGCGTACTCCGATGTCGGCAACCTTGGCATGTCGATCCGCACGCTCGGCGCGCTGGTCGAACGCTACGGACTGCACGGACAAGTGCTAGGTGAAGTCGCGATGGGCGCTGTGATCAAGCATTCCTCGGACTGGAATCTCGGCCGTGAAGCCGCACTATCATCTGGACTGTCGCCGCTGACCCCGGGCATCACGATGCAGCGCGCCTGCGGCACCAGTCTCGACACCATCATCGCCGTCGCCAACAAGATTGCGCTCGGGCAGATCGAAGTCGGTATCGGCGGCGGTTCGGATACGACATCCGATGTGCCGATCGTGTACGGCAAGCGATTGCGCGCACGCATCCTGCAAGCTGCGCGCGGCAAGAGTTTCGGCGACAGGCTGCATGCGTTTCGCGGTTTCAGGTTCCGCGAATTGAAGCCCGACTTCCCCGGCGTTGCCGAGCCGCGCACCGGCAAATCGATGGGCGATCACTGCGAGATGATGGCGAAGCACTGGCATATCGCGCGCGAATCGCAGGACGAACTCGCGCTGGCTTCGCATCGCAACGCGGCGGCTGCATACGAACGCGGTTTCTACAATGATCTGGTAGTGAGTTTTCGCGGCGTCGAACGCGACAATAATCTGCGCGCCGACAGCACGCTCGAAAAACTCGCTGCGCTCAAACCTGCATTCGACAAGACATCGGGTTTGGGAACGCTGACTGCTGCGAACTCGACGCCGCTCACCGACGGCGCCGCCGCGTGCCTGCTCGCTAGCGTCGATTGGGCGCGCGCGCACGGTCACGAGCCGCTTGCGTACCTGCGTGATACGGAAGTCGCGGCAGTGGACTTCGTGCATGGCGACGGCTTGTTGATGGCGCCAACAATCGCAGTCGCACGCATGCTCGAACGCAACGGGCTCAACTTGCAGGATTTCGATTTCTACGAGATCCATGAAGCCTTCGCCGCGCAGGTACTGTGCACGCTGCGCGCGTGGGAATCGGAAGACTATTGTCGCTCGAAGTTCGGCCGCGGCGCGCTCGGTAGCATCGATCCGTCGAAGATGAATGTCGTCGGCTCATCGCTCGCGCTCGGCCATCCGTTCGCCGCGACTGGCGCACGCATCGTCGCAACGGCCGCGAAATTGCTGAAGGAAAAAGGATCGGGCCGCGCGTTGATTTCGATCTGCACGGCGGGCGGGATGGGCGTGGTGGCGATTCTGGAGCGGTGATCTGAATGCGCAGATTGCGTCTTGGAGCAATCGTGACGTGTGCTGCGCGTGCGACCTTCGACAAGAATGATCGTGCGCATTGCGCACGCTGCCTCAGGATTTGGCCTCGCCCCAGAACACCACCCATGTCGCGAAGTCATCGCTGATGCGCTCGAAGTGATGCGGCGCGCGCGCCGGCACGAACAGCGCGTCGCCGACCGTGCACGGATGCTCGGTGCCATCGATGTCGAGCGCAGCGCTGCCAGTGATCACGATGTAGATCTCGTCGCGTGAATGCGGGCTTTGCGAATCGACACCACGCGGCGCATAGATTTCCAACTCCAGCCCATCGCGCGAAAAAGCTTCGATGAAACGCACGCCAGCGGGCCAGCGCTCAGTGGCCGGGAGCGGAAGTTGCGCGAGAAAATCCTGCGAACGCAGACGCATGCTGCTCAGCCCCGCAGCCGTGGCACACCGTGCTGGTCGCGCTCCTCGATCACCGATGCGTCGAAGATCTGTTCGCGCACGCCACGGCCGGGCATCGGTTCGGTCGCTTCGAAGCGTGTGGCATGCAGCGCGTTCGCGTAACACAGGCGCGCGTTCGCATCGTCGTTCTGGGCGACATACACATTGCCGAGTTCTTCCCACGCATCCGCACCGGCGCCTTGCGCGATCGCGCGGTGCAGCGAGTCTTCGGCCTTGCCCCATTGGTGTTGTTCGCGATATAGGCGACCGAGTGCGACGGCGAGCGCGGGACTGTCCGAATGCCCGCGCAGCCAACCTTCCGCAGTAAGCAGGCGCGCGTTCGGTTGCGTTGCGGCGATTCGTCCGGGCGGGATGCGGCCGAACTGCAACACCAGCGCTTCGCTCCACCGGTTTTTCAGTGCGTTATCGATCGCAGCCGCAGCGGCATCTTCCATGCGCAGCTCGACTGCGCGTTGCGTGTAGGCGGCGACCACTTCGCTGCTCGCGCGCAATGGCGCAAGCAAACGATCCCAACAATCTGCGAGTGCATTGGCGTCGTCGGATTCACGCAAAGACTGCGCGGCAAGTTCGGTTTCCAGCACGGCATGTTCGTTCGGCGACAAAGACTGCGCGCTCTTGAGTGCGCCAAGCGTGCCATAGGCTTCGCCGGCACGTCGGCTCGCGATCAGCGCGCGCGTGCGCAGCAACAAGGCGCGCGGCGACAGCGGCGATTTCTGCGCAGCGACATCGAGCATCGCGATCGCGTCCTGCGCGCGGCCTGCGGTGAGCAATGCATCGGCGCGCGCTAGGGCAGTCGCTGAATCTGCGTCTTCCCCACCAGCCGCCTGCAAGTGTTGATCGAATGCTGCCGCATCGCCACGCGCCTGCGCCGCCTGCGCCGCGCCGAGTCGCGCTGGCAGCCGCATGGCCGGATCTTCGGCGGCTTGCGCGAGCAATTTTTCAGCGCGTGTCCAGCGGCCTTCATGCAACGCCAGCAAACCGCCGGTCATGCGCACGCGCGCCTGTTTGTGGCGATGCCGTTTCCACAAGCGGAACGGCAGACGCAGCAACCATAGCGCAAGCCACAGCACTAGCAATGCGATGCCCACCATCAGCAACGCCTTGGTCACGGTGGTGACATAGGTGGTGCCATCAAGGCTGACGATCACTTGTCCCTGGTCGTTCGCAAAACGTTGCCACAGCAACGCGCCGAGCGCAGCGAGTGCTAGCCAGAGCAGGAGCTGGCGGAACAGTTTCATGGTTGTTTCACAGGCGAATTCGGCATCGGTTTTGCAGCCGGCGCAGATATTGCAGCGGGCGCGGATATTGCAGTTGTATCTGGCTGCGCCTGCCGCAAACGGCGAAGCTCATCAAGAGTGCCGCCCAGCGTCGGCAGGTCGATGCGCAATGGCGCGCGTTGCAGATCGGCGAGCTGCTTGCGCTGTTGCGCCGCGATGGTGGGCGCGAACAGGCGCGGCAGCCAGCCGTCGATGCGCGCGATTGCGGCACGAAATGCGATCACGTCGCGACGCTCCAGCGCAACCCGCGCGAGTGTGATCTCAAGGCGGACGGCCGTCAGCGCGGCTTCGCGCGCAACCGGGTCGAGCAGATCCTGGGTCTGCGCACGTCGCACCTCGACCATGCTTCCCACTACGCGATCCAGTACCGACGACTGGCCCGTATGCGGCGACGCAGCGGCGGTGAATGGCAAGGAGTCGAGTGTCGCCTCGAACACATCGAGTTGCCCGGCGATATTCGCGCGAGGGTCGGGTGGCAACGCGCGCAGCGCGGTGGCTTCCTGCGCAAGCGATTGGCGCAGATTGAGTGCGGCAGGATCGGAGGAGCCGGCCAGCGTGGCGTCGGCCAGAGCATATGCATGCAGCGCGTTGCCTACATCGGACGACAATTCCAGTTGTTGCTGGCCGATCGTCAATAACAACTCGGCCTCGTCGAGCCGCAATGCCTGTTCGCCCTGCGCGCGCGGGCTGGCGATGCGCGCGACCGATTGTTCAAGCAATGCAGCGCGCTCGCTCATGCCGAGCACTTCATCGCGCAGCACATGATTGCCCGACGTAGCATCGCTCATGCGTTGCGCGAGGGCGTGCTGCTCGCGACGCAACGCGCTGACGGCGGCGGGTAGGTCGGCGATGGAGGAGTCGTCGGATGTTGCCGCGACGGTTGCTTCCGTCTGCATGTTTGCGCGCCACCACGCACGCAACTTCCAGCCGCCGAACGCGAGCAAGCCGAGGACGATCAGCCACAGCAGCGCTTGCTCGCGCGCACGGCTGCGACGCGGCACCGGGTTGAGGCTGGATGATTCGGACATGGATGCGCAGCACCGCGAACAAGAGTCGCCGCCGATGCTACCGCAAGCCCCGCTGCTTGGCATGCGCGCACAACGCGACCAGCATGCCGTGCGGCGTCGGCGCATCGGCGCGCAGGATCGTCGTGAATCCGGCATCGCGCGCGATGGCATCCAGTCGCGTGCTGCTGACCACCGCCACGCAACGCAGCAGCGCCGCGCGCGCCAGTTCGGGTAATGCAGCAAGCACATTGCGCAGCGCCTCGGCGCTGGTGATGCAAACCGCTCCGTGGCTGCGCGCTTCCAGCAAGCGCTGCGCATGCAGCCGATTCAATCGTGCCGGCGCGCGCGCATAGACCTCGGCGATCACTAGCGTTGCGCCGCGTTCGCGCAATCGTTGCGCGAGCAGTCCGCGGCCGTCTGGCGCGGTGACCATACCGATGCGCATGCCGGCCACGGTCGCCAGTTCGGGCAACGCAAGCAGGCCTTCGCTGGTTGCCTGCGCTGGAACCAGCACGTTGGGGATGCCGGCCCGATGCAGCGCCATGCGCGTCGCCGCGCCGAGCGCGAACACGCGCTGGCGCGGGGGTGCGGACAACATGCGCAGGCGTACGGCAAAACGCACCGATGACGGACTCGTGAACACCACCCAAGAACATCGCAATGCGGCGTCCAAAGCAACGCGAGTCGGCGTATCCTCACGCGCCGCCAACCGCAAGCCGGGCAGAGTCAAACCCTCAGCTCCCAACGCTGCGGCGGCGCGCAACAAATGTCGATGCTGGCCGACTGGTCGCAGCGATATCACGAACCAACCAGACAACGGCGGAGAAGGCAGTGACATTGACGGCAGCGGCATCCGGGCAGCTTCGCACAACGCAACACGACACCGCCACGCTGAAGCCGGCGTGCACCGACGCGCACGCGTGCACTGTCGAAGCCGCGCTCGCGTACATCGCTGCGCATTGCCGGAAGATGCCACCGGTGGCAGCGCTCGGGGCCAAGCCATTGGGCTATGACGGCAACGCGTTGCGGATGGGCGCGCCGTTGAAGGCGAACGTCAACGACAAGGGCTGCGCATTCGGCGGCAGCCTGAGCGGGCTGATGACGCTCGCCGGTTGGGGCTGGGTCACGCTGCGGCTGCAACTGGCCGGGCTGGACGCCGATGTCTATGTTGCCGATAGCCAGGTGAAATACCTGTCGCCGTTGTACGAGGATCTGATCGCCGAAGCGACGCCGGCGGCCAGCGAATCGTGGGAACAATTCCTCGACACGCTGCAACGGTACGGCAAGGCGCGCATCACGATGCAGGCGCGGGTGCCGATCGCGGCGGGCGGGGAGGCGACGGTGTTCAGCGGTCGCTTCGTGGCGATGCGCCCAATGCGCTAGTCTTGGATGCCTGCGTCGAACGCAACGGAGTCCGGACATGTCCAGTTCCAAATCGCGCTATCTGTTTCCATTCGCCGCAGCGGTGATGTTGACGCCGCTGCTTGCGGCTTGCAATGCGGTGAAGCCGAGTCCGGCACACGCACTGGATATGACCTTTTACGATTTTTCCAGCGACATCCGCTGGGGCGACATCGAAGCCGCCTATGCCTACGTCGATCCGAAAACGAAAGCAGAACATCCGCTTTCCGACATCGACCGCGCGCGCTACAAACAGGTCGAAGTCTCGGGTTACGACGTGATTTCGCGAACCGACGGCACCGGCACGGTCGATCAGCAGGTCCAGCTCGGATTGATCAATCGCAACACCCAGATCGGACGCAATATCGTCTATCGCGAGCACTGGCGCTGGGATCCGGAGCTGAAGAAATGGTGGCTGACTTCCGGGTTGCCGGACATCTCGCCGCAGGAGTAGGGCCGCCAGCACGGCTTGGTCGCAACGATCGCGGCAGCGGACAGCTTATAATCGCGGCCCGTCGTCGCTGCCCGGATTCGAAGTGCCCATCGAGCAATTGCAAACGTTTTTCGGCAACCACGCCATGCTGTGCCTGGGCTTCGTGGGCGTCACCATCGCCTTGATCGTCAATGAATTCTCGCGCTTCACCCGCGGCTATCGCGCGATCGGTCCGGCGCAGTTGACCGGCCTGATCAACCGTGAAAATGCGCTGGTGGTGGATGTGAGTCCGCCGCCCGAATTCGAAAAAGGCCATGTAATCGGCTCGCGCAGCGTTGCGATGAGCCAGTTCGACCCCGAGAACAAGCAACTCGCTAAGGTGCGCGACTTGCCGGTCGCCCTCGTCTGTCGCAATGGCACCACCTCGGCGCTTGCGGCCAAACGGCTGGTCAAGGCCGGGTTCAAGCAGGTGTACTGGCTCGACGGCGGCGTTGCTGCATGGCAGTCGGCTGATCTGCCCACGGCGCGCGGCAAGAACTGAAAGTTGGTGGAGAGTTGGTCGCGCCCGCCGCGCGTGGGATAATCCGCGATCCAACCGCTGCACCTATCGTTGCATCCCTTTTTTCCGGAGAGTGATTCCATGGCCGATGAAGCCACCAACGGCGCCGCTGGCGCCGAACCCGTCACAGGCGCGCAGTTCAATGTGCAGAAGGTTTATCTGAAGAATGTCTCGTTCGAGGCGCCGAACACGCCTTCGATCTTTCAGGAGCAGGCGATCCCGCAGCTCCAGCTCAACCTCAATCAGAAGGTCGCGCGTTTCGACGATGACGCCTACGAGGTCGTGCTCACGATCACCCTGACCTGCACCATCAACGAGAAGACCGCTTATCTGGCCGAGGTTGATCAGGCAGGCGTGTTCGGTATTGCCGGTTTCGACGAATCCGGCATTGACATGATGCTTGGCACGCATTGCCCGAACACGTTATTCCCGTATGCGCGCCAAGCGCTGGGCGATCTCATCTCGCACGGCGGCTTTCCGCCCTTCCTGTTGCAGCCGCTGAATTTCGAAGCGATCTACGCCGAGCAACTGCGTCGTCGCATGGAGCAAGGCGACTCCGCTCAGCAACCAGCGATCGGCAACGCCTGAGGGCAACATGACGGCCGCGCCGCCACGGCTGGCCGTCATCGGCGCGGGTTCGTGGGGTACGGCGCTGGCCGCGCTCGCGGTGCGCAATCGCGTGCCAACGATCCTGTGGGGACGCGATGCCGAACAGGCTGCGGTCATCAATCGTGAACACCGCAACCCGCGTTACCTTTCCGACGTCGTCCTGCCGGAAGGCTTGCGCGCGACTGCCGACCTGCACATCGCGCTGTCCGATGCGGATCTGGTGCTGGTCGTCGTTCCCAGCCATGCGTTCACCGCGACCCTGCAGGCGCTCGCGCCGCATCGGCCGGCGCACGCTGGCGTTGCATGGGCGACCAAGGGTTTCGAGCCGGGCTCCGGGCGTTTCCTGCACGAGGTCGCAGGCGAAGTGCTAGGTGCGGATGTGCCGCTCGCGATCGTCACCGGCCCGTCGTTCGCGCGCGAAGTGGCGCAGGGATTGCCGACCGCCATCACCGTGCATTCCGAACGCCCCGCGTTCGCGCAGATGGTGGCCGACACCTTGCATGGCCCGACCTTCCGCGCCTATACCGGCAACGACGTTCAGGGCGCCGAACTCGGCGGCGCGATGAAGAATGTGCTCGCGGTCGCCACCGGCGTCGCCGACGGCATGAACCTCGGCCTGAACGCGCGCGCTGGCCTCATCACGCGCGGACTCAACGAAATGCTGCGGCTCAACGCCGCGCTCGGCGGTCGCCCGGAAACCCTGATGGGATTGGCCGGCCTCGGCGATCTGGTGCTGACCTGCACCGGCGATCTGTCGCGCAACCGCCGGCTGGGGCTCGCGCTCGGTCGTGGCCAATCGATCCCGGACGCGGTCGCAGAAATCGGCCAAGTCATCGAATCGGTGGATACCGCCGATGAAGTGATGCGCCTAGCCAATCGGCTCGGCGTAGAACTGCCAATTTCCGCATTGGTGCAGCGCGTGCTGCACGAGGAGATCACCCCTGCCGAAAGTCTGCGGCTGTTACTCGCGCGGCAGCAGAAGCCGGAGTATTCCGGGGATTTGACCTGAAGCGAACTAGTTGGCTCGGGGTTCACGCGCGACTGGGTAGCATGCTGTAGGGCCTTGAGCCTGCCCCTCCCCAACTACGCAAAGGACTGCCCATGAGCCTCATCTCGTTCCTGAAGGACGCAGGCGAACGCCTGTTCAAGCACCAGCCGGCCCCTCTGCCTACCTCTTTCCCGACCGCTCGACCCGCCGCGGCGCCTGGCGCCGCGCCGGTCGCTGCGAAGCCTGACGTGGACGCGCTCAATCGCGAAGCTGGCGATGCGATCCTCGCCTATATCAAGACGAAAAACCTTCCAGCCGACAAGCTCACGTTGTCCTACGATGGATCGAAGGCCGCCGTCATCGTCGCCGGCGAAGTGCCGGATCAGGCGGCGCGCGAGAAGATCGTCCTGTGCTGCGGCAACGTCCATGGTGTGGAGCAAGTGGACGACCGAATGACCGTCGCGAAAGGCGGCGACGTGTCGGAGTACTACACGGTCAAGGGCGGCGACACGCTTTCGAAGATCGCGCAGCACGCCTATGGTGCCGCGAACCGCTACAACGAGATCTTCGAAGCCAACAAGCCGATGCTTAGCGATCCGGACAAGATCTATCCGGGCCAGGTACTGCGTATTCCGAAGACCCAGGCCTGATGAACCCGCGAAAGAGAAAGCCCGGCGAGCGCCGGGCTTTTTTCTGCTGTGCTGATCAGGCTTCACATGAACCGGGTGAAGGCGCTCCATGGACGCCCACCTATCGATGGCGCAAACGCCATTTACAAAAAAAGTAGTAGTGAACTCGCAACGGAAGCTTGGCCGAAACACGGTCTTAATCTGCAGGAACTTGTTCGCGATCGCGGGAAACGGCATTGACAAAACCGAGTTGCCGCCACGCCTCATAGACCGTGATCGCGACCGCATTCGACAGGTTCAGACTGCGGTTGTGCGGGCACATCGGTAGCCGCAGTCGCTGCGTTTCGGGAACCTGGACAAGCACAGCGTCAGGCAATCCGCGTGTTTCCGGGCCGAACACGAAGGCATCGTTGATCGCGTAGCGAGGGTGGTCGTAACGGATCGTCCCGCGCGTGGACAGGGCGAACAGGCGTGCGTCGGGAATGCTTGCCAGGCAGGACGGCAAATCCGCATGCACGCGCAGGTTTGCAAACTCGTGGTAGTCAAGCCCGGCACGACGCAGCCGCGCATCATCGAGCGCGAAGCCGAGCGGCTCGATCAGGTGCAAGGTTGCGCCGGAGTTTGCGCATAGCCGAATGACGTTGCCGGTGTTCGGCGGAATCTCCGGTTGGTAGAGGATGACGTGCATCGCTCAGTCGCAGCACGCGCGGTTTACCATGGCAACGGGTCGCCGCGATAATCCAGAAACACGCCGGTGTCGGCAGGTTTGAGCGCATCGATCACCTGCAGCAAGCCGGTCACTGATTGCGTCGGCGTGAGCTGCGCGCCGGCGCCGCCATATCGGTCTTCACCCAGCCCGGATGCAGCGCGATCACGCGCACGCCCTCGTCCGCCAGTGCCCGCGCCAGCAGCACTGTCGCCATGTTTAACGCAGCCTTGCTGATCGCGTAGCTCGGCGTGTGGAAGCTATCGGTGCGCGCGATCGAGCCGAGTTGCGAAGAGACGTTCGCGACGATCGGCGCAGCTCCTTTGGTTAGCAATGGCGCGAGCGACTGGGTGAGCAGGAATGCACCGACGGCGTTGGTTCGCAAGCTGGACGTCAACGCATCGGCAGTGACCGCGCCGAAACGTTCGCCGGAAATCAGTAGGCCCGCGTTGTTGATCAGCAGGTCGAGGGCATCAAATCGTCGTGAGACTTCGGCCGCGAGCGCCGCGATGGAAGCAGCATCGGTGATCTCCGCTGCCAACAGATGCAGTCGATCCGGTTGCGTGCGGACCAATCCGTTCAAGGCATCGGCTTGCCCTGGATCGCGACAGGTTGCGATCACGCGGTCGCCGCGTGCGAGCAATTGACGGGTGAGTTCCAGGCCCAGTCCACGATTGGCCCCGGTGACAAGAATGCGACGCATACGATCTCCGGCGAGTGATGGAGTGCCTGTTACAGGCTTGCCCCAAGTGTAGGCCGTCGATTGAAGACGTGCCGCAGCGATTGCCAGCAAATATCGCGGCAGCAGCTACCATGTCATCGTGCCCGCGAACCGGCCAACGCAATCAGTATTCGAATTTTCCAGGGATTTCCATGACGCCTCCAACCCAGCGGCTGCACATCGGTCTGCTCGCAATCGGTCTATCCACGGCATTGGTCTTGCCGGTGCAAGCCGCCAACGTGGACATCGCGTACAGCGAATTCACCCTGCCGAACGGCTTG
The DNA here is from genome assembly GCA_038316385.1 of Lysobacterales bacterium. GTDB lineage: Bacteria > Pseudomonadota > Gammaproteobacteria > Xanthomonadales > Xanthomonadaceae > SZAS-103. Next base: position 67,292 of record JBBQAN010000001.1, on the reverse strand, counting down.
CGCGTGATCGTGCACGAAGACCACAAGGCGCCGATTGTTGCGGTCGATCTCTGGTATCACGTCGGCTCCAAGGATGAGAAGCCCGGCAAGACCGGCTTCGCGCATCTGTACGAACACCTGATGTTCGAGGGTTCGGAAAACCACCGGGGCAAGTTCTTCGATCCGTTCGAGAAGGTCGGCGCGACCAACCAGAACGGCACCACCAATTCCGACCGCACCGACTTTTTCGAGACCGTACCGACCACCGCGCTCGACATGGCGCTGTGGATGGAATCGGACCGCATGGGCCATCTGCTCGGCGGCATCGACAACGCCACGGTGGATCAGCAACGCGGTGTGGTCGAAAACGAAAAACGCCAGCGCGAGAACCAGCCATATGGTCGTGTGGATGATGCGCTGCACGCGGCGATGTATCCGCTCGCCCATCCTTACCACCACACCACGATCGGTTCCAAGACCGATCTGGACAAGGCATCGCTGGACGACGTGAAAGCCTGGTTCCGCACGTGGTACGGCCCGAACAACACGGTGCTGGTGCTGGCCGGTGACATCGATCTGGCGACGGCGAAGGCGAAGGTCACGACGTATTTCGGCGACATTCCTGCGACGCCTATGGCTGCGAATCCCTCGCAAGAGCCCGCACATCCATGTGCGGATTGTCGAAATGAAAAACCCATACCTAAACCGTGGTTCGCTGCGCACGACAAATCCCGGCGCGCGACGATGCTCGATCGCGTCGCGCAAACGCGCATCTACAAGATCTGGAATGTGCCCGGATTCGGCGCTCCGGATCTGGCGCGTCTGCAATTGTTCGCTCAGGTGCTCGGCGGCAGCAGGTCATCGCGCCTCGACACGCGGCTCGTGCATCACGACAAGCTGGCCGATCATGTGAGCGCGGACGCGGACGGCTCCGAGCTCGGCGGCCAGTTCACCATCGAAGCCGACGTCAAGCAGGGCGTCGATCCGGCCAAGGTCGAAGCGATCATCGACGCGGAACTCCAGCGGCTCATCAAGGACGGTCCGACTGCACAGGAAACCGCGCAAGCGCGCACCGTGTTCAAGGCCGGCTTCATTCGCGGCATCGAAGGTGTTGCCGGCAAGGCCGATGCACTGGCCGAATGCGCGGTGTTCACCGACGATCCGGGCTGCTTCCGGGCAAGTCTGGATATCTACGAATCTGCCACGCCCGCGCAACTCGCAGCGACCGCCGGCCGCTGGCTGACCAAGGGCGATTACACCCTCGTCGTGTCACCGGTCGCAGCCGGCACCGCACCGCCGCCGATGCCGGACGATTCCACCGCCGACGCAGCGTATGCGACGAGGGATCGCCCGATTCCCGCGATCGATCCGAAATTCACGGTCGTCGCATCTGATGTCGATCGTAGCAAGGGCGCACCCACGGTCGATCGTTTCCCGGATCTCAAATTTCCGGTGCTGCAACGCGCGAACTTGTCCAACGGTCTGCGGATCGTGCTGGCCGAACGCCACGAGATTCCGGTCGTGGAGATGTCCATGCTGTTCAGCGGCGGCTATGCGGCCGACCAAGGCCGCAAACTAGGCACGTCGAGCTTCACGATGGGTATGCTCGATGAAGGCGCGGGCGACTACGATGCGCTCGCCCTGGGCAATCGCGAGGAAGTTCTCGGCGCCAGCATCGGCGCCGGTGCGGACCTCAACGGCGACACCGTGCATCTGTCGGCGCTGAAGGACAACCTCGACGCATCGGTGGCGCTGTACGCCGACGTGCTGCTGCGCCCGACCTTCGATCCGAAGGAAATCGACCGCGTGCGCAAGACCTGGCTGGCTGGCATCGCCCAGGAAAAAACCCGACCCACCGCGATCGCGCTGCGCCTGCTGCCGCCGCTGATGTACGGAGCGGGGCATCCGTATGCGATTCCACTGAGCGGCAGCGGCACCGAGGAGTCGATCAAGTCGCTCAACCGCGACGATCTGCTCGCGTTCGCACATCGCTGGTTACGGCCGGACAACGCGACCCTGATCGTGGTCGGCGACACCACGCTGAAAGAGATCACGCCGCTGCTCGAGCGGCGTTTTGGCGCCTGGAAAGCGCCCAACGAGGCGCTGCCGACGCTGGCGATCCCCGCCGCCGCGTTGCCGGCCAAACCGCGCGTATTCCTGGTCGATCAGCCCGGCGCGATCCAGGCGACGATCCTGGTCGGTCAAGTGGTGCGCTCGACCATGGATCCGCATTTCTGGGATTTTCGGCTCGCCAATGGCGTGCTCGGCGGTCAATTCTCGTCGCGGCTGAACATGAATTTGCGCGAGGCGAAACACTGGGCGTACGGCGCTTACAGTTTCAGCGAGAATGCCGTCGGCCAACAGCCATGGATCGCGTACGCGCCGGTGCAAATCGACAAGACCGCCGAGGCGCTGGCCGAATTGCAGCGCGAGATCGGTGCCTACGTCAACGGCAACGCACCCGCCACCGAAGCGGAACTCGACAACATCAAGGCGACCGAGATCCGCAGCCTGCCCGGCGCTTTTGAAACCGCCAATGGCGTGCTCGGCCAGATCGGCGGAATGATCACCTACCATCGCCCCGACGATTACGCGCAAAACAAGCCGCAGATCATCCAGAGCGTCACCCTGGCCGGCGTCCGCGCGGCTGCGCGTGACATCCATCCGGACAGCCTGACCTGGGTCGTGGTCGGCGACCTGTCGAAGATTGCAGCGCCGGTGCGTGCGCTGAAGATCGGCGAAGTCACCGTGATCGATGCCGATGGCAACCCGGCCGACCGCAAACGTGGCGCTGCCAAGCCGGGCGCGCAGCCGGCGCAGCGGTGACCGGATCGCAGCCTCGCGGTCGTCACGAGACGGTGACGTTGTCGCCGGTTCACGTCCTGCCGCTATGCTCGGCGCATCACTTTGGAGATCGACCATGCGCAGCGGCATGACACTAACCACCTTGTGGACCGGAATCGCGATCCTGTTCGCGGGCTGTACGTGGGTGAAGATGGATCCGGGAGCAGCGCAAGTGCGGGTGCTGCGCGCGGGCCAGGATGTGGCGGCATGCAACCGCCTGGGCGAGGTCGCAGTGTCGGTCAAGGATCGGGTCGGCCCTTACGAGCGCAACAATATGACGGTGCGCGACGAACTCGAAACCCTCGCCCGCAACGAGGCGCTGACACTACACGCCGATACCGTCCGGCCAATAGCCGAACCGGTAGATGGCGAGCAACGCTGGCTAGCCTATCGCTGCCGGGCTGAACGCTAAAGTCCGCAGGCATTGAAAGTTGCGACTCGCGCCGGAACCTAGTAGCGTTCCCCGGCTATTGATCCGCAATTAATTCAGATTCAATTGTCGGATCAATCCCCCACCCTTGCCCTCCCCCTGTCAAGCAGGGAGGGAAATGGGATGGCCCTCAAACGGGGCCGACCCTATCAGTCGCAGGTCTCTGCCATGCTCTTTGAACACGTCTCCATCGCCGGACTGGCGCACATCGATGCACCCGAGCGGCTCAGCTCGGATGCGATCAACCTGCGTCTGCAGCCGACCATGCAACGGCTGGGCATCAAGACCGACGTATTGCGTGACATTGCCGGCATCCATGCACGCCGCATGTGGGGCGTCGGCATCGAGTCCTCGGATGCAGCGACGCTGGCGGCCGAAAAGGCGCTGCTCGATTCGGGTGTATCGCGCGATCAAATCGGCCTGCTGGTCAATACCTCGGTCAGCCGCGACTATCTTGAGCCGTCCACCGCCAGCATCATCTGCGGCAACCTGCGCCTCGGCGACACCTGCCAGAACTTCGATGTCACCAACGCCTGCCTCGCCTTCCTCAACGGCATGGACATCGCCAGTCGGATGATCGAGCGCGGCGAAATCGAATACGCGCTGGTCGTCGATGGTGAAACCGCGAACCTTGTTTACGAGAAAACCCTCGAACGCCTGTGCGCGCCCGACGTGACCGAGGAACAGTTCCGCAACGAACTCGCCTCGCTCACTTTGGGCTGCGGCGCGGCCGCGATGGTGCTCTCGCGCAGCGAACTTACGCCGGATGCTCCGCGCTACAAGGGCGGGGTCACCCGCGCGGCGACCGAGTGGAACAAGCTGTGCCGCGGCAATCTCGACCGCATGGTCACCGACACCAAGACCTTGCTGATCGAAGGCCTGAAGCTCGCGCAGAAGACCTTCGTCGCCGCCAAGCTCGCGCTCGGCTGGGTGGTGGAGGAGCTCGACGAGTTCGTGATCCACCAGGTCAGCCAAGTGCACACGCAGGCTTTCATCAAGGCCTTCGGCATCGATCCGGCGAAAGTGCTCACGATCTTCGCCGAACACGGCAACATCGGCCCAGCATCGGTGCCGATCGTGTTAAGCAAGCTGCGCGATCTCGGCCGCCTCAAGAAAGGTGACCGCGTCGCCCTGCTCGGCATCGGCTCGGGCCTGAACTGCTCGATGGCCGAGGTGGTCTGGTAAGCGTCGTAACACGCAACAAGGGAAAGTTTTGACAGCAATCTTTCTTAAAACCGCCAAAACCGGTTTTAACGAAAGCTTTGGGCCACCCAGCAACACGAACTAAGCCTTAGTCTGTCCATTTTTAGTACCGCAGCTTGACTTAGAATGGCCAGTCTGCTCTAATCCGCACACCACTCTTCCCTCGTCGTGTCATTTAGTTGACTCCGACTTGGGACGAAAAGACCGCCGCAAGGCGGTCTTTTCATTTCTGGCTTTGGGGAATCGCCAGTGGGAATTAAGCCACGAGACACTGCTGTCTACATTGACGGCTACAACCTTTACTACGGGCGTCTTCGCCATACCGAGTACAAATGGCTTGATGTGGTCGCCTTGTTTGAGGCCATTATCAGGGTGCAGGACCCTGAAGCCGTACTCAAGGCTGTCAGATATTTCACCGCTCCAGCGCTCGCTAAGTTCGCCAGCCATGGCCAAGCGTCCATGATTGCTCAACAAAGCTACCACCGCGCGCTCAGTGAGCTGCACCCTGAGCGGTTCTCGATCACGACCGGAAAACATAGTCACGACACGAGCGGCACACTCCTGCCAACATTTATTGCTGGCCAACCATTCGATCGAAACGCCAGGACGCGGGTTTGGAAACTCGAGGAGAAGAAGACAGATGTCAATCTCGCGATGGCAATGTATCGAGATGCCGTCAACGGACGATTCGAGCAGATTGTGATTTGCTCTAACGATAGCGACGCGGAGCCAGTGCTTGAAGCAGTTCGCGAGGATTTCCCCGAAATTATCGTCGGAGTCATAACCCCCGTACCTCCGCCAACAACCGGTTCTAGCAGTCATCGAAGCATCAGCACGTCACTTTCTAAATACGCGCAATGGACAAGGAAGCACATTCTTGATGAAGAACTTCTACATGCGCAACTTCCTTTGCAGGTACCCACACGAAAGAAGCCGATCAAGAAGCCGACGCATTGGTGACGACGCAGCTCGTGGCTGCTGTCGGGTAGACTCGTAACCCATCTCGCCATCCTCAGCGAAGGCGCGCAGCCGCTATGACCGGTTTATTGAATGATACGGATCAGAAATCTGCGTTCGAGATCGCACACGCAAAAATTGTGGCATTGCTCGACCACTTCGCAAAATACGCGCGCGACACCTATCTGCTCCCGGGCTATCAGCAGGCCGCAGTGCGCAAGGACTTCATCGACCCATTGTTGAAGGCGCTCGGCTGGGACGTCGACCATGAGCGCGAACACAATCCCTACGAGCAGGAGGTCAAAGTCGAGCGTGGTGTGAGTGTCGGCGCGGCACGCGCGCAGAAACGTGCCGACTACGCGTTCTACTTGAAACCGAACTTCCGCGACGTGCGCTTTTTTGTCGAAGCCACGAAGCCGAGTGTTGACTTGGCGCGCAGCGTGGACGCCCATTTCCAGACCTTGCGTTACGGATACAGCGCTAACACGCCACTGGCCGTGCTCACCGATTTCGAGCAGATCCGCATCCTCGATTGTCGGCTACGCCCACATCCAGATACGGCGCTCGACCAGGTTTACAAGTCCTGGCACTACAGCGACTTTCGCGATGCGGAGCGCTTTGCAGAGTTTTACTGGCTGTTTTCGCGCGAAGCGCACGCCGACGGCTCGTACCAGCGGCGCATCGACGAATGTCAATGCCGTGACCCCGACAATCCGAAACTCAAATTCGATACCTTCGGCCATGATCTCGTGATCCGGCACGAGCACGACATACGCAAGAGGAAAGGTGCGTTCTCGCAGTTGAACCAGCCAGCGCGCGAAGCGTTCATGGGCCGATTGACGGATGTGATCGCAGCCACGGATGTGACGATCGTCGCGATCGTCATCGACAAGCTGAAGCACAAGACGAAATACAACGAACCGTACCACCCGTATCATCTCGCCATGCAGTTTGGCCTTGAGCGAGTGGCGCACTTCCTGAAGATTAAGGCGCACGTGCATCGCGACACCTTCATCGTCTTCGAGGCGCGGGGTGCCAAGGAAGATCAGGCGCTGGAACTGGAGTTCAGACGCGTATGCGATGGAGCGAACCGAGACCGGAATCAGCTGCCCTTGCGCATGCTCGTCGCCGACAAGAAAACGAATTCCGAAGGCCTGCAGTTGGCGGACTTGACTGCCCGACCGATCGGGTTGAGCGTCCTGCGTCCCGGGCAGCCCAACCGTGCCTAGGATGTGTTGCAGGAGAAATTCTTCACCGGGGACCGCAATTGCGTGACCGGCAATGGATTGAAAGTATTCGCCTAGAAAGCAAAAGGGCCCCCAGGATGTCCCAGAAGCCCAGCGCCGGTCGAGTGGTCCCAACCCATTTCACTGAGAACCGTAAGCCGAATCTACTTGCACGTCAAGCGGCTAGCCAAACCATCACTGAACTACAGAAGCACACGGCATAGCATGAACTACCCAGACTACCCATACACTCCACAGCGCTTCGAAGTGCGCCCCGGCATCGCGATGTCGTACCTCGACGAAGGCCCGAGCCATGGTGAAGTCATCGTCATGCTGCACGGCAACCCGTCGTGGAGTTATTACTGGCGGCACCTCGTGCTGGGGCTGCGCGACCGTTACCGTTGCATCGTGCCCGATCACATTGGCATGGGACTGTCGGACAAGCCTTCAGATGCGGCAAATTCGTCGCCACACTACGACTACACGCTGTCCTCGCGTGTCGACGATCTCGACGCGCTGTTGCAGCATGCCGGCATCGATGGCGACATCACGCTCGCGGTGCACGATTGGGGCGGGATGATCGGCTTTGGCTGGGCGCTGAAGAATGCGTCGCGCGTGAAGCGGTTGGTGATCCTCAACACCGCCGCATTTCCGTTGCCGAATGCGAAAGCGATGCCGTGGCAGTTGAAGCTCGGGCGTGATTCGATGCTCGGCGCTGGAATGATTCGTGGCTTCAACGCATTCGCGACGGGCGCGGTGAAGCAGGGTGTGGTGACGCCGATGCCCGCCGATGTGCGTCGCGCGTACCTTGCACCCTACGATTCCTGGGCCAACCGCATCGCGACATTACGCTTCGTGGAGGATATTCCGTTGTCGCCAGGCGATCCGGCATGGGCGCTGGTCGAGCAAGCTGGCAAACATCTGCACGATTTCGCCGATCGCCCGACGTTCATCGGCTGGGGCCTGCGCGATTTCGTATTCGACAAGCATTTCCTCGAAAGCTTCACCAGTGCGCTGCCGAATGCGGAAGTGCATGCATTCAAGGACGCCGGGCACTATGTGCTCGAGGATAAGCACACGATTCTGGTGCCGGCGATTCGAGCGTTTCTTGATACGCATCCTCTTAGCTCCTCCCCTTGCGAAGGCAGGGGGAGGTTGGGAGGGGGTTAGTCTTTCGCGATGGAATCCCAAGTCAAGGCACCCCTCCCTAACCCTCCCCTGCAAGCAGGGGAGGGAGCAAGAGCTGCGCCGCCGACCTTGTCGGGGCATGGTTCCTGCAATATCGCCGCGACCCTGCCACGCATGGCCGCCGAGCGCGGCGAGCAGATCGCGATGCGTTGCCCGGGTTCGCGCGGCATCAATGGCCGCGCGCGATACGACCTCACGCTGACCTATCGCGATCTCGATCGCCGCAGCGATGCGATCGCCGCGGGACTCGCACGCACCGGCATCGTGCGCGGCGTGCGCGCGGTCGTCATGGTGCGACCGTCGCCGGAATTCTTCCTGTTGATGTTCGCGTTGTTCAAACTCGGCGCGGTGCCGGTACTGGTCGATCCGGGCATCGACAAAAGTGCGCTCAAACAATGCCTCGATGAAGCGCAGCCGCAAGCCTTCATCGGTATCCCGCTTGCGCACGCAGCGCGGATCGCTCTCGGCTGGGCGAAGTCTGCGCGCATCCAGGTCACTGTCGGCAAGCGCTGGTTCTGGCGCGGCGCGACGCTGTGGCAGGTCGAAGCGCTGGGCGCGAATGCAGGCGCGCAGCTAGCGGAAACGCAGCCCGACCATATCGCCGCGATCCTGTTTACTTCCGGATCGACCGGCGTGCCAAAAGGCGTGGTCTATAGGCATCGGCATCTTGTCGCGCAAATCGCGATGCTGCGCGATGCGTTCGGCATCGAACCCGGCGGCGTGGATTTGCCGACATTTCCTCCGTTCGCATTATTCGATCCGGCGCTAGGCCTGACCTCGATCATTCCCGACATGGACCCGACGCGGCCTGCGCGCGCCGATCCGAAAAAACTGCACGATGCAATCGCGCGCTTTGGGGTCACGCAATTGTTCGGTTCGCCTGCACTCGTTGATGTGCTGGCGCGCTTTGGCGAAAAACTACCGACGATTCGCCGCGTCACTTCTGCCGGAGCACCGGTGCCGCCGGATGTCGTCGGCAAGATGCGCGCGTTGCTGCCAGACGATGCGCAACTATGGACGCCCTACGGTGCGACAGAATGTCTGCCTGTCGCGGTGATCGAAGGCCGCGGACTGGAAACCACACGCGAACTGACAGAACGTGGTGCCGGAACCTGCGTCGGCCGGCGGGTGCCGCCGAACGACGTGCGCATCATCCGCATCGACGATGCGGCTATCGCGGAATGGTCGGACGATTTGCTGCTCGCACAATCCGAACTCGGCGCGCAAGCCATCGGTGAAATCACTGTCGCCGGACCGACCGCGACCGACAGCTATTTCAACCGTCCCGAGGCGACGCGGCTGGCGAAGATTCGCGAACGTTTGCCGGACGGCGAACGCATCGTCCATCGCATGGGCGATCTCGGCTATTTCGATGAAGAAGGCCGCTTGTGGTTCTGCGGCCGCAAATCGCATCGTGTCGAAACTGCAGACGGACCGTTGTATACAGAACAAGTCGAGCCCGTCTTCAACACGCATCCGGATGTGAAACGGAGCGCGCTCGTCGGCGTCGGCATCCACGGCAAGCAGACTCCAGTGTTGTGCGTGGAATTGCGCGCCGGCATCGGCAAAGATCAGCATGCGCGGATCGCAGACGCGCTGCGCCATAGTGCTGAGAGATACGTGCACACGGCGAGGATCACAACCGTCCTGTTCCATCCGAAATTTCCAGTCGACATCCGCCACAACGCCAAGATCGGCCGCGAAAAACTGGCAGCGTGGGCCACAAACAAACTCGGCGGTTAGCTCCTCCCCCTGCGCGCAGGGGGTGATGAGCCGCCGTTGTACGATCTGCCAGCGACAGATCGGGCGGCGAAGAACGCCCGGCAGGGCGGGACAGGTTGGGAGGGGGTAAAACCTTGCAACGAATCTGGATCAACGCTCGTGCATTGAGAAACTCGGCAACCGATGCCGAGCGACGACTGTGGCTGCATCTGCGGCTTCGTCAAGTCGCGAATATGAAATTCCGCCGTCAATATCCCATTGCTGGATGTGTTGCCGATTTCGCCTGTGTGGAAGCGAGGCTGGTTATCGAGCTTGACCTTGGCCAACATGTTGATCGCGCAACTGAAGACGCAGCGAGAACGGCAAAGATCGAAGCCAACGGATATCACGTACTGCGCTTCTGGAATGACGCTGTTTTGATGCGAACGGACGATGTGCTTGCTGAAATCTGGCGGCAGGTTTCGACCCCTCCCCAACCCTCCCCTGTAAGCAGGGGAGGGTGTAACGGCGAACCCCGATGAAGATACTCGTCACGGGCGGCGGCGGCTTTCTGGGTCAGGCGATCTGCCGTTTGCTGGTTGCGCGCGGCTACGACGTGGCAAGTTTCAATCGCGGCGTGTATCCGGAACTCGATCAGCTCGGCGTACGCCAGATTCGCGGAGATTTGGCCGATGCAGATGCGATGCGCGAAGCCGCGCGCAGCATGGATGCGATCTTCCACAATGCCGCAAAGGCCGGCGCGTGGGGTAGCTACGAAAGCTATCGACTCGCGAATGTGGTCGGCACCGACAACGTGATTGCCGCGTGCCGCACGCACGGGATCGGCAAACTTGTTTATACCTCCACGCCGAGCGTGACCCATCGTGCGAACCATCCCGTCGCGGGCGGCAATGAAATCGACACACCGTACGGCGACCACTTCAAGGCCGCGTATCCGATCACCAAGACCATCGCCGAGAAAGCCGTGCTCGCGGCGAACGATGGAGCGCTGGCGACTGTTGCATTGCGCCCGCGCCTGATCTGGGGACCAGGCGACAATCAATTGCTGCCACGCTTGGTCGAACGCGCTCGCGCAGGTCGATTGCGTTTCGTCGGCGACGGCGAGAACCTGATCGACAGCACCTACGTCGAAAACGCGGCGCAGGCGCATCTGGACGCATTCGATCATCTGGCGGTCGGTACGGGCTGCGCGGGCAAGCCGTACTTCATTTCCAACGGCGATCCGCGTAGCGCGCGCGTAACCATCAACGCATTACTCGGTGCAGTTGGCGCACCGCAGGTGCGGGGAACGATTCCGTTCGGCGTTGCCTACGCGGCCGGTGCAATTCTCGAAGTCGCGTGGCGCGCATTGCCGCTGAAAGGCGAGCCGCCGATGACGCGCTTTCTCGCCGAACAGTTTGCAACTACACATTGGTACGACATTTCCGCGGCGCGCCGCGATTTCGGGTATGCACCGCAAGTGAATTTCGATGACGGTTTGCAGCGGCTGGCAGCCGCATGGGCCATACGGTCTTCATCCTGATTCCCGCACTCCGTCGTCCTTGCGACGGGCCAGTTACAATGACGCATGGCCGCTGCCCGCACCTCCGTTTTCGACGCATTCAAACCCATCGCAGCGCGCGCGCTTGAAGCCGCACTCAATCGTCTGCTCGCACTCGACCCCGATACGTGCGCGGCGTTGTCCGCACTGGAAGGACGCCGCATGCAGTTGACGATGGAAGCGCCGGCGCTCGCGCTGGAATTGGTCGTGCGCAATGGCCGTCTCGCAGTTGGCCCCGCCGACATCGCGACCGAACCGGACCTCGCCGTGCGCAGCACGCTTGGCGGATTGCTATCGCAACTGTCATTTCTGCGTTCGCCGACCGGCGCTGGCGTCGGCAAGATGAAGATCGCTGGCGATGCCGAACTGGCGCGCCAGATGCAACGCCTCGCCGAACGCTACGATCCTGACTGGAACCTGCCATTCACCGAGGTGTTCGGCGATGTGGTCGGCGTGCAGATCGCGTCGGTCATACGCGGTGCCTTGCGCGCAGGTCGCGATGGCGCGGCACAACTCGCGCGGCACGGCGCGGACTTTCTCACCGAGGAATCGCGCGACGTAATCGGGCGCGCCGAACTCGATGCGCACTTGGACGATGTCGATGCGCTGCGCGACAGGGTCGAACGCCTCGCGGCTCGCTTGCGAAACCTGCAACGCAGATTGCCCGACACCGATGCATCGGACATCGATTGTAATCCGGCCGATCAATCGTCATTCAAGTCGGGCGGATCCGGCGCATGAGCGGCGCGCTGCGCATTTTGCAAATATTGCGGGTCCTGTTGCGTTATCGACTCGACACGTTACTCGACGACACCCGTCTCGCACGCTGGCTGAAACTGCTGCGTCCGTTCGTTCCGGTGCGCGGCGATGTCGCCAGCTTGCCGCGCGGCGAACGGTTGCGGCTCGCATTGCAGGCACTCGGCCCGCTGTTCGTGAAATTCGGGCAAGTGCTCTCGACGCGCCGCGATCTGTTGCCGGTCGATATCGCCGACGCGCTCGCACATCTGCAGGATCGGGTTGCGCCGTTCCCCGGCGAGGAGGCCGAAGCGATTGTCGTCGAGGCGCTGGGGCGGCCTTTGACCGAACTTTATCGCAGCTTCGAGCGCACGCCGCTCGCATCGGCATCCATTGCGCAGGTACACGCAGCCGAGTTGCAGAATGGCCACTCGGTCGTGGTGAAAGTACTGCGACCCGGCATTGAAAAACGCATTGCGCAGGATCTGTCACTGCTACGCAGCATCGCCCGGCTTGCCGAAAAGATCGGGCCTGATCCGGAAACGACGCGACCCCTGGAAATCGTCGCGGAGATCGAACGTTCGCTGCTCCACGAACTCGACCTGCAGCGCGAAGGTGCGAATGCGAGTGTGATGCGGCGAAATTTCGCCGGATCGCCCGATCTGTATGTTCCCGAAGTGTTCTGGACGCACAGCGCCGAACGCGTGCTGACACTTGAGCGCGTGAGCGGCGTGCGTGCCGACGATATTGTTGCGCTCGATGCAGCGGGCGCAGATCGCCGCAAGCTTGCCGCGACCGGTGTGCGCCTGTTTTACATGCAGGTATTTCGCGACAATTTTTTCCACGCCGATGCGCATCCGGGAAACCTGTGGATCGATCTCTCGCAACCGGAACGACCGCGTTTCATCGCGCTGGACTTCGGTATCGTCGGCTCGTTGCCCGATATTGACCGTTATTTTCTCGCCGAAAATTTCACCGCGATCTTCGATCGCAATTACCGGCGCATCGCCGAGCTGCACATCGAAGCGGGATGGATGCCGGCAACGCTACGACTCGATGAACTCGAGGCCGATGTGCGCACGATTTGTGAGCCTTATTTCACCCGACCCTTGTCGGAAATCGCGCTCGGCGAAGTGTTGTTCAAGCTGTTCAAGCTCGCGCGTCGCAACCAGCTCACAATCCAGCCGCAATTGATTCTTTTGCAAAAAACCTTGCTCAATATCGAGGGCATTGGTCGCACCCTCGATCCGCAACTCGACATCTGGGTCGTCGCGCAGCCGGTGCTCGCTGAAATCCTGCAGCGCGAACGCAGCCCGCGCGCGATCCTCGATCGCCTCCGCGAAAAGCTGCCCGGCTGGCTGCTCGGCGCACCAGAGATTCCGCAATTGCTGCACGATTATTTGCGCAAGGCCGTCGCAGGCGATGTCGCATTGCGCATGCAATCCGAAGACCTCGCCGCGCTGGCGGCCAGTTCGCGTGCTGCGCAGAGACAAACGGTGATCGCACTGCTCGGTGCCGCGCTCGCGATCTGCGGCGTGTTGCTTTATGCCTTCCACATCGGCGGCCGCGAATTGCTGGGCTTGCCGGTCGCCGTGTGGATCGCTGGTGGCGGCGCGCTGGCCGCGTTTATCGCCGCTTGGCCGCGGCGGCAATGACGCAATGCGTTGAACCCGATGGCGATTGCACGACCGACGACGCACTGCCAGTGCTGTACATCGACGACATGCTCGCCGTCATCGCCAAGCCTGCGGGGCTGATGGCGCATGCCAGCCCGATGGCGCGTGGCGAAGACGATTTCCTGGTCGATCGGTTGCGCGCGCAGTTCGGACGCGATGTGGTGCTCGTGCATCGGCTCGATCGCGCAACCAGCGGCTGTGTGTTGATTGCATTCAATCGCGAGACTGCTGCGGCGCTCGGCGCGCAGTTCATGGATCGCAGCGTGCGCAAAACCTATCTCGCAGTGTGTCGCGGCTGGCCGGATGAAGCCGGCGTGATCGATCATCCGCTCGATGGCGGGCCGGGCAAGCCGGTGAAAAAATGTGCGGTCACTGCATATCGCAGGCTCGCGACAGTCGAACTGCAACAAGAGTCAGAACACTTTCCGACATCGCGCTATGCCTTGCTCGAATGCACGCCGGAAACCGGCCGCTGGCGGCAGATTCGTCGCCATCTCAAGCATGTCTCGCATCATTTGATCGGCGATTCCAGCCATGGCGATGGTCGCCACAACCGCGCGTTCCGAATGCGCGGCGTGCATCGCATGCTGTTGCATGCGCACACGCTGGGGTTTGCCCATCCGGCAACCGCGGCACGCATGGATGTTGCTGCACCGCTCGATCGCGAGTTCGAGCGCGCGCTGGAATTATGCGGTTGGAGCTTGCCTGCGTAAGCGAGCAACCCGCTGAATACCGGCTCCTAAACTTAAAACATGATTCCTGAAACCTAACCAGCCATCATCATGACCACGATGTCCCACGCCGCGACCAGCCACAGCGCCACGATGCTCAGCATTCCGAGCCCGAATCCCGCTCCGCGCTTGTTGGCTGCGCTGGCATAGGCGACTGCGTACCAGACTCGGCCCGCAACCCAGACCAGCCCGATGCCTCCTACAAGCACGCTATCGGCGTGGCGAGCAGCGATCCACAGCGAGGGCAGGAACATCACCAGCGATTCAAGCGTATTCATCTGCACACGAAACAGCCGTTCGAAATCGGGATGGCCCGATGTTGCGGGCGCCTGAATCTTGTATTTGCCGCGCCCGCGCCCGACCGCGAAGCCGCAGCCGAAAAACACGAGGACGGCAAGCAGAGTGTCGATATCGACCAGATTGGGTATGTGCATCGGAGGTTCTCGGTTGTGGGTGGTCAGTCGGGTGTGCGATTGCGCGCCATCGCCTTGCGGTAACGGCGCCAGCGCCAGCGTTTGAATCGATAGATCAGGTTGGTCTGGTCTTGCGTGCGCTGTTGCGGATTGATCATTTCCGGTTGCCCGGCGACGATGACATTGTGAATGTTCTTGGCCGTCGAAATCATCCGCTTCGGATGCGCTGTGGCGAATTGTTCGTCCTTCACGAACACCGCAACAAAATCATTCCACGGATCCATGAATTGCGCGCTGACGAACGATTCCAGCAATTGCGGTTGCAAGCCATTGCGGCGCGCCCAGGTGACCAAGGCCCCGCCGCTGTCGGGATAGAAGCGCCAGCAATCCACCGGAAAGCGGTGAAAGTCGCCGTTCGATGGCACGTTGAGATAAAGCAGCCCGTTCGGGCGCAACACGCGCAGCAGTTCCAGAAAGGCCAGCCAGAACATTTCCGAATGTTCGAGGCAGGAATTGCTGACCACGATATCGACCGACTCATCCTCGAACGGAAGCTTGTAGGGATCGTCGAGAATCACATCCACGCCCTTGCCCGCCACGAAATCCACGCCGATATAACGCAAATGCGTGGGCATGACATCCTTGAGCGAGCCATTGACGTTCTGCGCGCCAATGTCCACCACGGTTGCGCCCGCTTGCGCAGCATAGGTGTCAAAAAACAGCTTGCCGTTGATCAATGCGGAGGGATGCATCGTCGAGCCTTGCGAGAGGAAGTGATGGTAGCGCGCGGTCTGCCAATGACGCGGCAGCTTAACCTGCCAACGCGCCGCCTACACATCCGCGCGCAACAGCTTGGGTTACCATCGCCGCGCACTTCCGGTCTTTCCTGCATGCTTGCCATTACCGCTGACATCGCCATTGCCGACGACGAACTCGTCGAGCGCTTCGTGCGCTCGGCCGGGCCGGGCGGGCAGAACGTCAACAAGGTTTCGACGGCGGTCGAATTGCGTTTCGACGTGGTGAATTCGCCATCGCTGCCCGACGATCTGCGTGCGCGAATGCTAGCTCGGCGCGATCGCCGGTTGACTGCGGAAGGCGTGCTGGTGATCAGCGCGCAACGGTTCCGCACCCAGGAGCGGAACCGCGCCGACGCGCGTGATCGATTGGCGGCGTTGGTTCTCGCTGCGACGCATGTGCCGAAGAAGCGTGTGGCGACCAAACCGACGCGCGCGTCGAAATTGCGTCGCCTCGACGGCAAGAAGCAGCGCGCGCAAATCAAGCGTGGTCGCGGCGGACGCGGCGCGGACTCGGACGCGTGAGGTTTCGTCTTGCATCCATACCGACGTGGATGCCGCGCACCGGCAACACGTTTTCGCGCTGGTTGGGTCGCACGGTGCTGCGGCTTGGCGGCTGGACGATGGAAGGCAACTTCCCGGACGAACGCAAACTGGTGATCCTCGCCGCGCCGCATTCGTCGGCCTGGGATGCGGTCTGGGGTCTGGCGGCGAAAGTCGCGATGGGGATTCGCATCGTCGTCATCGGCAAACAGGAATTGTTTCGTGGACCTCTGGGCTGGCTGCTGCGACGATTCGGCGCGGTCCCTGTCGATCGCGCCAAGGCGCATGGCGTGGTCGATTCGGTCGTCGAGCGTTTCGAGCAATCCGACATGATGTGGTTCGTGCTCGCACCCGAGGGCACACGCAAGCGCGTGGAGCGCTGGAAAACCGGGTTCTGGCACGTTGCGCGCGACGCCGGCGTGCCGGTGATATGCGCGTACTTCCATTATCCGACCCGCACCATCGGCATCGGCCCGGTGATGCACATGACCGCCGACCTGAAGGCCGATATGGCGCGGGTGCGCGAGTATTACCGGCCCTGGATCGGCAAGCATCGCGGAACCTCCTGAGCAGCTCCCCTCAAAGACGTTCGCGTGTCCGCCAAAATCGTGTCCGCACATTCCGTATCGATCGTGTCGCCGCCTCCAGTACGAACGAGCCATGCTTGATCCCCGTCAAGGCGATGTCGGAGCTTCCTGCATACGCTTCGGGCATGTCCTCGATCCCTCCGTTCGACGCTGATTTCCTGCGCCGCAATGACAAGCCCGGCCCACGCTATACCTCATACCCCACTGCACCGCAGTTTGGCGACACCTTTGGAGAACAGGCGTTCCGCGATACCGCGCGGCGCAGCAATGCTGATCCGATCCCGCGTTGGCTCTCGCTTTACGCGCACATCCCGTTCTGCTTCAGCCCGTGCTTCTACTGCGGCTGCAACCGCATCTTCACCCGTGATCACGCGCGCGCCGCGACGTATCTCACGCGGCTTGTGCGCGAAATCGGGATGGTCGCGCCGTTGTTCGACCGCGACCGCGACGTCATCCAGTTGCATCTTGGTGGCGGCACACCGAATTTTTTAAGTGCTGGCCAGCTTGGGGAATTGATCGACAGCCTCGGTCGGCACTTCCACTTCAGTTCCTCGCCGCAGCGCGACTTCTCGATCGAGCTCGATCCACGTTGCGTCGGTGCCGATGACATCGCCGCGCTCGCGGGCATGGGCTTCAATCGGGCGAGCGTCGGCGTGCAGGACTTCGATCCGGCGGTGCAGGAAGCAGTCAACCGCGTGCAGTCGGTGGAGGAAACTCTCGCGGTGATCGATGCCTGCCGCAAGCACGGCTTCCGGTCGGTCAACATCGATCTGATCTACGGGCTACCGGGCCAAAATCGCGAGGGTTTTGGCCGCACGCTCGACATTGTCACCAAGACGCGTCCCAACCGACTCGCCATCTACAGTTACGCCCACCTGCCGAAGATGTTCCGCGCGCAGCGGCAGATCGACGAAGCCCTGCTGCCCAGTCCCGAGGACAAGCTCGGCCTGTTGCAACTCGCCATCGAAAAGCTATCGACGGCAGGTTACCGGTATATCGGCATGGACCATTTCGCGCTCCCCGACGACGACCTCGCGCAGGCGCAGCAGAACGGCAGCCTGCATCGCAACTTCATGGGTTACACGACGCACGCCGAATCGGATCTGGTCGGCCTCGGCGTCAGTGCGATCAGTCACATCGGCGATACCTACAGCCAGAATCCGCGTGATCTTCCTGCTTGGGAAACGGCGATCGATGCAGGCCGGCTGCCGGTCTGGCGGGGCATGGTGCTGGACGCCGACGATGTGGTGCGCGCCGATGCGATTCAGCAACTGATGTGTCGCGGAGCGATCGACATCGCGGCGATCGAAACGCGGCATGGCATCGAGTTCGGCAGCTATTTCAGAACGTCGATCGAGTGTCTTGCGCCTCTGATCGCCGATGGGCTGGTTGAAACCGGCGCGAGCGAGGTTCGCGCTACGTCGCGCGGCCGCCTGCTGCTGCGTATCATTGCGGCATGCTTCGATCGCTACTTGCAACAATCCTCGTCGGAACCCGTGCATTTCTCGAAAGTGATCTAACCGGGCACACCGCGTGTCCATTCCCCGGCCGGATCGCATGAGCGACAACACTCAGCGCGCATCGCCGATCGCCGACGACGGGGATGCACTGCACTTCTGCAGTACCTGCGCATTCTCATCAGCTTGTCTTTCACAGGGCTACGACAAATCGGCACTCGCGGATCTGCATGTGCTGGTCGAACATATCGGCCCGTTCGGCGAGGGCCAGCATGTGTTCCGCGAAGGCGATCCGTTCACCGCGATCGCAGCTGTGCGCGCAGGCACGGTGAAAACCTATGTCGTCGATGCGGCGGGCCACGAGCAGGTGCTTGGTTTCCATCTGCCGGGCGAACTGATCGGCTTGAGCGCGATCTCGAACGGACGCTACCCATGCAACGCCGTTGCGCTCGACACCGTGATGCTGTGCCGCTTCTCGTTCCCGCAACTGGCGTTGCTGGCCACGCGCATGCCTGGCCTGCAGCAGCAATTGTTCCGGCTGCTGTCGCAGGACATCGGCAAGGCCGCGCTGCTGGCTGGCGACTACAGCGCCGACGAGCGCATGGCTGCGTTCCTGGTGTCGCTATCGCGCCGCCATGCCGCGCGCGGCTTTTCGCCGACGCGATTCCACCTGACCATGGGCCGCACCGACATCGCCAACTATCTGCGGCTTGCCGCCGAGACCGTCAGCCGCGTGTTGCGGCGGTTCCAGGATGATGGCCTCGTGCAAGTGGACCGGCGTGAGCTGGAGATTCGCGATCCGGTACGTCTGCAAGCGCTGGCGAAATCCGTTCTGCGTGCCTGACATTTGATCACGGTAACGAGACGCTGCGGCCGCCTCGGCTGCTGTTATGCATGCATCGGCGTGGCGAATACCTGCTGGCGACGTTATGATGGGAAAGCTCGTTTATGGTGGTCAGTCCGCGATTCTGGTTTAGACAATTTTGAGGACATTGGACGACGACCCACAGAGCCTCTACTCCGACGTAAGCCGTTGAGAAATCCGGCGATCTGGCACTAGATCAACATTCGATTATCGAGCAGAATTGCGATGTTTACGTGATCGAAAAAGTTGGAGGATCTGCACCCGTCGTCAGCACCTTGCCCGGATTCATGATGCCCTGCGGGTCCAGCGCCCGCTTGATGGAATGCATCAGCGCCAGCTCGACCGGGTCCTTGTAACGCACCAGCGCATCGCGTTTGAGTTGGCCCACGCCATGCTCGGCGCTGATCGATCCGCCTACGGCGTGAACGGCATCGTGCACCAGCGCGTAAACCGCATCCTGTTTCGCCAGCAAATCGTCCTCGCTCAAGCTCTCGCCACGCGCCACGTTGTAATGCAGGTTGCCGTCGCCGAGATGGCCGAAGACGACGTTGCGGATTCCCGGAAACGCCTGCTGCAGTGCGCGGTTGGTGTCGGCGACAAAGGCTGCCATGCGCGACATCGGAATTGACACGTCGTGCTTGATGCTCTTGCCCGATTCCTTCTCCGCCAACGGGATGCTTTCACGCAAGTGCCACAATGCTTTGCTCTGCGCCATTGATCGGGCGATCACTGCATCCTTGACACAACCCGATTCGATCGCCTCGCCCAATACAGTCTCGAAACGTTCCTGCGCGTGCGCCTCGCTTTCGCTGTCGGACAATTCCAGCAACGCATACCACGGCAGCGCTGCCGAATCGCCGTCGAACGGCAGCCGTTGCTGGGGAAAACAGCGCACCACGTCGGCGAGGCAATCGCCGGCCATCAGTTCGAAACCGGTGAGCGAGGCGCCGAATCCGTGGCGTGCACGTGCCAGCATCGCAATCGCGTCCGCAATCGACGCCAACGCCAGCAGTGCGGTGCAGCGCGCGACTGGCAGCGGAAACAGTTTGAGCGTGGCGGCGGTGATGATCCCGAGCGTGCCTTCGCTGCCGATGAACAGGTCGCGCAGGTCGTAACCGGTGTTGTCTTTGCGCAGCCCGCGCAGGCCATGCCAGATCTCGCCCTGCGCGGTGACGACTTCGAGGCCCAAGGTGAGTTCACGCATGCTGCCATAGCGAAGCACCTGGGTGCCGCCTGCATTGGTGGCGAGGTTGCCACCGATCGTGCAACTGCCCTCGGCCGCCAGACTGAGTGGGAATAAACGCGCTGAGTCGCGCGCGGCTTCCTGCGCCGTCTGCAACACGCAGCCGGCCTCTACAACCATCGTGTCATTGTCCAGATCTATCCCTCGAATGCGATTCAGCCGTTGCAGGCAAAGCACCACGGCGCGTCCCGAATCGTCAGGCGTCGCACCACCACATAGGCCGGTATTGCCGCCCTGTGGCACGACCGGCACACCTGACGCGGCGCACACGCGCACCACAGCAGCAACCTCGTCGGTCGATCCGGGGCGCACTACCGCTAGAGCTCGGCCAGTGTATCGCCCGCGCCAATCCGTCAAATACGGAGCCGCATCCGCGTCCGTCAACACGTGATGTTCGCCAATGGCAGCACGCAGCACGTTGAGTTGATTCATGGCTTGTTGCTTTCCTTATCTGATTGCCGTCAAGCCGCGCTGCTTAAAAATTTGAATCTCGATCAGTAAAGTCAGAGCCTGCTTCCCAACTCCTCGATCGACAAGATGCACGGTCACGATGGCCATAGAGTAACGTCGGTCATCAGGAATTCGTGCAAGCGCGCGCCAACCCCAATAGTTTTGCTGATTCCGTGAAAATTTTGCGAGCCGGCCGAGTCGTTGGAATGCACTGCTGGCCCGTGCCAAATTTGCTGCGCGGTTGACTCGGATCAAGTGCATACAACGCCCGGCATGTCCTAATACGCTATCAGGCGGTAACGCGTTTGCATCCGCCAGACTTGCTGCGAGAACCATCCATGTCCGCATCAACACCTGATAGCGCATGGTCGCTACCGGCCTTGCGCTTGCTGGCCGCCGCGCCGCACCGGCTATTGTTCTGCATCGGCGCGACCAACATCCTGCTGGCGATGGCGTGGTGGGCGCTGTGGTTGGTGAACATGCGCTGGAATCTGTTCGCGATGCCGCAGCCGGTGGTTTACGCGGGCTGGATGCATGCGATCGTGATGCAGTATCAGGTGCTGCCACCTTTCATGTTCGGCTTCCTGTTGACGGTCTTTCCGCGCTGGATGGGTTTGCCATCGTTGACCAAACGCCATTACGTGCCGGTTGGGCTGGGCTTGTTCGGCGGCCAGTTGCTGACTTTAGTCGGCCTGTTGGGCCACGACCATGCGTTGCACATCGGCATCGTGCTGACGATCCTCGGCTGGTCGTATGGTTTGTTCCTGCTGGTGGGATTGTTGTGGCGTGAATCTGGCCGCACCTGGCATGCGGTGAGTTGCGCGTTCGCCTTGCTGATGGGGTTGACCGGGCTGATCGCGTTCGCGGTGTACCTGCATCATCCCGATCCACTGCTGATGTTCGTCGCCATCAAGTTCGGTAGCTTCGGTCTGTTGCTGCCGATCTTCTTCACCGTTTGCCATCGGATGATTCCGTTCTTTGCCTCGGTGGTAGTGAAGGGCTACAAGGTGTGGAAGCCACTGTGGGTGCTCGGCGTGTTCTGGGTGCTGGTGCTCGCGCATCTCGCAACGGAACTGTTGCATGAGTACGCCTGGCTGTGGATCGCCGATCTGCCGCTGGCGGCGTTGGCCATCATGCTGCTGTGGAAGGGGCGGGTTCGCGGCCCGGCTCCGGCGATCCTGCGGGTGTTGTTCGTTGCATTCGCGTGGTTGCCGATCGCGATGCTGCTGTATTCCGGACAGAGTTTGTGGTTCGCGACGACCGACGTGTACGCGCTCGGCCGAGCGCCGGCGCATGCCTTGTTCATCGGTTACTTCGGCAGCCTGCTGGTCGCGATGGTGACGCGAGTGACCTAGGGCCATGCCGGGCGACCGATGGAACTCGGCTTCGTCCCCGGTTGCACCTTCATCTTGCTGCAAGTCGTGGTGATCCTGCGGGTGGTCGCCGAAGTAATGCCCGATGCGATCGCGTGGGACGCGGTCGCAGCGGTCGGTTGGCTGCTGGCGTTCATGCCTTGGGTGCTGCGCTCGGCGTGGATCTATCTCAGCCCGCGTCGCGATGGCAAGCCGGGCTAGCGATGGCCGAGTACTACCTTCAGATCAAATGGGTGCATATCGCCGCAGTGATCGCGAGCGGCGTGCTGTTCCTGCTGCGCGGGATCGCAGTGCTGGCAGGCGCGCGCTGGGCGATGATGCCGCCGCTGCGTTACCTGAGTTACACCGTCGATACTGCATTGCTCGCGGCGGCGGTGATGCTGGTAATGATCCTGCATCAATACCCGTTCGTTCAATCGTGGCTGACGGTGAAGGTCTGCCTGCTCGTCGTTTACATTGCGCTCGGCACGTTCGCGCTCAAGCGCGGGCGCACACCGCGCATACGATTGGTCTGCTTGCTCGCGGCGCTGACGGTGTACGCATTCATCGCGACCGTCGCAGTCGAGCACCATCCACTCGGCGCATTGCTTGAACTGGAGCGTTCCACATGACCGTCACTGATGAGCGCATCTGGCTGCGCGAGGCGCTGCTGTCAGGCAGCACCACGATTTCCGAAGCCTGGTTTGCACGTTTGCTCGGAATTCCCTTCACCGCGGTGATGCCAGCCTGCACGGCGGCCGGCAAGATCCGCGATGTACGCGCTCGACGGCCAATGTGACCTCGTGATGACGCCTCCGAAACGCAGACACGCGCAGCCGAACACACCGCGCGCGGCGCCTGCCACCTCGACCAGTGCGGCCTCGTCGAACGCGCGACCGATTGGCGCGGCAACAACAACATCGTCGAAGTGGGGCGTGCCTCGCAACACGTCGGCCTGATGCCCGATGTTGTGGGCTTGACCTGGATCAGGGCCTCTCTTCTGCCGATGCAGCACGCTGGCGGAGTGAAATCCAACTCCCAACATGTGAGGCCACCGATGGAATTTCATGTCCGACTGGATCGCCCGATCATCGATCCTGATGCGATCGAAGCCGCATTTCGCGAGATTGATGCGGCCGCGACCGTGGCGATCGATCCCTTCGATGGCCGCTTGCGCGTATCGAGTTGGATCAGCATTGGCGACCTGCTCGATGTGTTGCGTGGGAGGGGCCGCGCAGTTGAAGCCTGGCAGGTGGACCAGCTTCCGTCGGTGTGTTGCGGCAGCTGCAGCGGATAAGTCGGATCGGTCGACGCAGCAATTTCCCTCTAATGCGCCGGGGATAGGTCCATGCTACTGACCAAGTCAACTGATTTGCGAATTGACTTGGGTCAATGCACGCGCACCGCGTCAGGCGCAGATTGAATTAAAGGCCATCCAGGGGAGCACCATGAAGCGTTACTCGCTACCGTTTGCAATCATCTTGGCCTTGACGCTCGCGCCCATGGCGACATTTGCCAAAAACGATCCTGCCGATCTTGGTGCGCCCATCGAAGCGGTGCTCACCAGCCCACCGAACGTGCCGCCACCCACTGGTCGACACAAACCGGCCAAGGTCATCGTGCATCTGGAAGTGATCGAAAAGGAAATGCCGATCGCTGATGGCACCACCTACACA
The DNA here is from genome assembly GCA_038316385.1 of Lysobacterales bacterium. Taxonomy (GTDB): domain Bacteria; phylum Pseudomonadota; class Gammaproteobacteria; order Xanthomonadales; family Xanthomonadaceae; genus SZAS-103. The sequence goes on along the minus strand of JBBQAN010000001.1, from coordinate 43,681 downwards.
TTCTGGACATTCGGCGGCACGGTGCCGGGCAGTTTCATCCGCGTGCGCCAGGGCGATACCGTCGAGTTCCATCTGGAAAACAGCCCGAACAACAAGATGCCGCACAACATCGACATGCACGGCGTGACCGGGCCTGGCGGTGGTGCGGCGTCGAGTTTCACCGCGCCCGGACACCAATCGCAATTCACCTTCAAGGCGCTTAATCAGGGCATCTTCGTTTATCACTGCGCAACCGCGCCGGTTGGCATGCATATCGCCAACGGCATGTACGGCCTGATGCTGGTGGAGCCGCCGGAAGGGATGAAGAAAGTCGATCACGAGTACTACGTAATGCAGGGCGATTTTTATACGGTTGGAAAGTATCGCGAGAAGGGCCACCAGGCGTTCGACATGCAGGCCGCGATCGATGAAAAGCCGACCTATGTGCTGTTCAACGGCAGCGACGGCGCGCTCACCGGCGACCACGCGTTGACTGCAAAAGTCGACGAGACCATTCGTCTGTTTGTCGGTAACGGTGGCCCGAACCTGGTGTCGAGCTTCCACGTGATCGGCGAGATTTTCGACACTGTTCGGCAGGAAGGCGGCACCGTCGAGCAGCACAACGTGCAGACCACGCTGATCCCTTCCGGCGGCGCGGCGATGGTGGAATTCCACACGCAAGTTCCGGGCAGCTACATCCTTGTCGATCACTCGATCTTCCGCGCCTTCAACAAGGGCGCGTTGGCGATCCTGAAAGTGCTTGGCGCGGAAGACAAGTCGATCTATTCGGGCAAGGAAGTTGATTCGAGCTATCTCGGCGACAACACGGTGAGCATGCAGCCGGTCGCGACGGCGGCCAAGTCTGCGGCGGCCGGAAACCTGACGGTTGCCGAGCAGTCGGCAGCCGGCAAGGCGTTGTTCAACGGCACGTGTTCGGCCTGTCACCAGAACGAAGGCGGTGGCATCGAAGGCGTGTTTCCACCGCTCGCGAAATCCGACTTCCTCGGCAAGCTCTCACCCGAAGACCTGATCGCGATTCCACTCAACGGCCACACCGGCAAGCTCACCGTCAACGGCAAGGACTACGATTCGGTGATGCCGCCGATGAGCCAGATGACCGATGACGAAATCGCCAACATCCTGACCTTCGTGCTCAATTCCTGGGGCAACGCTGGCGGCAAGATCACCAAGGAACAGGTCGCCAAGGTCCGCGCCAGCACACCGCGTCCGGCAGGCGCCGCGCATTGATTCCGATGAAGTGCGTCGTCTTGCTCATTGCGTTGCTGCCAGTCGTCGCCCACGGGGGTGGCGAGTTCGTGCCGATACCTGCGGGTCACTATCGGTCGGTCCTCAACTACGAAGACACGAAAGGCAACAACACCGTCGCGCCGTTTGCGATGATGAAGACGCCGGTGACGAACGCCGAGTTCCTTGCCTTCGTGCAGTCGCATCCGCAATGGCGACGCGACCAAGTGCCGGGTGTGTACGCCGAAGCGGCGGGCTATCTCAAGCAGTGGCAGGCACCGATGCAACTGGGCGATGCCGCCGGGCCCGAACAGCCGGTGACGAATGTCAGTTGGTTCGCGGCATCGGCGTATTGCGAGGTGCAGCACGCGAGGCTACCGACGTGGGCAGAGTGGGAATACGTGGCCGCAGCCGATGCCACGCGCCGCGATGCGCGCAGCGATCCGGTCTGGCGCGAAAGTATCCTGGGCTGGTATGCGAAGCCTTCTACCGCACCGCTGGCAAACGTCGGCCAGTCGCCTGCGAACATCTATGGCGCGCAGGATCTGAACGGATTGATATGGGAATGGACCGAGGATTTCGCTTCGATGCTGGTATCGAGCGACGACCGCAGCCAGTCCGAAGCAAATCGCCTGAAATTTTGCGGCGCTGCCGCCTTGACCACGCAGGCTCGCGAGAACTATGCCGTTCTGATGCGGGTAGCAATGCTGTCGTCGCTGGAAGCGGTCAACAGCACATCCAGCCTCGGCTTCCGCTGCGCGCGCAGCCTGCCCGATCAAGAGTCGCCATCAAAGGTGCCACCACGAATGGATCAGCCATGAAGCGCCTGTTGCTTCCGATACTGTTGTCGATCACCACCGTCACCGTCTGCGCCGCTGCTGCGCCTTTGCCAGCAGACTCGGTGTTGCAACAGGACGGAACGTTCACCGACCAAGCTGGCAGGAACTTCCAGTTGGCCGACCGGCGCGGCCACGTCGAACTCGTCAGCATGTTTTACACCTCGTGCACCTACACCTGCCCACTGATGATCGATAGTGGCCTCGGTGTGCAACACGCACTCACGCCGGCCGAGCGCGAGCGCCTGCAAATCCTGCTGGTGAGTTTTGATCCCAAACGTGATACCGCTTCCGTGCTTGCTGCATTGGCGAGCAAACGCAAGCTCGATCCATCGCACTGGACGCTCGCACGCACCGACGCCGATCACGTGCGCAAGCTGGCCGCATTGCTCGACGTGCGCTATCGCGAACTTGCCAATGGCGATTTCAACCACACCAGCGGTCTGATCCTGCTCGATGCGCAGGGACGCATCCTGGCGAAGACCGACCAGCTCGGGACGATTCCGGATGCGGCGTTTCTGAAGGCGGTGAAGAGAGCCCTGCAGTTGCAGCGTTGACCAGCCCGCCGCCGTTGTTCGGCGATCGGCAATCTTGCGGAAGAGAATAAGGGAATTTCATGGACCGACAGTACGTTGTGCGCATGTTCGCTCCCTTCGCGCTGGTCCTGTTGAGCGCTTCGACAGTGTTGGCCCAGAGCGCCGGGACAAAATCCATTAACGCGATCACATTCCAGCCAGGCATCGACACGACAGTCATCGAGGGCTCGGTCGCGCCACCCGTCACGGCGGGGCCCGACAGGACGAATGAAGGGTCTGAACGGTACACATTGCATGCGACGGCCGGACAGCAACTCACGATGGAGATGAGTTCGGACAACCATCACGCCATGTTTTCTCTGATCAAGCCTTCTCCTGCCATGGCGACCCAGGACATCGTCGAGAAGGCCGGCGCAGTCAAGCGATGGTCGGGCAGGCTTTCGATCTCCGGGAACTACATGATCGTGGTTGCCACGCAGGATCGCAAAGCCGCCTCGCGCTTCTCGCTTCGCGTGACGCTTCGCCAAGCTCCACCCTGAGGCGCCGTCCACTGCACCCCCTCCGAGGGCGGCTCCCGTCCAGTGATCAGGGACCGGAGGGATGCAACGAGATCGTATTGCGATCGACTCCGCTGTCTGCAAGCCGACGTCCGTCGCTCGCGTTTCCGATGTCAATAGGTGTATTCGACTTGCACCCATCCCTTGCTGACATCCGCACCGACATCGGCCGCGCGGAATCCCACTCGCGGCCGTAGTGGGTCGAGCCGTGGTCGGAATTGAAGTCGTGGCCGACAACGGTGGCAGTGACATGGCCGAACGGGCGGCTCCATGACAGGTAACCATCCTGCAGGCCGTTCACCGGAGTGGTCAGAAAACGGTCCGCCCATCCGTCGAATGCGTGCAAGGTCGCGAACGGCGTCTGAAATGCATAGAGGCCATTGCCACCGAGTTTTTCCCAGCCGGCCTTGAAGGTGTTGCCGCGCCAGACCAAGCCACCTTCGAGCAACGCGTAGTCCGCGTCGATGAGTTGGCTGCCATCGCCGTAGCGGTGCTGGGTTGCATACTCGGCGTTGGCGAGCCAGCCGATGGCGTCGTTCGCGTCGTGCTTGATGGTGTAGCGCAAGCCGAGGTCGCGGTGCGAGGTCAAGGGCAGCGTGTGGTTGTCGATGAAGTAGGCGTAGCCGTTGAGCGTGCCCTGGCCAACCGGCACGGCTGCGTGCAGCAGGTGCGCATCCATCATGAAGCGAGCGAGTGCTGGCGTCGGATTGTCTTCGCCGAACACGCGCTGCACGCGGTTGATGTAGCTGTAGCGCAACGCGACGCCATTGCCGAAGCGGTATTCGGTGTCGAGTGCGTCGAAGGTCTGTTCGTTCTGGCGCCAGCCAACATTGCCGAAGAAGCGCTGGTTGTCGTAGAGCAGCGCCTGCCGGCCAAGCGTGGTGCGCCAATGGTCGGATGGCGCGTACTGCACCCAGGCGACGTCGAGGGCGGTGTTGTCAGGGTCGGCGATCGTCGGGTAGGTGGTGTGGCCGTTGGCGGTGCTGTTGAAGTGGTCGCGGGACAAGTGGCTGGTGTTTTCGACCGCGACCAGCGCGCTCCATCCCGAATGCACGGAAGTGCGATAGCCGGCGCGCAGGCGCAGCGTGGTCGCGTCGGCCGACTTCGTGAAAGCGTCGTCTTCCACCGATTCATAGCGCAGCCGAGCATCGAGGATCGGGCCGCTTTTCGGAGCAGTCGCGGCGGGATCGGCGTGGGCGCTTGTGGTCGCCGCGAGTGCGAACAGGACGGCGGTGGCGAGGTAGCGGTGGCAGCGCATGACGGGGCTCCGGTGATTTCCGGCAGCCTGACCCGTAGCCGCATCGTCCGCCCTGACCTGGATCAGGCGCGCACGATGTGGATTGTCGGATCGCGATGTCGACTCGCGTGTTCGAAATGCAGCTTGTGCCGGATCACCGCCAGTCGTTGAGAGCAGCCTGAGGCGACAGTTCGCAATTCACCGCAGTTACAACGCATACGAATTGCCAACGCCTACGCCTATGTGCGGCCTGCCCGTGCAGCAGGTTTTCGCAGGCTGCATAATTTACGGATTAAAACTCTGGTTACCGCTCCGAGTGTCCTGCCTCGAAATAGTCGCCGCGCGCGAACAATCCCGGCTTGACGAGGTTCACGAATGCGCGAGCGTGCGGACTAAGGAACTTGCCCTTGCGGATCACCACGCCGTAACTGCGTGGCGGAAAATAGTCGCGCAAGTTACGCACCGCAAGGCGCTCGCGATCAGCGTCGGTGAGGCAGATGCCGGTGACGATCGAGATGCCCAAGCCCATCGCCACGTACTGTTTGATCACTTCCCAGCCGCCCACTTCCAGCGCCACGCTGTATGGCACGCGGCGTTGCTGGAACACCAGATCGACCAGGCGCCAAGTCGTCAACCGTCGCGGCGGCAGGATCAGGCCGTACGGTGAAATGTCTTCAAGAGTCAGATCCTCCTTGGTCGCCAGCGGGTGGCCGAGCGGGACGATCAACATCGGGTCGAAGGAATGGGTGGGTGCGTAATCGAGATCACTGGGCACGTCGAGCATCGAGCCGACCGCCAGATCCACGCCGTCCGATCGCAGCAGCCCGAGGCCGTCCAGGCCGGTCACGTTGTGCAGCACGACTTGCACTTCCGGGTGTTTCTCGCGGAACGCCTGCACCAGTGGCGGCAGCAAATAGAGGATCGTGGACGTTCCTGCTGCCACGTGCAGCGAGCCGGCCGATAGACCCTTGAGCTTGTTGCGGAACTCCGCCTCCAACCCGTCCAGCCCATCCACCAGCGGCCTGGCCAATTCGTACAAGGCCTCGCCGGCGCGGGTCAGGCCGAAACGCCGGCCGGTGCGCTCAAACAGTCGCGCCCCGAAGTCACGCTCAAGTGCCTGCAATTGCAGGCTCACCGCCGGCTGGCTGAGAAATAGCGCCTCGGCGGCGCGCGATACCGAGCCCAGCCGGGCCACTTGGCAGAACGCGCGCAGCGGCTTCAGGCGCTCGCCCTTGTAATAAAACCGGGTAGTCGGCTCGGTCACAGATTTGCCTCCTATTAACTGAGCTAATACTCATCATTCAATCATATAGATTGTCAACAATACGCCACCGCATCTATGTTCGGTTCCCCGGCGTGGATCCAATCCAAAGCTGGTTCAACGGCCGAATGATCTCCGAATGGACTTGAGGAGCACCGCGATGACCGATTCCACCCAGCGCAACCATGACACCTCGGATTCCGTCGAGGCCGATTTTCCAGTGGCCGCCAGCGTGCGCCTGATCGGCCCTGCTGTTGCCGCTCCTGCTGCCTCGTGGCAGACCTCGATCCTGACGCCCGCCGCGCTGGACTTCCTCGCCGGCCTGCACCGCCGCTTCAATGCCGAACGTCAGAGCCGCCTGACCGCTCGTCGCGCCCGTCAAGCCCGTTTCGATACCGGCGAACTGCCCGACTTCCGTGCCGACACCGCCGCGATCCGCGCAGGCGATTGGCGCGTCGCCGCCATTCCGGCTGCCTTGCTTGATCGCCGCGTCGAAATCACCGGCCCGGTCGATCCGAAGATGGTCATCAACGCGCTCAACTCGGGCGCGAACTGTTTCATGGCCGATTTCGAGGATTCGACCGCGCCCACCTGGACCAATCTGATGGCCGGACAGGCGTCGCTGCGCGAGGCGGTTGCCGGCACGCTGGCGTTCACTGCTGAAAATGGCAAGCAATACGCGCTGAACGCGGCCGACCAGCAGGCCGTGCTGATGGTGCGCCCGCGCGGCTGGCACCTCGATGAAAAGCATCTGCTGATCGACGACGTGCCGATGTCCGGCAGCCTGTTCGACCTCGGCCTGTTCGCTTTCCACAACGCCAAGACGCTGCACGCGAAGGATCGCGGCCCGTACTTCTACCTGCCCAAGCTCACCTGCATGGAAGAAGCCGCGCTGTGGGATGCCGCGCTCGCGCACATCGAAACCGCGCTTGGCCTGCCGGTCGGCACGATGAAGGTGACGGTGCTGATCGAAACCCTGCCCGCTGCGTTCGAGATGGACGAGATCCTGCACGCGCTGCGCGGTCGCATCGTCGGCCTGAATTGCGGTCGCTGGGATTACATCTTTTCCTACCTCAAGACCTTCCGCAAACACCGCGACAAGCTGCTGCCCGAACGCGGTCAGATCGGGATGACGCAGCCGTTTCTGAAGGCGTATTCGGAACTGCTGATCAAGACCTGCCACCGCCGCGGCGCACATGCGATGGGCGGCATGGCCGCGCAGATTCCGATCGCCAACGATCCGGCCGCGAACGAAGCCGCGATGGCCCGCGTGCGCGCCGACAAGTTGCGCGAAGTGCTGGCCGGCCACGATGGTACCTGGGTCGCGCATCCGGCACTGATCCCGATCGCCCGCGAGATTTTCGATGCGCACATGCCGACGCCGAATCAGCAGCATGTGTCGCGCGATGATGTGAACGTCAGCCGCGACGACATCATCCGCCCCTGCATCGGCACCATTACCCGCAAGGGCTTCGAGAACAACATCGAAGTCTGCGTGCGCTACCTCGCCGCATGGCTCGACGGCCAAGGTTGCGTGCCGATCCATGGCTTGATGGAAGACGCCGCCACCGCCGAAATCGCCCGCGCGCAACTCTGGCAATGGCTGCATGCGCCAGCGAACGCGCTGCATCTTGATGACGGCTCGCCGCTCGACGAAACCTTGTTCGATCGCGTGCTGCTGTCGCTGCCATCCAAGCTCGCGGCCGAAGGGAAGCTTCCCGGTGCGACGCGCATCGACGAAGCCATCGCCCTGCTCGACTGCCTCACCGAATCCGAAACCCTCGCGCCCTTCCTCACGGTGCCGGCTTACTTGCGCTTGTCCTGATTTCATCGTCCCAGCTTCCACCTATTCGACCCACACGTTCATCGCTGATCGCAACCTAGGAGCAACACCATGAAGACGCTACCCACCGCCGAACAAATCAAATTCGACTGGACCAACAGCGCGCGCTGGAACGGCGTCACCCGTCCGTATGCCGCCGAGGAAGTCGCACGCCTGCGCGGCACCGTCGCCATCGAGCATTCCCTTGCGAAGCTGGGTGCCGAGAAATTCTGGAAATCGCTGCATAGCGAACCATTCGTCAACGCGCTCGGCGCACTGACCGGCAACCAGGCGATGCAGCAGGTCAAGGCTGGCCTCAAGGCGATCTATCTTTCCGGCTGGCAGGTTGCAGCCGATGCAAATCTCGCTGGCGAAATGTATCCTGACCAGTCGCTGTATCCCGCTAACTCGGTGCCGCAGGTCGTCAAGCGCATCAACAACACCCTGTTGCGCGCTGACCAGCTCAACCATGCCGAAGGCAAGGACGATGTCGATTGGCTGCAGCCGATCATCGCCGATGCCGAAGCTGGATTCGGCGGCGTGCTCAACGCATTCGAGTTGATGAAGTCGATGATCGAAGCCGGCGCCGCTGCCGTGCATTTCGAAGATCAGCTCGCCTCGGCGAAGAAGTGCGGCCACATGGGCGGCAAAGTGTTGGTACCGACCCGCGAAGCCGTCGACAAACTGGTCGCCGCGCGGCTCGCTGCCGACGTCATGGGCGTGCCGACCTTGATCATCGCGCGTACTGATGCCGAAGCCGCCGACCTGCTCACGTCTGATGTCGATGACAACGACAAGCCCTTCCTTACCGGCGAGCGCACCGCCGAAGGCTTCTTCAAGACCCACAAGGGCATCGACCAGGCGATCTCGCGCGGCCTCGCCTACGCGCCCTACGCGGATCTGGTGTGGTGCGAAACCGGCAAGCCCGATCTGGAATTCGCGCGCAAGTTCGCCGAAGCAATCCACGCGAAATATCCGGGCAAGATGCTCGCCTACAACTGCAGCCCAAGCTTCAACTGGAAGAAGAACCTCGACGACCAGACGATTGCTTCATTCCAGAAGCAGCTCGCGGCGATGGGCTACAAGTTCCAGTTCATCACCCTCGCCGGCTTCCACGCTCTGAACTATTCGATGTTCAACCTCGCCCACGGTTACGTCCGCAACCAGATGAGCGCGTTCGTCGAATTGCAGGAAGCCGAATTCGCCGCAGCCGATCGTGGCTTTACTGCCGTCAAGCACCAGCGCGAAGTCGGTACGGGTTATTTCGATTCGGTGACGCAGACGATTCAGGGCGCGCAGTCTTCGACCGTTGCGCTGAAGGGTTCGACCGAAGAAGAGCAGTTCCACGATCACGTGCCGGAAGCGGCGGTAGCGTGAGGTTTATCGAGGCTTAGCGATCAGTGTGCAGGAGTGTGCGCGGATAACATTCAAGACTGCGACTGATTACGCCGCAACCGGTGCGCTGCGCCGATCCATTTGCCGATAGCCGATCGCTTCCGACAAATGCGTCGTTGAAATCGCATCACTCAGCGAAAGATCGGCAATCGTGCGCGCCATGCGCAGGATGCGGTGGGTGCCGCGCGCGGAGAGTTGCAGGGAATCGATCGCACGTTCGAGCAGCGATTGATCCGCTGGCGTGAGTTTGCAGATGCGTTCGGTTTCGCGTTGGCCGAGGCGGGCGTTGGACTTTCCGCTGCGGCGCAACTGGATTTCATGTGCGTGGATCACACGTTCGCGCACGACGGCAGACGATTCGCCTTGCGGCGCATCGGGCCGCAACTCGCCGTGCGATAAACGCGGCACGCTCACGTGCAAATCAATGCGATCAAGCAACGGCCCCGACAATTTCGCACGATAGCGGGCGATCTGTTCGCCGGTGCAATGGCAGCGTCCCGAAGCATCGCCTGCCCAGCCGCACGGGCAAGGGTTCATCGCTGCGACGAGTTGGAAACGCGCCGGAAATTCCGCCTGCCGCGCGGCGCGCGAAATGCTCACGCGGCCCGATTCCATTGGCTCGCGCAATACATCGAGTGTGTGTCGATCCCACTCGGCCAATTCATCGAGAAACAGCACACCGTGATGAGCAAGCGAGATTTCGCCGGGGCGTGGATCAGCGCCGCCACCAACCAATGCCACTGCGCTCGCGGTGTGATGTGGTGATCGATAGGGTCGTTGTTTCCAGTGCGCCAGATCAACGCCGCGACCGCTGACGGAACCGATCGCCGCTGTTTCCAAAGCTTCGGCTTCCAGCATCGGTGGCAGGATGCCAGGCAGGCGCGTTGCCAACAGTGTCTTGCCGCAACCGGGTGGGCCGATTAAAAGTAAATGATGGCCTCCAGCCGCAGCGATTTCGAGCGCGCGCCGTGCATGCGCCTGTCCGCGAACATCGGCGAGATCAGGGCCATCGGAGGATTCGATCACCGGTTCGGCAATGGCTTCCGGTAACACTTTAGCTCCTTGCAGGTGCGCGCAGATTTCCAGCAATGTGCGGGCAGTGCGTGCATCGACATTTGATACCAGCGCCGCTTCGGCTCCATTGCCTTGCGGCAGGAACAACGTGCGTTCGTCAGTGGTTGCGGCAATCGCCGCCGGCAACACGCCATCGACTGCGCGCAGCTCGCCGGTGAGCGCAAGTTCACCGAGAAATTCGCAGCGCGCGAGTTGTTCGAGCGGAATCTGTCCCGACGCAGCGAGAATGCCCAGCGCGATCGGCAAGTCAAAGCGCGCGCCGTCTTTCGGAAGATCGGCCGGCGCGAGATTCACGGTGATGCGTCGTTGCGGAAATTCGAATTGCGCGTTCTGGATCGCCGCGCGCACGCGATCTTTGCTCTCCCGCACCGCCGCTTCCGGCAAGCCGACGATGTTCATCAACGGCAAGCCGCCGGACAGATGCACCTCGACCCGCACCGCAGGCGCGTGCACGCCGTCGCGGGCGCGACTGTTGACCAGCGCCAGACTCATCGAAATCAGCCGGGAATCAGTGATTCGGGCCGGTCAGCGCATCGAGCCGCGCCTCGACCAGCATTAGCATGTTCTCGACCAGTTCGAGCTTTTCTCGTGTGCGCAGCAACACCGCGCGCTGCACATCAAATTCCTCGCGGGTGACCAGATCGAGCTTGCCGAGGCCGACCTGGATCGTCGAGCGGAAATGCTGGTGCAAGTCGCCAGCGGCGTCGCGCGCACCGGGCGGAACCATGTCGCTGAGGCGGCGGGCGAGGTCGTCGATGGATTTGAGGTCGATCATGGCTGTTCCTTGTGGTTGCCGGAAGCCAGTCTCATCCCGGCGCGGCGGCTGCGCAGTCAGCGAAACCAGCGACAGCATGTAGGAATTCTCCTACATTTTCGTGTCGCTGTTGAAGCACTGCCTCCGTATTGGCTTTACTGGGCATGCGTATTCGGATACGAAACTGTGAAATCGCAGACGATCCTGCCTCAACAGGCCGGTCGGAGTCTCAGCGCGCGATTGCACAATGATCACTTGACTGAGCTGCTTTGGCCCGCATGCTGTGCGCATGCCATCATTTTTGCGTCGCCTGATCGCCCCAACTCGCGTGCGCCCTGTCGCGTTGAGCGAAACCATCGTATTGCGGCTGTCCGATGGCAGCGAAGTTGCCGTGCAGCGCGTGCGTCATCCACGCGCGCGGCGGATCAAGCTGTCGGTGAGCGAGCGCGGCGTGCGGCTAACCCTGCCGACGCGCGCGTCGTTGCGCGCGGCCGATGCGTTCCTGCACGAACATCGCGAGTGGATCGCAATGCAACTGCCGCGTTGGATCGCGTCGCGTCATGCAGCGCCATTCGGACGCGATACCGAAACGATACCGTTGCGCGGCGAAAGCCTGCCGCTGCGCTGGGAAGTCGGTCGCTATGCGCGCGCGCGATGCGACGAGCATGGCGCGGTGGTCGCGTTGCCGGCGTCTGCCACGGATGCATCCGCGCGCCGCGCGCTCAAGGAATTCTATCTTGCCGAGGCACGCGCAGATATTGGTCGATGGCTTCCGATCTATCTGCCGGCTCTGCCGCGCGCACCGAGCGCAATCCGGTTGCGTCCGCTGTCCTCGCTGTGGGGTTCGCTGAGCGCGCGCGATGCGTTGTCGCTGGACCTTGCGCTGGTGCTCGGCAAGCCCGACGCATTCGAATATGTGCTGGTGCACGAGCTTTGCCATCTGCTGCATCGCAATCATTCGCGTGCATTCTGGCGCGAGGTCGAGGCGCGCGGCGCCGACTGGCGCGCCCAGCGCGACTATCTGCACGGAGAAGGCGCGGCGCTGAAGGCGAGCATGAGGCGGTTGGTCGCGAACTAAGTCCATCAAGGGCTTGGCGGGTTGTCACGACGAGCTCATTTCGTGCGAGGACTACTCCGATTCGCATCTCGATCAGCGCAGGAAATCCAGCAACAGCGGCGCGACAACGTCGGGTTGCTCCATGTGCAGGTGATGGCTACCAGGCAACACGATCAGGCGACCATTGCGCAGGCAGGCGACGCGTTCATCGCGCATTTCGGGCGTGAAGTACGGTGGTGAGGGATCGGCTACGATCAACAAGGTCGGTGCTTCGACGGCGCTGACGATGCTCAACGCCGCTTCTTCGGTAATGCGCAGATGCGAAGGCAGCACCAGACGCGAATCGCTGCGCCAGCGCCAGCCGCCTTCGACGGCTTCGAGATTGCGCGAGACGATCAGCCGTGCGGCGGCATCGCTCATGTCGCCGACTGCGAGCCGCGCTTTTACTGCGGCTTCGATATTAGGAATCATCCGGCGCGGGCGTTGCGCTGCCGTGCGCCGTGCGGTGACGGCCTGGCGCAGGCGTTCACCCGCTGACGTGGCGGCACCGGCAAGCGGGCCGAGCGCTTCGATCACGGCGAGTTTTTCGACGCGTTCGGGTGCGGCAGCGGCAACCATCGTGGCGATCGCCGCGCCCATCGAATGTCCGAGCAGACGCGCGCGTTGCCAGCCCAGCGCATCGAGTGCGTCAAGCGCATCGTGGATCCAGTCCACGAAGGCGTAGTCGTATCCCTCGCCACGATGCGAAGACGCGCCGTGACCCGGCAAGTCGAGCGCAACGATGTCGAATTCGCGCAAATGCGGCATCAGCGGTACGAAGCTCGCGGCATTGTCGAGCCAGCCATGCATCGCGAGCAAGGGTGCACCGCCCTTGCTGCCGCTGCGCAATGCGGCGATGCGTCCGCGCGCGCTGTCCAGGAAAATCTCTTCCATCAATTCCATCCTGTTGTGTGGCGACGTATCAATGCGGCGAGCGCATCGGCATGCGTGGCGTCGGCATTCAATGCGGGCAGATAATTCAAGGTCTTGCCGCCGTTGCGCACGAAGACATCGGCATTCTCCATCGCGATTTCCTCCAGCGTTTCCAGGCAATCGACTGCGAATCCGGGGCACGCCACATCCACTCGCGCCACGCCCTGCCGCGCCCAGTCGCGCAACACGTCCGACGTGGCCGGCCCGAGCCACGGTTCGCGACCGAAGCGCGATTGGTAACTGAGGTTCCATTGATCGGCAGTCAACCCCAGTCGCTGCGCGAGAGCTGCGGCGCTCGCTGCGCATTCGCGCGGATACGGATCGCCATTGCGGACGTAACGCTCGGGAATGCCATGAAACGACAGCAGCAATTTTTCTGCGGGCGCTGCACTGCGTTGCGCGTGGATGTTTGCGGCCAGCGCGTCGAGCCAGCCGGCATCGTCGTGATAATCGCGTATGAAACGCAGATCCGGCAAGTCGCTCCAACGCGCGAATTCGTTGGCAAGCGCATCGAAGACGGAAGCCGTCGTCGTTGCCGAATACTGGGGATACAGGGGCAATACCAGCAACCGATGCAACCCCTCATCGCGCAAGCCGCGCAGCACGTCGCGAAGATGCGGGTTGCCGTAACGCATCGCCATCTGCACGCGCAGACCCGGCAGGCGCGTTTGTACGGCGTCAGCCAGATCTTGCGTGTGCACGCGCAACGGTGAGCCGCGGTCGAGCCATACCTTGGCGTAATTCTTTGCCACGCGCTTTGATCGCAGCGGCAGGATCGCGCCATGCAGGATCGGGCACCACAGCCAGCGGCTCAGATCGACGACGCGATGATCGTGCAGGAACTCAGCGAGATAACGCCGCACCGCGCCCGCCGTCGGCGCATCTGGCGTGCCTAGGTTGACCAGCAACACGGCGCCGCGCGCGTCTGCGATGGGCATCGTTTCTGTAATGATGTCGGCTGCGGTCATGAATGCTCCGGATGCGGTCGCGCGATAGTATCGCCCGCGCCGGCGTTGGCTCACACACGATTCATCGGTTCGCGCGATACTGCACGTTCGCACACATTTTTTCGGAGACCGCCATGCGTCGAATGATCGCCCTCATCGCAACCCTGCTGCTCGCCAGCAGCGCGGCTTTTGCCGGAGCGCCTGAAGAAACTCGCGCGCGCGATGCGGTGTCGGTGCTGGACACGATCATGCGCATTCCCGAGCAATCGGTGCCCCAGTCGATGCTCGACAACGCGCATGCGATCGCGGTGATCCCGGACGTGGTCAAGGCCGGTTTCGTGGTTGGCGGACGCTTCGGACGCGGCCTGATCTCGGTACGCGGACGCGATGGTGTCTGGAGCAATCCCAGTTTCATCACTATTACAGGCGGAAGCGTCGGCTTTCAGGCCGGCATCCAGAGCACGGACGTCGTGCTGATTTTCAGCACCCCGCGCGGCGTCGATTCGATCGTGCACGGCAAATTCACCCTCGGTGCGGATGCCTCGGTCGCGGCCGGGCCCGTTGGTCGCACTGCATCGGCAGCGACCGACGAACAACTCAAGGCCGAGATTTATTCGTATTCGCGCGCGCGCGGGCTGTTTGCAGGCGTGGCGCTGGATGGCTCGGCATTGCAAATCGACGATCACTCGAACGCCGCAATCTACGGACCCGACACCACCCCACGCGCGATCTTCGAGGGACGGGTGAATGCGCCGCCGGCGTCGGTAGTGGATTTTCGCGACAGGCTGGAGGAATACAGCGCAAGCAAGCGCTACCATCCGCGCGACCGCGATACGTATCCGCAATCACGACCACAACCGATGCAGCCTGCGCCGAACGGCGATGATCGCGATCAACACAATGATCAGGACCCGCAACCGGCGCAAACCGTTCCCCTGAAAGGCGGTTGAGCGCGTTGCATCAGCGTCTGCGCTATCCTTTGCGCAGCGTTTTCACTTCCTCGCATTGCGAGGGGAGCACAGCATGGATCTTTTTTCGCCTTGGCATTTGCTGATCATTCTCATCATCGTGGTGCTGATTTTCGGCACCAAGAAGCTGCGTAACATGGGTTCGGATGTCGGCGGCGCGGTCAAGGAATTCAAGAAAGCCGTGCGCGATGAGACCGACGCGAAGACTGCGGACCCGAAAATCACCGATCCGATCCAGCCAGCCATCGATCCGACCCAGCCGCCGGCCGACATCACCCGCGTGCAACGCCCGCCGCCGGCGCCCGGCGACGATCCGCTCGCGCGTGGCTGAGTCCCTCGCCACGCCCGCGTAGCGAGCCATGTTCGATTTCGGTTTCGGCGAACTGCTGCTGATCGCGGTAGTCGCGCTGGTCGTGCTCGGCCCCGAACGCCTGCCCAAGGTCGCGCGGCTGGCGGGTCTGTGGGCGCGCAAGGCGCGCGCGCAATGGAATGCGGTGAAGGCCGAACTCGAGAACGAACTCGCCGACGAAGAACTGCGCCGCAGCATTCGCGAGACATCCGACGCAGTTCGCGATGGCATGCAGCAAATGCGCGCCTTGCCGGAAACCCTGCGCAGAGATCCGCTGATGACGGACATGACAGCGGCGATGACGTCGCCTGCCTTGAACCAGCACGCCACCAAACAGCCTGCCGCGCCGCTCACACGGCACGTGATTGCATCGACTGCAAACGCACAACCCGAACCGACGAATCCCGAAGCCGGCGATCCAGCACCTGTGCAATCCGATGATGATCCGGCGCAAATGAGCCTGCTCGACGCCGACCCGCAGATGCGCCTGCCGCTGCCCGCATCCGAGCGACATTTCGATGTTTGAGCAGAAGCCAGTAGATGCAATCGACTTGGCGAAACACGAACCAGCCGAACCTGAGCAAGGACTCATCGCGCACCTGGTCGAATTGCGCTCGCGGCTGTTGCGCAGCGTGCTGTCCGTGATCGCGGTCTTTCTCGCGTTGCTGCCGATCCGGACGCAGTTGTATTCGTGGCTCGCCGCGCCGTTGCTGACGCGACTGCCACCCGGAGCGCATCTGGTGGCGATCGATGTGGCTTCGCCATTCTTCGTCCCGATCAAACTGTGTTTTTTCGCAGGATTAATGATCGCGATGCCAATGGTGATCTATCAGCTCTGGGCGTTCGTCGCGCCCGGTCTTTATCGCCACGAAAAGCGTCTCGCGATGCCGCTGCTGGTCTCCGCGACGGGCCTGTTCTATGCCGGCGGCGCGTTCGCGTATTTCGCGGTGTTGCCGATGGTGTTCCGCTTCCTGACCAGCGTGACGCCCGAAGGCGTGACGATGATGACCGATATCACCCACTATCTGGATTTCGTCGGCATGATTCTCATCGCGTTCGGCGCAAGTTTCGAGATTCCGGTCGCGGTGGTGATCCTGGTCGCGCTGGGCTGGGTGACACCGGTGCAGCTCAAGAGTGCGCGGCCTTATGCGATCGTCGGCAATTTCGTGCTCGCTGCGATGATCACGCCGCCGGATGCGGTATCGATGCTGATGCTCGCGATTCCGCTGTGCCTACTCTACGAGGTCGGCCTGATTGCGGCGAAACTGGTCGTCAAACCCGCAACCGCCATCGAGCCGCAATGAATCAGATCGCCATGTCGCATACGCCGGCCGGATTCTGGAAGCGTTACGTCGCCTATTTCATCGACGTCGTGCTGGTGTATCTGGTTCTGGAATTGCTGAGTCGTCTGTTTTTTTCCGCACCAGGCGACGGCGACATCCAACAGTTGCGCTCGATCCTGACCGCCGTACAGAACCAGCAGGAATTATCGCCCGATCAAACCGCGTTGCTGGCGCATGCGCTAGCGTCATTGTCGAGCATGCTGGTGTTCTCCAGCCTTGCTTATGTCGTAATCGCAGGCGCTTATTTTGCGCTGTGTGAATCCTCGCGTTGGCAGGCAACACTCGGCAAACACCTGCTCGGCATCAAGGTCGTGGATGCCGGTGGCAAGCGCATCGGCTTTGGTCGCGCGGTCGGCCGGTTTTTCGCAGCTGGGCTGTCGTGGCTGAGCTTGAACATCGGCCACGCGATGGTGGCGTGGACGCGCGAGCGCCGCGCCTTGCACGACTATGTTGCCGATACCCGCGTGGAAAACGTCGACGCTGCGCGTACGCACATGCCGCTGTGGGGTTGGTTGATCGTCGGCGCGCACGCGTTGTTGTTCATGTTCGGAGTCGTTGCCGTATTCGCGGCAATTGCATCCGCATTCAATGCTGCGACGCAAATTTGATTCCTGCGCACGCTGATCGTCGGGTCGAATCAGACGACGATGCCTGCGTGCGGCGGCGAAATGGATGTGCTGGCATGGCCGAATACTTCGCGCCAGACCAGGTAATTTCCCGAAGTGCTCACCAGCAGCACGACCACCGTCACCGCGACCATGGCCGCACCCAGCAACAGCGCGCCCAGCGTGCCAAGCAATCCAAGCAGGGCTGCAAGAATCCCCAGCGCCAACCCGACTCCGACGCATGCGGCGAACAGCAGCAATCCGTACACGGTTAGTGGCAGCACGTTCGCAGCGCAGGCGGCAATGCTCTGGAAGAATGCAGGCAACGCGCTGCGACCATCGAACATCACTTGCGGTATTGCAAAAAACAACCCCGACAGCAGCACGAACAAAAGGACCAGTATCACCATCATGGTCTTCAGCAATGGCCCGAACATCTGTTGCGCTTCGACGCTGTCGGACGCAAGTTTCTGCGCGGCCACCTTCACCAGAATTGCGAGGTTATCAGCGCCGAGAATGCGTTGCGCCGCCACTGCGGCCAGCAGCAACGCGAGCAACACGAATACACCGAGCAACAGCAATTGCGCGCGCGCGCCGCGTCGACGCAAGCCCTCGAACAAATGCAGCGGCGACACCGGGCGTCCGGCATTGGCTTCGTCGATCGCATAAAACATGCCGGCGAGCAGCGTCGGGCCGAGCAACATCAACAACACCGAAATCGAGACGGCAAGATTCGGAATCGCGGCCAGCAAGTTCGGCGCCTGTTCGAGCAGCACCAGAAGCAGGGCGACGGCGAGCAATCCGCGCGGATTCTTGTCGAGCATGCGGATCGACTGCTGAAACCAGGTCAGGCCATGACCTGCGGGCGCGACACGAAAATCCATGCGGTGTTGCTCCTTCAATGCGACTGCAACGAATGCGCGTGCTGCACGAATCGACGCAATATCCTGCGTGCGAACGGCGCCGCGCGCACACCGCGATGCAGCACCTTCGAGTCGATGCCCTCGTGCAACAGCTTTTCGTGGCGGGCGGCGATGTAGCCCTGCATCATCGCGATGCTGAATTCCGGATGGAATTGCACGCCCCAGGCCGAGCAACCCCAGCGAAATGCGTGGCATTGGTCTTTTTCCGAACGCGCGAGTTTGACTGCGCCTTCGGGCAAACGCGTGATCGTCTGCAAGTGCGTCGCGTGCGCGTCGAAGCTCTGCGGATGCTTGCCAAACAATGGATCGTCGATGGCCGCAGCGAGCCGTTCGACCCGTACCGTGCCCATCTCGCGTCCGACCGGGTTGTAGCCGACGTCGCCGCCGAGCGCGTGCGCGATCAATTGATGGCCGTAGCAGATCCCGAACAGCGGCATGCCCGCGTGCGCAGCATCGCGCAGCCACGCGGCGCTGCGTTCGCTCCAGTCGAGGTGTTCGGTGACCATCGCGCCGGAACCCGTGATCAGGGCGCCGGCGAATCCATCGCGTTCCGGCAGCGCGTGGCCGTCGATGACGCGATAGACGGCCGCTTGCTCGGCACGCAATCCGGCAGCGACGCGAATCCAGTGTGCAAAGCTGCCGTAGCGTCGCAACGATGGTGCCGGATCGCCGGTCTCGATGATCAGGAAAGGCGCGTTCATGGTCATGTTGTCGGCTTCGGTGGGCGCATCGTCAGTCTTGTGGCGGCAAGGTGGACAGGATTTCCTCGACGGTGGTCACGCCCTGCGCGACTTTCTCAGCACCCGCCACGCGCAGCGGACGCATGCCCTCGGCGATCGCCGCGCGCGTGAACGCGACTTGATCGATATCGGAGCGGATCAAGTTGCGCAGCGATGGCGTGACCACCAGCATTTCGTACAAACCCACGCGACCGAGATAACCGGTGCGACGGCATTCAAGGCAGCCAACTGCGGCGAATCCGCTCGTCGGCAACGGCAACGGATGGTTGCGATCGCGCAGCGACAGCCAGCCCGCTTCTTCGATCGCGGCCGGTTGTTTGCAATGCGGACACAAAGTCCGCACCAGTCGTTGCGCGAGCACGCCGTTGAGCGTGGATGCAACCAGATAATGCGGCACGCCCAGATCGAGTAATCGCGTGATCGCCGACGGCGCGTCGTTGGTATGTAGCGTCGAGAGCACCAGATGCCCGGTGAGCGCGGCTTGCACCGCCATCTGCGCAGTTTCCAGGTCGCGGATCTCGCCGATCATGATGATGTCCGGGTCCTGCCGCAGCAGGGTGCGTACGCCAGACGCGAAGGTCAGATCGATCGCTGGATGCACCTGCATCTGGTTGAACTCGGTCGCGATCATCTCGATCGGGTCCTCGACCGTGCACACGTTCACATCGGCGGTCGCGAGCTGGCGCATCGCCGCATACAGTGTCGTGGTCTTGCCCGAGCCGGTCGGCCCGGTCACCAACACGATGCCGTGCGGGCGCCGCATGAGTTCATTCCACGACGCCGCTTCGCCATGATCGAAGCCAAGTTGCTCGAGCGACTTGAACGCCGTGTCCGGATCGAAGATGCGCATCACGCACTTCTCGCCGAACGCGGTAGGCATCGTTGACAGGCGCATCTCGAATTCGCGGCCGCCGGGCGAGCGCGTCTTGATGCGGCCGTCCTGCGGGCGCCGGCGTTCGGCCAGATCCATTCGGCCCATCACCTTGATGCGACTGACCACGCCGATCATCACCGGCGTGGGCAATTCGAATACCTTGTGCAGCAAGCCATCGATGCGGAAGCGCATGCGGCTGATGTCGCGGCGCGGCTCCAGATGGATGTCGGATGCGCGCTGTTCGTACGCGTACTGCAGCAACCAGTCCACGATATGGACGATATGGCGATCGTCGGCACCGACTTCGCCCGCGCGGCCGAGCTCGACGAGCTGCTCGAAGCTCGGCATGCCGGTGCTCTGGTCGCGGTTCTCCTTCGCTCCGCGCACCGAACGGGTGACGCCGAAAAACTCCATCGAGTAGCGGCTCAGGTCGAGCGGATTGATCACGACCAGTTCGATGTCCTTGCGCAGCAGATGGTGCAGGACGGACATCCATTCCAGGTCGGTCGGCTCGCTGGTCGCGATCAGCACGCGGTCGGCGTTGACGTCCAGCGGCAGGATGCGGTGCCGCTGCGCATACGCATGCGAGACGATGCCGGTGACCGACGCCACATCGACCTTGGTGGGATCGATGCGCAGATACGGATAACCGGTTTCCAGTGCGAGCCATTCGGCGAGACGTTCCAGACTCAATTCGACGCCGGGCGGGCGCGAGCCTGGAATCTTGAGATTGGCGAGCATCACCAGCGGATGCACATCGACGATATGCCGTGTTTCGCGTGCCGCCGCGCCGGCGCGCGCGGCATCGTGCGCCGCGACCATCCCATCTTCGACCAGGGCGAGCAGGACGTGCTCAAGCGTCAAACGTCCCGCAGGCAAACGCTGGATGCGCGGCACGGCGGGAAGGTTCGGATCGGCGGGCAACGTTGGTTCCAAGGTGGCGGCGGATCGTGCGTCGTGGGGCCACGGCTATACTAGCGTCTTTCCCCGCAAGCCCACTGCATGCCCGCGTCCGCGCCCGCACCGATCACCTTTCAGCAACTCATCCAGACCCTGTCCGCCTACTGGGCCGAACAGGGTTGTGTGCTGATCCAGCCGCTCGACCTTGAGGTCGGCGCCGGCACGTTCCACCCCGCGACCTTTCTGCGCGCGCTCGGGCCGGAACCATGGAATGCAGCCTACGTGCAGCCGTGCCGCCGTCCGACCGACGGCCGCTACGGCGACAACCCGAACCGCCTGCAACGCTACTACCAGTTCCAGGTCGCGATGACGCCGAGCCCAGACTATATCGTTGACCTTTATTTCGGGTCATTGAAACAACTCGGCATCGATCCGCTCGTGCATGATTTGCGCCTGGTCGAGGATAACTGGGAATCGCCGACGCTCGGCGCGTGGGGCCTCGGCTGGGAAGTGTGGTTGAACGGTATGGAAGTCACCCAGTTCACCTACTTCCAGCAGGCCGGCGGCATCGAATGCAAGCCGGTGCTCGGCGAGATCACCTACGGACTCGAACGTTTGTGCATGTATTTGCAGAACGTCGACAGCGTGTTCGACATCGTCTGGACGCATGGCCCGCACGGGCCGGTGACTTATCGCGACGTCTATCATCAGAACGAGGTCGAACAGAGCGCGTACAACTTTGAGCATGCCGACGTTGCCGAACTGTTTCACCGCTTCGATGCGTGCGAAAAAGAATCATTGAAACTCGTTGAAATCGGTTTGCCATTGCCGGCCTACGAACAAGTCTGCAAGGCCAGCCACTGCTTCAATCTGCTCGATGCGCGGCGCGCGATTTCGGTGACCGAACGCCAGCGTTACATCCTGCGCGTGCGCACGCTATCGCGCGCATGCGCCGAAGCGTATTTCGCGCAACGCGAGAAACTCGGCTTCCCCGGATTGCGACCTGCATTGAAACAAGCCGAAGGACTGGTCGCATGATCCTGATCGGGATGTTCGACTCGCCATTTACGCGCCGCGTTGCGATCAGTGCGACCTTGCTTGGCATTCCGTTCGAACACCGCAACTGGTCGGTCGGCAAGGATTTCGATCGCATCCGCGAATTCAATCCGCTTGGTCGCGTGCCAACGCTCGTACTCGACGATGGAGAAACATTGATCGAGTCGGCGATGATTCTCGACTGGCTCGACCAGCACGTTGGTCCGGCGCGCGCGCTGTTGCCCGCATCCGGCGCGGCGCGAACGCACGCACTCACGTTCATGGCGATCGCGACTGGCGCGGCCGACAAGGGCATCCACCTTGTCATCGAGCGCGTGTTCCGCCCCGAAGAAAAACGCCATGCGCCGTGGACGGATCGCTGCCGCGTGCAGATCGACGGCGCGCTCGCGGAACTCGATCGCCTCTGCGCAGCGGCTGGCGACGGTGCATGGTTGTTCGGTGAGGCGATGAGCCAGGCCGATATCACGCTTGCCTGCTACGTCACTTATTTGTGCGATGCGGTGCCGCTGGAATTGTCCGCGTATCCGGCATTGCAGGTGCGCGTTGATCGTTGCGAGGCGTTGCCGGCGTTCAAGCAGTTCTATATTCCCTTCGATGCGCCGGTTTCGAGTGAGAAGAAATCCGCATGAGCGCGCCTACGTCGCTGTTGATCGAGATTGGTACCGAGGAATTGCCGGTCAAGGCATTGCCAGGACTTGCGCAGGCTTTTCTCGACGGCGTGCTAGCGGGACTCGCGAAGCGCGGGATCGCGGTCGAGCGCTTTGAGGCGAAACCGCTGTACACGCCGCGCCGGCTCGCGGTATTGCTGCCGCACGTTGCCGGCGAACAACCTGAGCAACGCAACGAAACGCTCGGCCCGTACGCCAACATCGCGCTTGATGCGAATGGCGAACCGACGCCGGCGCTGAAAGGTTTCGCGCAGAAGAACGGCGTCGATGTCGCGCAACTCGAACGTATCACCGATGCGAAAGGCGAACGCTTCGTAGCACGCAGCGTGAAGCCGGGCGCACGCACCGCCGCCCTGCTGCCGGAGATCGCCCTTGAGGCGATCAAGGCAATGCCGATTCCAAAGCCGATGCGCTGGGGCGATCACGATTACGCATTCGCACGTCCGGTGCACTGGTTGGTGATGTTGCTGGGCGAGCAAGTTGTCGATGCGGAACTGTTCGGCATCAAGGCCGACCGCATGAGCCGCGGCCATCGTTTCCATCATCCGAAGCCGGTCTGGATCGGCAAGCCCGAGGACTATGTCGATGCCTTGCGCGGTGCGCAGGTGCTGGTCGACGCGGACGAACGTCGTACGCGCGTGCGCAGCGAAGTAGAAACCGCCGCCGAACGCGCAGATGGCGTCGCGCGCATTCCCGATGCCTTGTTGGAAGAAGTGAACTGCCTCGTAGAATGGCCGAAGGCGATCCTCTGCGGCTTCGAGCCGGCGTTCTTGCGTGTGCCGCAGGAGGCGCTGATCTCGACGATGGAAGCGAACCAGAAATTCTTCCCGTTACTGAATCACGAACACCGGTTGACCGAACGCTTCATCGGCATCGCGAATATCGATTCGACCGATCCCGACGAAATCCGCAAGGGCTACGAACGCGTGATCCGTCCGCGTTTTGCTGATGCGCAGTTCTTCTTCGACGAAGACATCAAGCAAGGCCTCGATACGATGCGCGAAGGGCTTGCCTCGGTGACCTACCAGCAGAAGCTCGGCAGCTATGCCGACAAGACCGCGCGGGTGATGGCGCTCGCCGAAGCGATTGCGAAGGAAGTCGGCGTCGATCCCGCCCACGCACGTCGCGCGGCAGAGCTGTCGAAGGCAGACCTGCAATCGCGCATGGTCAACGAATTCCCGGAATTGCAAGGGATTGCGGGGCGCTATTACGCAAGCGCAGAGGGCGAGACCGGCGATGTCGCGGACGCGATCGACCAGGCCTACATGCCGCGCTTCGGTGGCGATGCGATTGCACCATCGAAGCTGGGGCAGGTGCTGGCTATTGCGGAAAGGTTGGACACGCTCGCTGGCGGATTCGCCGCTGGCTTGAAGCCGACGGGGAACAAGGATCCGTTTGCGTTGCGGCGGAATGCGTTGGGGCTGGCGCGGACGATTCTTGAAGCCCAGCTCGATCTCGATTTGATCTCCCTGCTCAGAAGTGCTGAACAGAAAGTATCGCAGGCCTTGCGATTCGCGGGCCTTGACAGGCTACTTCACGCAGCGGAAGAGGCCGAAGCGCAGGGCGTTAAGGTAGATGATTTTCAAGCGGTGACAACTCCAAGTAGCGATCGGTATCCTTCAACGAACGTAGCCAGTCTTTACGACTTCATTCTCGACCGCCTCCGCAGCTACTACGCCGACCAAGGCGTCCCCGCTGCGCACTTCGATGCCGTGGCCGAACTCCGTCCCGCATCTCTGCTGGACTTTGATCGCCGCCTCAAAGCCATCGGCGAATTCGCCAAGCTTCCCGAAGCCGACGCACTCGCAGCCGCGAACAAGCGCATCCGCAACATCCTGCGCAAGTCCGGCGACGAGGCATCCGCATCAGTCGATCCGTCGTTGTTTGAAAACGATGCCGAGCGTGCCTTGCATGCGACGGTTGAGGCCGCCATCGCCGACACCGACCCGCTGCTCGCGCAGCGCGATTACGTCGGCGTGCTGTCGCGACTTGCGGCGTTGCGCCCTGCAGTAGATGCATTCTTCGACGGCACGATGGTGATGGCCGACGATCCGAAGGTGCGCGGTAACCGACTCGCGCTGCTCAAACAGATCGCGGATCGCTTTGCATCGGTCGCCGAGATCGCATTACTCGCATCCGGCTAATTCCAAATACCCAGCGGCTCTCTCACGTCTCCGCGCGACTGAGCTTGAACGCCGCCTCCAGCATCGCGAACACTTTCTTGAGTTCGCCCGACATCAGCGCAAAGCGGGCGTCAAGTTCGGCGTGCAGGGATTCGCGTTCGGTGTTCTCGAGTTGATCGACGGCGCCGTCGAGGAACTTGAGCTTGCGCACGACGAGGTCTTCGCCGATCACGAATGACACGTGGTCGTCGAAGCCCAGCGCGAGGCGCGTCACCTGCTTGCCGGATTCGAGGTGCTTGCCGATTTCCTCGCCCTGCAAGTCCTGGCGCTGACAACGCACGATCGCGCCTCGATCGGCCGCGTCCTTGAGTTCGCATTCGTCGCCGAGCACGACGCTGTCGGGTAACGATTCGCCCGCGATCCAGCCGGTCAGCACCGCGCGCGGACTGGTTTCGGCGTTGAGCGGCAGCGCCGGAAAACTGCCGAGTGCACGGCGCACTTCGCTGATGACGTTTTCAGCGCTCTTGCGCGAGCTCGTGTCCACCGCGATGAAACCGTGTTGCAAATCGAGATACGCATCAGTGCGCAGCGGCCTGACGAATGCGCGCGGCAGCAGATCGACCACGACGTCATCCTTGATCCGCTTGCGCGCGCGACCACCGAGCTTGCGGCCTTCGCGTTGTTCGGCTGCGGTGATTTTCTTCGCGGCTTCCTCGTTGACGACGACCGAAGGCAGCATGCGTTCCTCGCCGCCGACGGTCAGCCAGATGCAATCGCCGATGCGGTGCGACAGCGCAACCTCTTCCCTGCCGAACGGCGAGACGAAGCCGCGCGACGATATTTCCATCGGACCGACAGGCTTGAGCGCGCATTCGGCAAGATGTGTTTCGAGGGAGGATAGATCGAGGGAGGATGGGAAGCGGAATAGCGTCAAATTGCGAAAGAACATTCAAACTCCGGGTGTTGAAGGGAGAACGATATAGCCCTCCCTTGCGAATGCAGGGGAGGGTTGGGAGGGGTGTTTTTACTGGAAAAGGCTCGGCGCTGTGCGCGTCTCACCCCGTCCGGTCTCCCTGCATTCGCAAGGAGATGGAAGATCAGTCATCTCTTTCCGCGTGCGAATCGCTCGCAAGCCACGCATGCGCATCAGGCAACGGCGCATCGCTGCGCTTGGCGAGTGCAAGAAAATCGAACAACGACGGATCGGCGAGCTGCGCAGCACTGACATTGCCAAGCGAACGCGCGATCTGCTCGGTACGCCCCGGCGATTCGCGTTCCCAAGCATTGAGCATGTTGCGGATCTGCTTGCGCTGCAGGTTCTCCTGCGTGCCGCACAACGTGCACGGGATGATCGGGAATTGCTTGTACGACGCGTACGCCGATATGTCGTTTTCGCTGACGCGCGCGAGTGGGCGGATCACGACATGCTTGCCGTCGTCGCTGCGCAACTTCGGCGGCATCGTCGCCAGCTTGGCGTGATGAAACAGATTGAGGAAGAACGTCGCGACCAGATCGTCGCGATGATGGCCAAGCGCAATCTTGGTGAAGCCTTCGCGCTCGGCATGCGCGTACAGCGCGCCGCGTCGCAGCCGCGAGCACAGCGAGCACATCGTCTTGCCTTCCGGGATGATGCGTTTCACCACCGAATAGGTGTCCTGCTCGATGATCGTGTGTGCGACGCCGATCGAGTCCAGGTAATCCGGCAGCACATGCTCGGGGAATCCCGGTTGCTTCTGGTCGAGGTTCACCGCAACCAGTTCGAAACGCACCGGCGCCTTCGCCTGCAATTGCAGCAGCACGTCGAGCATCGTGTAGCTGTCCTTGCCACCACTCAAACACACCATCACCTTGTCGCCGTCCTCGATCATGCCGAAATCGGCGATCGTGCGGCCGACCTGATGGCGCAGGCGCTTGCTGAGCTTGTGTTGCTCGTGTTCGGCGCGCTGCTCGTTGCCGGCGCGTTCGCGCACTGGCGGATCGACCGCGCGATCGACGCTGGTTGGGTGGGCGGAAAGGTTCATCGGACACACTTCGGAATGGGCGTGCATTCTACCGCGCGCGCGCCGCGCGCTCCGTGTAAGCTCTGGATGCCTCAGGCGCAGAGTGCGCAACCCGCATGCAACCTTACGATCCGGCCGACATCCGCGCCCAGCTCAACCAGCTCAAGCTCGAGCACCGCGATCTCGACACCGCGATCGACCGCCTGGTTGCCGACCTGCGCATGGACGAGCTGCAATTGCGGCGCCTGAAGAAACGCAAGCTGCTGATCAAGGACACGATCGCGCGGCTGCAAAGCCGGCTGATTCCCGACCTGGACGCGTGATCACGGCGAAGCGGCACAAAGCCAGTCCGCAGCATGAACGCAATCAGTCCGATCCGTGACGCCCCTTCATTTTGGGCGTAGCGTTGGATTCCCGGTATCGCCTGTACGAGCTGCATGCCTGCGTGCGTCGCTAAGCGCGGATCATGTTCGCATCGAAAGATTCGCCGTATGGACGTCTGCCTCTGCGGAGGAACGACATGCGCATCACCACAACATCGGAACGGCGCATTCGCCGAATCAATATGACGACGCGTCTCGCGCTGGCCGTATGCGCGGCGCTTTGCGCGATAACTGCGGGCATCGCCAATGCGGCTACCTCTGCCGGCTCGCTGATCGCAGCGCACGCCACGGCTTTATCGCGCGGCGACGCAGCCATTGGCGCGCTGCCGATGCAGCAGCCGATCCATGTTGAAGTCGCGCTGAAGCTGCGCAACAAGGGCGCGCTCGATGCGGTTGTCGCGAATGCGGCTAAGGGCAATAGTGCGGCGCCAATGAGCAGCGCGCAGTTCCTCGCCAACCATGCGCCGACATTGCAACAGGCACAGGCCGTCGCGAGCTACCTGACCGGCAGGGGCTTCCGCAACGTGACGATCGCGCCGAACCGGTTGCTGGTGTCGGCCGACGGCACGGCGCTCACCGCAGGCGTCGCATTCCGCACATCGTTCGCGCAGGTGCGCACGCATGATGGCCGCATCGCGTATGCGAACACCGAAGATGCGCACATCCCGCTCGCCTTGAAGGACACCGTGCTCGCGGTGGTCGGATTGCAGACTGTGCATCGGCCGCACGCACAGGCGCTGCGCCTGGGTGCTGTCACCATGCAAGCCCATCCGAGGGTTGGCCACTTCCCGCTCGAGTTCGCATCGATCTACGGCGGTACTGGTGTGGCGACGGCGGCGGGCGTGGCCATCGGCATCATTACCCAGGGTGATCTCACCCAAACCATCGCCGATCTCAACACCTTCACCACCAACAACGGCCTTGCGACCGTCACCACCCAGACTGTCAACACGGGCGGCACCGGCAGCGATACCAGCCTCACCAGTACCTGGGATCTGGAAAGCCAGGACATCGTCGGCATGGCTGGTGGGCAAGTGGGAAAGCTGGTGTTCTACAACGTGCCGACCCTCACCGATTCCAGCCTGACCGCTGACATCAATGCTGCAGTCGCTGCGAATACTGCGAAAATCATCAGCGTCGCGTTCAGCGAGTGCGAGACCGATGCGCAGAGCGATGGTTCGGCGGCGGCCGATGATGCAATCTTCCAGACGGCCGTTGCGCAGGGGCAGACGTTTTCGGTCGCGGCCGGCGACGCTAGCCCCGATGGTGCGGACCAATGTGGCGACGGCGACGGAGGTCGTACGCCAAGCTGGCCGGCGTCTTCTCAGTACGTGGTCGCAGTGGCTGGCACTAGCCTGGTAGCAACGACGACCAGTTGGCAAACGGAAACCGTCTGGGGTGAAACCGGAGGCAGTCCGAGCTTATTCGAGCCAATGCCAAGTTGGCAATACGCGGACCTTTCCCTGTCCTTTCCGTCTGTCACTACTCGCGCCGTGCCCGATGTCGCCTTCGATGCCGACCCGAATTCGGGTGCCAAGATTGTGGTCAATGGGGCGTCCGCACAGATCGGTGGCACGGCTCTTTCAACTTCACTGTTCGTGGGATTGTGGGCGCGTGTAATCGCGGTCAGGGGCACCGATCTGGGTTTCGCGGGATCGATGATCTACGACGAACTACTGCCGAGGGACCTCCACGACATCACTTCTAGTTGTAACTCTTCGGGTTTTAGGGGGCCAGCGCAATGCGCTAAGCCCGGGTATGACTTGTCGAGCGGTCTAGGGAGTATCAAGCTTAGTAGTGCAATCGGCCGTCTCACGTCGCAGTTGCTTGGCAATCCCGGTTTCGAGACAGGTAAAGCTGCGCCCTGGATTGCGTCAACCGGAGTGATCAACAACAATCCATCAGAACCGCCGCACATCGGTAGCTGGGATGTATGGCTGAATGGCAAGGGCGCCGCGGAGGCCCAATCGTTATGGCAACAAGTCACGATTCCTGCGGGCCATACGTCGGCCACATTGAAGTTCTACCTGCACATCGACACCGCCGAAACCACGACAACGCAGGTGAAGGATCATTTGATCGTGCGGGTTCTCGACTCGTCCGGCAACCAACTTGCGCAACTGGCCGAATATTCGAACCTCAATGCCGCCAGCGGGTACACGGCACACAACTTCGACATGTCGCCTTACATCGGGCAGACCGTAACGATCAAGTTCACTGGCAACGAGAACGGATCGTTGCAGACGTCATTCGTGATTGACGACGTCACGCTCAATGTCCAGTAGTCGAGCCAACTTCCAGTCCAGGAAAGGGACAACGGCCCGACGATCACGTTCAACAGCATCGCGATGTATCCGAAGCTCTACGGAGATTGACCAAACCCAGGCGTTGGTGCGGTGCATCCGACCCGCGATGCGACGGCCTATTCCGCAGAAACGGGTTCGCTGGAACCAGCTGTTGACGGTGCAACCGCGCGCGCGGTCTCTGGCGTAATCTTGATGATCGTGTGGCGCAGTTCGCGGCCGAGGATGAGTTTGGCGTCCTTGGCCAAGGCATCGAGTTCGTCGCCGTAATCGAGCTTGCCTTCGGCGTCGGTTTTGACCAGGCCGATCTCGCGCATCTTCTGGATGAAGCCGCGGAACAGGGTACGGTCGAAGAACTCCGGTGCGGCCGGCGCGTACAGCAGGCTCAAACGCTGCGCGGTCATCTGGCAGAGGCTCTCGAGTTCGCCAGCCGACAGCGTGTGCGGGCCGTTCTTGACCAGCACCGCGATCGCGATGAAGTAGCGTTCGAATGCCTGTTGCAGGCTGTGCGCGATCGAACGCAGGCGGAACACTTCGTCGGTCTGGCCCGGTCCGCGACTGAGTGTGTCGGTTGCGGCGTCGAACTTGAGCAACCCTTCTGCCACGAACTGGGTGATGGTCGCTTCCAGGCAGGCATCGAAACCGTCCTGCGTCCATGCCAGGAACAACTCGTTCTGCAGGAACGGATACAGTCTGCGGCCGAGTTCCAGCACGCCCGCGCGGCTCATCCGGCGGTTGTTCTGGAAGCAGCAGGCGACCCATGCCGGCGCAGTGAACAGATGCAGCACGTTGTTGCGGAAGTAGGTTTGCAGCACCGCCGTTTCATCGCCCATCGACAACACGTCGCCGAGCGGATGCGCGGTGCGTTGCAGGATGCCGATGCTCTCGCCGTATTCGACGATCTGCGTTGGTTCCATGTGGGTGACGGTCACCCGATCCGAATATGGGATCGCAGCCAGCAATCGTTTGCACAGTGCGAGTTGTTCGAGCAGGTCGCCCTCGTTCATCGCGTGCTTGGGCATCGACAGCAAGGTGAGCGCGAGCAGGTTGACCGGATTGACGTCAGCGCTGCGGTTGATATTGACCTGGATGCGCTGGGCGAGATCGTCGGTCGCGCCGCTGAGCCATTTCAGCCGATCGTCCGGGCCGATCGCGTGTTCACGCCAGTCCGGCGCGTGTTGCTGGAGAATGTCGTCGAGCAGGATCGGTTCGCCGAAGCTCACCGCGACCCGGCCATAGCGCTGGCGCAGCACGCCGAACACGCCGCGCAGCAGCGCCCAGACGGTTTCCTTCTGCTTGGGCCGGCCATCGAGTTCGTCGAGATAACTCTTGCCCTCCATCAGTTTTTCGTAACCGAAATAGACCGGCTGAAACACGACGGGCCGGCGCGGCGCGCGCAGGAAGCCGCGCACGGTCATGGCGAGCATTCCCGATTTTGGTTGCAGCAAGCGGCCGGTGCGCGATCGCCCGCCTTCGATGAAATATTCCAGCGAGAAACCTTCGCCGACCAGCAACGCGACGTATTCGCTGAGCACGGTCGAATACAGTGCACTGCCGCGGATGCTGCGACGGATGAAGAACGCGCCACCCTTGCGCAGCAGCGGCCCGATCACCGGCATGTTGAGGTTCACGCCGGCGACGATGTGCGGCGGCACGATGTTGTGCGAATACAGCAGATACGACAGCAGTACGTGATCGATATGGCTGCGATGCGAGGGCACATAGATGACCTCGTGTCCGGGCGCGATGTCCTTGAGTGTGTCGAGGTGGTGCACTTCGACGCCGTCGTAGATGCGATTCCAGAACGGGGTCAGCATGAACGACAGCGAGCGCACGACCGGATGCGAATAATCGGCTGCGATTTCCCAGGCGATCGCATGCGCCTTGCGCCAGGAATCCTCGACCGGCTTGTTGTCCTTGCGCGCCTGGTCGGCGATCGCCTGCTTCACTGGCTCGGATGCGAGCACCTTGTCGACCAGCAGACGGCGATGCGAAAGATCGGGGCCGATCACCGCCGCGCGGATCCGCCCGAAATGCACGCGCAGCACGCGCGAGAGCTTGCGCACGGTGCGTTCGGGCGACAACGCTTCGGCGATCGCGCTGCGCAACAGCACCGGCGTGGCGAATCGGACGATGGTGTTGCGGCCATTGAGCAACACCGCGAGCAGGCGACGGAAGCGGCCGACGATCTCCCAGTTTTCCGAGAACAACACCGAGAACCAACCGGATTGGCGATCCGGCGCGCGGCCGACGAAGATCGAAACCGGCACCAACTGGATATCCAGATCGGCATGGCTGCGTTGCAGGTCAAGCAGCTTCGCCAGACCATCGGAATGGGTCCGAGCGCGCGGCCGCCCGAACCACGCCCCGCGACGCCGCGATAGCGCGATGTAGGCGCGTTTGTGACCGAGCGGATCGCCGGCCAGCGGCGTCAATGGCGAGGGCAGGCCGGACTCGCGACAGGCGCGTTCAAGGATCAACGCATTCGACAGTCCGTAGCGCTCGAGCACATAACACAGCGGTCGTGGATCGGCGGCGAGTTGCGCAACATCGTCGGCCGGCTCAATGCGCAGCCGAATCCACGGTGCAAGCAGCTTGCCAAGCAGCAGCGCCCACAAGGGCGCGCGACGCGGTGGGGACGACAAGGCGGGTGCGGCGGACTCCGTCATCAGCGCATATCTGGCGACGCGCCGGAGCGCGCCGCCGCAGAGATCAACAGGTCAGGATCGCGACCGTTCAACCGCCGTTGGACGCGGATGCATCTGCAGTCGGCGCAGGCGCTTCGTCCGACGACGCAGGCTGTTCGGCAGGCTGGTCGGACGGTGCGGACATCGCGTCGCCCGTCGCGGGCGCATCGGCTGGCGGCATCGCGTCGGGGCCCTGTGCCATCGGCGCGGCTTCAACCGGCTTGGACAGCGAGTCTTCGACACTCTTGACCAGATCGGCGCTGTACCAACGACCATCGCGCTTGACCATGGCGATGTCTGCGGTGACCGGGGTATCGAGCATCGAATAGCTGACCGTGACCACGGCGGTGTCGCCGCTCTCGGACTTCTTCTCGGCCTTGACGCTATCGAGCATCTTGTCGGTGTCGAAACCGTACACCGCGAGCGCCTTGCGCACACCGCCCATCCCGGTGCCGGCTTTTTCCATCGCATCGGAGAAGCTGAGCTTCTGCATCGCATCGAGTGTGGTCAGCTTGAGATCGCGCGCGGTGCCGACCACGACCTTGATCGCCTGTTTGGCCTTTTCCGGATCGGCCAACGGCGCGGTTGTCGCCCATTTGGTGATCGCGGTCAGTACAGCGGTCGCCTGGGTCTTTTCGGCTGGACTGAGCTTTGGGTTCTGCGCAATGCTTTGTCCGGCCATGCCGCTCACCATTCCGACCATCATCGGAATCTGCGGACCGACCTGGGCCAGCTTCGGCTGGATTTCGGCGAACAGCTTGTCTTCGGCGTCCGGCGCTGTGAACTTCGTGACGCTGTCGGTGAACTGCTTGCTCTCTTCGGCGGACGGCGCGGGCTTCTTCGCAGCCTCGTCCTTGTAGCGGGTTTCGAGCTTCGCATAATCATCCGGCGGCACCATGATGTGGCTGAGCCGATTGAAATCGTTGTCGTGGATGGAAACAGCGATGTCCTTGGCGGCGGTCGCAGGATCCTTGGAGGCCAGGTTTTTGTCGCCGGTGCAGGCAGACAACGCGAACAGGCTGAGGCCGGCAAAGGCCAGCAGTTTGAAACGTTTCATGGGGGGACTCCTGTGTGTCCGCGCAATGTAGTGTGTGCGGGGGTCGGAAACAAGAACACAGGATGCTGCGGCCGGCATCAAGCCGCTGCAGCCGGGAGACCACGTGGATGGTCGGAGCCGCCCGGTCGGTGAGCCTAACCTGCATGCGAGATGGCGCCGATGGGCTCGTTCTATGAGCTACAACTCATTGATTTGCAATGATCTTGCAGGAAATTCATTCGCTCAGCAACGCCGCGATCGCACTGAACTGCGCACCCGCACGTTCGCGGCGGTGGGTCGCGTCGCGCGCGGGATCTTCGCCGTCGCGGTGTAAGTCTTGCGCAGGCAATTCGTCGAGGAATCGGCTCGGTCTGCGCTGTTCGACGCTGCCCCAGCGCTTCGTCTCGCGGCTATGCGACAGCCACAAGGCTTCCTTCGCGCGAGTGATACCGACGTAAAGCAGGCGGCGTTCCTCCTCGATGCGGCCTTCCTCGATGCTCGCCTCGTGTGGCAACGTGCCGTCTTCACAGCCGACGATGAAGACATAGCGAAACTCCAGTCCCTTCGCCGCATGCAGGCTCATCAGTCGCACCGCATTGCCGGGTTCGCCGCGGTCGGCGTGCGCGAGCAAAGCTAGCTGCGCCGCAAGCGAACCGGCCGATGGCGGCGCATCGCGGAACCATTCGGCGAGTTCATCGAGATGTCCTTGGCGGCGCTTGTAGCTCGCCTCATCGCGGCATTGCGCGCGCAACGCGGCAAGCAAGCCGCTGCGCTCGGCAACCTGTTTGCACAGATCGGACGGCGCGAGACGTTCGGCGTTATCTCGCAGACGCGCGAGGATTCGGGTGAATTCGGCAAGTCCGTTCGCACCGCGCGCCGGCAGGTTCTTCAGCAGAGACACCTGCATCGCCGCGCGCGCGAGCGAAAGATTCGCATGCCGCGCGAGCTCTGCAAGTTTCGTCAACGTGGTTGCGCCGACTTCGCGCTTCGGCGCGGCGATTGCACGCAGGAACGCTGCGTCATCCTCGGGATTGGCGAGCACGCGCAACCACGCCAGCAAGTCCTTCACTTCGCCGCGATTCAGGAAGGCGGTGCCGCCGGTGAGGTGGTAGGGAATCCGCAACAGCTGCAGCGCTTTTTCCAGCGGGCGCGACTGATGGTTGCCGCGGAACAGGATCGCGAAGTCGCGCGGCTCGGCTTTGCTTGACTCACTCGAACGCGATTCGCGCAGGAATGCAATTTCGCCTGCCACGCGCTGCGCTTCGGCTTCCGCGTCCTTGCAAGCCCACACGCGGATTGCCGCGCCATCATCGTGCTGGCTCCACAATTTCTTCGGGTGCGCATGCGGATTGTTCGCGATCAATGCGTTTGCGCCACGCAGGATGCGCGCGCTGCAACGGTAGTTCTGTTCGAGCTTGATCACGCGCAAGTCAGGATAGTCGCGCGCGAGTTCGTTGAGGTTTTCCGGATTCGCGCCGCGCCATGCATAGATGCTCTGATCGTCGTCGCCAACGCAGGTCAGTTGTCCGCGCGGCCCGGCGAGCAATTTCAACAGGCGGTATTGCGCGCCATTGGTGTCCTGGCATTCGTCGACAAGCAGATGGCGGATGCGTTCGCGCCATGCGCCGGCAAGGTCGGCATCGGCTTCGAGCAGTTGCAATGGCAAGCGGATCAAATCGTCGAAATCCACCGCGTTGAATGCCTGCAGACGTTCCTGGTAACGCGCATAGACCATCGCAGCTTCCTTCTCGCGCGGGCTGCGTGCGGCGGATTCGGCCTGTTCCGGTGAGAGGCCTTCATTTTTTGCATGCGAAACGAGCTGGCGCATCGCTTCGACCGCGTCGGGCTTCACGCCGACGCCGCTGAGTTCGCGGATCTGCGCGAGCGAGTCGTCCGAATCGAATACCGAGAATCCGCGACGCAAACCCGCAGGCGCGTGTTCGAGATGCAGGAAACGCAAACCGAGTGCGTGGAAGGTACACACCGTCAGACCTTCGCCCGTATTGTCCGGCAAAAGTTTCGCGACGCGCTCGCGCATCTCGCGCGCGGCTTTGTTGGTGAAGGTGATCGCGGCGATGTGCGCAGCCGATACGCCGTGTTCGCGCACTAGATATGCGATTTTTTCCGTAATAACCCTTGTCTTTCCGCTGCCGGCGCCGGCGAGTACCAGCAACGGACCATCGACGTGGCGCACGGCGGCAAGTTGGTCGGGATTGAGTCCGCGCATGCCGATGGTGGGTCGCAACAAACAGGTCGTACAGTGTAGCGGTCGCAGTGCGACGTCGCTGGAGTGGCGCGAAACCTATCAACGAATGCAAACCCAGCGCACTCTACAAGGTGCTGCAAGCGCGCAATGCTGCGTTGGTTTCGCGCGCGATCACGCTGACCGGTAATTCGGTCAGGACTTCGTCGCGAATCGTCTGCAACGCTTGCCGACCCTGCGCCAGACTGCGTGGTTGTGCACACTGTTGCTGTGCGGCCAGCGTGCGGGTTTCCCACAGCAGCCGGCGGTGCTCCGCGTCGATCGGCCTGAAGCGTTGTTCGATCTCGGCGATCAACAGTTGCGCATCGTCGGGACGCTGCTGCACGACGCGCAATTTTGCGAGCGCGAGTTGCGCATGGCCGGTCGCGGTGTGCGCTGGACCGAAATCCGCGTTGAGCGTCGCCAGCGCGCGCAGCAACAAGGGTTCTGCGGCGGCTGGATTGTTTTCGGCGAGCCGCATCTCGCCGAGCTGGCGCAGGCTCGCGCCGACCAGGCCATTGTTTGCACCGAACTGCTGTTCGCGTAGCGCCAGCGCGCGCTGCGCGTAGGATTCGGCTTCGGCATCGCGGCCGGCGCTGTGCAGCACCATCGCCAGATTGAACACGCCGCCTTGCAGGCGCCGCGATGTCGCCCAAAGCGTGATCGCGCGCCGCAGTCGGGTTTCGGCAGTCGTCACGTCGCCACGTTCCCACGCAATGATGCCCAACGAATTGCTGATCGAACCCAGATCTGGATGATCCGCGCCAAGCAGCTTCGTGAGCTGGGCTTCGGCCTGCTTGAACAAGGCTTCGGCCTGATCGAGTTTGCCCTGATCGACGTAGATCGCGGCGAGTCCGCGTTCGGCGTCGATGGTGGTGGGATGACCGCTTCCATAGAGTCCGCCGGCGAGCCGTACTGCCGTGCGGTAGGCATCTTCGGCTGCGATGCCATTTTCGGATTCGCGATACAGATTGCCCAGGTTGAGCCAGATCGAGACAGCGAGCGGGCCGCGGTCATCGCGCGCTACACGCAGCCGCTGCAATGCGCCGAGCATGCCGACCAATGCGACCTTGCCGTGCCCCGTATCGCCCTCCAGCGCGGCCAGATCCACCAGGCTTTCCGCCTGCGATGCGCCCGCATCGCCCAGCGATTCGCGCAAGGCCAGCGCGCGTTTGAAATGCGTGCGTGCGGCCGAAATATTTTGCAGACCGCGCTCGCAGCGGCCCAGCACTGACTGGTAATCGGCCGCTTCGCGGCGTGCGGTTTCGCCGCGTTCGTCGAGCTGGTCTTCATGCCTGATCAACAGGTCGCGGCATGCGCCGGGTTTGCCGAGCAGGCGCAAGGCGTCGCCGCGCAACTGCAGCGATTCGATCTGCACGTCTGACGGCGCCTGCAAAAACGCGTCTTTCTGCTCATCGAGCACCGCGATCGCGGCCGCGTAATCGCCGAGCCGCAGCCGGATCCGCGCGATCATCGTCAGCAGTTCGGCGCGGGTGACCGGTTGTTGCGCGAACTGGATATTGGTTCGGCGCACGCCAGCGTCGAGCAATCGACGGATATCGACCGCGTTCGATGGCCCGGCTTCCTTTTCGGCCTGCTCGAACAGGCCGACCACGAAATCGTGCATCGCCTGCGCTCGGCGCGCTTCGTCACGCGCTTCGTTCGCCTGCCACGACACCACAGAGAGCGCCGTGCCGAGCAACGCGATCACGCCGAACACGATCGCGATCTGCACTGCGTTGCGACGGATGTATTTGCCGAGTCGATAACCGTAGTTGCGCGCGTGCGCCTCCACCGGGCGGCCATTGAGATAACGCCGTAGATCGGCCGCGAGGGCTTCGACCGACTGATAGCGATCCTCGGGTTTTTTCTGCAACGCCTTGAGGGTGATGTTGTCGAGATCGCCGCTGAGTACGCGTGAGAGGCGTCGCTCGGAACGCGTGACGAGATCGGTGCGATCGCGCGTCATCGCCGAGGGCCGTGTCGGCTCGCCGCTGAGGATTTCTTCCTCCCACTCGGCATCGGTATCGCGGACGATCCGGTATGGCTTGCGCCCGGTCAGCATTTCGTACAGCACAACGCCGAGCGAATAGACGTCGGTGCCAGTGGTGACCTGGTCGCCGCGGATCTGTTCGGGCGCTGCGTAGTGCAGGGTGAATGCGCGCGCGCCGGCGCGGGTGGTCTCGCTGGTGGTGTCGCGGCCGGGCGCATCAATGAGTTTGGCGATGCCGAAATCCAGCAGCCGCACCGCGCCGCCGGGGGTAACCATGATGTTCGACGGCTTGAGATCGCGGTGCACCACCAGGCTCGCGTGCGCGTGGCTGACCGCGCTGCACACCTGCAGGAACAGGTTGAGCTTCTGCACGACGGTGAGCTTGCGCTGCGCGGCGTACTCGGTGATGGTCTGGCCTTCGACATATTCCAGCGCCAGGTACGGTTGCCCGTCGATACCGAAGCCCGCGTCGAGCAAACGCGCGACATGCTCGTGGCCGAGGCTGGCGAGAATCTGGCGTTCGCGATCGAAGCGCGAGCGCAGGCCGGTGTCGGTGAAGCCCGGATGCAGCAGTTTCAGGGCGACCCGCCGTTCGTACAGGCCGTCGGCGCGCTCGGACAGCCAGACTTGGCCCATGCCGCCTTCGCCGATCATCTTCAACAGCCGATAGGGTCCCACGCGCACGCCCGGGGTCGGCGCGAGCATCGCGGTTTGCGAAACCGGCGTATCCAGGAAATCCGGGCGAGCCGATTCGAGCGCGAGCATCCGCCGCAGTTCGACCGCGATGTCCGGATCATCGCGATCGATCTGTTCGAGGCGCGCATCACGTGCGGCTGCATCCAGCTCCAGCAACTCGTCGAGCAAAGGCGCAACGCGCGACCACAGTTCGGTGTGCACTTGCTCAGCCCGGCTGCAATTCCGCGAGCAGGAACAACCGCGCTTTCTGCCAGTCGCGGCGCACGGTGCGCTCAGAGCATTGCAGCAGGTCGCCGATCTGCGCTTCGGACAGGCCAGCGAAGTAACGCAATTCGACGACTTTGGCCAGACGCTCGTCCACTGCAGTGAGTTTTTGCAGCGCGCTGTCCAGATGCAGAAGATCTTCGCCGAGGCTGACGCCGGTGGTGATGTCGTCAGGCAGTTCGGTGACGCGCTGCTGATCGCCGCCGCGCTTCTGGCTCAAGCGCTGGCGTGCGTAATCCACCACCACGCTGCGCATCGCGGTCGCGGCATAGGCGAAGAAATGCGCGCGATCGGCGAACTCGGCGTTCTGGCTGCGGATCAGTTTGAAATACGACTCGTGCACCAGCGCGGTGGTATCGAGGGTGCCGCCGCGCTGGCCGTTGAGCTGGCGCCGCGCCATCGCATGCAATTCGCGGTAGAGAGAGGACAGCACATTGTCCAGCGCCACGCGGTCGCCGCCGCGCGCTGCCGTCAGCAAGGTGGTGATGTCCGCCCCGGTCGCCATGTCCTCTCCAGATTGATCCGGAATCAAATCCTGCTTGATGGCTGGATCAATTCCCCCACCTTGCCCCGCAGCAACAGGGGAAATCGGACGGCACTCAAAATCCGATGAGTGCCGGATCGATAATGTTCTGAACTATAACGGTTCGGCGGCCGGTCGGTTTCTGGTTTTGCGTTATGGGCTTGTTTCACGCCGCGGGGGCCGGCCCGGCATCAGCGTTGACAGCGTGGGCACCAGACCGTCGCGCGCTGGCCGAGCATGCCGGCGCGCAGGGGCGTCCGGCAGACTTTGCAATTCTCGCCGCCGCGACTGTATACCAGTAATTCCTGCTCGAAATATCCCGGCGCGCCGTCCGGAGCGAGGAAGTCGCGCAAGGTCGTGCCGCCGCGCGCGATGGCCCTGGCCAGGATTTGTTTCACCGCCTCGGCGAGCGCGGCGTAACGCTCGCGACTTACACGGCCGGCCGCGCGGCGCGGCGCGATGCCGGCGCTGAACAACGCTTCGGCCGCATAAATGTTGCCGACCCCGACCACGACTGCCTGATCCATCAGGAAGCTTTTCACTGGCACCGACCGGCCACGGCTGAGTCGCCACAGATGGTCGCCATCGAAGCCGTCAAGCAATGGTTCCGGCCCAAGCCCGGCCAGCAGTGGATGGATCGTTCCCAGCGGCTGCCAGAGCAGGCAGCCGAACCGACGCGGATCGTTGAAACGCAGCACCTTTCCCGAGTCGAGGGCGAGATCGACGTGGTCATGCATACCGGGTGCGGTCACTTCGGGCAGAACGCGCAAGCTGCCCGACATGCCCAGGTGCAGCAAGGCGCTGCCGGATTCGGCCTCGACCAGCAGATATTTGGCGCGGCGCGTGACGCTGGCAATGCGCTGTCCCGGCAGCTCGGCGGTGATTTCGGCCGCGATCGGCCAGCGCAGATCGGGTCGGCGCAGGGTCGCGCCGAGCACGCGCGAGCCGATCAGGTGCGGGGCGAGCCCGCAACGGGTGGTCTCGACTTCGGGCAATTCAGGCACGGGCCGATCTTCCTTGCTTCCGATGGATCAGGCTGAACACGGGAGCCCATACCCTGGCGCACAGTGGAAACGCCGCCGGGCAAGCCCCATGATGTCGGGATATCCGAGGGAGTTCACCATGCCCACCGCGCTCTATAGTTGGTTGACCGAAGGCCTCAGCGGCTTCAGCTGGGTCGGCATCATCGTCTATTTCCTGATCGTGACCCAACTCACGATCTTCGCCGTCACCCTGTACCTGCACCGCAGCCAGTCGCATCGCGCGGTCGATTTTCATCCCGTGCTCGCGCATTTCTTCCGCTTCTGGTCGTGGCTGACCACGTCAATGGTCACCAAGGAATGGGCCGCGATTCATCGCAAGCACCACGCCAAGTGCGAGACCGAGGCCGACCCGCACAGCCCGCAGGTGTACGGCATCCGCAAGGTGATGTGGCAGGGCGTCGAACTGTATCGCGAAGCGCGCGCGGATCGTGAATCGA
The DNA here is from genome assembly GCA_038316385.1 of Lysobacterales bacterium. Classification (GTDB taxonomy): domain Bacteria; phylum Pseudomonadota; class Gammaproteobacteria; order Xanthomonadales; family Xanthomonadaceae; genus SZAS-103. The sequence continues at coordinate 3,853 of JBBQAN010000001.1, read as the reverse complement.
TCGAAAAATACGGCAACGGTTGTCCGGATGACTGGATCGAGCGCCATCTGTATGCGAAGCACGCGACCCTTGGCCCGACCATCATGCTGTTCATCAACATCGCCCTGTTCGGCGTCCTCGGCGTCGCGATCTGGGCCGTGCAGATGCTGTGGATGCCGTTCTGGGCTGCGGGCGTCGTCAATGGTGTCGGCCACTGGTGGGGCTACCGCAATTTCGAGACCACCGACACCGCGACCAACCTCACGCCTTGGGGCGTGTGGATCGGCGGCGAGGAATTGCACAACAACCATCACGCATTCCCGAGTTCGGCGAAGTTCGCGCTGCGCAAGTTCGAGTTCGATATCGGCTGGGCCGCGATCAAGCTGCTCGAATCGGTCGGCCTAGCGAAAGTTTTGCGCGTCGCGCCCTCGCTCGACGTGCGCCCGAACATCCCGATGCCCGATAGCGAAACGCTGAAGGCGTTGCTGACGCATCGCTTCCAGGCCATGACCGACTATTACCGTCATGTGATGCGCCCCGCGCTGCGCGCCGAGCGCATCGCTGCGCAGAATCAGCTTGCGTCCGATCAACTGAAACTGCCGCGCAAGCTGCGCAAGGGTCTTGCCGATGGCGGCCGCTGGCTCGACGCCGGCGCGCGCGAGCGCCTGCACGCTTTCGTGTCGCGACGGCCACAACTGGCGACCCTGGTGGAGTTCCGTGCGCGTCTGGCAACGGTGCTCGAAGAACGCTCCAACGATGCCAACGCAACCTTGCAGCGCCTGCAAATCTGGTGCGCCGAGGCTGAAGCGACCGGCATCCACGCGTTGCAGGAGTTCTCGATGCGCATGAAGGGCTACGCGATCGCTGCACGCTGAGGCAACGCGCGCGCAGTGCGCCTGCGGCTATCCTCCCGTCGTCATGCCACTGATCCTTGATCTACAGGTCACCATCGCCGCCCCGCCTGCAACGGTGTGGGCGGTGCTGATCGACATCCCTGACTGGCCGCGCTGGCTACCGAACCTCATGCAATTGGAGATGCTTGATAATGACGCATTCGGCGTTGGCACGCGTTTTCGCGAAACCCGCAAGATGTTCGGTCGCGACGCGACCGAAGTCTTCGAAGTGACCGCCGCACAGCCGCCGCAATCGTTGGAATTGCATGTCGACGGATGCGAAGGATCGTCGCGGCGCGGCAACTATCATTTCGGCTATCGGCTCGAAACCGTCGCGGTCGGCACCTGCCTGCACCTGCATGCCCGTATCGAAGGTATGGGCTGGTTTTTCAAACGAATTGGCCGCTTGTTCGCGAGTGGCTTCAGGCGTGCACTTGCCGCCGATCTTGCTGCATTCAAACGCCATGTCGAATCCCTGCCGACGCGCTGAACATCGTGCTGTTCGGGCATTCGCGCTGCTCACCGGCATCGGCTTGCTTGCCACGATCGCGGTCGCGCAGAATGCACCCCGCACAGCGCAGGATTACCTGCGCGTAATGGACACCGACGGCGATGGCCGCGTGTCGCGCGCCGAATACATCGCGCACATGACCCGCAACTTCGATCGCATCGATACCGATGGCAATGGCGTGCTCGAAGGAGACGAATTGCCGCCGGGTGCAAAACCGGTGACCCGTGCCGACTACGAGAAATCGCTGGCGGCCGTTTTCGCGCGGCAAGATAGCAATCGCGACGGTTTCCTTGACGCGCGCGAACTGGCGGCGCCGCCCCGCTGACGCCTACAGCGTGCCTCGTCCGCCCGAAACGCAGTGCGGATTCAGGTGGGAACGACGTCTTCTGATCCAGCGGTATCGTCATGCGTCGTTGAACCCGCGAGGCGCACCAGATTGCGAACCCGCAGCCACAGTTCGGCTCGGTCCACTGGTTTGGTCAGATACACTTCCGCCCCGGAATCAAGACCGATCATGCGCGCGCCGCGGCCATCCTGCGCCGACACCATGATGATCGGGATGCTCGCGGTCACCGGGTTGGCCTTGAGCCGGGTGGCCACCTCGAATCCATCCATGCCGGGCATCATGACGTCGAGCAGGATCAAATCCGGCGGGCTCTCCGCGATCAGAGCCAAGGCCTCTTCGCCATTGGCGGCGCTCTGGGTGAGGTAGCCTTCGGGCCGCAACAGGGCCTCGAGCAGCTTGCGGTTCTGGAGTTCGTCATCGACGATGAGGATCGTTGCAATCGGGCTGGTCATGTCGACTCCTGAGGGGGAACTGCTTCATTGCTCGCATACGGCTCGGCCTTGCGCAACAGTGCGTCGATCGCCACATACAACTCCTGGTAGCGCAGCGGCTTGGCGATGTAGGCATCGCAGCCGGCGGTCAGGCTCTTTTCCTGGTCCGTTTTCATGGCCATCGAGGTCAGCGCGATAACCGGAATGGCGGCGGTCGCCGGATCCTTTTTCAGGAGTGCCGTCGCCGCGAAGCCGTCCATCCCCGGAAGCTGGATGTCCATCAGGATCAGGTCCGGCTGCGAACCGCGCGCCAGCGTCAGGCCGGTCTCGGCATCGACGGCGCACAGCACTGTGTGATTGGCGTTGCGCATCAGCAACGACGTCAATTTCATGTTTGCCGGGTTGTCTTCAATGATCAAGACCGTGGCCATGCAGTGCCTCCTGATCCTTGGTCAAGATACACCCGGCGGCGGTCACCCGCGTCGGCGTGCGAATCGGCAACCAGGCAGCGAAGCGTGCGCCTTCGCCCTCGGCGCTGGCGACGGCGACGGCGCCTCCGTGCAACTCGGCCAGTTGCTTGACCATCGCCAAGCCCAGTCCGGTGCCCTCGAACTTGCGCGCCAGACTGCTGTCGATCTGCGTGAAGGCCTGGAACAATTTCGCCATGTTGTCCCTGGAGATTCCGATGCCGCTGTCGCTGACCGAGAGTTCCAGGAATTCCTCGTGCTCGCTATCGCCCAGCGGAAAGCTGTGTTCCGGCCAGGTCCCGGACAAGGTGCCGACGGCACTGCGTGACACGCGTCGCGCGCTAAGTGTCACGCGTCCGCCGTTGGCGCTGAACTTCACTGCATTCGAGAGCAGGTTGTAGACGATCTGCTTGGTCTTGCGCATGTCCAGCTGGAGCGCACCGAGGTTTTCGCCGGTTTCGAGTTCGAGGCGGATGCGCTGGGCTGCGGCCTTTTCCCTGACGATCGACAGGCTGTGCGACAGCAGGTTGTTGAGGTCGGCTGTCTCCAGTTCGAGCGTCATCATGCCTGCCTCGACCTTCGACAGGTCCAGGATGTCGTTGATCAGCGACAACAGGTGCTGTCCGCTGGTGAAGATGTCGCCGATGCTTTCGTTCTGGCTGTCGCTCATCGCCCCCATCAGACCGTCCTTGAGCGCCTCGGAGAAACCGATGATGGCGTTCAACGGCGTGCGCAGCTCATGTGACATTGTGGCCAGAAACTCGGACTTCATGCGGCTGGCGTGTTCGAGCTCGATGTTCTTCTCGAGCAAGGTGCGGTCGAAGCGCTTGCGCTCGGTGACGTCGCGCGCGGCGGCGAACACGCCCTGCAATTTGCGATCGCGGTCGTGGAAGGTCGCGGCGTTGTAGGACACCACGGTTTCCTCGCCGTTCTGCGCACGCACGGTCAGTTCGTAGTTGCTCACCTTGTTCTCGGTCAGCACGCGCCTGATCGCATCGTCGGCGCGGATCGGATCGGTGAAGAAATTCCTGCAAGGCGCGCCGATCAGCTCGTCGCGCGTGCGTCCGGTGAGCGCGATCATCTGTTGGTTCACGTCCGAGATGATGCCTTGCGGGTCGGTCGTCATCAGCGCATCGATGTTCGATTCGATCAGCGAGCGCGTGTAGAACTGCTGGTCGCGCAGCCGCTGGTCGAGCAGGGTCCGGGCCTCCTCGACCTGCTTGCGC